>JAUZRQ010000022.1 GCA_030950365.1 Candidatus Zhuqueibacterota bacterium | reverse complement strand
ACGCGGCGGGGTTCGGAATAAAAATCCGGGCGCACGAACCAGCTCGGATCGGCGCTGACCGCTTGCAGCATGTTCAGGGTGAAGTCCGGCTGCCCCGTATCGCCAAACACATTCACCGGATTTTTGGCATCAAACAGGTTGAACACGCGCGCGAACAGCTTCAGCCGGAATTGATTTAGCCTGAACTCTTTGAACGCCGTCAGGTCCACGGTAAACCGGTCCGGTTTGCGGCGGCTGTTTTTTTCCAGCCCGGCAATGATGTCCCGCCCCACACGACCGATGGTCACGAGCTGCGGCGTGTACGGCTGTCCGGACTGGTACCGTTCAATCAGGCTCACGCCCCAGTCGTCGCCGCCGAAATAGAAACTGGCATTCAGCGTATGCCGCTGATCCCAGGCCAGAGGCGTGAGCTGGCGCGTCGGTTCGGCGCCGCCCACCTGCGAAAAGTACTCCTCTTCCGGCGTCGAATTCGTGCCCTCGGCGATCTGGAACGTGTAATCGACGCTGAACGAATAGTGGTTGGCAAAACGCCGCTTGAGGGCCAGGGTGAATCCGCGCACGTTGGCGAAATCCCGGTTGATCTTGCGGCTGTAGCTCACACCGGCAATGGCCGTGGGAAACAGCGCACTGGAGGTCACCCAATCCCGGATATCACGATAAAACAGGGTAACATCGGCGCCGATGTGCTCGGAGAGCTGCTGCTGCAAGCCGAGCTCGTACATGGTGGTGCGCTGCGGATTCAGGTCCGGATTGCCGAACGGCCCCTGGTTCGGGCTCACCTGATTCAGCTTCAGCTCGTCGCCGCGATAGAGCTGTTCGTAATCCGGTATCTGGCGGAAAATGCCGTACGAGAAATGAATCACACCACGATCGGTAATGGGATAGGCCACCCCCAGACGCGGACTCCACTGCGTCTTGACCGAGGTTTTGCGATACCAGTATTGCCGCCGCTCTTCCAGCGTCAGCTTATTGGCATCGGTCTGCTCATCCAGGCCGATCACGCCGTCGCCGTTGAGATCCCGGTAGATGTGTTGTAGCTTGAAAGGATTGTAGATATTCGGATCTTCGAGATCCTTCGGCACCTTTCCGCGCGCATCGAACAGATCAAAGCGAATACCAATATTAATAATGAAAGATTCGTATTCGATTTTGTCCTGAATGTAGGCCGCAAAGGTGTAGGGTCTGCGGTTGATCAGCGTATGGTTGAGCTCGGTGGGCGGCGGAATGCGCGGGCGGAACGGCTCAATCTGGCGGCCGTTTTCATCCTCAGCTGGCACCAGCACCAGATCATCCATAAATACGCGATCGACTTTGAATTCGACGCCCCCTTTGACGAGATGGCGGTCGTTGATCTGGCTGGTGATATCGAATTTACCGACCCAGCTCGTGGTGCTGCGTTTGAACCGCGCCAGATCGGTGCCGGCGCGGGCAAATTGATTGGCGCCGGTATTCAGCGAATCCGGGTGCACGTAGCGCGGATCGAAGGGATCGTCGTACAGCACCGAGCGCAGTTGGTTGTATTTGTAGGCCGCGGTGATTTCGTAATACGTGCGCGCGCTGACGGCGTGGGTCAAATTGCCAATGAAGGCGTAGCCGCCGTCTTCATCGCCGCGTTTGCCAAAGGGATTCAGCCGGAAAAAGTGATCGTAATTGCGGCGTTTCTCAAAACTGCCAAACGCATCAAGCTTCAACTTCAGCGGGGCGGCGATGCGCCATTCCAGACTGGCCTGCCCGCTCCAGCGTTCGCGCCGGTTCATGGCCACCGCCGAGCTGTCGCCGCGTACGGCCACGGTGTCGCCATCGATCACCTGCACCCGGCCCTGCGGACTGTACACATACGGCGCATACAGCCATCCGTCGTTGACCCAGCGCCGACCGGTCACGAAAAAGGTCAGTTTGTCCTTTTTGATCGGGCCGCTCAGCGAGCCCTGAAAATTGTAATTGGCCACCGGGTTGATGTCGTCGATGTTCCAGAAAATCTCGTCATTGGCGCTGATGTAATCGCCGGCGTAGGTCTCGAACTTGCCGTGAAACTCGTTGCCGCCGGTCTTGGTCACGATGTTCACGATGCCGCTCATGGCCTCGCCGTATTCGGCATTGAACGTGCCGGCAATCACCTGCAGCTCTTGAATCGATTCGTTTTCCACCTGCACGGCTTGCGTTTTGGTGAAGTCATCGGTGATGCGCACACCGTTGATCATGTACGCCACCTCGGTGGAGCGGCCGCCGCGGATGTGGATACCGCCGAAGGCGTCCCGGGTAACCCCGGCCTGCAGATTGAGCACGTCAGCCATTTCCTGCACGGGCATGCGTGCGATGTCCTCCGCCTGTACGCGTGATTCCGACGCCGTCAGATCCTTGCGCACGATGGGCCGCTCGGCGACCACAACCACTTCCTGCCCGATATCCAGGGTTTTGACTTTCAGCGCAAAATCCACGCGTGTGGTCAAATCGGTCATCACCTCGACGCCGCTTTTCACCATGTTCTGATAGCCGATGAACGTGGCGCGCAGGTCGTATTTGCCGGGCGGCACGCGCAAAATCACGAAATTTCCGTTCACATCCGAAGCCGCTCCGATGGTAGTGCCGACAATCAAAATATTGGCCCCGGGCAGCGGTTCGCCCGTATCGGCATCCGTCACCGTTCCCACAATTTTGCCGTACTTCTGGGCCGATCCAACACCGGCCAGCATCAGCACCAGCGCCGGCGTCAGAAGGGCTTTTTTCCAGAATGCCTTTTGCCTCATAAAAACGCTCCAAAGTTAAATTAGTTGGGGCGTAACGCTCGCAACCGCTTTGGATATGCCCTGATCTTCATCCCTTTCTTAAATTCAGCCAGTTTTTGCTTGCGCACATCGTGCCAGGCCATGAGGCGCAGCGATTTTTCAATATCCGCTCGCACCTCTTCAAACGAACGCACCTGCCCTGGCAGAATATCTTCACAACGAATGAACATATACAGCGAATCCACTCGGATCGGACCGCGGTACTCACCCACCTGCAACGATTCCACCAGTCTGGCAAAGCCACCCAGTTCCTGCAGGGTGAAATAGCCGAGATCGCCGCCATTGGCCGCACTCATGGGCCGTACGGAGTAGGTTTTCGCCAGCTCGGCAAACGGCTCGCCGCGCTTCAGCAGCCAGGACACCCGGTCTGCCGTGGCTTTGTCTTTCACCACAATTTCTGCCAGCCGGATTTTTTTCGGCAATGCGAATCGCTCTGGCGCGCGCTCATACACCCGCCGCACCGAATCTTCGGGAATGACGATCTCATCCATCAACGCTGATTCGATGCGCTGGAGCAGGTAATTGTCCCACGCCTCGGCCACCTTGTCGCGGTACCGCTCGGTGCGGTGCAGTCCCTCTTTGTGCGCCCGCTGCAGCATGTAGGCCCGCACCACCATCCCGGCTATAAAATCCTGCAGCGCTTCTTCGTGGCGAATCGCTTTGCGCTGTTTGGGCGAAGTGAAGCGAGCGTAACGCTGGAAATCGGCCACCGTCCAGGTGCCGAGCTCGGAGGTGACCAGCTCCTGCTGCAAAAGCCCGGGATCGAGCGTCCAGCTTTCATCCTGGCGCACGCTGCCGGCGGTGTTTTGCGCCAGCACCTTGGCCAGGAGCGCCTTCACCGTTTGCGGATAAAACCGCACCCGCAACGCCCGACGCAGCGAATCCACATGCTGCTGCGTTAGCTTGAGAAGTTTGCGCCGCGTCCAGTACGCACGCAGCTTTGGCTTGTGTTTGGCAAATTCCGTTTCGGTCAACAACGGATTCCCCTTGATGTCCTCGACCTTGATGATGCTGTATCCAAACCGTGTTTTCACCGGTCGGGAAATTTCACCAACTTGGAGGGCATACGCCGCTTCTTCGAACGCCGGGTCCATCTCATCGACGGTGAAATAGCCGAGATCGCCGCCGGATTCGCGCAACCGCGGATCTTCGAACGTCGTGCGCGCCAACTCCGTAAACGTGGCCCCGGCTTGCAGCAGCGCATACAGCGAATCGGCATCGCGCTTCGTCGGGGCATACAGATGCCGGGCTTTCAACCGTGTGTTCAGCCGAATAAACAGTTGCATCAGCTCTGCCTCTTCCACGCGCACCTTCGGTGCGATGTGTTTCTTGTGGTACAAATCCAGCAGCGCCTGCGTTTCGATGCGCTCGCGCTCGAACTCGCCCACCGGGTCGCGATCGTATCCCCGCTCGATGGCCCTGGTGATCAGCACCTCGTCATCGACAAGGTTGTACAGCACCTGCCGGCGGAACTGGCCGTTGTCCGGCACATTCATGCCAGTGCGCTGCCGATACTGCTGATAAACCTTGAGAAACTTTTTGGCCGTGATTGTACGATCCTGGATCACCGCCAGCACATCGCCTTCGTCGCGGCTCTGGTCTGCGCATCCAAACACACCGGCAGCCACCAGCAGTGCGGTCATCAGCATCACGTCCGTGCGCTTTGAAACACCATCCCGAAATCGTCTATGTGGAATTTTCATCAATTTTCTTTTATGTTGCATTGGTTTTCTTGCCGTGGCTATGCCGCCCGGATTACCGGCATGCCTGAATATCGACCCATGCCTCACCGCCCGGCCTGTCGTGTGCTACTGCGCTCAATCAGCCGCGTGGTCAGCCGGAATTGCCGCACTTCTTCCGTCTCCGCCTCAATCTTCTCCATAATCCGGTCCACCGCCATTTTGCCCATTTCGTACATGGGTTGCTGCATCGTGGTCAGCGAGAGATAATCGGCCAGCTCGATGTCGTCGAAGCCGATCACCGCCAGGTCATCCGGAATGCGCAAACCGGCCTCATTGGCGGCGCGCATGGCGCCAATGGCGAGAATATCCGAGGCGGCGAAAATGGCGGTGGGGCGCTCCTCGCCCATCTGCAGCAGCCGTTTCATGGCTACGCGTCCGGCGTGAATGTTGAACCCGTCGTTTTGCTGAATTTTCGGCGTGGTTTCGAGCATGTCCGCCGAAATGAACCATTCCGGTTTCACCGTCAGGCCGGCCTCACGCATGGCGCGTGCATAGCCCTGATAGCGCTGCTTGGCCGGTTCACTGTGCCGGTTGCCAGAAATCATGCCGATTTTGTGATGCCCGAAACGGATCAGGTGCTGCGTGGCCAGATAGGCGCCGCGCTCGTTTTCCACCTGAATGCAATCCAACCGGTCGTGGCCACGATCAACCACCACCACAGGCAGCCGGGCATTTTGCAATTGATCCACGTATTCCTCGGGAATATCCATGGAAATGACCAGCAAGCCGTCGCAGCGTTTTTCACTCAGGGTGCGATCGAGATAGGCATTGAGCTTTTCGGGTTTATCCACAAAATGCACGAGCAGATCGTATTCGAATTCGGTGAGGGATTTCTGGATGCCGCGAAGCAGCTCCTGATAAAAATGGCCGGTGTAGAAGGGCATGATGGCAGCGATGATTCCGATGCGTTTGGTGGCGAGCCGTTTGGCCATGGTGTGGGGCGTATAGCCAAGCTCGCGGATAGCATCCATGACCCGCTGTTTGGTTTCGGGCCGGATTTGCGGGCTCCCGTTGATGGCACGGGAAACGGTGCCAATGCCCACGCCGGCCCTGCGGGCAACGTCGTATATCGTGACCGACATATTGATGTTCAAACCATCGCTAATTTGCGGATGAGCAAGGAATTTTTGAACATGCAGCGCGAGTTGCGTGATCTATTGAGACAGGCATTGTCGGACGGGGAACCAGTCCGTCAATGCTTGAAATCGTGTCACCTCCTAGACCTTGGGTGAAGCAGGGAGCCGTCGCATGGTTCCGGAGCAGCCGCACTGACACGGAAAGCGCAGGCGGAAGATGAAACCATGCATAACTTCATTGAAATAAATATTGGAAAGGCTTCCATAAGCGGAAGCTAATATAAAAAACAATTTTGGATTTGTCCAGAAAATTTTGCCTTTTTTTAAAAAACATCGGCCCTCAAAACACCAGGTACCTTCGCGATGCTTGGTGTTTCAGCCAGCTCTAAAACGCGAGCCTCCATCGGCTGGTGGCGGCGCCTGTCCGACTGCTGGCAAATTTTCGTAATAGCGCGCGGGGAGGGGACCAATTTAGCCTGTCTTCCTGAATCATTACGGCTTATCACAGCCAATTTCCGAATTTTATTGCAATTGACCGGGGGAAATCTTAAATTTCGATCCCTTCAGGGAACCTTTGCAAGGGCAAGGGCATACAAGGCCTTGAAAATGGTGCCGATATCCTTTTTAAATTGTGCCATTCACTAACTGCTGAGGAGAGATGTATGCATACATTACGAGTTGCCTTTTTGATGGCGCTACTAACCGTTTTGCTGGTCCTTTTGGGGGGATTTTTTGGCGGCCAGTCTGGTGCCACCATGGCGCTCATTTTTGCTGGAGGGATGAATTTCTTCAGCTACTGGTTCTCTGATAAGATGGTGCTGACCATGTATCGTGCCAAGGAAGTCAGCGAAGCCGAGGCGCCCGAATTGCATGCTATGGTTCGGCGACTGGCGCAGCAGGCCGGCTTGCCAATGCCGCGGGTGTACATCGTGCCCACGGATATGCCCAATGCGTTTGCGACTGGTCGAAATCCCGAGCACTCGGCTGTCGCCGTGACCGAAGGCATTCTTCGCATTTTGAGCCGGGACGAACTGGAAGGGGTGATCGCCCACGAGCTCGGACACATCCGCAACCGCGATATTTTGATCAGCAGTATCGCGGCGACCATCGCCGGTGCCATCTCCTATCTCGCCTGGATGGGACAGTGGTCCATGATGTTCGGCGGATTCAGCAGCGATGATGACGATAACCCGCTGGGCTGGATCGGCGCCCTGCTGGCGATCATTGTTATGCCCATTGCAGCCACGATGGTGCAAATGGCCATCTCGCGTAGTCGCGAGTTCACGGCGGATGCCACCGCAGCCCGGATCACCCGCAACCCGCTCGGCCTGGCCAATGCGCTGCGTCAGCTCGAGCGTGCGGCCGAAATGGCGCCCGCCCAGGTGAACCCGGCCACTTCACACATGTTCATTGTCAATCCGCTGCGCGGCGGGCAGAGCTTTGCCTCGCTGTTTTCAACGCATCCGCCGACCGAAGAACGCATCGCCCGGCTGGAAGCCATGGCGCGTAGTGGTTTCTAAGCATAGAAAGGGTTAACGAAGTTGACACCTTCCGGGTGTATCCCACCCGGAAGGTCATACGTTTCGAGATTTTTCAAGAAAGGAATGATCGCTCATGAACAAAAAGGACGTGTTTCTAGCGCTGGGAGTGCTGATTGTTACCCTTTTCCTTATCTTTTTCAGTTACAAAGATTACCTACGCCAAAAAGCGTTGGTTCAACCCGGTGAACCGGAAAGCGCTGGCTATTTGCATACAAGCACTAATTAACGTTCTGTACCGAATTCAGGGGGATTTCTCTTCTTTGGAAGCGAACATCATCTGACGATAGGCTTCGGGAGCCTGAACAAAAACCGCCTTGCATTCCTCGCATTCAAAATAGAAGGTGTCTTCCAGATAACGGAACCAGAGCCCTTCTTGCATGGCTTTTTCCTTCGAAACCGGCGCATTGCAAACGGGACAGGCTGCATCCACTGTCTCAGGCGCCAGCGCGCTGTGTTTGGCCCGGTGCAGCTCCGCCACATACACGCTCACCCAGCGGATCTCATCCGAATTCAGCTCGATCTCCGGCATCGTGCTCTCTTCCACAAACAGCAAATGGGCGCGGACAAACAGGCTATAGTTGGCCAGAAAGGGATTGGTCAGGTCCGGCGCTTCCATTTCCGGCTTTCGTTGAGGATTGCCGAGGCTATGACACCGGTAACATCGCTTTTGTTCGAACATCTGCTGCCCCTTGAGAGCCATATCGGATAGCCCGGCGGTGATCGTCCTCCGCGAGGAGCGGATTTGCTGAAACACCACCCCACCTACCAGAGTGAGCACCAGCAGAGCGGCGACGGTTTTTTGCTTTTGCATGGCCCACCTCCCCGAAAATTAAGACGTTATGATGTACGTTCCTCGTATCTCCTTTTCAGGTATGCTCAACCGACGCATCAGGAAATCGCGGCCAAACTGAAACGCACGGATGTTGATTTCCTGCTTCGTCGAAGGGATACACGCCTGTATCGCTTTCTGCCAGATGGACTCCGGGAAGCCAAGAAAGCGAGAAAGCATGCCCAAAAAGATCAAATTGGCCACACGAGGATCACCAATGGATTCGGCGTTGTGCGTGGCATTGATGGCAATCAGTCGGTGAACGCGCTTTTTGCATTTCGAAACGATGCCGGTCGGATAGGCCATTTTGCCCACACGCACCGGCTGCGGCAAAATCTTTTGCTGATTTATGAAAATCGTGCCATCCGGGCTCATGAAATCAAGATAGCGCAGTGCTTCTAGCGGTTCGAAGGCCAGCATAAAATGCGCCTGATGGCTGGCAATCAGCGGAGAAAAAACCCGTTCGCCAAAACGCACGTGCGTAATGACGCTACCACCCCGCTGGGCCATGCCATGCACTTCCGCCTTTTTCACGTCAAGGCCGGCCTCGAGCGCCGCAACCGCGAGAATCCGGCCGGCCAGCAGAATCCCCTGCCCTCCCACACCACACAAGATTACATTGGTTGTTTCCGATGGCAGTTTCATCACAATCCCCACCTCAATTCATGATCATCATGTCGTCGGATGAAACGATCGCTCGAAGTTGGCAGCCCCGGGCGCACAATCCGCAACCGACACAAAACGCGGGATCAATCCGATATTGTTGTCCCACGCGTTCGATCGCCGGGCAGCCCAGTTGCAGGCACACATTGCATGCCTTGCACAGATTCATATCAATTACCAACGGCGCACCCAACCGGCGTTTTTCTAACAAAATGCACGGCGCTCTGGATATGATGACCGAAAGCTCACCCGCCGATTTCGCCCTTTTCAGCGCCTGGATAACGTCATCCAGATGATACGGATTGACAATCTCCACATGGGGCACTCCCAGGGCCCTACACAATTGCTCAATATCCAGCTTGTGAGTGGAATGGCCTTTCAGAGTGCGCCCCGTTCCCGGATGGGGCTGATGGCCGGTCATGGCGGTGGTGCCATTATCGAGAATCACGACCACGGCATGAGATCCGTTGTAAACCAGGTCGATCAGGCCAGTGATTCCTGAATGAATAAAGGTGGAATCGCCGATGACCGCCGCCACTGGATGCCGGGAATCCTTGAGCACTCTTTCCATGCCCTCGGCCATACCGATGCTGGCTCCCATGTTCAGGCAACTATCCATGGCGGCCAGTGGCGGCAATGCGCCAAGGGTGTAGCAACCGATATCTCCGGTCACCCGAAAGCGCAACTTCTTGAGGGCCCAGAACATGCCGGCGTGCGGGCATCCTGGACAGAACACCGGCGGACGGGGCGGAATCTCGTCAGAAACCGGTTCGTGGGAATGTTCCTTTTTTTCAGTTTCCGGCCCGTACAATCCCTGCCGGACCCGATCAGGATTGAGCTCCCCGACCACCGGGAACCGGTCTTTTCCAGTGACTTCGATCCCGAGCGCCCGGATTTGTTCTTCCAGGAAGGGATCCAATTCTTCGATGACGAAGATGTTGCGCACGCTCAATGCAAACTCAAAGAGCCAGTCCACCGGCATTGGATGCGTCATCCCCAATTTAAAAAACGAGGCTTCGGGAAACACCTCACAGGCATAGTGAAAGGCCACCCCGGCGGTGATAATGCCGACATCGCTGTTTCCGCGGAGGATCGTGGTGCATTTCTGCATCACGGCGTCCCGAGAAAGACGCTGCAAACGGGCTTCGATCTCGGGATGGATCTTGCGTGCATGCACCGGTAGCAATACATGATGTTCGCTATTTTTCTGATAGGGCGGAATCGGATGTTCTGCGCGAGGCTCCAGGGTGACCACGCTCGAGCTGTGCGCAATGCGAGTGGTGATGCGTAGCAAAACCGGGGTGTTGTATTTCTCGCTGATTTCAAAAGCCAGTTTGGTAAAAATGCGGGCTTCCTGGCTGTCGGACGGTTCCAGCATGGGGAGTTTGGCGGCCCTGGCATACCACCGGTTGTCTTGCTCATTTTGGGAAGAATGCATGCCAGGATCATCGGCGGAGACGATGACCAGCCCGCCCGGGCATCCCATGTACACCAGACTGAACAGCGGATCCGCGGCCACGTTCAGGCCAACGTGCTTCATGGCCACTAGCGCCCTGCCGCCGGCCAGCGAGGCCCCGGCCGCGGTTTCCAGCGCAACTTTTTCATTGGGCGCCCACTGGGCCTGAATCTCGTCATAATGCGCAATGGCTTCCAGAATCTCCGTGCTCGGCGTGCCGGGATAGGCGCTGGCAAAGATCACTCCTGCCTCATAAGCCCCTCGTGCAATGGCTTCGTTGCCGGAAAGCAGCGCTTTCATCGTCGGCCTCTCCATGTTCAAAAATCAAGGGGCTGCATAAGTGCGTTCTGCCAATTTATTGATCAAAAAGCATGCCAGATTCGCATTTGAGGCAGACTATTCGATAACGCTATCTCACTGTTTTTCAATCGTCTATAGAAATCAGAAAATCAACCATCCATCCCTTTCTTTAATTTTTCTTATAATTTGTAATTTCCCCAGCCTTCGTCTCAATTCTAATAAAAATCACCGGTAGGTCGCTCACGCGCATCGGTTCTATTCTTGGATGAAGCTGGCATCCAGGGACACATGCTTAATGGTCTTTCCCGCCTTCACCTGATAGGTGTAGGTCAAATGAATGCGGCCATCGGGCGTTTGCACCACGGCCGGATAGTGAAACTTGGCCTCGCCCGGTCCGGCGCGATCCAGATAGCGTTTCCATTTCCAGCTTCGGCCTTCGTCGTCGGAAAGGGCGATAGCCAGCCGGTGCCGGCCTTTTTCGGTGTCGTTATACACCAGCAGCCACCGGCCGTCGGTCAGAGCCAGGGTCACCACGCTGGAACCCGGATTGGGAATATGGCCGTCACGGGCCACAGTCCAGCTCTCGCCACGATCATGCGATGTGCTCACCATCACCCGCCCGGGCGGGTCACCGTTGTCGCGCATGTAGGCCATGATGCTACCATCCGCGCGGCGCAACAACGTCGGCTGCACATTGCCCCGCCCGATGATAGGCAGACTCGGCCGCCAGGTGTCGCCACCGTCATCGGAAATGGCCATCAGCGAAAAGTTGTACCCATCCGAATACAGTGGCAGCAGGATGCGCCCGTCCGGCAGGATGAGCGGATGCGTGCGCGTCATCCAGCCGAGCTCGCGCTTTTTCGGATCGCGGGCGGCTTCGATGAGCATGCGTTCGTACGGTGGCGCATACTCGGCCCAGGCCAGGTCCTGCTCGGGTAGCTCCGCAAATCCCTTGCGGGCAGCCTCGGCAAACTCTTCCCCGGGCCGAAGCAAAATCACGTCCTGCCACTGCCACGTGGGCGCGCCCTCTTGCTGGTAATCCGTGGAGATCCGATGCCGCAGCAGGGACATTTCCCAGCGGTTGGCGATGACGGCAATCCAGAACAGGTGCAGCCGCTGCCGCGCATCGATGAACAGCACCGGGTTGCAATCGGGCATGTTGGGGGTATCGGCCATGTCAAACACTGGACTCCAGCGGCGGTCGCCCAGGCGCAGCCGCGCGCCACGGATGCGCACGTCGTTTGCCGACCGCTCCCCCGACCCTTCGAACCAGGCCATCAGCAAATCTCCGTTGGGGCAGGCCACGATGGTGCTGCTGTGAACGTGCTTTTCCTGCAGCGGAAAAATGAATTGCGCCAGGGTATCGGGCTGTGCTGCAAAAGCCTGCAGGCCCCAGAACCAGCTCACCACCACAAACAGCGTTCGCATGAGTCATCCTTTCTTTTGACGGTACGATCGGTTTCAATCCCGTGATTCCAGTTATTTCAAGAATTGGAAATGTCGGTTCAATATATGATTAAAACTTTGCTCTCATCCACATTCAATCCGCGGGCGCCGGGGCTTCCGTAGGCGCATTTTTGTCCATGACGATAGAGGTCCTCCGCAATGCCCGCCTCACTACACCGCCAGAGACGGTTTTATATCTGGAAATGGGTTCGCTCCGCCTTGTCCTGTCACCACCGCATTGCCAGCCCGATGGGCAGCGAGGGCAGCGACAGGCCCCACACCACATCGCCGCGCTCCCCCACGGCCACAAACGCCGCCGGTCGCATGCCGGCGATCCGCAAAAGTCCCGGGTAAAGCGTCGCCCGGAAGCGGTAGCTCCGGCCGCCGCTGAACAGGACCGACGCCATCAGCGAACCGTTGCGATCGTAAAACACGCCGGCGTTCCAGACGAGATCGACGGTCAAATGACGCACGCCGTCGTCGCGCCGCACCCGCCGCAGGTTGCGCGCCAGCAGTCCGGCCCCGAACGAAATGCTATGGCCATCGGCGCGTTTGTACGACAGCCCGAGAATGCCGTTGAGGCCGAATTGGTAAAACAGGTGCCACGGCGTGGAATGCCCCAGCCGGATTTTGATGGCAAAATTCTGACCGTTGTTTTCAAGCGTGCCCAGGGTTGGATCGATGGTGGGAAAAAACGACCAGTCCCGCAAATTCAGGGTCTCGCCGAAAAAGCGCGCCACCCGGTCGCTGGAAAACAGCAGCACGCCCAGGGGATTGAAAATGAGCATATCGGCAATGGGATCGACATTCACGCCCTGATAGCGGTTGTTTTCCACCACCTCATTCAGGGTGTGGTACACCGTCAGGCTCATCAGCGCCCAGATTTTTGGATATTGCACCCCGTGCCAGCGGAACCATTCCACAAAAGCCCGGTATGTCATGCCCCCACCGACCAGGTGGTTCTGGTAATTGGGGAAATATTGCGAACTGCGCGGCGCCAGGGTGGTGGGCACGATCTCGGTGCGGATAAACGCTTTCCAGCCGTATTCGCGGATCGCAGCAAGCGGGTGGGCGACGTTGGTCCAGACATTGCGCCAACCCGCCCGGTAATCCACCCCGGCCAGGCGCCGATCGCGCTGACCGAGCTGAAAAGTGCCATACCCGCCGTTGATGATGATTGACAGTGGATTGAAGGTGGCTTCGCTGCCGTAATCGTAGGCATGGTAAAAAAAGTACGGCGGCTCCTGGGCCATCGCGCCCGTGCTCATCAGCAGGAGCAACAAGCCACCAATTGTGAGGCGCATCATCCTGAGTCTCATGGTCTTCTATGGCGTTGATGCCATCGATCGAAGTTCAATTACATGAATATTCGCCGGCGCTTGATAACGCACCGGCGCAAATGTCAGTCCCAGCCCGCTGTTGATGCTCAGAAGCGCGCCGTCGAGCCAGTGAAAGCCGCGCCAGAAGCCGTTCTCCCAGCGACCCGGGGTGAGCGGCCACAGCCAGTTCCACAGCACCACCTGGCCGCCGTGCGTGTGTCCGGCAGCAATCAGGTTGTATCCCAGCGCCGGTGCGGCCCGCACCAGCGCCTCCGTGGGCTGATGCAGCATCAAAATACGGACGGGGCTGCCGATTCCGTTCGTAGCCAATTTTTGCAGGCTGGCGACATCGGTCCGTTTTCGGTAAATTTCGGTAATTCCGGTGATGTGCAGGGACGCCTCGCCCAACGGCAGAACGATGGTGGTATCTTCCAGAAACAGAAAGCCATTTTTTTCGAGCTCCCGCCGCACCAACACGGGATCGGTCCAGAAATCGTGATCGCCCATGCAGGCCAGCCGACCATAGCGCGCACGCGTTTTGCCGAGAACCGACGCGGCCACCGGCACGTGCTCGCGGCCGCGCGTGATCAGATCGCCGGTGAACAGCAGCAGGTCCGGTTCCAGCGCGTTGATCGCATCCACATACCGCTGCATGCGGTGCGGGCCGGTTCGGTTGTCGCCCTGCACATCGCTGATATGCACGATGCGAAAACCATCGAGAGACGCCGGCCAGTCGGCCAAATCCACCGTTTGTTGTTGAATGATCTGATTCTGTGTATCGACAACCACCGTTGTGGCAACATAAAGCATCAGTCCCAGGGACATGCCAAGCAGGCTGGCCGCCTTCACCCGGTCCATGCGATGAAACCGCCGGGCTATCCGCTTGATTCCGAACCAGACGGCTTCAAAAATCAGTATGATCAGCAAAAATTCTACCGAAAAAATCAGCCCGAACCAGAATGGATAAACCACAAGCCAATCCCAAAAGGCATGTCCATAAAACAAGGTTCGTTGCGCATCTTTCAGGCCCAGCAGATACAGAAGCAGCAACACCACTGGCAGCGCCAGCCACCACAGGTACAACCATTTTAACACCCTGGCCATAGCCGATTGCGGTCCCCATAATCGACGCGCAGCCCCCCGCATTCTCAGGAAGCTGACCGCATGAAGCAGCAAAATCGCAGGCACAATAAACAGGAGCATGCGCAAAATCCAGGGCATCAATCGGCATCCTTTCGGTATGAATGGGTGAATTGTTTTTGAAATCGCCCCAACAATGATTAATTTTAAAAATAATCAACCCCTTGCAACAATGCAAAGTTTTTCGGGCTGTATGTCATTTTGTGTGGGTAGTTCCCTGACAGGATCAACAGGATCGAATAGGCTTAAGACTTTGTCCTCAGACTGACAGATAGTTCAATGGGGACATTTTTCACTTGTATCCTGCAAATCAAGAAATATACTTAACTATCTGACAATAAAAGGGATACCCGAACAGAGAGGGCGCCTTCGAAAAGTTCAATGGGAACCTCTTTGAACCTGAAGCATTTACAGGCTGATTTGTAGGGCAAGATCATATCTTGATTTGAATGGAAACCTTGCCGAAGTGTCAGGAAAACCTATTTTTTCAGATATCCCAATTATGCTTGCGCTTAATTTTTATTTCAGAATAAACCAGGCTAAAGGCCTGGTAATCCTCATTCTGCGTTTACCAGGATTGTTGCAGTTTGCAAAGCATGCGGAAAGGATCACGTTTCTCTCCGCAAGGGATGGGGCTGCAAAATAGCCGCCCTGAATGATGTGTGAATCGGATCGACAGGATGATTCTTATTCATAGCTATTCACCAATTTTTGCCATGAATTTTCCCTGTTCATCCTGAAAGTCCCGTCAAAAAAATGAACAAGCAACCCAATATAGTTCAACATAAAGTCGTTTTTCGTTTATGGCACAAAAACACCAGGTAAAATCAGAAAGGATATGCCTTCCATGACGATTCTCGACCTCCTGGCTCAGGGTACGGTGCTGCTCTGCGATGGCGCCACCGGAACTGAGCTGCAAAATCGCGGCCTGGCTCAGGGCGAACCGCCGGAACGGTTGCTGCTGGATGATCCGGATCTCGTGCTGTCTCTGCATCGCGACTACATCATCGCCGGTGCGGATATCATTGAAACCAACACGTTCGGGGCCAACCGAGGCCGGCTGGCGCATTACGGACTGCAGGACCGCGTGACCGAGCTGTGCGTGAAGGCGGCGGAACTGGCCCGCCAGGCCGCGGAGGAGAGTCCGCGCCGGGTGTGGGTGGCGGGCTCCATCGGCCCAACCGGCGAGATTCTGGAGCCGCTCGGCCCGCTATCGCCCCAGGCGGCGTACGACGACTTCGCCGAGGCGGCCCTGGCCCTGGAACAGGGGGGGGCAGACGTTCTGTTCATCGAAACCATGATGGCGCAGGACGAGGCAGCGATCGCGGTGCGCGCGGCGCGGGAAAACACGCGCCTGCCGGTGGCGGCTACCATGTCGTTTGAAAAAGGCAAAGCCGGCCTGCGCACGCCATGGGGCGTGGATCCGGCCACCGCGGTGCAAATTCTGAGCGAGGCCGGGGCGCACATCCTCGGCGCCAACTGCGGCCGCGGGTTCGATGACATGGTGGAAATCATCGCCGAAATGCGGCCGCTGACCGAGCGGCCGCTTTTGGCGCAGGCCAACGCCGGCCTGCCGCAGTGGATCGACGGCCGCAACGTGTATCCGGACACGCCGGAATCGATCGTGCCGGACGCGATCCGGCTGCTGGAGATCGGAGTGAACATCCTCGGTGGCTGCTGCGGCACCGGCCCGCCGCACATCCGCAAAATGCGCAAGCTGGTGGATCAATTCAACGAGGAAAAGCAATCATGACTTCAGGAGAGCGAGTGCAGGCGGTGCTGCGTGGCGAACAGCCCGACCGTGTCCCGCTGAACGTGTTCGCTGGATGGAATCCCGGCGTGCGCGCGAAAGTCAATGAAAAATATGGCAGCGTCGATGCGTTTTGCGAGGCGTTTCACCTCGACATCGTCACCGGCGTGCTGACGCGCTTTCCCTTTGGCGGCCCGGAAGCGCACGCGCAGATCGCCGATCTCGACCGCTACCTCGAGCTCGATCCCATCGATCCCACATCGCCGGACATCCTCGGCATCCCATGCGATGGCCACCTGAATCTGTTTTTGAGCGTCCGCGAAGCGCTGGACTATCATCGGCAGGACAAGCCGGTGTTCGTACACGTGTGGGGTGTGTTCGAGCTGACGCAGTTCCTGTTCGAGAAAAACGGCCGCCCGGGCGTGGAAGAGGCGCTGATCAACATGACGGCCGAGCCGGAGAAAACCAAAAGGATGTTTTTCAAGCTGGCGGAATGGAGCGCCGCCTGCGCGGAGACCGCCCTCCAGGCCGGCGCCGATGTCATCGAGCTGTCCGACGACTGGGGGCAGCAAAACACCACCCTGTTCAGCCCGCAGATGTGGTGGGACATCGTGTTCCCGGCCACGAAGCTCATCGTCGAGGTGGCGCACAAACACGACGTGCCTGTGCTGCTGCACAGCGACGGCGACATCACGACGCTGCTGGCAGGCGTGAAGCAACTGGGCATCCGCGGGCTGCATCCGGTGCAGGAATCGGCCGGCATGTCCTACGAAAAAACGCGAGAAATTCTAGGGCGGGATATCTGCATCATGGGCGGGCTGGATACCATCACCGCGCTGCCGGTGATGAATGAAATAGAAATTCGACAGGAAGTGGAACGGGTATTCTCCCTTCTCAAGCCCACCGGCCCGTTCATCTTCGCCGGCTCGCACATGTTCCAGGACGACGCGCCGCTGGAAGTCATCGAAGCGGTGTACCGCAGAGCCTATGAGCTGGCGGCGTATTGAATGAGAGCCAAACCTTGCCGAGTTCGCAGAAGGTATTTTGATTGCCCGGCTGGAAATTTGGAGCGAGGGTTATGAATGGAACACGGATAAAGCGGATGACGCGGATGGACACGGATTTTTCCTTTATGCTTGCAGGCTGACTTTAAAAAACGTCAATAAGAAGCAGGCCGATAATTATAATGGTTCCAGGTTCTTAGATTTAAAAGCTTTGTGGCTTCGTGGCTTTGTGTGACTTTTTGATTACTGTCATTTTTAGCTTACCCTATGCTTTTAGAAAATCCGCGTTTAATCCGCGTCAATCCGTGGCTATTTCAAAAACAATTCATGAGTCTGGGCAAAAATAGGCATTTAAAAATATTATTAATAACAGTAGTAATTCTCCATATAAGAAAACCCAGGAAACAAATCGAGGAAATTCTTGCGTGGCTGGAAGAAAAAAAAGAAAAACTATGAGATTAGTCCATTTTCCTGCGGTTTCCATTCCTACCCCAAAACTCAAACCAGGCTTTTTGCTTTAGCGTGCAAAAATTCCGGTCCAAGATCGGCGCCGTTTTCCCACACCAGGGTCCCCAGGAATGAATCCACTTTGAAAGTTTTAAACTTGTCCGGGGCTCTTAGAAGTTCAAACATTTCGCCGTAAAGCTGCTCTTCTAAATCGATCTCTCCGGCGGTCCCATCATTGAACCGAACCCAGATGATATAATCATGCAAATATTTGGCTTCCACAACATGGAGAATCATTTTGGACTCCAATAGTTTGAATGAAAGAAAATATGAAATAGCCACTATCAAAGCAAGCAGCAAAACAAAATGAAAATTGTACCCGTTCCAGCCAGTAAATCTCTCACTTTGCCCCAACCAGCGCGCACCGAATTGTGCACCATCAATGGTGTATGTTTCCCCCTTTACCACCTCGCCCAACCCGTCCCTCAATTCGACCAAATGGTCGAATAAGCGAGCTTCCCCCTTTACATCGATACTTACCCATCCATTGAATAATCAATAAGTTACAGAATCATGATTTTTCTGGCACGATCCTTGACCATTTATCGAGCGGAATTGAGATAACAACCGCACCCGAAACCATCAACCAAGGAGGTGGATCATGAAAGGGCTGAACCGCATGATTCCGGTACTGACTCTGGTGTTTGGAATCTCACTCATTTCTGTGGCTGCGGCTCAGGACTCTACGCAGACGCGTGCGCAAGTCCAGAAACGCAACAAGGCCAAGGTCACGGCCCAGGCAAAAAAACAAAACGACACCAGGGCCCAAAATCAGGTCAAAGGCCAGCCCGGCCAACCCATGCATCACGGCAACCGGTTCGTGGACAAGGACGGCGATGGCTACAATGACAACGCTCCCGACCATGACGGCGACGGCATTCCCAACGGACTGGATCCGGATTACACCGGGCCGAAAATGCGCGCTGGCCGCGGCATGCACGGCTTCATCGACCTCGACGGCGACGGTATCAACGACAATATGATGAACCGGATGAACCGGGCTACCGGCGGTAAAGGCCATGGCGCGATGCCCGGCATGAAAGGTCAGAAAGGCGGCCATGGACCTGGTGACGGCACCGGCAATCAGGGTGTGCGGCCGCAGGACGGTACAGGTCATGGCGTCAAGGCCGGCGCTGGCTCCGACAACTGCGACGGCACCGGGCCGAAAGGCAAGGCCAATCGCGGTGGCAAAAGCAACTGAGACTGGTATTCAGGGATTGCCTCTACCCGAGGCAATCCCTGAAACATCATAAACCCGGAAAACGAAACCAATTTTCAGGTATGGATCATGAAACGTGCAGGCATCACCAGCGGATGGATTCTCGTCGGATTCGGTCTGTTCCTGTTTGCGGAGGCAGCTCCAGCGCAGTGGAATCTGAGCCTGGCCACCCGGCAGGTCTTCAGTGACAATCCGTTTTCCTACCGGAGCACCAGCGAAAGCTGGATTTCCGCCTATTCGCTCGGCATCCAGCGTGGCTTTGCCAGGTTCAATGTGAGTTATTACGGCGATTTCAGCCGATTCAGCGCTCTGCCCGAGCGCAATTATTACTGGCACCAGCTTGCGCTGTGGTCCGAATCCGAGACCGCGCGTTGGGGCGTTTACGCCAACCAGCAAATTAACCGCGAAACTTATAATTTTTACGATTATCTCACGCTGACCGCGTATGCGCGCAAGCACATCATGACCGACAACAGCTACATCACCGCCAACGCGGCCATAAGCCGCAATCATTATGCGCAGCTTTCTGATCTGGACAATTGGGAGATGTCGCTGAGCGTGAACGTCAATCGCCGTTTTCCCAGCCGCACGACGGTCATCGGCGGCGTGCGCTACCGGTTCAAGCAATACAGCCAATCCACCACCGTTGACGGCGACCGCGTCATGCCGGGCAACTCGCACGGCCCCTCCTTTGGCGGCCCGGGACGTATGGGCTCTCCCGGCTTTTCGCAGCAGGTGGTCACGGCGCCGTCCATTTCGCAAATGAGCTTCTGGCTTCGCCTGGCGCAGTCCCTTACACCCACCACCGGTCTGGCGGTGCAATATACCCGGCAGCTCAACCTGTCGGGCTCGGACCGCTACATCACCGGCGTGGAGCTGCTCGATGCGCAGGAGTCGCAACTTTTTGATGATCCCCTGGGCTATGAGGGCTATACTCTGCAAGCACTGCTCACCCAGCTTTTGCCGGCCAACATGCTATTGCGCGCCGGCGCGTTGCTGAAATACAAGCCCTATGTCACCCAGGGCATTTTTGAGGATGCTGAGAATTTCAACGACGCTATTTTGCGCGAAGATACGTACCGCAGCGCCTGGCTGTATGTGCAAAAATCGTTCACGCTTTCGGGCTCGGCTTTGCCCAAAGTCAATGCATATTTACAATTGCAGTGGATCGATAACGCCTCCAACAGTTTCTGGTACGATTACCGCTCCAGAGCCATCTCGCTTGGTCTGGAATTGGACTTCTAATCCAGATGGGAAATCGCCATGAATCGCAAAATAAAAAAATTCAACCTACGGGCGTTTATCAGCCTGTCGGTGGTGTTCACGTTTTTGATCATGAGTATCACCGGAACCGTGCTGTACATCGTGCCGCCGGGCCGTGTGGCCTACTGGACCAACTGGATGCTTTTCGGACTGAGCAAAAGCCAGTGGAGCGGCATCCACACCGTGTTTGCGCTTCTGTTCCTCATTTTCGGCGGCTGGCATCTGTATTACAACTGGAAGCCGTTCGTTTCGTATGTCAAAGCCCGCTTGCAGCAGGGATTTGCCCTGCGACAAGAAATGCTGCTCAGCGCGGTCATGACCATGGCCGTGATCACAATGACGCTGCTGCAGTGGCCGCCATTTAGCACGATCATCGATCTCGGCGAGGATATTTCGAACTCATGGGCCACTGAGCAGGACCAGCCGCCCATACCGCACGCTGAAAGGCTGACCGTCGCCGAATTTGCGCAGGCGCTGGATCTGCCAGCACAGGTGGTGGTTCAGCGGCTGCAGGCCGCCGGTGTGCCGGTACCGGCCGATACGGTGGTAATTCAGGACCTGGCCGCCGCCAACGGGCTTTCCCCGGCGGAACTGTACCGCAAAATTCAAACCCTGCCACGGGTGATGAAGGCTTCCGAGAGCGGCCATGTATCCCCGGGTGGCGGCTACGGTCGCATGACCCTGGCCGAATTGGCTAAAAAAATAGAGCTATCCCCGGAGAAGCTGATGCAGCGAATGCGCGAGCACGGTATCGAGGCCACGATGGACGAAAAAATCCGCGATGTTGCCATGCGGCACCAGATGCTGCCGTACGAACTGGTAGCGATTCTGGCGCCCGAACCGCAGAAGTCGGATTGACCGACGATGCGATTGTTTTTTTCACCTCAGGCCTCCTGCCCCGGACGTGCGGCGTGCCGGATGGTGCGTCGCACGTGCTATTTCGGAGGTCAGAGCTTGTGCCACACATGCCCGAATGAGCGGTATGCCGCGCTGGCCTCCGGCGAACAGCCATGGAACCGAACCAAATATTAATGATTGCAATCGCTGACGAACGGTGTTAAATTGACGGCACATGATCGACACAACTTCTTGAACCGACCGATTGCGAGCTCGTGGATGAAATCCTGGTTGCCGAAGACGCTTTCGTTGCAGCCGCGCACGCTGATTCTGTCCTTCATCGTCATCGCCGTGGTGATGGTGCTGTCGGCGCTCATTGAGTTGCAGCAAAGCCGCAAGGAATTTCTGCTGCTGATGGAGCAGCAGGCGCACCACACACTCGAGAGCATGCTCACCGCTTCGCGCAACGCGCTATTAAGCAATCAGCATCTGAAAAAAAACATCCAGCGGCGTTTGTTGAATAACGCCAATTTTGTGCGTCATCTCTACGAAGCCGGGCAGTTGAACAACGATATTTTGCAGCGGCTGGCCGAAGAAAACGAGGTGTTTCGTATCAATGTATTCAACCGCGACGGGGAAAAGATTTTTTCGAGCCATCAACCCATCCACACTGGCCGGCCGGAGCGCATTTCCCCAAAGATTATTCTGGCGCCCATTTTCTCCGGCGAACGGGATACGCTGTTCATCGGCCTGAAGCAGGCGCGTTTCGAAAGCGGTTTCCGCTATGCCCTGGCCATTGCCGCGCGCGACCGCAGCGCCATCGTCGTGAACCTGGATGCCGAAACCTTGCTCAGCTTCCGAAAGCAGGTGGGCTTTGGCAGCCTGATGCGCGGTCTCGGCGAAAGTCCGGGCATCGTGTATGTCGCCTTGCAGGATACCAGCGGTATTCTGGCGGCTTCGGGCAATGTCACTGAACTCGAGGGCCTGCAGCAGTCGCCGTTTCTCTGGCGCGCCTGGCAGGACTCCACCTTTGCCAGCCGCATTGTTCGCTTCAATGGCGAGGACGTGTTCGAGGCGGTGCATCCACTGTATTATCAGGATCATGGCTTTGGCATGTTTCGCCTGGGATTGACGCTCGAGCCGCTGCAGGCCATTAATGCACGGGTTTACCGGCGGCTGGTGGGCATCACCCTTGTGCTCACTTTTATAGGTTTCGTGCTGTTTAGCCTGGTACTGGTGCGTCAGCACCTGGATGTGGTGCAGAGGCAATATCAGGTGGTCGAAACCTATTCCGGCAATATTATTGAAAACGTCAGCGACGCCATTGTGGTATTCAGCGACCACGCGGGCATCAAAATTTTCAACGCCGCTGCCGAGCGCCTGTTTGAACGCCACCGCGATGAAATAATAGGCCGGCCGCTCACCAACCTCTTCGACGCCACCAACTGCGACAAAATCCTGCAGGCCGGAGTGACCATGCAGCCAGTGGAGTGCCGCATCGGACAACACAGGCGCTACCTGCTGGTATCCAAAGGCGAGTTCACCGATGAGGACGAACAACGCAATACGGTACTGGTGATCCGCGACATGACCGAGCTGCGGCGACTGGAGATGCAAATGCAGCGCCATGAACGCCTCAGCGCCATGGGTGAACTGGCTTCCGGGGTGGCGCACGAAATTCGCAATCCGCTCAATACCATCAGCACCACGGTGCAGCAACTCGACCGGGATTTTGAGCCCGGAGAAAACGCCGATGAGTATCATCAGCTCATGAGGCTGGTGTATCAGGAGGTTCGGCGCATTAACGACACCATCGGCCAATTTCTGCGCTTTGCCCGGCCGGAGCCGCTGAAGCCGGAGCGGTTCCGGCTGTCCGACCTGCTGAAGCACGTGCACATGCAGTACCAAAGCCTCATGGAACAGGCCGGCGTCGAATTTCATATCCGGCTGGATGGCGATGCCGAGGTGCTGTGGGATCGCCGGAAGATGCAGCAGGTGCTCATGAATCTGATTCAAAATGCCGTGGACGCCATGCCAAATGGCGGCGCTATAGAAATTGACGCCGTGCCGATCAATGACGGAGAGATTGAACTGCGCATCCGGGATACCGGCCCGGGCATCCCGGATGCGATCCGGCATAAGATTTTCAATTTGTATTTTACCACGAAAGCGCGCGGCACCGGCGTCGGCCTTGCCGTGGTGCAGCGCATCGTGTACGATCACGGTGGTGTCATTTCATTTGAGACCGAAGAAGGCCGTGGCACGACGTTTATCCTCCGTTTACCGGCGGAAGTGGATACGGCGTGAACCGACGAGGAGGTTTTTCCTTATTTGATTCTCTCCATCCCAGGCTAAACCGGGGATGGAGGAAAACGGAAAATAAACTCGAAATTGTCAGGACAACCCATGAACCCGTTTTCCATTTTGATCATCGATGACGAGCCCGCGCAGTTGCAATCGCTGAAAAGCTTTTTGAGCCGGCGCGGATATGAGGTGTTCACCGCCACGGATGGTCCGGAGGGTTTGCATCTGGCCGAGCAGCACACCATTGATCTGGTGCTGACCGACTACCGTATGCCGGAATGGAACGGCTTTATGGTGCTGCGCAAAATCAAGGATCTGAATCCGGACATCGATGTGGTGGTGATGACCGCTTACGGCAGCATTGAAGATGCGGTGGACATCATGAAGGCCGGGGCGTATGATTACCTCACCAAGCCCATCGACCTCGACGAGCTGGAAAACCTCATCAAACGCGTGCGCGAAAAGCGCTTTTTGATCGCGGAAAACCGGCTGCTGAAGGAGCAATTGCGGGAACGCTTCAAATTTGAGGCGATCCTGTCGCAGAGCGGCGAAATGGAGCAGGTGCTGAATACGGCCGCGCGGGTAGCGCCCAGCAAGGCCACGGTGCTCATCCGCGGTGAAAGCGGCACCGGCAAGGAACTCATCGCCCGCGCCATCCATTTCGCCAGTCCACGCAAGGATAAGCCGTTTGTGGTAGTCAATGTAGCGGCCTTGTCGGAAAACCTCATCGAAAGCGAGCTATTCGGCCACGAAAAAGGTGCGTTCACCGGCGCCACCCAGCAGCGTCGCGGCCGATTCGAGGAAGCCGACGGCGGCACCCTGTTTATCGATGAAGTCGGCGACATTCCACTGAGCGTGCAGGTCAAATTGCTGCGCGCCATCCAATTCGGTCAGTTTGAACGGATCGGCGGCAACGAAACCCGGCAGGTGGACGTGCGCATCATCGCAGCCACCCACCGCGATCTCGAAACGATGATGCAGGCCGGCGAATTCCGCGATGATCTGTACTACCGTCTCAATGTGGTGAGCATCTGGATTCCGCCGCTGCGCCAGCGCAAAACCGACATCCCGGTGCTTGTGGATCACTTCATCCAGAAATACGCGCAGGAAAACCAGAAAACGGTCAAGGGCATCTCGCGCGAGGCGCTGGATCATCTGATGAAGTACAACTTCCCCGGCAACGTGCGCGAGCTGGAAAACATGATCGAGCGGGCCGTGGTGCTGTGTCGCGGCGAAACCATTACCACCGATGACCTGCCGGCCCCCCTGCAATCGTTTCCCGAGAAGGCGCTGCTAGATCCGCACGATCTCGAAGCCGGCTATGAGGCCAAAATGCGGGCCTTCGAAACCGAGATGATTCGCACGGCGTTGCAGGAAACCGGCGGCAACCAGAGCGCCGCCGCCCGCCTGCTGGGTATCACTGAACGCCATTTGCGTTCCCGGCTGGAAAAATTGGGGATGAGAAAATAAACCGCCCTGTCCCGCCGCAGTGTTGCGATCAGGACAGGGCGTAGTCAAGCGCACCTAATCAATCGCTTACTGCACCAGCGTCATTTTTCCGGTAACAACCTCCGCTCCCGCCCGGATCGTGTACAAATACACGCCTGAGGCGACACGATGGCCAAGCGCGTTGGTCCCGTCCCAGGTCACGCTATGCCATCCGGCGCGCACCAAACCGTTCAGCAAGGTTTTCACGCGTCGGCCGGACAAATCATAAACCACCGCTTCCACCTTTGCCGGCTGTGGCAGCGCAAATCGGATTTGCGTTCCGGGATTGAACGGATTTGGGTAATTAGGATACACCGTAAAACGTTCCGGAACCGGGGCCATCTCCTGCTCCACTGAAGTGGCAGGCGCTGTAGAAACGACTTGCAATGTGGCGTTGCGTAGCACGGCCACCGTCCCCAGCATCGCAACCTGCGGGGCAGTCAGAGTCACCCGTGCATTGGCTTTGATCAGAACATTGGGCCCCAGCACGATTTTCTGGCTCGCTTCAACAGAATAATCTGCCGATAGAACACTGTCTTGAACAATGACAAGAGGTTGGGCCACGATTTTTTTTGTCGGCAACCATCCAATTAAAAACGCAGTTATCATCCAAAAACTGAGAAGACGTATCCTGGATAGCCGTAGCGGTTGATGGGATACAAGCATTTCAAACTCCTTGCAAATTTGAGTATAAAATCATTTAGAACGGAAGGCTCACCATGATTCTTTTACCACAATACCACCATTATATCCTCCGGGGTCGAATAGAACTTTTGTGGCATTTCCTGAATTGGGAACCTGTGTCCAGATTTCTACATCATAGCTTCCAGCCGGCAAGCGTTCAAAAACTCCCATAAACGATAAATAGTAATCGGAGGAAGCCTTGATCATGGACCCCCTGGTTTCCCATGTAGGTTCCTGACCGCTCAAGCGTACCTGAAACAATATTCCCGTACCAGTTAAAGTTTCAACCATCACCCGGCTGTTTACAAATACTTCCACATAAGTTTCATCAAACCGCTTCCGAAAAATATTTGAAGTATCACCAGTGTTTAATTTAGTCCACGTATTACCAACATCCACAAAATCATAATTCAAATTTTTAAAACTATTATATCGACTACGGTGCTTATCCACTTGTTTTTTAAGTTCAGAAATATCAACGCTATCCACCCAACCAGTAACTCGAATGTTCCCGTTTACATTTAATGCTTCTTTCGGATTTTTTTCGCCAATGCTCATGCCGTTCGAATTGTAATAAATTAACGGAAACACTTTTGTGGATAATATTTGACAGGCAAATGCTGTGATAGTTCGAATTGTAATAAATTAACGGAAACACCATTTCATTGGGACTAACTTGTGCTAATAATAGAACTTTTCCGCCTTCGGTTGTTCCCCATAACCATCCATCCTTGGTTTGGTCATGTCTTATTTTCAAAACACCCTTATTTGAATTCACTTGCATATCTCCATTGACGTGCAGCAAAACTTGTGGCGAGGCTAAACCAATGCCCACCTTGCCAGAAGCTGTAACCGTCAGAGTGGTATCCTGAGCCCGGATCGAACTAGAGGGTAACACGACAACACTTAGCACGACCGCTAATAAGGTCTGTTTGGTCATAACCACTTCCACGGTTTTGTAATGATTGTTCAATGGACTGAATGGCTTTTTTTTGATTAATCGTAACTATTCAGCCGTATCAACCATTTCGATAGTGAATTAGTGGATGAAGCTGCAGAGGCAGTAAATAGTAAGGCTTGCTATTTGCGAAAATAATTGGTCAGGAAAGGTCTTAGAGATTCCCCAGCAAGTGAGCAAATTGTCTTGACCGTGACCAAGCAATTGAACAGGAACAGAATGATTAAATAAAGTTTGATCATTTTATTCATTAAAATCAAATTACATTTTTTTCATAATTTTGAAGATTTCATAAAATTGATGCCTCCCTCCAAGCCTCTTATCTAACATAAAGAGAAGAAGGCCTCTTCAAACTCGCGAAAAATTGGAGGAAGACACTGACCAAATCAATCCTCTGAAATGCAAATACCCCAGAATAACTACTTGAAAGTGCAGCTATAGCCTTCCATGGTTCATCTCGTGGCCCCCCTGCAAACAGGTTAGCGCCGTTTTCAAGGCCTCCAATGCAATGAACGAAATTTTCCAGTGATTTCCGTTTGTTTTTGCTTGTTTGAAACTTCCCACCTGCTAAACTAAATTGAAAGCTCTTTTTCCATGCAATTGAGGAGTGACGATATGCCAGCCCCATCCAATCATACATCCTTTCAAGATGCAGCATGGCAAAAAGCAATCTGCGGCATCTGTCCGGCCGGGTGCTGGGTGGAAGTCAAAAAAGAAAACGGGCGGCTGGTGGATATCCGCCCGGATGCCGGCCATCCCCTCGGCATGATCTGCCGCCGCGGCGAACATGCCCCGGAGATCGTTTATTCCGAGCACCGGCTAAAATATCCCATGAAGCGCAAGGGCCCCAAAGGCACGCACGCGTTCGAGCGCATTTCATAGGACGAGGCCTACGACCTCATTGTCGAGAACCTGCAACGCATCAAGGCCGAATCCGGCCCCGAGGCGGTGGCCATTTACACCGGCCGCGGCGCTTTCGAGCTGTCGCTGTGCGATATGTTTCAGCCCAAAGGTGTGGCCGTGTCGTCCGCCTCCAATGTGCTGTTCCCCTTCGGTTCGCCCAACACCATGGGGGTCGGCGCGCTGTGCTACGTGTCTTTCGCCATGATCGCGCCGCACGTGACCATGGGCCGCATGCTGGTGAACATGTTCACCGATCTCGAAAACGCGGAGATGATCGTGGTGTGGGGCGCCAATCCGGCCACCGACTCGCCGCCGCTTGACATGCACCGGCTCGAGGCCGCATCCCGGCGCGGCGCCGACATCGTGGTCATCGATCCACGACGCACCGAGACCGTGGCCCGCACCAACGCGCAGTGGGTGCCCATCCGGCCCGGCACCGATGGCGCTTTGGCCCTGAGCCTGATCGAAGTGATGATCGACGAAGACCTGTTCGATGAGGATTTCGCCTTCAACTGGACGCACGGTTTCGAAGAGCTGCGCACCTATGTGCAGCATTTCCGCCCCGGAGTGGCCGAGGGCATCACCGGAGTACCGGCCGACACCATCCGCGATCTGGCGCGGCGCATCTGCAACGCCACCGGCGCCTGCCCGCTCATGTACACCGGACTGGAATATTCCAACAGCGGCATCCAGGCTATTCGCGCGGTGTACACGCTTTTTGCCCTTGCCGGCCAACTGGACGTGCCCGGCGGCATCGGCCTGGCCATGCTGGACAGCCACTTCCCCATCAACCGCGCCTGCAATCAGCCCAACCCCAAACTCGACCGGGCGGTGGCGCGGGAGAAGTTTCCCATTTACAGCCAGTACCGCGGCGAATCGCATGCCAGCGGACTGGTGGAGGCGGTGCTGTACGGCGAGCCCTACCGCATCCGCGGGCTCATCATCCACGGCGCGTCGCTGCTCACCTCCTGGCCGCAGACGCCGGTCTGGCGCGAGACCCTGGCGCATCTCGATTTTCTGGTCTGCATCGACCGGCAAATGACGGCGGATGCGGCGTACGCCGATGTGGTGCTGCCGGCCACCACCATGTTCGAGATCGATTCCTACATGGTGTATGGCCCCATCTTCCGGCTGCGCGAAAAGGTCATCGAGCCGGTGGGCGAGGCGCGCAACGACTACCTGATCATGGCCGAACTGGCGCGGCGGCTGGGCTACGGCGACCTGTACCCGCAGAGCGAGCGCGAGCTCATCGAATTTGCCCTGCAGGGCTCGGGCTACACCCTGGACGAAGTGAAGGCCGCCGGCGGCTGGGTGAAAAAGCCCACTTCGGTGATGGAATACAAAAAATGGCAGAAGGGAAAGCTGCGCACGGACGGCCAACCCGGTTTCGACACCCCGACGGGCAAATTCGAAATCTGGTCCACGGTTCTGGAAGAGTACGGTTACGAACCGCTGCCCAAATACACCGAGCCGCGCGAAGGACCGCAGGCCAGTCCGCACCTGACGCGGGATTTCCCGCTGGTGTTCAATTCCGGTTCCCGGCCGCAGACCGATTTCCGATCGCAGCACCACGGCATCCGCGGGCTGGTGAAGGACAACCCCGAGCCCACGGTGGAAATCCACGAAGAGGATGCGAAAGAGCGCGGCATCCAGACCGGCGATCTGGTGGAGGTGCGTACGCCGCGCGGCGTGGTGCCGTTCCGCGCCCGCGTCACCCGCGACATCGTGCGCGGCGCCATCGAGTGCAACATGGGCGGCGGCACCCCGGTGGGCCCGAAGGCGTGGCAGGAGTGGAACGTGAATGAGCTCACCGACCTGCAGAATTACGATGAGATTTCCGGCTTTCCGGTGTACAAGGCGCTGCTGTGTGAGGTGGGGAAGATCGAGGAAGGCGATGAACGCATCCGCCGGCGACTCGACCGCAATGCGGCCAACACCTGCGGCCCCATCGTGGTGCAGCAGACCAGCGCGCCGAAGAAGATCACCCGGCGTATTTACCTCGACAACAACGCCACCACCCGGGTGGCCGATGCCGTGCGCGAGGCCATGCTGCCGTATCTCGAAGCGGTACATGACAACCCCTCCAGCATCCACCGGATGGGCATGGACGCGCGCGCGGCCGTGGAAGAGGCCCGGCGCAAAATCGCCCACCTGATCCACGCGCGCCCGCGGCGCATCATTTTCACCGGCGGCGGTTCCGAGGCCGACAACCTGGCGCTCAAAGGCGTCGCCTTCGCCCACCGCGATCGCGGCAACCACATCATCACCTCCACCATCGAGCACCCGGCGATTCTCAAAACCTGCGCCTTTCTGGAAAAACTGGGCTACCGCATCACCTACCTGCCCGTGGATGCAACCGGCAGGGTACGGCCACGAGACCTGCAGCAGGCGCTGACCGACAACACCATTCTGGTGTCCATCATGATGGCCAACAACGAGGTGGGCAGGATCCAGCCCATACGCGAGCTCTGCGCCATCACCCACGAGCGCGGCGTGCTGTTCCACACCGATGCCGTGCAGGCCATCGGCAAAATTCCGGTGGATGTAGAAACGCTGGGCGTGGACCTGATGAGCATGTCGGCGCACAAATTGCACGGGCCCAAGGGCATTGGCGCGCTGTACCTGCGCCAGGGAGTGACGCTTGAGCCGCTGGTGCACGGCGGCAAGCAGGAGCACGGGCTGCGCGCCGGCACCGAAAACGTGCCCGCCATCGTGGGCTTCGGCAAGGCCGCGGAGCTGGCGGTGCAGCATGTAGAAGCGCGGCATCAGATCGCCGGGCTGCGCGATCGGCTCGAGCGGGAAATCCGGCGGCTCATCCCCGAAGCGCGGCTTAACGGCCATCCCGAACAGCGGTTGCCCAACACCCTGAACCTGACCCTGCCGGATATCCGTGGTGAGTCTTTGGTGATTGCGCTGGATCAGCACGGCATTTCGATTTCGTCCGGATCGGCTTGCAAATCCGGCTCGCCCGAGCCGACGCACGTGCTGCTGGCCATGGGGCTGAGCAAGGCGGACGCCCACTGCGCCATCCGCATCTCGCTGGCGCACGACACCAGCGAAGAGGACATCCGCCTCACTGCCAAAGCCCTGGCGCAGGTGCTGGAAGAAATGGAGACCACCGTACGGTTTCTGCCGTGCAAGTAGGGTAGGCATCTTGCCTGTCTTAGGAAGATATGGAGGATTTTATTTTACCACAAAGAAGGTATTGGGAAACCACGGATTGCACAGATTGACACTGATTCACACGGATGGAATAGAAGAAGGCTTTACCCTCCATTTGACAACAAAAGCGCATTGCTGTTCCCCTCCCGGGAGCGGCGTAAGGGATGGGTTCTCTTCCATCAAAAGCGAACGTGGATGACGCGGATGAAACGGATATGTACAGATATCTCCATCCGGATAGAGGCGGTCCCTGACCGCCTATTTTTTTTACTACAAAGGCACCAGGGGCACAAAGGAAAACAACCGGATCGAAACAAACACCGGGCACCTCAGAAGCACCAGGTATGTACTGGGGTTCTTCTTGCCGCTTCAATTCAATCGCTCAAGAACGATCGCGCTGCCTATGGCGCCGGCCGCGCAGGCAGCCACGAGGGCGAACTGCCCATCCTCGCGCTGCAAACGGTTCGCCGCGGTCGTGATCAGGCGAGCGCCGGTCGCGCCAAACGGATGGCCTAGCGACAGCGAACCGCCCAGGGTGTTGAACTGCTCCATGGGAATCTCGCCCACCGCCTTATCGCGGCCGAGATGCTCACGGGCAAACTGATCCGAGGCCAGGCATTTCAAATTGGCCAGAATCTGCGCCGCAAACGCTTCGTGAAATTCAAACACCTGAATATCCTTCAGCGTCAGGCCGGTCTGGTCCAGCACCCGCGGTGTGGCATAGGCCGGTCCCAGCAGCAGCTCTTCCCGCGGATCCTGCGCCGAATAGGCATAGCCCTTCACAGCGGCCTTTGGCCGGTAGCTCAACGCGCGGGCCGCCTCCTCGGCCATGAGCAGCACCACCGCCGCGCCATCGGTCAAAAACGAGGAGTTGCCGGCGGTCAGGGTGCCGTATGGCCGCACGAAAGCCGGTTTCAGCGAGGCCAGCTTCTCCAGGGTGGAATCCTCGCGGATGCCGTTGTCCTTTTGCACCGGCTCGAAATGCGGCGGGACGCGCACCGGCACCACCTCATCGTTGAACAATCCCTCTCTGGTGGCCCGGGCCGCCAGTTGATGCGAACGCAGCGCGTACTCATCCTGCTCCTGCCGGCTGACCCCGATGCGCGCAGCCAGCCGATCGCAGTCCTGCCCCATGGTCCGTCCAGTGGAGAATTCGGCAATGGCCGGCACATCCGGCAGCAAATCTTTCGGCCTCAGGCCCTTGAAGAACTTCATGTAATCCATCGGACCGCGGTACTTTTGCGCTTCGACCAGTTTATCGCGCAACCGCTTGCGCAGCGGAATGGGCACATCAGTCAGACTTTCGGTCCCTCCGGCCAGCACCACATCCGCCTGCCCGGTTTCGATGAGCGCCACGGCATCGGTGATGGCCTGGTTGGCTGAGACACAGGCCAGGGTGATGGTATAGGCCGGCACCTGATGCGGCACTCCGGCCGCCAGCGCGGCCTGCCGGGCCACGTTGCTATATTTATTGTTGACGATCACATTGCCCATGATCACCTGATCGATGCGACCGGGCTCGATCTGGGTTTTATGCAGAATGGCTTTGATTGCCAGCCGGGCCAGGTCGTACGCCGACAGGTCCCGGTACTGTGTACCCGACCGCAAAAACGGAATGCGGCAGCCATCTACCACCACGGCTCGCCGGACGGAGTTTGCATGCGTCTTATTTGCCATGGGAACTCCCTCGTTCGCTTCCCTCAGAGGTTCATAAAAGGATGGAGTCCATTTCGAATCGCACCGATCATGCGTCTCAATGTAAAAAATAAATCCGGCAAGCGAAAGCATTTCATGACCATTTTTCCCGGATGCGGAGATCGTTTGTAAAAAGGCGAATCCCGGCTTGCAAAGAGGGTTCGATGAATTTGGGTTGCATTCGGCGCCACGATTGGTTATTTTGGCAGCAATTTTTAAGGATGGTGCTTTCGCCCGCGCATCGCCACATGCCGATGTCGCCCATCGAAGCAGCCGCAATCCTTGAACAACAGCCAGGAGGGGAACTCATGCAAGAAATTTCCGGATATTCTGACAAGCTCTTGAAGTTATTGGTGGAATTTGGACCGCGTGTTGTGTCTGCAACGCTTGTCCTGATTGTCGGTTTATGGTTGATCCGGGTCGTGGAAAAAGTCATCAATCGTGGCATGGCGCGCAGCAAAATCGATGTGTCGTTGCAAAAATTTTTCATCAGCCTCATCGCCGTGATGCTGAAAGTTCTGTTGCTGGTCAGCGTGGTGTCCATGGTTGGCATCGAAACCACCTCGTTTGTGGCGCTGCTTGGCGCAGCCGGTCTGGCCGTGGGGCTTGCCCTACAGGGAAGTCTCGCCAATTTCGCCGGAGGGGTATTGATTTTGATGTTCAAGCCGTTTCGCGTGGGCGACTTCATCGAAGGCGCCGGCAACAAGGGAACGGTCTCCTCCATCCAGGTTTTCCATACGGTTCTGATTACCCCGGACAACAAACGCGTGATCATTCCCAATGGCGAACTATCCTCGAGCAGCATCACCAACTATTCCGCTGAGCCCACGCGCCGCGTGGATATGGTCTTTGGCATCGGTTATGATGACGATTTGCGCAAGGCAAAGGCTATTTTGCAGCGACTGGTGGACGAGGATGAGCGTATTCTAAAAGAGCCCGAGCCCACCATTGCGGTGTCGGAACTGGCGGACAGTTCCGTGAATTTCGTGGTTCGGGTATGGTGCAATACTCCGGACTACTGGCCGATTTATTTTGACATGCATGAGAAAGTCAAACTTACTTTTGATGCGGAGGGCATTTCTATTCCCTTCCCGCAGCGAGAGGTGCATGTGCACTCAGTGTCGGCCAATTAAACGGTACGCTGGATACACGGCGATGATTTTTAGGTAAAGACCGCCATCGCTATCATAAGCATCCAGCGTATGGGTTAATCTAATGCTGGCAGGCCGTAGGGCTCCGCTTGTGTACTTCATGCAAACTTCCGGTTTGTTCTTCGGGATGCCTGCATGCGGTCGCAAAGCGCAAGCATCCTGCTTGCGCTACAAATACCCATTCACATGCAACCACTCCGCATTGAGGATGGCGCCGCCGGCGGCGCCACGGATGGTGTTGTGCACCAGAATCACCAGCCGGTAATCCAGTACCGGACACGGCGCAAGCTGCCCCACCGTGACGGTCATGCCGCCGTCCGCCATCAGATCGCGGGCGGGCTGCGGAGCGAACGGGTCTTCCACAAATCGTACTGGCTGCGGCGGCGCCGAGGGCAAATTCCACTCGGCCAGCGGACTCACAAACTGCCGCAGCGTTTCCCGAACCGCATCGAGCGTGGCCTGCTGGCGCAGCTCCAGCGACACCGAAATCAGGTGGCCATTCAGCACCGGGACACGGTTGCATTGCGCGCCGATCTGGATTTCCGCCGCCCGCACGCGGTCACCTTCCAGCGAACCGAAAAGCTTCCGCGGCTCGGTCTGGATTTTCTCCGCCTCACCGCGAATGTGGGGCAGCACGTTGCCCAGCATCTGCATGGCCGGCAGCCCCGGAAAGCCGGCGCCGGACACCGCCTGCAGCGTGGTCACCAGCATGCGCCGGATGCCGAACCGCCGCCACAGCGGCAGCACCCCCAGCACCAGGCCGGTCGTCGAACAGTTCGGATTGGTCACGATAAAGCCCCGCTTTGGATGTCCCTCCTGCTGCCGGCGGATCAGCTCGATGTGATTGGGATTCACTTCCGGCACCAGCAGCGGCACCTTCGGATGCATGCGATAGTTGCGCGCATTGGAAATCACCGCATAACCAGCGTCCGCAAACGCGCGTTCGATGCTCTCAGCGGCCGAGGCGTCCAGTCCGGAAAACACCACCTCGCAGGGCAGGCCCGGCCGGGCCTCCCGCACTGGCAGGTCGGCCACGGCCTCAGGCAGCGGCTCGGACTGCACCCACTGCACCGCCTCCACATACGGCTTACCCGCCGATTTTTCCGACGCCGCCAGCGCCGTGATTTCAAACCAGGGATGATCCTGCAACAACGACACAAACTGTTGCCCCACCATGCCGGTGGCGCCGAGAATGCCCACACGGATTTTCTTCATCGCGATGCCTCCCTAATGGCCAGTTGATGGTGTTCGTCTCGTTTTGCCGGCGATTTTGCCGCTTTTCCGTTGCGCCGGTCGGGACGTTTCGCAAAAAAACGCCGGTGCAACTGCGGGATCACCGCCGGCAGCGCCTGCTCATCACACACAAAACTGATGTTGATTTCCGAACCGCCGAGGCTGATCATGGAAACCGGATGCGGCGCTGCGGCGGCCAGAATCTCGCCCGCAATGCCCGACCGCCCCCGGAGCCGTTCGCCCACCACGCACACGATGGCCTTGTCCGCCTGCCATTCAACCCTGCCTAATTGCTGCAGCTCTTCGACGAATCGTTCGCGGTGAGGCATGCGGTGGATGGCCAGCGCCACGGACACCTCGGTGGTACTTACCAGATCGACGGCGGTCTGGTAGCGATCGAACACATCGAACACCCGGCGCAGAAAATCATGCGGCTTCCACCCGCGGGTAGCGACGATGGTGATCAGGGTGATGCCCTTCTTATAGGCGATGCTCTTCACCGGCGCGCCGGTCGGTCCTGTTTCGAATAGGATGCAGGTGCCGCGCCCGTCCGGACGGGCGATGTTGCGCACCCACACCGGAATGTGCCGCTCCATGGCCGGCGCGAGGGTCTTCGGATGCAGCACGCGCGCGCCGAAATAGGCCAGTTCCGCCGCCTCCCGGTACGACAACCGTTCGACGAGCCGCGCATCGGGCACCAGGGTGGGATCGGCGGTCAGGATGCCATCCACATCGGTCCAGATTTGCACCTCATCGGCCGGCAAAAGGCTTCCCAGCAGCGCCGCGGTGTAGTCGGAGCCGCCGCGGCCCAGGGTGGTGGTGTGGCCCTCGGCATCCGCGCCGATGAAACCCTGCAGCACCGGAATCTGTCCCTGCTCCAGCAGCGGCCGCACCTGCGCCGCCACGGCTTCGCGGCTCGCCGCCATGTCGGGTACCGCCTCGGTGTGCGTGGCGTCGGTTTTTATGATCCGGCGGGAATCCAGCCAGACGGCCGGCAGGCCGCGCTCTGCCAGCACCGCCTGCAACAGCCGCGTGGATAGTAGTTCGCCGTGGGCCAGAAATTCATCTTGCACGCGCGGCGACAAATCCTGCAGCACCGACAGGCTGCGCGCCATCTGCTCCAACCGTGCGAAATACATCGCCAGGGTGTCGCGCAGCATTTGATAGCGTTCGTCGCCGGTGATCAGAGCGCGCGCCATTCCGAAATGACGCCGACGCAATTGGCCCAGCCACTGCAGGGCCGCATCGAGACGCTGGCGTACGGCCAGCCGGGCGATCTCCACCAGTCGATCGGTGGTATCGCCCATGGCCGAGAACACTGCCATCACCGGCGCATCGGCCGCTTCGCGCCGGATGATCGCAACCACCTGTTCAATGGCCTCCCTATCCCCCACCGATGTGCCGCCGAATTTCAACACTTTCATCTTCCACCTCCAGAATGCTCGTGAGCAGGGCGTTCAACTGATCGAATTCTATCAGGAACGCATCGTGTCCGTGGGGCGATTGAATTTCGTGATACAAGGCCGACCGGCCCAGTTGCTGCAAACGCTTCACCGTCTGCCGCATTTCGGCTGCCGGAAACAGCCGGTCGGTATCGATACCGATGACATCCACGCGGGCGTGGATGCGCTGAAGCGCCGCCTCCATGGAACCGTAACCGCGGCTCACATCGTGCCAATCCATGGCTCGCGTGAGGGTGAGATAGGTGAACGGATCGAAGCGCCGCAGCAATTTTTCGCCCTGATAGTGGAGGTAATTTTCCACCTGAAAGCGGTTTTGCCGATCGAACCGACGATCGCGTTCTCGGAACAGCCGCTGCCGGCCGAACCGCTGTTCAAAGGAGACTTCGCTGCGGTAGCTGATCATGGCGATCATGCGCGCCAGCTTGAGGCCCTCCGGCGCAATCCGTGCCCGGTCTGCTGCCTGCGCGCCATCCCAGTCCGAATCCAGAAAAATGGCCTGACGGGCGACCTCGTTCAGGGCGATCACCCAGGCCGAGGCCGCCACCGAGCCGGCGATGGGCACCACCTGCTGCATCAGCTCCGGAACATCCACGGCCATCTGCCAGGCAAGCATGCCGCCGAGCGAACCGCCGATCACCGCGCGCAGCCGGGCGATGCCCAGATGCTCCAGCAGCGCTTGCTGCACCCGCGCCATGTCGCGGGTGGTGACCGGCGGGAAGGCCGTACCGTACATCCGGCCGCTGTCCGGGTCGATACTGGCCGGACCGGTGGTGCCGTAGCAACTGCCCAGTAAATTGGCGCTGATGAGAAAATATCGGCCGGGATCCAGCGCCCGTCCCCGGCCGATAACGCCGTTCCACCAGCCCGAAGGCTCGGGGGCCGCCGCGCCAAACGTGGCGGCGCGCGCATTGCCGGTCAGCGCGTGGAGGAGCAGCACGGCGTTTGATTTCTCCGCATTCAGCCGGCCGTAAGTCTCATAGGCCACCTCCACCGGCGCGAGCGGTTGCCCGCATTCCAACAGCAGTGGCCGGGTTTTGTCAAACAAACGAACCGTTCCCCGATGCACCGGGGTGCCGGTCTCGGATTCCGTGGTGGTTTCGGTTACGGTCTCCATGGATGGCGCCTCCTTTCGCGTTACAGGGTGTTCAAAGCCTGATCCAGATCTTCCAGAATGTCCTCGATGTGCTCGAGCCCGACCGACAGCCGCACCAGGTCCTCGGTGACGCCGGTGGCCAACCGCTCGTCGGGGGTGAGCTGCTGATGCGTGGTGCTGGCAGGGTGGATGATCAGGGTTTTGGCATCGCCGATGTTGGCCAGCAGCGAGATCAGCTTCACGTTGTTGATCAACGTCTTGCCGGCTTCGAGCCCGCCTTTGACGCCGAAGGTGAGGATCGCGCCGAAGCCGCCGCGCAGGTATTTTTTCGCCAGCGCGTGCGACGGATGTTCGGGCAGGCCGGGATAGCTTACCCAGGCCACCTTTGGATGCTCGCGCAGGAACTGCGCCACGCGCAGGGCGTTGTCGGCATGGCGCTGCACCCGCAGCGGCAACGTTTCGAGGCCCTGCAGAAACAGGAAGGCATTGAATGGGCTCAGAGCCGGGCCGAGATCGCGCAGGCCCTCCACCCGCGCCTTGATGATGAACGCGATGTTGCCGGTGGGACTCTCCGGCCCGAACGCCTCCCAGAAGCGCAGGCCGTGATAGCCCTCGCTGGGCTCGGTGAATTGCGGGAACCGGCCATTGTTCCACGGGAACCGCCCGCTGTCGATGATCACGCCGCCGATGGAGGTACCGTGGCCGCCGATGAATTTGGTGGCCGAATGCAGCACGATGTCCGCGCCGTGTTCAATGGGGCGGCACAGGTACGGCGTGGCGGCGGTGTTGTCCACGATCACCGGCAGACCGTGAGCATGCGCCAATTCTGCGATGGCCTCGAAATCCGGCACATCGCCTTTAGGATTGCCGATGGTCTCCAGATAAATGCCGCGCGTACGCGCATTGATGTGCCGCTCGATTTCGTCAAGACGGTTGTTTTCCACGAAATGCACCTTGATGCCCAGCCGCCTGAGGGTGACTTTGAACAGGTTGTAGGTGCCGCCGTACAGGCTTGTGGAAGAGATGAATTCATCCCCGGCCTGCGCGAGGGTCACGGCCACCAGGGTTTCGGCGGCCTGCCCGGAGGCGGTGGCCAGCGCCGCCACACCGCCTTCCAGCAACGCCATGCGCTGCTCAAACACCGCGGTTGTGGGATTCATGATGCGGGTGTAAATGTTGCCGAACTGTTTGAGATCGAACAGCCTCGCCGCGTGATCGGCATCCTCAAACAGGTACGAGGTGGTCTGATAGATCGGCACCGCACGGGAATACGTGTCACGGTCCACGCTCTGCCCGCCATGCAGGGCCAGGGTCTCGAATCGGTAGGATACGTCGCTCATGCTTGCTTTCTCCAGGTTTTGAGTTCGGGCCCGGGCGATCCAGGCCATAAAAAAAGCCCCTTCCGGAGATGGTACCGAAAGGGGCTTTGGGATTTTCGATGCTTGGGAAATCACTCAGCTCAACATGGCACACACCTCCGGAAAGTCTGATGCGACATGCACATCATGGTGGTCATCATCATGGTACACATGGTCATGGTGTGGGCCATGGTGGACAGACTGTGGCGGACGTTTCCCGAAAGGGGAAGCGGAATCCAATCAACGGTCGAGCTTTTTGGCAGCGTATGATTCATGGGAAACGTCGTTTGAATGAAAAAATTCCGTAAATTTTAGCGGCAAAGATAAAACAGGAAGACCGGAAAGTCAAGAGCTTTTTAACGCAAAGTTGAATTTTTTAAGCGTCATCTGGACTGAGCTCACCATTCGAGGCAAATTGCGCCGTTCCAGGGACTGAAGTTCTGGCAGCGTGAGCGTTGAAAATGAAGGATTGGCTTGATTTGCGGTCCGCGCTCGGTTCCGCATTTTTACCGGATGATGCCAATTATTTCGGTCCTTCTTACGATCGGTACCTGTGGTGGTCACGCTCTCCCTGGTTGATTCACTGTTTTTCGCGAGAATGGATTTAAAAGTAGCGTTCGATAGCGACGAAAAAGCGTTCCATTTCTTCCTCGGTGCTGAACACGTTCGGGGTGATACGCAAAGTGTTGAGCTCTTTGGTGGCGAACGGCCGCATCACAAAGCCTTCTTTTTCGAACAGCAATCGGGCCACATCGGTGCTTTTATGCCCCTTCACTTCCACGGCATACAGCGACGCGCTGATCGGCCAGTGCTGCGGCGAACGCCACTCCAGCTTTGGGTGCGCTGTCACGCGCTGACGGAAAAATTGCCACAGATGCCGCAGCCGCGCTTCGCGTTTCTCCGCCGCAATGCGCAGGTTGAACGCGATGGCATCGCCAAGGGCGAGCAGCTCCGGCATGTTGCGGGTGCCGTAATCCTCGAAAATCCGCGCCGTGCCCTTCCAGCGGTTCTGTCCCCAGGTCACCCACATCGGATGGATGTCCGGCTGCACCGCTTTGCGCACATACAGCAGCCCGAGCCCCTTGGGCGCCTGCAGCCATTTGTGCGGACTGGTGGCGAGCACATCCACCGCCGAATCGCCCACCGACACCGGCAGCATGCCCACGATTTGCGCCGCATCCACGGCCACATAGCGAACGCCGCGCGCTTTGGCCAGTCTGGCCAGCCGGTGGATGGGATGCCGAACGCCGATCATGTTGTCCAGATACGGGAACACCAGCACGCGCGTCCTGGGCGAAATCTGCCGGTCGTACAGATCCAGCAGCTCGTCTTCAGTCAATTCCGCTGCGCGAGCAACGGGAAAATCGAACTGACGCACGGTGTAGCCTAGCTTCTGGCTGTGATGAAACCAGCAAATGCTGGCGCCGGGATGATTGATGCTGCTGAACAGCACCTCGTCGCCGGCGCCGATCGGCAGGCCCTGCGCCAGCAAATTGAACGCCTCGGTGGTGTTGTGGGTGATCGCCACTTCGTCCGGCTGGCAGTGGAGCACGGCAGCGGCCTTGCTGCGCACCTTTTCGCGCGGCGCTTCCCATTCGCCGCCCCACATGTACAGCCACGGATTGCTCTCACACACGCGCAAATACTGCTCGTGCGCCTTCTGGACGGGCTTTGGAATGGTGCCGATGGAACCGTGATTGAAGTAAATCACGTCCGGCGCGAGGCTGTACTGCTCGCGCAGTTGGACGAAATCCGAGGCGGATTCGGGCCGGCGCGGCACGGATGCCAGCGCCGCGGCAAAGCTTTCCCGAATGCGCAGGAACGGCTCCAGCATGAGAATTCCGGCCGATCCCGCAGCGACCTGCTTCATGAATTCACGTCGCGAAACGTTGGTTAGTTGCATGGTAAGCACTCCTATTTGCGAAAGAATATCACGAGCATTCACTGGATTTGCCAGTACGAAACAAAGGTGTGCTCGGCGTAGCCCGGACTTTCTTGGAGTTCATGAGCATTTGGTACGCATGAAAGAGTCCTCGACAAACGTTTTTTCCGCGTCAACCCGGGCCGGCGCCAGGTGCGCGCTATTCAGCGATCATGCGCCGCACGCGCCGGATCCAGGTCATCAGCAGCACGATGGCCACGGCCACCAGACCGACGCACAGGCCCACCCACAAGCCGAACACGTCGTATCCGAGTTTGAATGCCAGGGTGGCGCCCACGGGCAGGCCTAAAACCCAATGACCGATGAGGTTACTGATCATGGGCGTACGGGTGTCGCCGGTGCCGCGCAGAATGCCGGTGGCCACCACCTGGATACCATCAAAAATCTGAAAAATGGCGGCAATATACAACAAAGAAACACCCAGTTGAATCACGTCGGCGTTATCGGTAAAAATGCGGATCAGGATTTGTGGAAAGGAAATGAAGATCACCGCGGCGGTGCTCATAAAGACCGTGGCCAGCGCCAGGGCGATCCAGCCGGAACGCGACGCCGCATGTGGATGTTTGGCGCCGAGCGCCTGTCCGACCCGCACCGCGCCGGCCGATGAAATGCCCAGCGGCACCATGAACGTCAGGCTGGCGATCTTCAGCACGATTTGATGCGAAGCCAACGCAGTGGAGGTCAAACGGCCGGCGAGTAGGGTAGCGGCGGAGAATACACCGACCTCCAGCAAAAGTTGCGCCGAGGCCGGATAGCCCAGATGCATCAGCTTGCGGATGCGGCGAAATTCCAGTTTGAGCTGCGTGTGAAACAGACCGGTGCGGTAACGCAGTTCATGCCGTACCACGGCAAAGGCCAGGCCAAGGAAAAGAAAAATTTTAGAACCAAGTGTGGCATAGGCTGCGCCGGTGGAGCCCATGGCCGGAAAGCCCAGATGGCCGAACACGAATACCCAGTTGGCCAACGCATTTACCCCATTAGCGGTGATCAGCGTGACCATGATGGGTTTGACCAGATTGATGGCCTGCATGTAGCGCCGCAGCGTGGCGTAAAGCAGCAACGGCAAGATGCTCCAGCTCACTACCTCCAGGTAATCGATGGCCAGCGGCAGCACATCGGGATGCAAATCGAAACGCGGTAATAGCCAGATGAGCAGCCAGAGGAGGAACGTGAGCGGCAGCGTCATGATGAAGCTGAGGTAAATGCCGTGAAGCAGCCAGCGGTGGCACTCCGGCAGGTCGCCGCCGCCAAAGGCATGAGCGATGAGGTAATCCAATCCCAGCAAAAAGCCAATGCCGACGATGGGGATCACAATGTAAATGCTGCTGCCGATGCTCACCGCGCCGATGGCTTCGGGGCTGACCCGCCCCACCATGATGGTATCCACCAGGCTCATCAGCACCCAGCCGACTTCGGAGATCACCACCGGGATGGCCAGTTGCAGCATCGGCCGGAGTTCTTTTCGGTAAAGTTGCATGGATGCTCGCAATGCAAAGGGTGCGCGAAATCTCAAAACGTGTTTTCAGCTTTGCAGGCTTTCGAAACAAACGCTCGAGTCGGAAAAGAACAAGATAACAGAAATTCATCAGGAATACAAGCCCTCCTCCTCAGATAATGAGAAAACTTGCCGCTGATCTATTAATGCAGAAGATGGACTTTGGCCAATGCTAGAAGTGTAACGCAAGCATCCATGCTCGCAATCCCGAACAAACTGGAAGCTTGAGAAACCGTAAAAGTACATACCTGGAGCTTGTGCGATAAACTTGTTTTACTGCTACACCTCCGACAAACCTGGCGGCAATTTTAAGGCAATTTTAAGAATTTCTTCAGCCCGCTTTAAGAAAAGTCATTGTATATTGTCATCAAAAGTTCATACATTGACCCAGCGATGGAGAAATAGTCATGCTCGACCTGACGCATCTGCATCCGATGGTGGTGCATTTTCCTGTTGCATTGATCCTTGTGGCTTTTTTATTCGATGTTGTGTCTCTGTTCACACAGCGGGAGCTGTTTGGCAAAATGGCGCTGTACCTGATCGTGCTCGGCACCCTTGGCCTGATCGCCGCTTTCTTGACCGGCGACCTGGCCGAGGAAGGTGTGGAAAAAACCCGGGCGCTGCACCAGGTGCTGGAAACCCATGAAGAGGCCGGCGAGCTCACCATGTGGTTTATGATCGTCGTGGTGGCCGCACGGTTGGCCATGGTCTATTTCCGCCGGAGTCAGGGGGTGTTCCAATGGGCGGCACTGGCTGCCATGATCATCGGTGCGCTTCTGGTGATCCGCACGGCCTATTACGGCGGCGAGCTGGTTTACAAGCACGGCGCCGGCGTGCAGATTGCAGCGCCGACTGCTACCGGCTCCTCCCCCACAGCGTCACCATCGTTGCAAGACGACGATGAGGATGAACACAACGAATGAGAGGCGCCTGTCATGCGCATTCTGGTCATCGAAGACGAGCCCGGCATCGCCGATTTTCTCAAAGAAGGCCTCGAAGAAGAATATTACGCCGTGGATGTGGCCTATGACGGCAAAACCGGCCTTGAGATGGCGCTCACCAACGAGTACGATCTCCTGCTCATCGACTGGATGGTGCCCGGGGTGAGCGGCATCGAGATTTGCCGCCAGGTCCGCAAGATTCAGCCGGACGTGCCCATCATCTTTCTGACTGCGCGCGATACAGTCGAAGACACCGTCTTCGGCCTCGACAGCGGCGCCAACGATTACATCAAAAAGCCGTTTCAATTCGAAGAATTGCTGGCGCGAATCCGTGTACAACTGCGGCCCAAAACCGAAAAGCCGCAGGTCCTGCAACTGGCGGATCTGACCATGAACCTGCAAACTCACCAGGTGTTTCGCGGCGAGGAAGAAATCGCGCTCACGCCGCGGGAATATGCCCTGCTGGAGTTTCTGCTGCGCCATCAGGGACAGGTGTGCACGCGCACGCGCATTCTGGAGCACGTCTGGGATGTGCATTTCGACCGCGACAGCTCGATCATCGATGTGTATATCAACGCGCTGCGCAAGAAGCTGAATAAAAACAACCGCACCAATTTGATTCACACCATCCACGGCGTGGGCTATATTGCGCGCGAACCGTAAGCCATGCACGGCATGCGGGGGGACAAAAAATATCATGAAAGGAAGTATGTTCAAACAATTGAGTCTGCAAAACCGCATTGCGTTGCATTACATGATCGCCACGGCCACGCTGCTGGCTGTTGTGTTTGCGGCGATCTATTTGATCGTGATGGACACGGTGTATCTGAATCTCAACGGCACGCTGGTGGCCGAGGCGGGTGAGCTGCTCAAAAACATCGACTTCCGCGACGGTGAATTGCATTTTGTGCATCCAGAGGAATGGAAAGAAAAGGAGCACGTGCAGCTCGAAGTGGATCCAATTTTTATCCAGATTGTCGGCCGTGATGGCCGCATTTTGAAAAAAACCGAAAATCTGTTCGACAAGCAACTGGCGTTTCATCCGGAACGCAAGAAACGGGCCTTTTTCAATAACATGCTGGCCGGATCACGGGTACGGCAAATTCAGGTGCCCATCCATGATGCTTCTAAGCACGTTCTCGGTTATCTGCTCGTGGCCATTCCGTTGAGGCCGGCCACCATGGTGCTGGATAACCTGCGCAAGGTGCTCATCTTTTCATTTCCGGTCATTCTGGTTATTTTGTTCTGGTTTACCCGGTTCGTGGCGCGAGAGAGTCTGCGGCCGGTGAACCGTATCATCGAAACGGCGGAAAAAATCACGCTAACAAATTTGGATGAGCGGGTGCCGCTGCCACAGCACCGGGACGAGCTGTACCGTCTAATTTCTACCATCAACCGTTTGCTGGATCGGCTTCAGGATGCGCTGCAGCGCGAAAAACAGTTCACCGCGGATGCATCGCACGAGCTACGCACCCCGCTGGCGGCCATCAAGGGCACGCTCGAGGTGCTCATTCGCCGGCCGCGCGAGCGTGACTATTACGAGCAGAAAATCCGCTATTGCATCGCTGAGCTCGATCGCATGGCCGGACTGGTGGAACACCTGCTCATGCTGGCGCGCTTCGATAGCGGCGGTGTGAAGCCGCGATTACAGATTGTGGACCTTGAGCCCCAGGTACGCCGGGTTATTGAACGCTTGCAGCCCCAGGCCAAACGCAAGACCATTCCAATCAACTTTGAAGCCAGCTCGGGCCTCCGCGTGCAGGCCGATAAGTCCATGCTGGATATCATTTTCGAGAATTTGCTTTCCAACGCAATCAAATTTTCGCCAGAGGGCAGTTCGGTGGATATCTGCATTGAAGAGCGCGAAGACGGCGTTGTTTGCCGCATTACTGATCATGGTTTTGGCATGCCCGAGGATCAGACCGCCCGGGTCTTTGATCGGTTTTACCGCGGCGATCCGGCGCGCAGTTTGCAAAACAGCGGCTTCGGCCTGGGCCTGGCCATCGTGAAAAAACTGACGGACATGCAGGGAATCGACCTTTCGCTGACCAGTCAGGTGGATAAGGGCACGACGGTTCGGCTTTATTTTCCCTCAGTTGGCACGGAAGGGCAAACGGCGTAACAGCATGGGGCTGCGCCGATTGGATTTTGGATATGGCGAATGCTGCATGCAATCGGTCTTCCGAGTTTTTGGCTAACCACAAACACTCACAGAAATTCATGCACAAATCGATTATTGTCAAGCGATTATTGCTTCTGGCTATTTCATACTTTTTGCTAGTATCACTGGCCATTGTACTGGATTATCTGTTGCATCTACTCGATTTCGCACGGGTCGGCCGGTATCTGGGCATAATTGGCACGGTCCTCATGACGGGATCATTCACATATTCCCTTCGCAAACGCAAAGTCATTCGGGTCGGTTCGCCCAAAGCCATGCTGCAGCTTCATGAAATACTGGCATGGGCCGGCGCGGCTATGATTCTGGTGCATTCGGGCATTCACTTCAACGTGCTGTTACCGTGGCTGGCCGCTGGCACCATGATGGTGGTGGTGGCCAGTGGGCATGTGGGCAAGTTTTTGCTGCGACAGGCCCGCGAGGAACTACGTCAGAAGGAAAAAGCGCTGGCCGCACAGGGCCTCGATCGCCGCGACATCGAGCGCAGGCTGTTCTGGGATTCCATCGCCGTGAATTTGATGGCCCGGTGGCGCGCCATTCACATTCCATTCGTGGTGATCTTCATCACGCTGGCCGTGTTCCATATCGTATCCATACTCATGTTCTGGAACTGGAAATAATGCCATGAAAACGACTCTGATCATTCTTGCCGCCGGGGTGGTATTCGCCGCTTTGCTGGTTCTGTACCCCCAGGCGTTGATCAATCCGGGGTCCCTGCTAGCAGGTCACAGCCGGTTACAAAAAGATTGTCTGGCCTGCCATAAACCATTTCGCGGAGTGGCATCCGAGAAGTGCATGCGCTGCCATGTGCCGGAAAACATCGGCGTGATGACCGTGGCCGATGAACCGCTCCCCGGGCCCAACCATCGTGCGCGCTTTCACAAACAGCTCATCGAAGCGGATTGTTCGGCTTGCCATTCGGATCATCAAGGGCCGGAGCCAGCGCGAGCCACACGTGGATTTTCGCACGACCTGCTTGCGCGCGCCACTCTCAATCGTTGCGAGGGCTGCCACGATCAGCAGCGCCCGACCGATGTAACGCATCAAAATGTGGTGGCGCCATGCCGGAGTTGCCACACGCCAACGGGCTGGAAGCCGGCAACGTTCGATCATGCCCGGCTTACCGCCGCCGGGCAAAACGCCTGTCAATCCTGCCATGCCAAGGATCGCCCTGCGGATGCACTGCATCGGGACATCAGCCAGAGTTGCCGGCAGTGCCACAGCACCTCACGCTGGAAACCATCCACCTTCGACCATCGCCGATTCTTCAGATTTGATCGTAATCATCCGTCCAACTGCAGCTCTTGCCACACCACCTTCGAGGATTTCACCCAATACACCTGCTATGGTTGCCACGAGCACCGTCCGGCCAAAATCGCACGCGAACACCGGGAGGAAGGCATTTTCGAATTCGAAGATTGTACCCGCTGCCACCGAAGTGGTGATGAACACGATATCAGGTATCGCGGCCGGCAGGAGGGGGCCCAAGAACACGATCGCAGGCGCAAACGGCGGGAAAACGAGGAAGAGGACAAAGAGCACGAGCATGAGCGTGAACATGAATTTATGCTATAAACACCACAGGCCCACCGGATGAGTGGGCCTGTTGCGTGATGAACGATGGCTATCGGACCCGTTCGGAATTGGCATCATTTGAGCAGCAACATACGCCGGGTGAGCACCGCGTGCCCGCCATTACGGTGACGGAAACGCGCATGCAGAAAATACACGCCGCTTTTCAGAGCATGCCGCCACAGCGGTGAGGATAAATCCCACAAAATTTCCATCACGCCCTGGTTGACATTTCCGCTGAATAAATGCGCCACTTCGCGGCCGAGGATGTCGTACACTTTGAGCTGCAGTTGCCCCATATCCGGAAAATGCAGCCGGATGGTGGATTGCCGACGGACAGGATTGGGGTGATGGCTGAGAATCTGAAATTGCGTCGGGGGTGCGCCTGACGGTCCGGGCTTTTCCGTTTCCACATCGCTGACCACCTCACTGAGCACAAAATTCTGAATTTCTGAAACCGTCGCGTTACCCTGGCTATCCCAGGTACGGATACGGAAAAAATGCCGGATGTCGTAGCTCAAATTGCTAAGCACAATCTCATGCAAGCGCGTGCTGCGCGTGCGCTCGCGGCTGACCCGCCCAAGATGGCGGTTGTGGCCGAACTCCAACGTGCCGTGTGCCGTTTCAGAGGTCCACCACCGTATGAGCGCAGTGGAGGCATCGACGGCCTCAATTTGAATGGCTGTGATTTGCGGTGCCTCACGATCCACCTGTGCGTTCTTCGGCTGCACTTTCATCCAGTCCACCTCGAGAAGAGGCGTGTTGGTACCGGATGCCGGATTGTTGTAATGCAGACCGAGTTCGTACGCCCCCGCCATGAAGTAAATTTCTGTGCGATAGGTCTGATAGTTTTCGGATTGGATTTGCATTTGGGCGAATGGGGAACCATCCAGGGTCAGACTAACCAGAGGCCACTGTCCATCGACTCTACTGCCGCGCGCCTGTACCAAGATGGTGTAGGCGCCGTCCGCCCGCACGCGTATCGAATCGGCCACATATCCGCGCTCAGTGAATCGCCAGCCAGCACCGTCGTCAGTGAGTCGGCCGCCGGTGCGCACGGCCATCGTCTCGGCCTGTAGCACAATGACGGCAGGGCCTGGCGCCGGCATCGGATGCGTCAAAAATTCCAGGATCGGTGAAACGGACTTGTTGCCGGCCTGGTCCTGCAACGCGATGCGGTAAAAATAATGCGTGTCGGGCAGCAGTCCGTGCAGGGTGTCGGCCGATTCTGACACAAACGCCGTGTGCACGGGTCCGCTCCGGCCCAGTCCCTCGTCCTCGCCGTATTCGATGCTGGCACGCGCCTCCTCATCGGTTCGCCAGGTGATGACCGCGAAATCGCTGCCAACATTCAGCGCATGCACTTCCACCAGCTCCGGCGGACGACGATCGGCGAGCGTGGTAAACTCGATCAGTTCGGATAGCGCCGTCCGGCCCAGCGAGTCCGAGGCCGCAATTTGCACGGCATAACGCGTATCCGGGCGCAGTCCACTGATGCCCCATGTATGTTCCAGAGCGTCGTCTCGGATCACCATCGAATCTGTTAGGCTGCCAGCTTCGCCATACCGCAAAATCGCCCTCGCCGGTACGCTGGTGCTCCATTGAATAACCGCCTGAGTTTCTGAAATGCTATCGACGCGCACAAATTTGAAACTTAACGGCTGGATCATTCGAGCTTGCCGCGATTGGACCTCAATATAATCCACTTGCACCGGTCCGCTGGCCGAGGCAGGAATGGCCAGGACAATTTTATGCCATCCCCGTGCCAGGAATGTACGGAAAGCCACATATCCCGGGCGTTCGCTATTGATCACAAATTCACGTTGTAACACCCCATCCACATGACATTGCAACCGGCGGCCGGCCGCTGCGCTATCGGCCTGCAATTTCACCCAGAAATGATAGGTATCATCAAATGGCACCTGGAATGAATCCGCCACAGTGTTACCCGGAAATAGCGTCCAGACGCCCGGAGTATCCGCATTACTGCCCTGCCGTCGTGCCATACGTTCTGCCTCAAGGACGAGTGAGAAATCAGGAAATTCGGAGGGGATCATCATGTCGATCGGCTGTGAACGGGTAACGTTTCCTGATTGATCCGTGGCCTCAGCCGCGAAATGATACTGCTCGCCATTCTGTAGATCAATCAATTGAATTTGATGGCTCAATCCGGGGGGAAGTGAGCTCTGCATCTGCGATTCCAGAGCGGGCGTCGGACCGTAGTGGACTGCGGCTGTAGCAGGTTCATCGGTTTGCCAGGCCAGGGTTACCGTTCCCGGGGCTACCCTGGCAATGCGCAGTTGTTTAATACGGGGTGGCTGTTGATCGGCCATTGTCCGAAAAGTTAAATTACTACTACTGGCCTCATTGCCATAGGCATCGCGGGCTAAAATTCGAACATGGTACTGAGTGTCTGAGTCCAGCCCGGTGAGAGTCAACCGGTGCGCCGTCTGGCGATTTGTATCGACGATGGCGTTGCCGTATTGGCGGGTCGTCCCCCATTGCACGCGCGCATCGGTCGGTTCATTGGTTTCCCATGCGACGTCCGCCGAGTATAAACCGATGTTTTCGATACGGATGTTTTGCAAAACAGGTGGGACGGTGTCCGGGGGAGTAACGAAGGTACGGTCATCCGTCAGCGCAGTATTGCCATACCGATCACGGCTACGGATGCGGTAATGGTAGAGCGTATTGGGCAACAGCCCGCTCAGCTCGATCTGGTGGATGGTCTGGTATCCGGCCGCGCTACTGCGAGTGTTTCCATAGGCCGGTGTTGTGCCGAATTCCACCTGCGCGTTGGCCGCTTCATCGGTCTGCCAGGAAATCACCACGCGCGTGGGTTCGGGCGTTTGCACAAGCACATTTTGAATGACCGGCGGTGTGGTATCCGGCGGGGTCGTAAACGTGTGATCGGCGCTGGCCGCCAGATTGCCGCTGGCGTCGCGCGATTTTACACGGAAGTGATACGTCGTATTGGGGGTTAGGCCGGTTATCTGCACCCGGTGATCGGTGGTCAGGCTGGTATCCAGCGGCGAGCGCTGTCCATAGGCCGGACTTACCCCCCATTCCACCTGCGTATCTGCCGGTTCATCCGTCTGCCAGGTGATGGTCGCCGTCTGCGTGGTGAGGGCGGTCACGGTAATCTGCGAAAGCACCGGCGGGGTGGCATCGCCCGGCGTGGTAAACACGAAATCTTCACTGACGCCAGTGTTGCCCGCGGCATCGCTGGAATGCACCCGAAAGTGATAGGTGGTACCCGGAGTCAATCCGATCAATTGCACCGTATGACTGTTGACCAACGCGGTTTGTGGTGGGCTACTCTGGCCGTAGCCGATCGTGGTGCCATATTCCACCCGGCTGTCGGCTGGCTCATCGGTTCGCCAGGTGATGGTTGCCGAGGTCTGCGTCAACTCTCTCGTTTGTACGCTGTCGATGATGGGCGGCAGATTATCCGCCCGATTGTCACGATTGATGCGCAGGGTCGGATCCCCGAGCAGAATGGCGGAATAGAACCGCTGGCTCAGTCGCTCTTTGCTGCTGTTATCCCCCCAATTCGGGCACCATACCGTCGAAGAATAGCCGTTGGCCTCATAGATTTCAATAAATCGAGTCAGATCGGCCTGAAACGCTTCGCCGAGGGTCTTGCCCTGTGCCAGGGGTTCGTAAAACGTGTCTCCGATGATGGCGTGCTGGGTGGCCGCCAGCGCCGCCAGCCCCCAATCCGTGCCGAATACATAGGTGCCGCTCAAATTATTGGGCTGATCGAAGCGCCCGGTTTCGGAAGTCGCCAGGTGGTAAAACAGAATTTTCGGATTGGCCGCTAGCACATCGCGGTAATCCACATCATCCGAGCCGTGATCGGTAACCCAGTATGAATCTGGTAATGGCCAGCCATCCGCGAGTGCATGAAAGTGATGGACACTGTAGCCGGAGGCGGTGTTGATCACCGCAAAATCATAGCCCTGTGTATCTTCCAGCAAAGTTCGTAATTGAGTGGCGCGACTATCGCAGCCGCTGTCCAGCACATCCGCATAAATGGCCTTCAAATCTGCGTAATTAGGTTGAATGGTGTGATAGAATTGAAAAGACCGAAACCGCGGGAAATCGAGCTGCCGGCGGCGGTACCGGTGCACGCGCCGGAAATAGTTGCGCAGCACCTCGGTTTCGGAGCCGGCTGCCGGAAGATTATCCGCCCGGATCACGCCGGCCCAGATTTCCGGGGCTTTATCGCCGGAATGCGTGGTGTACACGCCACCGTTCAATCCTCCCCATTGACCATCTAGATCCATATAATACAGAAGCGTGTAAAAATTGTGCCAGTAACCATCGTTCACATCGTTGGCGAGGTTGAATCGAGCCAGCGGGATCTTTCCGATCAACACCGTTCCCACCAATCCATTGGGTAAATCCGCTGCCAGTAAATTGCGCACGTCCTGCGGCGAATTCCATGAACCAGGGGTCAGTGCCACGGTATAGCCTTCACGCTCCAAATCGGCGGCATATTGATTAATTTCGGGTTGAAGCTGCTGATACAGGGATTGATCAACCAGGAGATGAATACGATTTTGAGATAAGGCTGGCGTGGCTATTAATACTAACGCCATGAGAAAATATGGGAAGTACCAATGGTTGCGCAAGTTAAATCTCCTGTTCCTATCCATGCCTCTGAATAAGTTAATATTTCAACGGGACCTTTTAAATCCATGAATTGTCCAAACCTAGTTTTATTATTTATTATTATCGAGCATAACAATCATTTGCGTGATAAATTTTCATGTGGATATCAATCAACGTTTTTCATATGGATTAAATAACTCTTACTCACTTAGATATGCCTCAGTACACACCATAACTTTAAAACTCCGACATTTGTTCTTTTTCTAACAAAATTAACATTCTTTAACAAATTTCTTGACAGGACAATTTTTTTTTTATATTTTTTTAAGGCATCATGGAGCGGAGGGAGTTCCTTCACATTCGCTATTCATCTCGCCTATTCTCGTGGGATCCCCCCCTCCGAAATTTCATTCATTTTCTGCCTAAAAAATTGGGCATATTTAGAGTGCCCTGGTCTGAAATTATATTCCATATACGATTATCATGATGTTGAATGCCCGCACTTATTTAGCGACATTCATATTTATTATCTCTGTCTTACCCAACGCCTGCTTAATAGAACAGGTGCTTGCTTGGGCTGTCGATGTTGTACAAACCGATTCCCATCATGCTGAAAAGGACCATCATAGCAACAGCGCCCCTTCTCATCGTCACGATGAAGAAGGCCATGAAAGCGACTTTTGTTGTGACAATCCGCTTTATTTTTATTTCGCTTCCCAGAAAAAACAGGATACCAATAAAGTTTATGCCGTCTGGCAATACCTTCATTTGAATTATCTTTACGATGAAATTGAAAAACGTTATTCCTTTCTTGCGAGCTATTTTACCTACTGCAGTCAGCCTATCGCTTTACGCAACCGAGATCGGTTCGCATTAACTTCCCTTTTGCGCTCACCTCCTCTTTTTTCTATTTAATTCAATCATTAATAAAGCAATATCGGGTCAAATACCATCGCAGGCCATGTTCGGAGCTATGGTCATTGGTATCGTATGATCAGTTCAGGACGCGTTGGTGAGGTCTGTGTATAAACCAGGTATTGCTTGCCACTCCATGTATCTGATATAACAGAGATCATCGAGATACCAAATTGCATTAGCAAGGTGAGCGGGGTTAGACTGTCTTTTCCCTGCTACGTTGGACTGGCAAGCGCAACAGGTGAATTGCATTTAAAAATGAGTTTTGATTTTTGAAAGAGGAGGTACTATGTACACGATAACGCCCAAAAGGTTCGTTCGCAACTTACTGGGGACGGCTTTCTTCTTGCTCCTTTTTGCGCCAGTAAGTTTATTTGCCCAAGGCACAATCACTGGAACGGTTATTGATGCTGCAACAGGTGAACCTTTGCCCGCAGCAAACGTTTTGATTGAAGGGACCAATTTAGGTGCCTCAACAAATGCTGAGGGGAATTATACCATTCAAAATGTTCCTGCTGGCAATTATACGCTCAAAACCTCTTTTATTGGCTATAAAACCGAAAGCAAAACCGTACAGGTGACCGCGGGCACGACCATCACCGTTGATTTTCAGCTCGAAATGAGCATCCTAAACATGGATGAGTTGGTGGTCACTGCTACGGGAATTCGTCGAAAAGTCGAAATTGGGAACGCCATAGCGCGGATCGATGTGGTGGACGATGTCAAAGAGCGTCCGGTTTTTGACATTATGGATGTTCTTCAAGGGCAGGCTGCAGGCGTACAGGTGTTTGAAAGCGGCGGTTCTATCGGCATGGGGGCGCGAATTCGCGTTCGCGGTTCCAACAGTGCTTCGCTTTCCAACGAGCCAGTCATTTATATTGATGGTGTCTTGATTAACAATACCCCCAATTCTATTTCCTATGAAACGGGCGGCCAGGCACCATCTCGTTTGAATGACATCAACCCTGAAGATATTGAGTCTATTGAAATCATCAAAGGCCCTTCTGCAGCCACGCTGTATGGATCGATCGCGGCAAACGGGGTGATCCGAATTACGACCAAACGTGGTAAGGCTGGTCGTCCCCGCTGGTCTGCTTTTATGGAAACCGGAATGGTTTATGACGTCGGCAAATATCCTGCGAACTATCAGGCTCTGGATGCCAATGGCCAGCCGTGCTTTACTTTCCAGGCTGCGGAGGGCTTGTGCACCCAGGCCACGATTAAGTCGTTCCAGCCTTTAACCGATCCACGGACCTCGCCATTCCGAACTGGACTGGGGTCAGGATCTGGTTTAAGTGTCTCTGGAGGAAATGATCGCCTGACCTATTTCCTATCGGGTTCCTTGACCAATAAAGAAGGGGTTCTCCCCATTAACAGTTTGCGGCAGACTAATCTCCGTGGTAACTTTGCCGCCCAGGTGACTAACGCGCTTCGTGTTAGCCTGTCCACCTCGTATTTAAAAAGCAATCTGAAACTCCCATTGAATGATAACTTTGCCTTAGGTTTAATGGGACAGGGGTTGAATGGCCGCCCATCTCCCGATATCAACGATGGGTGGGGCGAGTTCACTCCTGAGCAGCTATTCACGATTGATTCACGGCAGGATATTGATCGGTTTACCACAGGGCTGGAAGTCAATTGGAATCCCCACAACAGTTTTAGCTTAAGAGTCGCCGGTGGTCTGGACTACACCTCGCGATGGGATAACCAGTTTTTCCCGACTGGTAAAGCCCCTGCGTTCTTAAATTATGACAAAGGGGCTCGATTTTCCAACCGGTTTAGTGAATATGTTTATACGCTGGATATCGTGGGTAGCTATACCCGCAAGTTGTCCGAGAACATCACCTCGAGAACCTCTGCCGGCTTTCAGTACTTGCAAAATCTCATTCAAGGCACCCTTTCCACGGGATTGCAACTGGTTGCCGGAAGCAGCTCAATCGCTGGTGCAGCCATCACGTTCAGTGATGAAGTGACCACGGAGCAACGAACGGTTGGCCTGTTCCTTGAAGAACAACTTGTCTATCGAGATCGTTTGTTCCTCACAGGTGCGATTCGCGCAGACCGTGGTAGCGCTTTTGGGGCGGCTTTAGATGCAGTTATTTACCCCAAAGTCAGCCTCTCCTGGCTGTTGTCTGACGAACCGTTTTTTAAAACCGATTGGATAACCTCCTTGCGGCTGCGCGGCGCCTGGGGCGCATCGGGCGTCCAGCCGGGCACCAATGACGCGCTCCGCTACTTTGCACCAATTGCCGCTACCGTGGAAGGTCAAAACGTTACCGGTGTCACTTTTGGCGGTGTAGGCAACGCCGATTTGAAGCCGGAACGCTCCCAAGAAATCGAAGTTGGTATGGACATCACCATGTTTTCCGATCGAATCGGTCTCGAATTGACCTATTTCAACAAGCAAACCAGCGATGCTCTCATTTTCCGCGAATTACCTCCGTCATTGGGAGTGGGAGCCGGTCGGTTTGAAAATCTGGGATCGGTTCAAAATACTGGCTTCGAGTTCACGATTTTTACCCGGGTCTTTGACAACGGCTCGACCTCGTTTAACCTGGATTTCATCGGTTCGATTGTGGATAACAAGCTTAAAAAACTTGGCGAAGGGATTCAGCCTGTGGTTTTTGGCGTTCAGCGCCATGTCGAAGGCTATCCTTTAGGTGGTTATTGGGATGAGGAATATACTTACGCCGACAAGAATGGAGATGGCCTGATTGGGCGAGATGAAGTGGAAGTCGGTGAGTTGAAATATCTTGGCTCACCTTTCCCGACCACCGATCTTTCTATCAACGGTCGTCTGGGCCTTTTTGGCAATCGGATCGTGGCAAAAGCCCTGCTGAATTTCCGGGGTGGTCAAAAACTTTACAACAACACCGGCGCCTGGCGTAATGGCAACAGCAATACGCGAGAGCTAAATGATCCTAAGGCGTCCCTGGCAGATCAGGCTCGTGCCATTGCCTCTAAATTTTATGGTACCAACGCAGGCTATATTGAGGACGCGTCCTTCTGGCGTCTGCGTGAAGTATCCATTACCTACAACGTACCCCGCACTTGGGCCCGTATGTTTGGCTTGAATAACCTGAGCATTACCTTGGCCGGTCAAAATCTCGCGCTGTGGACGAAATATTCCGGTCTCGATCCGGAAATCAATTCCACCGGTCAGAGCAATTTTGTCGTACAGGAATTCTTGAGCCAACCCCCAGTCCGTTCCTGGAAGGCCCGTGTGAACTTTACTTTCTAAGCATTGGAGGCAAACATGATGTGTGACAATATCCAACTCAAACGGTCAAAATATAGCTTTATTGGGAGGCTGGCAACGCTCGGTGTCTTGCTCATCCTTGCACTGGGATCGGTTGCCTGTGACTCGATGGTAAACGTTATCGATCCAGATATTGTGACCCCTGAATCCCTGAACAGTGAAGCAGGGATTACTACCATGCGCGCTGGGACGTTAGGCGACTTGGCCGTGGCTCTCAGCGGCTCAGCCGCCGGTCACGGCGCCACGCCTGGTCTGATTCTCATGAGCGGCCTCATGTCTGATGAATACGACTATTCGGGAACGTTTCCTACTCGCCGTGAAGCAGACACCCGTTTGGTTCAAAACACCAACGGGACAGTCGAGCGGGTCTACGCCAATTTACACCGGGCCCGCGCCATGGCCGAGGCAACGCTGGACCTTTCCGCTAAATTTGGTGGAGTTCCCGAGTTGGAGAGCGAGATGCATAGCGTGATTGGCTATGTATATGTCTTCTTTGGGGAAACCTTCTGTTCGGGCGTACCGTTCAGCAAGGCCCCTGCAGACGGCGGTGAGCTGATTTATGGCGAACCGCAAACAACCGAGCAAATGTTCAATGCGGCTGTTAAACATTTTGATGCCGCGCTGAGTGCCGCTTCTGGAAATGATCGGCTGGCCAATCTGGCCAGAGTAGGCAAGGCACGCGCGTTGCTGGGGCTTGGCAAAAATGCCGAAGCGGCGCAAACCGTTGCCTCAGTGCCCACCGATTTCGTTTATAATATCGAACACTCCACAAACAGCCGCCGTCAGGAGAATGGCATTTATATCCTGACCACAGTCCGTCGTCAGTGGTCGATTGCTGACGGCAAAGGCGGCAATGGCCTGAAATATCGTTCTGCCATGGACCCACGGGTTCCATGGGATGGCGGAACGACTTTTGGGCAGGATGACATCACGCTATATTATAACCAGCTCAAATTCAACTCTTCCAGTTCTCCCGTCCCTCTCGCATCAGGGATTGAAGCCCGTCTGATCGAAGCGGAGGCAGCCATGCAAGCCGGAGACAATGCCAAGGTTGCCGCAATCCACAACGATTTACGGGCTACCGTAGGTCTCGATCCTGTAGATTTATCAGGAATGTCGCAGGATCAGGTCATGGATTATCATTTTAAGGAAAGGGCTTTCTGGCTGTATAGCACAGGCCATCGTCTCGGCGACCTACGTCGAATGGTCCGTGTATATGGACGCCAGGTTTCGGAGGTCTTTCCCTGGGGACCTTACTTCAAAGGTGGTGAATATGGTCAAGAGGTAACCTTCCCCATTCCTCAATCGGAGGCCAACAATCCGTTTTATAAAGGCTGTTTGGATCGTAATCCGTAACCTCCCAGATAGGGCCCCGTAAAAAGGGGGGCGATGTCTGCCCCCCTTTTTTTACTTTTTTCCAACTTGAAAAATAGAAACCTGTATCATTAAATTCGAGAATGTCTGCCAAGACCGCAAAACGCATTTATGGCCTGCCCGAATCAGCAAAGGGCGGCTTTGGATTTCTTCTTTTCCTCTTCACAATTTCCGGCGCAACCGGCCTTGTCTTTCAAATCGTATGGTTATACCGCCTTGCCCTACTTTTTGGTAATGCCGTGTATGCTACATCAGCGACCCTTGCCGCCTTTTTTCTTGGCTTGGCCGCAGGAGGCTGGTTCTGGGGCAAGATGGCGTCTCGGGTTCAACGCCCTTTAACGCTGTATGGACTACTTGAACTCGGGATTGCACTCAGCGCCGTTCTATGGCTGTATGGATGGCAGGTCTATCAAAACCATTATGCTGATTTAGTTGCGGCGCTTCCAGCCTCCAGGCCAGTTCTCACCACGACTAAGCTGATATTCAGCATGACCCTGTTATTGCTGCCCACCAGTTTTATGGGAGGCACTCTGCCAATTCTTGTGCATTATGTCGGGCGGATGAAATGGGGCCCCGCAAGACGGGGTACTTTGCTGTACGCATTCAACACCCTTGGCGCTGCCATCGGCGTGCTGTTTGCCGGATTTTATTTTATGGCGCAATATGGCGTGAATGCGACGTACTTGCTGGCCATGGGGCTCGCCGCCTTCACCGGTTTAATGGCCGTTGTCATCGACCGGCTTGTTTCTACAGAAATAAGCGCACCGACTAAAGCCCTTTCGGCTCCCTCCCCTAAAAGAGCATCAGATCGTCGAATGAAGAACGGCGCATTGGGCGAGCCGCCATTTTCCTACATGGAAATGCGTCTATTAGCTATCGTAACTGGGCTCCTTGCCCTGGCATTAGAAACCCTGTGGTTTCGCATGTTCGCACAGGTCTTACAAAATTCAGTATACTCCTTTTCTGCCATTCTTATTGTGTTTTTGTTGGCCATTGGCCTGGGGGGGGTTGTCGCTCACTTTTTGATCCGCCTACAGTTCCCTTCAAGACAAACAATGAAAACGCTTTTGATCATAGGAGCCATCTTAATAGGGCTTTCCCCATTCCTGTTTGACGAATTGACCCGGGGGTTGAACTATATTGCTTTGCGCGCCTCCTGGCCGCTTTATCTCTGGAATATCTTTACATTGGGGGCGATCATCGTCTTTCCACCCGTGCTTTTAGTGGGCGCAGTGTTTCCATATTTGCTCAAAATTGCCCCTGATATCGAACATTCCCCTGGCAAGATTACCGGCCGTTTGGTTTTATTCAATTCTCTGGGAAGTACCCTCGGGCCCATTCTGGCCGGATTTGTGCTCTTAAATACCATTGGCCTGTGGGCGAGTATTCAATTGATTGCATTCACCTATATTGCGCTGGCGCTATACTTAGACCGGCCGGCGCGCTCCCTGTCTCATTGGAAGTCAACCGTCGTGGGCAGTTTATTATTTTTTATTGTGATGCTCATCCTGGCGCCGCCATTGGTTAAGCTAAAAAAAGGTGAACAATTGCTTCACCTTTGGCAAGGAAGCGATGGCATGGTTTCCGTTGTGAAATCCGAAAATAACTTAGAAATGCGGTTGGATAATTATTACACGCTGGGAGATACCCGATCTGCCCTGGTAGAGCAGATGCAAGGCCATATTCCCCTATTCATTCATCCCCAGCCAAAACAAATTCTCTTTTTGGGAATGGGAACCGGCATAACAGCAGGAGCGGCTTTAAAACATCCGGTCGAACGGGTCGTTACCGTTGAATTGATCGGCAACGTCATTCATGCAGCCCAGCAGTATTTTTCTCCCTGGACCAATGGCCTTTTCCGCGATTTTAGAGTAAGAATCATTGCTGACGATGCCAGAAATTATTTGCTCGGCTCTCGTGAACAATTTGACGTCATTATTGGTGATCTTTTTACTCCCTGGCATGCCGGTACTGGGAGTATGTACACGGTTGAACATTTCCGGCAGGCGCGCTCACGACTGGCGCCCAAAGGGATTTTTGTTCAATGGCTACCTTTATACCAGCTTACTCCACAAAGCTTTTATACCATTGCCAAATCATTTGCTGAAGTGTTTGAAACCGTAACGCTCTGGCGCGCGGATTTCTCCTTCGTGAAAGCGACAGCCGCCCTGGTCGGACAATCCGCTGGCGCAAAATTACAGCATGATGCGCTGCTTCAAAACGTCCGTTATATTTTGAGTACCCGAAATGACCCATCCAGCGAGAATCAGCACCATATGGCCGGATTGTTTTATATGGGCAATTTGCAAGCCCTTGGGGCACACCTCTCCAATGTACCCCTCAATACGGATGACCGTCGCACGATTGAATTTCATGCTCCAATTTTATCACAAGAGGCCAACGCAGGTAAAAAGTCATACATTGTAGGGACGGAGCTCGAAGCATTGCTACAACGTTTGCGTGACAATTTGCCTCCCCATCAAGACCCTTACCTGTCGGAATTGCCCGACGCCGAACGTATTTATGTGGAAGTGGGCTTTTTCTATTACCAATATCTCCAGGCGAAAGCCCTGGGACAAACGGAAAAAGCCTCACGCCTGCGCGCTCGTATTTTGGAGCTTGCACCATCTTTTCTAAATTCTGCGTCACCAGAAGGCTAAGTCCATAAGGATATTATCCAAGCCACCATCCTCATGCGCAAATTGAAACGTTAGCGCAGAACGCCCCGGTCCAGTTTTAATACGGTATGCAATAACACATTGGCGCCGTTGGCCATGTCCTCCGGCCGGGAATACTCTTTCGGCGAATGGCTGATACCACCGACGCTGGGGATGAAAATCATGCCCGTGGGCGCAATGCGCGCCATGTCCTGAGCGTCGTGGCCGGCGCCGCTGGGCATGAATTTGTAGCTCAGACCAAGTTTTTCAGCCGATTCTGCAATGATCGCGCGCACGCGCTCATCGGTGGGCGCCGGAACGGCCGTCACATCGATCGGAGTGAAAGTGATTTTCGTGCCGGTTTGCCTGGCAATTCGCTCTGCTTCGCTTTGGATGGCGCGGAACAGCAGCTGGATTTTTTCGGCAGAGAGGTCGCGGATTTCCAGACTCATCCCCACCTTTCCCGGGATGACATTCGGCGCGCCCGGCTCGGCTTTGATGCGGCCCACCGTGCCTACCTGCCGGCCAGGCGTTTCGGTGACCACCCGGTTCACGCCAATGATCATGTGCGCCGCAGCCAGGAGCGCATCCCGGCGCTTGTTCATGGGCGTGGTACCGGCATGATTGGCAAAGCCCTCGATGGTCACCTCCCACCAGTTGATGCCGACGATGCCCTCCACCACGCCAATTTGAACGCCTTCGTCATCCAGGATGCTGCCCTGCTCGATGTGCAGCTCGATAAAGGCCGCGATATCGCCCTTATGCCTCCGCGCCGTATCCAGCCGGTCCGGATCGCCGCCGATGGCGCGGATGCCTTCCCGGATGCTTTTACCGCTGTGGCTCACCACATCCAGTGCTTCTTCAGACAGCTCGCCAATGATCGCCCGGCTGCCTACCAGGCCGCCCTCTTCGTCCGAAAACACGATCACTTCGATGGGATGATCCAGTACCACCTTGTTTTCATACAGCACCTGCGCCACCTCGATGGCGCCGATCACCCCAACATCCCCGTCGTAATTGCCGCCCTTCGGGACCGAATCGATGTGCGAGCCGAACATAATGGGCGGCAGATCGTTGCGCCGGCCCTCGCGCCGACCGATAATGTTCCCCGCCGCATCGATAAGCACAGTCAGCCCGGCTTCCCGCATGAGCGACATGATGTATTCGCGGCCTTGAATATCCGCCTCGCTGAAGGCTACCCGGCTCACGCCGCCTTCCGGATTGGCTCCGAAGCGGCTCAGCGCCTTGATGCGCGCCTCGATTCGATCCTGGCTAACGCGCAGCCTGTCCAAGCGCGCCATTTGCGCAAAGCCTTCAGACGCCAGGAGCGCACAGCAGCCCGCAATGATCAAAACGAAAAAGGGCCGTTTCATAAACACCTCCACTATGTTGGCTTTGTCAACTTGCGCCTGTTTCAATTCAGCCAGAAAGTAAAAAAGTGATTAACGTAATAGCAAAAACAGCGCGACGTTTTTCCCGCCATTTTTTGAAAAGGCCACAGCTCAAGTATGCATTCCGGTTTGCTGAAAAGCAAGCAAATCCGGCTCAATGCGGATGGCCGCATCCTTTGTCCGGTTCTTACCGGTTCTTTCAATTTCTTGCATTTTGCAAACATTGTCCTTGACTTTTCCCTGCGGGCCGATTATTTTACTAAAAACTTAGTTACAAACCATACTCACGGGGATATGCTCATCCAGTTGCGATTTGCATTTTTTGCCCTGCTGATCGCTTTCACTGCGTGCAGTTACCGGCAGCGCTCGCAGGACGATCCGTACGCGTGGACATCGTTCCGTGGTCACGTTTCCAATGCCGGCATTTCACCGGTCACCCTTTCACCACCGCTGGTTCTGGACAAACTCTGGCATTTCAATCATCGCATCCGGTCCACAGCCGTGGCCGCCAATGGCCGGTTGTTCATCGCCGACTGGAACGGCCGCGTTTCCGCGCTGGATGTCCAGAGCGAAGCCATCCTGTGGCAGCATGAAACCCGGCGCACCATCACCGGCTCACCACTGCTATTTGAGGGACGCATTTACATCGCCTCGTGCGATTCTACCGTCTATGCCATTGAGGCGCGCGACGGCCGGCTTCGATGGACATTTCGCATGCAAAATCTGTCCATTGCCTCGCCGCAGGCCTATCAAACCAGCGTCATCGTTGGCAGTCATGATGGCTTCGTGTACGCGCTCAATGCCCGCAGCGGCGCGTTGCTGTGGAAATACGACACCGAAGGACTGGTATCGTCTTCGCCGGCCATCGTGGACGGCCGCGTGTACATCGGCTCGGGACATCCGGGCGTGTTCTGCCTGAATGCGGACAATGGCGCGCTGATCTGGAAATTCACCACGGCGAAAAGCGTGGTGGCATCACCGCTGGTGGCCGATGGGCTGGTGTTTTTTGGCGATTACGACGGCTGGTTTTATGCGCTTGATTTGAACGGAGAGTTGGTCTGGAAAACCCGGTGCCAGAAAAAGATCGATGCCTCGGCGGCTTATCTGGATGGCGTGGTGTACTGGGTGGATATGACCGGCACACTGTTCGCGGCGCGCGGCGCTACTGGTGAACCAGTATGGCAATTTCCGCTGCAGGGTCCTGCGATCAGCTCGCCATTGCTGGACGAGCGCTATCTGTACGCCGTGCGCTATCGTCCCGCGCTGCTGTTTATGTTGGACCGGCTCACCGGTGAACTGCTGTGGAGCTTTGCGCTGGATGGCAATGCCTATGCCTCGCCCATGATTTATCGCAACCGGCTGTTCATCGGCACGGAAAAAGGTTCGTTGTATGCGTTCAAATCCGCTGAAGAGGACTCGCTGCTGACCGAGGTGCATCCATGATGCGATATCCGGGCCTGTGTCTGGCGCTGGTGGCTATGCTGGCTTTGACTCTCGCGGATGCGTCCGGCGCGCAATCCCTGCCCGAAGGCACGACCCAAAAGGCCAGAGAAAAACTCATCCGGCGCGCGAAACCCGAGTTTTATTTGTGGTCGCTGCCCAATCAGATTGCGGTCATCCGCCAGGAGCTTCGACGCTGGCATGAACTGCGAGACGACCCCACCGCCAGCGCTGACGGCCAACGCGCGCTGGAAAAGCTCATCCAAATGCTGCTTTCCATGGAGAGCGGCTTTGCGGAGTTTTATGAGGCTTATCGGGAAGAGGATCTCGAGCTGCAGCCGATCCTGGAATTCTTCGACGAAAGTGTGCGCAACCGGCTGCAATGGTTTGCCAATTTCGTGGCCGGACCGGAATGGCAGCGGCTACACAGCAGTATCGATAGCCTGACCCTGGATCGCGTCATTTTGCATGGGCGCTTCAGCGCGCTGTCCGAATTCCGCTGGGCGTTGAGTGATGTGCTGATCGAGTTGCAGAAACTGGCCGAAAAGGTGCCCGGGCCGTTCCAGCGCAAATTCAGCGATCGCTGGAGGCGGGCGGATATACCGGCGGTTCCGGTCGGGGGCTATGTCGCGCTGCAGAAGCGGCTCCGTGGAGTGGAAGCGCTATTGCCCCGCGGTTTCGATGAACTGGTCGTGGTTTCCGCCCTGATCGATGAGAACGGCCGGGTCCTGCGAGCTCAGGTAACCCGGCCCAGTGGTATTGCTATTGCGGACCATGCCGTAGCCAATCTGGTGCAGCGCCTCGACTGGCAACCGGCGCGGCGCAAGGGCAAGCCCTTCAAAACCGAAACCCGGATTCCCATTCGCCTCTGGCGGAAATGGTGAGTCGGGGTTCCACCGCAAAGAAGGCCGGGGCCGCCGGAATTTTTCTTTGCGATTTTTCCCGATCCTACACAGTCTCTGACCGTGTGTACATGACGCTATCCCATGGCAGCCATGCAACACCGTCTCCGACGGTGTTGCATCCATCCAGTTTCTGCTTGTGTATCGTGCCCACAAGGAGCGCGGGCTACGGGATTAACTTTTTTAGAAGCATTTTAGTACATCCTCTAAAATTCATTCTCTGTGAGCTTTGCGCCTCAGCGAGAGCCTTCCTCATTCATCGCCCTGGTAGCCCTCCAACCTCAATCCTGCTTCGGAGGCAGAATGCGATATAGCACCGCATCGCGGCCGTGGACATAGTTGTTCATCAGCGGGAACTGCGCCAGCGGTTGCAGCCGACGCAGATACTCCGGCATCAATCGCTGCAGCCGGGGCAGTTCCGCCGGATCTTCCAGCAGCAGAAAATCCGAACGCCAGCGTCGGAACAGCACTGGCAGCCGGTCCTCGCGGTACATGACCGCAATCGACCGCACGCGCGCCTCGAATGCAAACAGCATGGCGCTGTCCCCGGCGAGCACCGAGTCCGGCCCCCTGCCCTGCTCGTGAATGAATTTCGCCACTTTCTGCATGCCATCGCGCAGACTGAATTCCATGCTGACATAATACCGAACCGTCTGCCCCAACTGCACCAGCACGATCAGCACCGGCAACGCATATCGCCAAAGGCCGCCTTGGCGAGCCCAAAGCGGCAGGATCAGCAGGGCGAGCGCTGGCAGCGCCGTGCTGGGATAGGCCTGTCCCTGCGCAAAATAGCGGTACAGGCCAAACGCCACTTGCAGCAAAACCAGAGCGATATACGCGGCTTTCATCCAACCGGTAAGACGAACCGGCCGATCGCCGACCAGCCACTGGTCCAACGCCATCGCGGCGAGACCGATCACCGCCGGCAGCAGCAGCAATGAATAACGCGGTGGCGAATAGGCGAAAAAGCCGAGAAAACCGACGCCAAACACAAGCCAGAACACCAGCAGCACCACTACCGGACGCTGCTCTTCGCGTTTCAGAAAGGCGGGGGCCAGACCCAAAAATTGCACCAGCGCCAGGCCATAAATCAGCGGCATAAACTCAAACAGCTTGAGATGCCCGAAATAGCGCGCATAGTTGAGCAGAATTTCCCCCAATGACTGCGGCATGCGCTCGGCCATGTGAATGCTCTGATAATAGGCCCAGTCATCGGCATAGGGGCGAACCCAGAAAAAATACAACGCAGCCACCAGGACGATTGCCGTGAGCAGGGCCAGGCCGGTCGCGCGGCGGTGGTGTGTTGGTCTGACATATAGCAAAGTGGCGCCAAACGCCGGAAGCAAAAAAATCAATGTGGGTTTGGTGAGCCATCCGGCCATGAAAACGGCCACGCCCGCGACGGCAGGCCAGAGCCGCTGCGGCCGTTCGAGAAAGGCCACAAACAAAAGCGCAAGCAACAGCATAAACACCAGCAGCACATTCTCGATGAAGGCGAGCCGGTTGTAAATCACCAGCGGAAAGGCCATGGCCCAGAGAAAGCCGCCCATCAGCGCGGCGCGCCGGGAAAGACGACGCAGCAACCGCGCCAGCAACACCAGCGACAGAAGTCCGCAGGCCACCGCGCCATAGCGCACGGTTTTCAAATGCACGCCAAACGTCCGCAATAGCGCGTATTCAAACAGCATGAACACGGGCGTATTGACCCCGGGATTGAAGCCATCGGCAATGTACCAATCACCGGTGATGGCCCAGTGCAATGCATTGTAGCCATGGATGCCCTCATCGGCCAGAAACGAAGCCGAGCGTGAAATATCTCCGGCGGGCGGATCGCCTTCGATGTGCGGCAATCGCAGCGCCAGAGCCAGAATAAGGGCAAGCAGAACAAATGCGGCAAACCGGTTTTGGGTCATGCGTCTTGTCGGAATTGGCTATGAATGAACGGTAGAATTGCTGACAAAATAGGCAAAAAACGTCCTCAAAGCAACGGCGGTTTTGGCAGGATATCGGTTGCCGCTTTACGGCAGGATAGGTTTGACTGCGAATCCGAAATTTAGTATATTCACATCGAAACCATCAGCCCTTCATCCATCCCAAGGTGAAAAGCATGGGCATGTTTCAAGTGTTGGTTAAAGTCGCAAATCCGAAAGACCCGGAACGATTTTTTGAAGAACAGTTCTGGGTCGATACCGGCGCTCTGTACAGCTTTATTCCGGAAGATCGTTTACAATCCATTGGCATCCAGCCCAGGCACAGTCGCGAGCTCATCCTGGCGGATGGTCGCCGCGAGCGTCGGCCTTTAGGCGAAGCCCTGTTTACCCTTCCCGAACTCGGCGAAACCTTAACCTGCCCTGTGATCTTCGCGCCCAAAGGTTCCCTGTATTTGCTTGGCGCAACAGCGCTGGAAACGTTTGGCGTGGAAGCCGATCCGACCGAGAAAAAGCTGCGTCCGATTCTGGGGATCATTGGAGGCTTCAGGGCTTCCAGGTAGCCTTTCCCGGAAGCAGCAACCGCTACTCCACAATGGGCCAATTGTTCAGCGGAAAAGCGCGCAAACAAGTTGCCTCGCAATGGCAAATCCGTGATCATCCGCGTCATCCGTCTCATCCGGGTTCTATGACGACCAACACCTGCTGAATATTTCGGCCAATTCAATGCATTGGCATCTGCGAGAGTTTCTCTTTTCGTTTTTCACGCATGCCTGAAAAGTTGCTCCACATCGCTCCCTCACCGCAACACATCGATCAGCGCGCTGTACTTGAGAATCAGACTGCGATCGCGCAGGCCAAAGCCGCGGTCGAGGATATCTTGCGTTTCGTTGTACACGATAAACAGCCCGGTGTTGGCGCTACGCAGCCAGCTAAATCGCAGATTCGTGGACCAGATTTCGGCGCGATCGTTGTACTGAATCAGTGCCTGGAGCGTCACTCGTGGTGAAAACGAGTACGAAATCCGCGCCCGGATCAGGTTGGTCTCGAACCGACCATTGGGCAGGCTGATATCGTTGCGGCTCCAGGCGATTTCCGTGCGGAAGGTTTCGCCCTTGCGCATTTTCAGCGATGAATTGAACGACACGCGGCTGCCGCCGAAGAAGCCGCCCATGTTGGCGCGAATGCGAAAGCTGATCGGCGCGCCCTGGTTGGTGAACGCCACGATCTGCGCTTCCACGTGGTCGTACGTTCCCTCCGGCACGATGATGCCCGGATAGATTTCAAACGCCTGCACCACGCCTTCGCGGGTAAAGTTGATGCCGGTATGAATTTCATCGCCGGTCTTGAACTCCCAGTGATTGTCGATGTGCAGAAAGCCAGTCTCCTGAAAGCCTGAAAACTTCCAGTATCCGCGGTAGGACACGTGCGGCCGCAATTCCTGCAATCCCAAAAAGTTTTTGGGGCGGTAGCGGTGAAAAATCAAAAAGTTGGGTTTGCGAAAACCGCGCCGCTGCAAAAAGCCCACCTCCGGGTTGAAATTGTCTGCCACCTCGGTGTAATTCGCCAGCAACAGCCACGCCTCCGAATTGTAGCTGGCGCCGATCTTAAAAGCGTGGTCTTCACTACTCAGTCCGGGCGTGACCGTGCGCGCCAGAAAGCCGGAAATCTGGCCGTACTCGCCGATGCCCCAGCGGCCATCCACCGCAAAGGTGCGGTTGTAGTCTTCCTCCTCGGCCAGCTCACCGGTGCCCTGCCGGTTCACGAACAGCACGCCGGCCGACGACCGATTGGGCAATTCTTTGTAGGCCCGCGCCACGGTGAAATTGTTGGCCGGCGCCAGGCCCTCCACCGTTTCGGTCTGCATGTTCAGCAGCCCCACATTGACATCGACCAGTTTGCCGGACAGCCGCGCGCCGCCGAGAATCGGGATGGCCACGCCGCCCGGCCCGATACCGATCCGCCGGCTGAAAAACAGGTCCACTTCGCCCGCGCTGCCAACGGTGAAAATACCGGCGTTCTCCAGAAAAAACGGGCGCTTCTCCGGGAAAAACAGATTGAAGCGATCGATGTTGATCTGCTGCTCATCCACCTCCACCTGGGCGAAATCGGTGTTGTAGGTTAAATCCAGCGTCAAGCTGGGCGTGATACTGTATTTCGCATCGGCGCCGAAATCGCCATGCCAGTCGGTGGCTGAAGAATGGGAAAAATCGCGCACGGCCTTGCCCAGCACATACGGCATGAACTTGAGATTACGCTGCGACGGAATGCTCAGTCCAACCAGCGTGCCGGCCATGGATAGCCGGTACAGATTGAACTGCCGCGGCAGCTTGATCCAGTACGATTTTTCCTTGCGCCGGCGGATGTTGCGCTGAAAATTGATGCCCCAGATCTGCTCCTTTTGCCGCTTAAAGCGCAGGGTGCGAAAGGGTATGGCAAACTCGGCGGACCAGCCGTAGTCGGCCATTTTGGTGCGAACGTCCCACGAGCCGTCCCAGTTCAAATTGAAGCCGCTGCCGGAGCCGCGCTGCTGCCGGCCGCGCATCATGCCGCTGCCCTCGCCTTCATTGGTCACCTGCCCGTCGTATTCGATGCCCGCGGGATTGGTGCCAAACACAAAGCCGTTCTGGCGATCGAGATACGTATCGAGGATGATCAAAAATGCGTCGGTTTCATCCAGCGACGCGTCGCGGCGACTGTCGGAAATGATGATTTTGTCCGGATCGGTATCGTAGCACACCACACCGAAATACAGGGCATCGTGGGTGTACACGATGCGAATTTCGGTGCGCTGAGTGGCCGGCTGGCCCTCGTCGGGCGTGGTTTGCCAGAAACCGGTAACGGCAGGCGCGCTGGCGTAGGCGGGGTCCTGCAACACCTCGCCGTCCAGCACCGGCGGCTGGTCCACCGGCACAGCCCGCGCCACCTGTTCCCGCAAGGATAAATCGCCGTTTTCAGCCTGTGTCATCTGCGCTTGAGCGCTGGGCATGACTCCCCCCCGGATCATGCCCAAAACAAACACGCCAACCATCACACATTTTGCATGATAAGACAACCGCATTGCTCCCTCTCTCCTTCCTCCAAATCGGTTTCAAACGATCATCGCAGTGATTCCCCGATGGCCAGGATAGCCCCGCCGTCCCGCCAGTTCGAGGTTCAATCAATCGCCCACACCATGCCATTTTTGGTAACTGTTCAGACTCCTACCCGTCATCGCGAGGATCCGCCAGCTGGCGGAGACGACGCGATCTCATTGTTATATTTGCAAAGAGATCGCCGCGCACCCGCATTGCGGCGGCTACTCGCGATGACGGGCAAGATTTCATCAAACGGGAAAAACTGAATAGCTACCATTATTGCATGGACTGGCGTGGCTCACTCCGCCGATGGCTTTTCCGCGGTCTGCAACCGTTCGGCCACGGCCTGCACTTCCCGGAACACACGCATCAAATTGCCGCCCCAGATTTTGCGGATGTCCTCTTCCGAATAGCCGCGTTTCAAAAGCGCTCTGGTCAAATTGGGCATGTCCAGCACATCGTCGATACCCTTCAACCCGCCGCCGCCATCAAAATCCGAGCCAATGCCGATGTGATCGATGCCCATCACCTGCACCATGTGATCGATGTGATCCACGGCATCTTCCAGCGTGGGCCGCGGCGCCATGTCGCGCAATTTCATATATTCGGCTTCGAACGCCGCACGTTCTTCGGCGGACATGGTGCCCTGAAAGAACGCCATGAATTTCGGACGCAGTTTCCGCCGCGCCGCCAAATAGGCGCTGTCCTGCGGCATTTTTTTGATATAATTGCCGAGCAGGCAAAGCTGCACCACGCCGCCATTTTCTTTCACGGCGCGCAGCATGTCGTCGCTCATATTCCGCGGATGATCGCACAGCGCCCGCGCGCTCGAATGCGATGCGATGACCGGCGCTTGCGTAAGTTTAATAACATCCCAGAAAGTTTCGTCGTGCACGTGCGAAATGTCCACCATGATGCCCAACCGGTTCATCTCGCGCACCACTTTCTCGCCCAGCGGACTCAGCCCGCTCCATTCCTGTTTTTTATCGGTGGACGAATCGCCCAACTCGTTGTTGCTGGAATGAGTCAACGTGATGTAACGGATGCCAAGATCGTAAAAATACCGCACATTACGGATATCCGTGCCGATGGGATAGCCATTTTCCATGCCCATGAAAATAGCGCGCTTGCCGCCTTTTTCGATGCGGTAGGCATCGTCCGGGGTCAGCGCAAGCTCGGCCAGATTGGGATACTGGCTCACCATATTCCGGGTGATCTGAATCAGCCGCTCGGCATGGTCTTTGGCCTTGCGGTGTCCCTCCTCCGTACGCGGCCCCTGACGGGTGAAAATCGACATGAATACCGCGTCCAGGCCGCCTTCCTTCATGCGCACCAGGTCCCACTGGCCGCTGGTCAGCCGTCCGGGCTCGTGCCTTTTTCCGGGATCAAACTCGGGATTCCGGAACTGATGTGACGGCCAGTCGATATGCGTATCGACGGTCAGCACCGCCTCATGGATGCGCAGGGCCCGGTCTTCCACCGAGCTCTGGCCGCTCTGGCATGCGCTAATCAGCACGCCGGTCAGGAGTAGCAGTAAAAATCGATGCATTGCCTCGAACCTTTCTCAATAGTTTGTGTTTTCGATTCCGTCCGGGAACCGTGGATGATGGCAGGACGATCCTGTTGGCAGGATAGTGCTTTATTAGACCGCCGCGGGACAGAATTGTTTAATTCGCTTATGCACTTAAATCAGCTTTTTCAGGGCTTACTATCTGGCAATTCGTCATTGCGAGGATCCGCCAGCCGGAGGAGACGACGCAATCTCCATCTTTCAAGCAAGGAGATCGCCATCCGCCAATTGGCGGATTCGCTCGCGATGACGGGTTGCCTTGCGTTTTAAAAGTGTTCTAGAACAAGGCTAACGATTTGATTATAAAGCAATTGCAGTG
>JAUZRQ010000021.1 GCA_030950365.1 Candidatus Zhuqueibacterota bacterium | reverse complement strand
GCGTATTTTATCTCTTCACCTCCCCACCATCCGCAAGCCATTGCCAATCACGGCGAATTCGCTGAGTTCGTGGCCGAGGACGGCCAGGGGGAGGGAGAGTGTGCCAGTGAGAGCGCCAGCCATCAACACGGAGATGACCGCTACCGAGAGCCAGAGGTTCTGCCGGATGATCCGGCGGGCTTTGCGGCTCATCAAAAATACCTCTGGCAGTTTGCCCAGGTTGTCGGCCATGAGGGCCACATCCGCGGTTTCGAGCGCCACATCGGTGCCGGCGGCGCCCATGGCAATGCCCTCGGTGGCCGCGGCCAGCGCCGGTATCGGGCAGGGATTAGCGGAGCTGGTGCAGATAATCCGGTCGCACCATGTACAGCCTACGCCCGTCGATGTCGGCCAATAGCCCGGTGCCGGGGATGACCTCGAATGCATTGGGCTCGGTGGGCGAAAGGCCGTCCAGGCGGGCGCGCTGCACCACCGCCCGTGCCAGCGGATGCTCCGAGCGCAACTCCGCGGAAGCCGCCAGCGACAGCAGCGTTTTTTCGTCCATGCCGTTCATGGGCAGAATGTCGGTCACCTGCGGCCGGCCGCGGGTGAGGGTGCCGGTTTTATCGAAACACACGGCGCGGGTTTGCGCCAGTTGCTCCACATAAATGCCGCCTTTGATGAGCACGCCGCGCCGGCTGGCGGTGCCGATGGTAGCCACGATGGTGATGGGAACGGAAATTACCAGCGCGCAGGGCGCCGCCGACACCACAAACACGGTGGTGCGGATGATCCAATCGGACCAGGAGGCACCGAGTGCTGGTGGCAATACGGCGATGAGCAATCCTGCCCCGAGCACCGCCGGGCTGTACCGGCGGCCGAACTGATCGATGAGGCGCTGGCTACGGCCCTTTTCTTCCTGCGCTTCTTCCACCATGTGAATGATGCGCGACACGGTGTTGTCGGCAAACTCACGCGTGGCTTCGATCTCCAGCGCGCCGGTTTCGTTGAGGGTGCCGGCGAACACGGAATCGCCTTCGCCTTTTTGCACCGGCACCGACTCGCCCGTGATGCTGGCTTCGTTGATGCTGCCGCGGCCCCTGCGGATGATGCCATCGGTGGGGATGGCCTCGCCGGGCCGGACAATGAACCGGTCGCCCACGCGCAGTTCTTCTGCCGGAATCTCCAGTTCGCGGCCGTCGCGCAACACCAGCGCGGTTTTCGGGGTGAGGTCCATCAGCGCGCGGATGGCGCCGCGGGTGCGCTCCTCGGTGTAACCTTCCATGGCTTCGGAAATGGAGTACAGAAACGCCAGGGTTGCCGCCTCGGCCGGCTGGCCCATGACAAATGCCACGATGGCGGCCACGCTCATGAGCAGCTCGATGCCGATATAAAACTCCGCCAGCAGCAACTCGGCGGCCTCGCGCATGAAAAAGAAACCGCCCACCAGCACGGCGAGCCCGTAAAGCACATAGGCCGGTATGGTCGAAAGCAAGCCGGACGATTGCAGGGCATAGGTCGCGCCGAGCAACACGCCGGACAGGGCGCTGGTGATCACCTTTGGGTTTTGCCAGACTTTGGGCAGGGCGGCCATTTCGCGCGCCGCGAGCACCGGAAAGCCCAGCGCTTCCAGTTTGTCTTGGAGCTGATCGGGCGTCAGTTGCTGTTCATCCAGGGTGCAGGCGATTTTCCCGGACGCACTGTAAATTTTGAGATCACGAAGGCCCGGCAGCGCCTCAAGATGCCGACGGATTTTCCGCGCTTCGTTTTCGCAGTCCAGGTTTTGCAGTCGCCATTCGATGCGGGTGGTCTGGGCATCGTATTTCATGTACAAGAGACCCTTTCAGTTAACGATTTACTGAACTTGGAAAAATCATGAACCACGAAAGTCACGAAGAACACGAGAAAGAAAGAAGGCAAAGAAATCTCCCAAAAAAAGCGCTTTAATTATTGGAATAAGGAACATGACGGCCCCCTATGGTACGTTTTGGGAATTGCGCCGTGCAATTCTTTTGTCCATTTCGTTTTTTTATTGCAAACACCATTTTTAACTCGATTTAAAATTTTCGTTCTGTTTTTTTCTTCTGATACACCAGTTTGTATTTGAGTTTGTGAATAATTCAGGTGAAATGTAGTACGGAAGTATCGAAAAAACGAGCATAAAACGGCATTCTTAAAAAGGTTGTTTTCGTTTCTTTTGCGGCAGCCGCTGGCGAAACCCATTTTCATTGACGGATTCGATAGCTGAGTAGAAGCCATAAAAGACTATAAAGTTCCGCAAATCTTCTGCAGGCGTACACATTCAAAAAACCATCGCATCCAAACATGGGCGTTCCGCAAATCAAATCGATCGAATTCTGGCTGTGTCGGTATTTGAGATTACCAATTACAGGGCATCTTTACCCTGTTCACCGGTTCGTATTCGATAGGCGTTTTCTACGTCGATAATAAAAATCTTACCGTCGCCGGGATTGCCGGTGTGCGCATTGTCCAGGATGGTCTTCACTACCACATCCACCATGTCGTCCTCAACGACGATTTCCAGTTTGGCCTTTTTGGCGTATTCAATTTCCTCCAGGGTGATTTTGTGCGCCGCCTTGGAGGCCCGGCTGCGGCCGAAGCCGTGCACGTCCACATCCACGGTGAGGCCGGGCAAGCCCTCGATCTGTTTCAGCGCATCCACCACGCGGGTGAGCATAAACGGCTGGATAATGGCTTTGACTTCTTTCATGGCTGACTCCTTTCATGGAATTCATCAATTGAAAAGGTTGAGTTCGAGTCCGGTCTTTTGTTGGTTTGGCATGGCATTTCGTAAAAAATTGCGTCCATTTGTAAATTTGCAACCCTACCAAGAATTTCGATATTTGCCTGTCATTTCGGATTTTTCGCCGGAGTATGATTTTAAACGCCGCGGATGAACGCGAATGGAACACGGATAATCAAAAAGCCACGAAGTTCTTAAAATAGCCGCTTTCAGGTAATGTGGCCGAGACCGCTATCACTTCGTATTCACGTTTTTGTGTGCCATATGCCACCGCAGGAAGGAAATCCGTGAACATCCGCGTCATCCGTTTTTTTGTAGCTATTCAGTTATTCCCGTTTGATGAAATCTTGCCCGTCATCGCGAGCAGCCGCCGCAAGGCGGGTGCGCCTGTCCGACTGCTGGCGGACGGCGATCTCTTTGCAAATATAACAATGAGATCG
>JAUZRQ010000020.1 GCA_030950365.1 Candidatus Zhuqueibacterota bacterium | reverse complement strand
CCGCGGATACATGCCCGCCCTCCCATGACATGGGGATCAAAAGTAATTCGATCGAAAGGTTTCATTTTCATTCCCTTATTTTCATTGAATAATGTTATCAAATCTTAGATTACTTGTGTGGAAATTACATGCTTTGGTATTTTATGCAATTTCGTTTTATCTGCCTCATCCATGTTCAATTAAAAACCAGCATTTTGTATTTTGAAGCGTCAATTGCTATTCATGTAAATAAAATTCCAGCGCCTCTATTAATGTAACCGCCAGCGTTTCTTTCAAGGCTTCCAGAGTCCGTTCCTGACAATTCACTCCGGGAATCTCCTCAATCCACCCGATCCACCATTCGCCTTCTTTTTTAATCACGGCTGTATATTCTTTTTGCATGGAGATACCCTTTTGAGATTTATTCGATATGAAGCTCAACTAGATTGACACCGTACTTGTGTAAATTCTAATAACAGCAAAACCTTTTGCGTTAATTAAAAAGCAAAATAATTAGCGCAAAAACATTCACCGCCGCGCTATCCATCGCACCGTTTAGATTCGGAAAAATGCGAAACCATCCTCAAAAAAATCCGCGATCATCCGTGTCATCCGTGTTCCATTTCTTTCACAACTCCGCGTTCTTGGCGTTCTCTGCGGTTAATCCGGTCTCCGCACCAGCACCGCCGCATAGCCGCCCGGATCATTTAAAATGCCATCCAGCAGCACACGCATAATATAGTAATTTTTCAACGAAATGCGAGCAGAAGCCTCCACCGGCGGCTGCACCGTAGCGCGCACCAGCCGGTTGTTGCGGTCCAGCACCACCTCCACGCCATCCCGCTGCCAGCGGTACTCACCGCGCTCCGTATCGAACACCAAGCGCTGCTCTTCGCCGCCGATGCGACCATGCAGCACCTGCGGCGGCTCGAAATAAAAGCCATCCAGATGCGTAAAATCGCGGTACGACGCTTCGCTCAGGAAAAACCGCGGCTTTTCGATATACGGCCCGCCGTATTCGGGACAGTAGGTATCGCAATTGCCGCAATCGTTGCAAAAGTCCGCCAGGTTGGCGATCTGCCGCTCTTTTTGCAGCACAAACGGCTCGCCAGGCACCGCTTCGGCCTGTCCGTCCCGCACCTGCACATCGATGGTCGTCCACTCCAGCCGGCCGGTGGTGATGGAAAAATTCGCCGCATTGGGACACACCGGCAAACACTTGTCGCAGGTGATGCAATCAAACAGCGTCAAATGACTATCGATTTTCGGCGGCTCTTTGCGGTTTTTCTCTTTTTGATAGAGCGGATTGCGGCTCAGCCCGGCCACATACCGCCCGGCGTGGAGCATGCCGGCCTCGGCCACCGAGTCCGCGCCGCCGCGCCGCCTGATAAACTCCGCAAGCGTGTGGCATTCCTCCGCCTGCATGGCCTTTTGCAAATGACGCAGATAATCGAACATGCGTGTGTAACCGCCGGTTTTGAGCAGATCGGTGCACATCGTCACCGGCACCATGTTGCAGGCCAGGGCATCGGCGACATTGTGTTTGCTGATGCCGGCGGAAAACGACACCGGGAACTCGGGCCCCATGGCCTGGCGGAATCGGTGCATGGCGTGCATGGCCAGCACGTGCAGCGGCGCCCCGGAAAGATACATCACTTCATCTTTGAAAATGCGATCGTGGTTCTTCACCACCAGGGTGTTGGTGAATTTGGCGCCAACGGTGACGCCGTAGTCCGCAGCAAAGGCCTGTAGCCGCTGCATCATCGCCACGCCGTCGTCGAACTGCAGGTCTTTTTCGAACGCCTCCGGATCGAGGATGATTTCTCGGTAGCCCAGCTCACCGTGCAGCATTTCGCGGACGAAATCGTAGCCGAGAATTGTCGGATTCATTTTCACGATCACGTGAAACCGGTGCTCGCGGATGAGGTGCTGCACGATGGACTCGATTTCCTCGCGCGGACAGCCGTGGAAGGTGGATAGCGTCACCGAACTTGAGACATGCGGATCGATGTACACCGATTTCAGATGCGCAAATTTGGCCGGCAGAGAATCGAGCAGCACCTGGATAGCGGCGCTGGCGTCTTTCATGCCCTCCAGCCACTGGTGCATGCGCGGCGAGGCGATGCCCTCGAGATCGTAGCCCACGGAGATGTCGAAAATGGTGCGGTAAAACGGATCGCTTTTGGGGATGCCCAGCAGCTCTATCTCCTCGATAAGCCGCAGCAGCACCCACGCGGTGACATACTCGCGGTAGGAGTCCTCGAGCCGCAGCTCCTGCGACCATTCGATGTTGTAGCCCACATTGCGCACGTCAATGCAGGGCCGCGCAATCTCCAACTGATCAAGAATCTGCACGGTTTTGAGTTCCATGATGCGGCCGCCACCCAGAAAAGACAGCACGATGTTTTGCGCCATTTGCGTGTGCGGCCCGGCAGCCGGCCCCAGCGGCGTGGCCGCCTCGCGGTCGTGGAAGCGCACCGAGAAATCGTAGCCGGGAAAGCCGAGATACATCTTGCGCTTGGGATAGCCGTAGATGCTCTCCCGCGCCGAGAATTCGGATACGATCGCTTCCAGATGCGTGGTCAAATCCACGCCGCGTAGTTCGGCCATGGTGGGTCAGGTCTCCGTAATTGTTCTATTTTTAATTTTCACGCAAAGGCGCTAAGGCCGCAAAGCTTTTGACTTTTTGAATAGTCAATCAGGCTGATTTTAGAACACGGATAAAACAGATAACGCGGATGGTCACAGATGTTGTTCGTAACTATAATGCTATCAACCATCCGTGTTTGATCCGCGTGCATCCGTGGCTCGCAAAATCAGTGTCAATCTGTGAAATCAGTGGTTTTCAATAGCTATGTTAACCGTATGAGTCTCGCTGTTAATATTTTATTTTTATTGGGCAACAATCGATATTCGCAAAATTGGATCGACTAATTATTCCTACTCAACTAAGCCGAATCACCCTTGTGCTCTCTGTGCCTTCGTGGTGAATCCAATCATCCATAAAACCGCTCCCACACCCGCTTCGCCACCTCTTTCGCCTTCGCCGCAATTTCCGCCTCGTCGATCCCCTCAATCACCTTGTCTCGCATCACGATGCGGCCGTTGATGATCGTGGTATCCACCACGCTGTCTGCGATACCGAAAAGATAGTGGCCCCAGAAATTGTCGGTAGTCATCGGCGTGGGCGGGAAACAATCCACGAGAATCAGATCAGCCAGATAACCGGGCGCAACGTGGCCCACTTTCTGGCCGCTCGCGCGCAAATAGATTTCCGGATTGTTTTGCAGCAGCATGGCCTGTACCTCGTTCCAGCCCGCATTGGGATCGCGCAGATCGTGCTTGTGCAGCCACAGGGCCGTGCGAACGTCGCCCGCCATGCCCGGGGACATGCCATCGGTGCCGAGCCCCAGCAGCAGCCCGCGCTGCAACAGTCCGAAGATATCGGTGCGGCCCACGGCGTTGTTCATGTTCGATTGCGGATTGTGCGCCACCATCACGCCGGTCTGCGCCAGTAAGTCTTTTTCAGCCTCACTCAAATGGATGCAATGCGCCGCGATGGAAGCTTCCTGCAGAATGCCGAACCGCTGCAGCCGGTCTACCACGCCGGCGCCGTATTTGTCCCGCGTCTCCCGGTCATCCACAGGGTCTTCCAGCACATGAATGTGGCAGCCGCGCTCCAGCGTGCGACTCAGCGCCGCGGCCTGTTCGAGAGTGTCGTCATCCAGCGTAAACGATGCGTGCAGGCCCACCATGCCGCTAAACGGATGATCCGGATTCTCCGCCTTCACCTGCCGGCACTTCCGGATGTAGCGTTCGTTTTCGCGCAGGCCCGCCCGCGCATTTTCCTTTCCATGTCGGTCGGAGGTTTCGTAACACAGCACACCGCGCAGTCCCACCTGCGCCAGCGCGTCTTCGATGCGATCGAGACTGCCATCCACGGCATTGGCGCTGGCGTGGTGATCGATGAAGGCGGTAACGCCCAGCTTCACCGCCGCAATGGCCGGCAGCAGCGCGCTGTAATACACCGCTTCCAGATCAAGGGACGCATCCAGCTTCCACCAGAGTATCTGCAGAATTTCGGCAAAATTTTTCGGCGATTTCGGCAGGGCGAGCCCGCGCGCGAAGGTGCTGTAAAAATGCATGTGCACGTTGACGAGACCGGGCAACAGCAGCCGGCCGCCGCCATCGAGCGGCTGCGCCTGCGGATACCGCACCCGCAGTTCCTGCTCCGTCGCCACCGCCGCGATCCGCGGTCCGTCGATCAGCACGGCATGCTTTTCCAGCACACCGGCCTCAGTGTTGGTGAAGATGCGTACGTTGTGGATGAGTCGTTGCATGGCAGCTCGCATTGGATTTTCATTTAACCGCGGAGAACGCGGAGAGCGCGGAGGCTACTTGTCTTTGTGAGCTTTGTGACTTTGTGGTAAATAAAGTCCTCTCCGCGCGCTCAGCGGTTCAACATCACTTCCCAACCAATTGCTTCTCCAGAAACGCCCTCCCCATCTTCAGCGGTCCGCCGTGGCCGCCGCGGCGCACCATGGTGATCTCGGCCATGATGCTCAGCGCGATCTCCTCTGGCATCACTGCGCCGATGTCCAATCCAATGGGCGCATGAACCTGCTGGATGCGCTCCATCGGTACGCCCTGCTCCTGCAGGTTGCGGTAGATCAGCAAACTTTTGCGGCGACTTCCCACCAGGCCCACATACCGCGCCGGCGTGCGCACGGCCGCCGCCAGCGCCAGGTCGTCGTACTTGTGTCCCCGCGTGGCCACCACAATGAACGTATTGGCGTGCGCCGGCACCTGCGCCAGCCCGGCGTCGTACTCCGCCACGATGGTTTTTTCTGCGTTCGGGAAGCGCTCACGGCTGGCAAACTCCGGCCGGTCGTCGATAACGTAAATACGATAGCCCATTCGGGCGGCCAGATCGGCCACCGCTTTATTGACATGTCCTCCGCCCATCAGCACCAGCACCGGCGGCGTGGTGAAGCCTTCGATATAGATTTGGGCGCCGTTTTCAGTCTGCAGGATCTGCAAATCCCCAAAAGCCGCCAGCCGGTGACCAACTTTTTTGGCTTCTTCATCCAACACAGCATCGCCCAGGGTGCCTTCGGTGGCGCCATCTTCGAAGATCAGCAATTTGGCGCCCGGAGCGGGGCCATTCTCCGCCGCTGCCACCAGCGTGGCCACGGCCACCGGCGTGCCGCCCGCCTGCGCCCGGACGATGGTTTCCACCAGCGGCAGATAGGTCGCGAAGCTGGCATTCGTCACCGGCTCCATAAAGATGAACATGGTGCCGCCGCAGTTGAGTCCGCTGCGGGCGGCCAGTTCCTCGGTGAGCCGGTACTCCCTCAGCATAGAGCTGCGATTTTTACGTAACATTTCCTCCGCCAGCAGGATAATATCTCCCTCGACGCAGCCCCCACCCAGCGTACCGACGATGGAACCGTCGGACCGTACCAGCATCTTTGCCCCGGCCTTTTGCGGCGTTGAGCCTTTGGTTTTTACCACCGTGGCCAGCACGAAGGACTCGCGGTTTTGGATCCAATGAAGGGCTTGTTGAAATAGAGATGTCATGATTTACACACCACAAAGGCACGAAGAGCACAAAGGTTTTTTATAGATTTTTGGGTACATCGAGATGTTGAAAAAAACCAGCATAATGATGGTGTATGCTGGCTTTTACTTCCTTCTCGCGATTTTGACCAGAATCTCGCTGACGTTGGTTGAAAATGCTTTGTTGCCGCACTGCAAGTACACATAGGCAGGCATATTTTCAATAAGCAATAGCATTAATCCTTATGCACAGGAAAATTTCCTGTAGTTGGAGCATAGAAGTTGAAACACTTCATCTAAACACCATTTTTTTCTGAAGAAATATAAGCTCTTAGAGGTTAGCTTTGCATTATTCAATGTTAAATTCTTCAAATTATGATATTGCATTTAAAATCAAGATTTGCCTACAATCAATCCCTTAAAATAAATTTATTAACATTTTTAATGCATTTTATAGACAACGAAATTATAAATATTCCCACAATAACCAAAAATAAATCCAATAGGCTATTGTATCCAATTATGTATAAAGAAATCATTGAAACTATTAAGATAATGATAATTTGTCTGGCAACGAAAGTCATTTCGGATTTAATTTCATCATCTAGCTTTTCAATCTCGCCAAATTCATCCTCCAACTTCTAAAGTATCAAAAGCCTATAGTCAGTCGAATTTGGAATTGGGGAAGCTTCTCCTTTTGCTAATTCCTTAATCCTTGGTTTGTACCTTTCAAGGTCTCTTTTTACGCGATTTTGTACACCTTCCAATTGGATTAAAGCCTTATTCCCCCAATCTTCTGTGCTATAATAGCTTTCCATAGCATTTAATATTTTTTCTTTTTTATTGGAAAGATTTTGTTTATAAAACACATAAAACATCCCACCAATCCCAATAACGGCAGCGAAACCTTGAAAAATTGCACTATAAAAATACCTCAAGGTATCTGATATATTAATCTTTAATAAACATGCAAAATTGTTGTACAAATTTTCCATATCAAACTTAATTTAGCTATTAGAGTTTATGTCTACACTTTACTTTTCCGTGCCCATTCGCGTCATCCGCGCTATCCGTTATCGCTTTTCACTTTGTGTCCTTAGTGACTTTGTGGTGAATTCTAATCATCCACGGGCAAGGATGTTTGTGCTACATCGTGGTCAACAAGAATCAATCCTCGCCCATCCGTGTTATCCGTGTTCGCTTTTTCTTTGTGATCTTTGTGACTCTGTGGTGTATGCCAACACCGCCGCGCGATGAATCGCACAGCTCAATTCGGAAAGGACGCTAAAGCGCCCTGTAAGATTTTTTTTCTTTGTGCCCTTTGTGTCTTTGTGGTTAACTCAAAAACTTCCGCTTTCTCCCCCCTCAGGTACAAGCATGGATGCTTGTGTTACATTGTCACAGCCACGGATGCTTGTGCAGCCGTTAGCGCCTCCACCTCTACCTGATGCAACTGCATCAGCACGCGTTCCGGCGTCATGGGCGCGCGGAAGGGCAGCTCTGTATTCGGACGGAAGGCGCGCATGGCGTGGCGAATGGCAAAGAATACGCCGATGCCGTACATGAACGGCGGTTCGCCCACGGCCTTGTTACCATACGGCCCGGTGGGCTCGTCCGCATCTTCCAGAAACGCCACCTGAATGTCATCCGGCATGAAAAACGCATCCGGTACTTTGTACGTCGCCAAAGTGGCCGAGAGACATTCACCGCGCTCGTTGAACCGCAAATCTTCCATGGTCATCCAGCCGAGGCCCTGCGCCAGGCCGCCTTCCACCTGCCCCAGGTCCACCGTCCGGTTCAGCGGCCGGCCGAGATCGTGCACAATCTTCACCGAATCCACCTCATAGGTGCCGCGCAGGCAATCCACCGTGACCTCGACAATGGCCGTGCCGTACACGTGATACGCAAACGGCCGTCCTTTTTCCTTTTCACGATCGAAATACAGGTTCGGCGTGGCGTAAAAGCCGTGCGCCGACAGATCGACGCGACGGAGATACGCCTTTTGCACCAGCTCGCTCCAGGTCATACCGGTATCGTGTCCGCCGTGCAGCACCGCCTCGTCGGCGATGCGGATGGCCTGCCAGTCGGCCACGTTCAGCTCCTGTGCCGCCACGCGCTTCAGCCGCTCCAGAATCTGCTCAACGGCCATCAGCGTGGCGTTGCCGTTCAGCACCGTGGTGGCGCTGGCCGCGCTGGGCGACATGTTGGCCACGCGCGTGGTGTTGGTGGTTTCGACGCGAATACGCTGCGGTCGGATGCCCAACGCCTGCGCGGCGATGCGGGTGAGATTGGCACGCAGCCCCTGGCCCATCTCCACGCCGCCGGTGGACACGCTGACGCTGCCGTCGGTGTACACATGCACCAGCGCCCCGGCCTGATTCATGAACGTGCTGGTAAACGAAATGCCGAAACACACCGGCATGAGCGCATAGCCTTTTTTGCGTTCAAAATGCGTCTCGTTGAATTGCCGCACGCACTCGCGGATGGCGGTCAGGTCGTAAGCCATCACCGTCTCGTCCCAGGTGCGGCGGGCGCGACAGCGTTCCGCGCGCTGGCCATACGGAAACGCGTCGCCCTCCTGCAGCAGGTTCTTGCGCTGCACCGCTTCCCGCGGCAGGCCAAGCGCCTCGGCTACCTTCGTGATGGCGCTCTCGATCACGAACATCGCCTGCGGACCGCCGAAGCCGCGAAACGCCGTGAACGGTGGCAAATTGGTTCGGCACGACACCGCAAAGGCGCGCACATTGGGGATGAAATAAGCGTTGGTGCTGTGGAACAGGGTGCGTTCCAAAATCGCCGGGGACAGGTCGGCCGCGGCGCCGGCATTTTGATAATGCCGCACTTCATAGGCGAGTATGGTGCCGTCGCGTTTGACGCCTATTTTGAATTTGGACACATAGGGATGCCGCTTGCCGGTCATGCGCATGTCCTCGGCACGGCTGAGCACCAACTCCACCGGCCGGCCGGTGTGTCGCGCGGCCAGCGCCGCCATGCAGGCCCACGGCGTGGCCTGATCTTCCTTGCCGCCGAAGCCGCCGCCGAGCCGCAACACATCCACCTCGATGGCGTGATTCGGCACGCCCAGAATGCGCGCTACGGTGCGCTGCGTGGCGTACGGACTCTGCGTGGAAGAAAAAATCTGCAAACGGCCGCCCTCTTGCGGAACGGCCCTCGCCCGCTGCGTTTCTAGATACACATGCTCCTGTCCGCCAACCACGCAGGTATCTTCCAGAATCAAATCGCACTGCTCCCAGGCGGACGCCACATCGCCGAGCTCGAATACCCGCGGGCTACCGATGATCTCGCCCTTTTCATATGCCTCGATGGGATCGGTGATGATGTCCTGCTCTTCGATGTCGATCCGGATTTTTTCGCGTGCTTTGCGGGCCAGCTCTGCGGTCTCGGCCACGACCACCGCCACCGGCTGGCCGACGAAATGCACCTCCTCGCTGGCCAGCAGCTCCTCGTCCGGGATGATCGGCCCGATTTGATTTTCTCCCGGTATATCGGCCGCGGTAAGCACCGCCACCACGCCTTCCGATGCCAGAGCTGCGCTGGTGTCCAGCGTTTTGAGCCTGCCGTGCGCCACCGGCGAACCGAACACCGCCGCATGCAGCAAATCCGCCGGCCGCGGCAGGTCGTCCACATACTGCGACTCGCCACGCGTGTGCGAAGCGGCATCTGTATTTATTAAAACTCTCTCTCCGCTTTCTCTGCGTCCTCTGCGGTTTCTATGATTATTGCGATTCATAAACATCCCTCGCTTTGATTTGTTCCGGGAACAGTTTGCAAAAATGCGCGATGGTGAGCTGCCGGGTCAGCAGCCGCTTGTAGTCGGCGCTGCCGCGGATATCGCTGATGGGCGAAATTTCCTGCTGTGCCACCTCAATGGCTCCGGTCACGGTGTCCGGGGCCAGCGGCTTGCCAATCAGGAACGCTCCCGTGCGGCGCATGAGCAGCGGCACCGGTGCCACGCCGCCCATGGCCAGCGTTGCCTCGGCTATGTGGCCGTCCTCCACGCGCACCGCAATGGCGCTGTTCACGCTGGCAATGTCGAGATACTTGCGCTTGGAGACCTTTTCCCAGTTGATCTTCGTGCCCGGCGGCGGCAGGGGGATGAGAATGTCGTACACCAACTCATCGGGCTGTTTGTCGAGGGTTTTGTAGCCCCGGTAGAACTCCGCCAGCGGCACCTCGCGCTGCGCCGAGCCGTTCTGTAGAACCAGGGTCGCATTCAGTGCCAGCAGCAGGATGGTCATGTCGGCGATGGGCGAGGCGTTGACGATATTGCCGCCGAGGGTGGCGCGGTTGCGGATCTGCCATGACGCGATGAGCGCCATGTACTGGTCGATGTCCGGCACCAGTCGGCGGACTTCGGCGTGCGCGGCAAATTCCTCGAAAGTAGTCAGCGCACCGACGCGCAAATGGCCGTTTTCTCGCTGGATACCGCGCAGCTCCGGCCGCAGATTGAGCACCCCCACCGGGATGTCCGGCAACCGCTCGCCCTGCTGCACGTACAGGTCAGTACCGCCGGCGATGACCACCTGCGGGGACGGTGCCTTTTCCGGTAGCGGCGGAATGGCCCGTAATCGCTTGGGAATCTCGAGAAAATACTCCGGCAGAATACCGGCCTTCACCAAAGCTTCAATGCCGCGGCGCTGCCCCGGACGCTGTTGCAAATACATCCAGCTCTGTTTGAGCGAGCGGTAACCGGTGCAGCGGCACAGGTGGCCGCTCAGCGCCATTTTGATGCCGTCGGCGGTGACCGGGCCATCGGCCTGCATCAGGTAGCCGGTCATGGAGACCACGATGCCTGGCGTACAGAAACCGCACTGGGTGGCGCCTTCCTCCACGATGGCCTCCTGCGCCGGGTTGAGCTGCGGCAGATTCAGTCCTTCGATGGTCACGAGATGTTTGCCGTGCAGCTCGCCCACGGGCATCAGGCAGGACGTGACCGGCAAGTACTCGACCTTGCGGCCGCGCAGCTCGCCGACCAGCACCGTGCAGGCGCCGCAATCGCCCTCTTTGCAACCTTCTTTGGTTCCGTGGAGATGCAGATATTTGCGCAGGAAGTCCAGGACCAGCAAACCGGTGGGAATATCTGTGGAAATGGTTCTATCATTTAAAATAAACTGAATCGTGGGTGGCATGTATAGCCCTCCCTTCTGGATTGGGATGAGCTTTTCTTTTAAATATGATAAAAAAATCATCACTGAATCAAGTAAAATATCAAAAAATCCAGAGCAGAGGCTGGTTCTAATCCTCGCCAATGCATTTCTGCGCCTCTTCGATACGATGAATCTTTCGTTTTTATGTAGCATTCATATGGCTATATGTTCATCGCCTATCGTCCTAAATTATTTTGATTTTCTGAACCGATTGCTCAAATTCCAGTCAAATGGTTCTTAGATTAACGAACAACAGGAGACTCTTTATGCGCCAATTGCTAATCGCGGTATTGGGATGGATTCTCATCGCGGCTCTCGGCTGCGGGCAATCCGGCAACTCGGCCCAAACGCAGATGGATTTTGATCAGCGGCTCAAGGAGCTGGGCATTGAACTCTACGAACCGGAACCGCCGATCGCCAATTACGTGCGCACGGTGCGCAGTGGTCATCTGGTGTTCGTGGCCGGTCACGGTCCGCGCAAGGCGGATGGCAGCTACATCCGTGGTAAAGTCGGGCGGGACCTGACCCTGGAGCAAGGCAACGAAGCCGCGCGCATCACCGCCATCAGTCTGCTTTCTTCGCTAAAAGCCGAACTGGGCACGCTCAACAAAGTGAAACGCATCGTGCGGGTGTTCGGGATGGTCAACGCCACCGAAGATTTCACCGATCATCCGAAGGTCATCAACGGCTGCTCCGATTTGCTGGTGGAAGTTTTCGGCGACCGCGGCAAACACGCTCGCGCGGCAGTGGGCATGGCTTCGCTGCCCGGCAATATCGCGGTGGAAATTGAAATGATCGTGGAGGTCGGTGATTGAGGTTGGGTCTTTGGTGCGAGGATCGAAGTAAAATCTGTTTTTTTATCGACGGACGATTTAGAAAACAAACCGACGGGGTCAGAGACCCCGTCGGCATTTTGTGCCGGTTCTTCCACAGAAACAAAACACCGTTGCAAACGGTGTTGAATCCGGGCTATGAAAGCCAAGGATTCACGCGGGTGGAACACGAACATCTGCACGATTCCGGCCACACTCCGTCATTGCGAGCTGGCACCAGCTTGCGGAGGCGCAAAAACCTCCTGACCTCGAGACTGACGCAAGAACCATTGGCGCGCGCTGATTTCCTAGCAATCGCGCCGCCCACAAAGGGGGCTACAGCGTATCGTGACGTGACTTTTTTCGCTCTGCGGGTTCAGCGCCTTTGCGAGAGATTTTTTATGTTGATACAGATACGTACTCACGAATCTAAGGGATTGTCTGCAAAAAGCTTACCCCCTGCCACCATCCCATCCCCCAACATTACCCCGTCACTTTCGCTTTGCAATCGTCTGTTTTTTGTGTTATCATTGGCCAGAGTGTGGTATGTATTCTAACGCAGGAGAGTGACAATGAAATCCGTTTATCATATTGCCAATTGCACCATAGCCATGCTTTTCGTTCTGGTCTTCAGCCTGGAGGAAGCCATGAGTCAGCAAGCCAAGGACCCGGGGGCGTGGACGGTTGATGACGTTTTGAAGCAAGAGTATTCCGGCCGTTTTGCCATCTCGCACGACGGCAAATGGGTGGTGTGGGAAAAACGCCGGCCGGATCAGGAAGAAAACCGGCAGGTGGTCGATCTGTACCTCAGCTCGATGACCGACAGCACCACGGTGCAGCTCACCCGCGGCAAGTACAGCGACCACAGCCCGGCCTGGTCTCCGGATAACAAAACCATCGCCTTCCTTTCGGCGCGCGAAAAGGAGAAGGGCACGCAAATCTGGATCATGCACGCGTTCGGCGGCGAACCGGAGCAGATCACCCATCTCGAAAAAGGCGTGCAGCAGTTCAAATGGCTCGATAAGGATCATATCCTGTTTACCGCCCGCGAGGATGAATACCTGCGCGAAAAGGAACTGAAGGAGAAAAAAGACGACACCATCATTGTCGGAGATCAGGAGCACTACTATCCGGTGCGGCTGTTCAAGCTGTCCGTAAAAGACAAAAAAGTCGAGCGCGTCAGCACCAATTCCGGCCGTATTGTTGAATTTGCTATTTCACCCGATGGCCAGTGGGTGGTGACCAATGAAAACCAGAGCGTGCATTACCAGTACGATTTCAAAATCCCACCAAAACAGTTCCTGTACAATCTCAAAACCGGCGAGCGCAGGGAAATTTTCACCGATCCGCACGTCAATCCGTACCGGTATGTCTGGGACCTGGATGGCAAAGGCTTTTACTGCGCGCGCGATTGGGCTTCGGACACCACCAACACGTACGTCGGGGTGCCATTGCTGTATTATTTCGACCTGGCCACGGAAACGCTGTACAAAGTGCCGCTCGATTGGGAGCGCGCCATCGGCGGGCCGTTTTTCGCCACGCGCTCCGGCGTGCTGGTCACCCTGGCCGACGGCGTCTGGAACCGGCTGGCCTTTTATCAGAAAGAGGGCCGTTCCTGGCGCCGCCGCTGGTTGGACCACGAAACCATGCGCAATTTGAGCGTACAAACCGTGGGACCGGACGGCACCAGCCTGGTGTACATTTACTCGACCGCTTCCACGCCGCCCAAAATTTACCGCGGACGGATCGAGGAGACGCGCATCGCCGACGCGCACGAGTTTATCAAACTCAACACATGGATGGAGAAGAAAAATATTGCCAAAACCGAGATCATCCGCTGGAAAGGCGCGCTGGGGGATGAAGTAGAAGGTTTACTATATTTCCCCCACAATTACGAGCCCGGAAAAAAATATCCACTGGTAACAATGATTCACGGGGGACCAACCGGTGTAGACCGCGATAGTTTTTTCGAAAGCTGGGCTCGCTATCCCAACATCATGGCCAGCCGGGGCGCGTTTGTGCTGCGGGTCAACTATCACGGCAGCGGCAATTACGGCCTGGAGTGGATGGAATCGATTAAAGGGCATTACTACGAATACGAGGTCCCCGACATTCTCTCAGGAATCGATTACGTCATCGAAAAAGGCTACGCCGATCCCGATCGGCTGGGCATCATGGGCTGGAGCAACGGCTCCATCCTTTCCATCCAGGCCTGCATCGAAAGTGATCGCTTCAAAGTGCTGGGCGCCGGCGCCGGCGATGTCAACTGGTTCAGCGATTATGGCAACTGCGCTTTTGGCGCAGCTTTCGACAACAATTATTTTGGTGGTCCCCCTTGGGAAATCCCCAATGTCTATTTAGAAAAGTCGCCATTGTTTAAAATGCCGCGGGTGACCACACCGACCATTATCTTTTTCGGTACCGAGGACGTGAACGTTCCAACCGAACAGGGCTGGGAACACTACCGCGCCTTGCAACAAATCGGCAAAGCGCCGGTGCGTTTTTTGCTTTTCCCGGGTGAGCCGCACGGTTTGCGCAAATTGTCGCATCAGCGCCGCAAAATGGAGGAAGAACTGGCCTGGTTCGACAAATATCTGTTCAAAACCTTTGAAAAGCCCAACGAAGCGTTCAAGAAAAGCTCGCCGCTGGCGTATCGTCTTGAGCGTATGAAAGTAGCGCGGCAAAAAGGCGTATTTGGCCAAAAAATAAAAGGCGTGCTGGCACCGGAAACCGTTAAACACGAAAACATCGAGGTTGGGCGCTTTGAGGTGACGAGGGCGCAGTTCCGGGAATTTCAAAAATCCTACCGCGTGCAGCCCGGCGAGGAAAATTGGCCTGCGAACAACATTTCCTTCAAACAGGCCAGAGCGTATTGCGAATGGCTGAGCCAAAAAACCGGTCGACGATACCGGCTGCCTACCGAAGACGAGATGAAAAGTCTTCTCAAATTGGCCAACGGCAATTTAAAACAGGAAAACAATCTGGATTACTGGGTTGGGTATAGCCCCAATCCCGATGAAGTTATGGCCTTGCAAAGCAAGATTGCCGAGGCGGAAAAAGGCGGCCTGCTGTTAAAAGAAGTGGGCAGCTTTCCTCCCGCGGGCGACAGCGGCATTTACGACTTAGGCGGAAACGTGGCCGAATGGTGCACCACGAAAAATGGCAAAGGCAAGGTAATGGGGCTGTCGGCGATATCGCCGGCGGACCAGCGTTATCCGTACAAGCCGCCGCGGCGCGCGTATGTGGGATTCCGAGTCGTGCGAGAATAGTAGTGAGACTCATGGTTGGATGAACCGCGACCGCCAACGGCCTCCGCATGGTTCAATGGTTGCGCAATGCAGGACCAATCCATGAGCATAAAAATCCTTTCAATCATCATCCCATCCGAGGGTGGATCGTCATAAGTTCATTTGAGGATCAATACCTGGATGTGATGTACAACATTGAGGTGCAGATTCTGAAGGTTTGCCGAGATCACCCTGACTTGTGCGCCCCGGATATCGAACGCTGGCTGGATATAGTGCACAAGTCCTACGTGGCGGAAATCCGGGGGCAGCCACCCAAATAGCTCATGTTCAACAAGCTTGAAGAGCTGGTGTTCTTGCGCATAAAGGCGATTTGTGAATGGTTATGGGAAAGGGCAAAGCCTTGCGATGAAAAAGGAAATCCTTTCGAGGAAGTACTGGAGCCGTTTGCTCTTGATGAGATTATTCAATGCCTGAAGCGAATCATTCGATCCGTGCCATTCTGGATCCGGGAAGGTGGTTCTAAGGATAACTGCCTATATCCAACAGTTTATCCAGGGATGATCACCGGAAATGCGGATAGTAGAGGCATTCGATCAGCGGGTCCAGGAACGAATGCTCCTTTCCGTCACGAAACCATCGAAGTAGCCATGGCCAACGAGAAGGGAACCTGAAGTGAATACGCTGGAATTTCGCGGAGGGCCGGGGGTGAGCATCGTGCCACTGGCGGTGTTTCTGGTCGCCACAATCGCGCTGGTGGTCAGCGGGGCTCCGGCCGTAGAAGGCATGATCCTGGCGGCCATGCTAGGGATTTCCGCCGGCATGGCATTATCCAAAAATATGGCCGAATTTAGTGAAACCGTGTTTTCGCTGATGGCCAACCGCATCGCCACGGTGGCCATTGTGTGCTGGCTGTGGGCGGGCGCGTTCTCTGGCATTCTTGCCAGTTCCGGACTGGTGGAGGCCATCGTCTGGATTGGTTACAAATTGCAGCTCACCGGCGCCGGGTTCACCCTGGCCGTATTTCTTTCCGCCGCGCTGTTTGCGGTGTCCGTGGGTACGGGACTGGGCACTATCATCGGTTTTACCGCGGTGATGTATCCGGCGGGAATCGTGCTGGGGGCCAATCCCGCCGCGCTGCTGGGCGCCATTTTCAGCGGCGCGGCTCTGGGCGACAATCTCGCGCCGATCAGCGATACCACCATTGTTTCCGCCGCCACACAGGAAACCGATGTCGGCGGCGTGGTACGTTCCCGGCTCAAGTACGTGCTCATTGCGGCAGGCGTCGCTTCGGTTCTTTTTTTGCTATTCGGTGGCGGAGCCGGAGCACTCTCACCCGAAGCAGCTCGCAATCTCATGCAGAAAACCGCCGACCCCCGCGGCCTCCCCATGCTGATTCCTGCCGTGCTGGTGTTTCTCGTTGCGGTGAGCGGTCGCCATTTTCTGGCCGCGCTCACGGCTGGCATCGTGGCCGCCCTGATCATCGGGCCGCTGACCGGGGTGTTCCCGCTGGCAAGCGTGTTTCACGTCACGGCTGAAAAAACCGTGGCGGGCAGCGCCGTCAAGGGCATGGTGGGCCTGCTCCCCACCAGCATCCTGACCCTACTGCTGGTCACGCTCATCGGCATCATGAAAGCGGGCGGTTTTCTGGAAAAGCTCATGGCCTGGCTGGACGCGCACGTGGCCAAAAGCGCGCGCTCAACCGAATTCGCCATCATTGGCCTCATCACCCTGGCTAATTTGTGCGTATCGGTGAACACCGTGGCCATGGTCACCGCAGGGCCCCTGGCCAACGACCTGCGCAAGCGTCACGGCATCAATCCCTACCGCTGCGCCAACTTGCTGGACACCATTTCCTGCACCTTTCCCTATATTTTACCTTACGCGGCCACCATTGTGGCGGCCGAGGCGGTGCAGCGGCAGGTCGCCGAACAATACTCGTTTGTGCATATCGTCCCCTGGAGCGATATCAGCCTATACTTTTTTTATGGCCTGTGGCTCTTTCCTTTCATGATTTTTGCGGTATATTCCGGTTTCGGGCGTGGTGAAGGCTTTCGCGCCTGATTTTGACCGATCCCCGGCCATGTCTACCATGGTTGGGCATTTTTGAATCCACTGGTGTTTCAATATAGCATCATCAGGAATGATCAGAACCCGTGCAAACGCACGGCCAACCCCAAACGAAGGACTGTTCCCATGGATTTGAAACCCCAACCGGACGCTCGTTGCAACATCTGCGGCCATCAGGGACCGTTTATTCGGCCGGAAGGCCTCAAAGAAGGGTATCAATGCACCAATTGCTCCGCTTCGAGTCGCAATCGGCTGGTGATGCTGGTGCTTGGGATGCTATTGGGCTATGGTGACCGCCCCGTGCACACCTGGCCCGGTGACCGTTCCATTCGCATCCTGGAACCCTGCCCGCGTGGGCCGCAGGTGGCGTTTCTGAAAGACAAGTTCGATTATGTGATGCCCGAATATGACGCCGAAAAAATTGCCGCCGGCGCCGACCCACGGGAGTTTGCCGATGTGCAGCAACTGGCATTCGAAAACGCGTCGTTTGATTACGTCATCGCCTCCGATATTTTTGAGCACGTGCGTGAGGACGTTAAAGGCTTTCAGGAAATATTTCGCATTCTGAAACCAGGTGGTACGTTTTTGCTCACCGTGCCTTACGACCACGCGCGCGAAACCACTTTAGATCGTGTCAAAGTCGAAGGCGAAAAAGATATCCCGCTGGTAGAGCCGCGGTATGCCGGCGGAGGCGGCGTGACCCTGGATTACCGCGAATACGGGCGCGATTTGCTGCAAAAGTTGCGCGATGTGGGGTTTACGGTAGGCTTTTTGCAACTGGCCATGCCCCGGCTGGCCATTTATCCCTCAGCCATTTTCATTTGCGCCCGTCAGGCTCATATCGATCTGACGCCATTCCTGGCCACCTGCCCGGATGCGGACAGGACACATTATCCGTCGCTCGGTCCCCTGCTGCCCAACCGGCTATTCGTGTGGTACAAATTCAATTTGCGCAGTCTGGGCTACTTCCTCCGTCAGGCACGGATGCGGTTTTGGGGGTAGTTAAACGCTCAACCAGAGAGGCAACATGGCAATGAAAAAATTCCTGGAGCAACCCGTTGAGCGCTCTATGTATGCAAAAACCGCCCTCCGTAGAGCAGAATATGAAAGGAACAAAAACGGAGTGATTGAGGCTAAAGTCCCCGATGCTCCCATTTGTTTTGCACAGGGGGACTCATTTGAAGAAGCCAGGGAAAACCTGAAAAAGGTGATTGAGGGCAATATCAAACTTGCTCTTCAATTTGGTATAGCTCTTCCGGTAATAGAACCCAAATCATTTCAAATTGGTGGGCTTTCCGTTTTTGTTGTTGGCTTTCCTTATGGCCGGCTTAATCCCGCTTCCGCACCAATTCCACAAAGGCATAGCCATACGGATTTTTTTCGTCCGGTGCGAAGGTCTCCCGCTGCACTTCACGCCACTCGCTGGCATCCAGTTCCGGGAAAACGGTATCTCCCTCAACTTCAGCATCCACCAGCGTCAAGTAAATGCGATCGGCCAGGGGCAACGCCTCGCGATACAGGCTGGCCCCGCCGATGATAAACACCTCCTCGGCGTCGGGCACCGCAGCCAGCGCCTCCTGCAGTGAATGCACCACCAGACAGCCCTCGGCGTAATAATCGCGATTGCGCGTGATGACGATGTTCTGCCTGCCGGGCAACGGCCGGCCAATGGATTCATACGTCTTCCGCCCCATGATGATGGGATGCCCCATGGTGGTTTGTTTGAAATGGCGCAAATCGGCCGGCAGGTGCCATGGCAACCGGTTGCCGCGGCCGATCACCCGGTTCCGGGCAATGGCCACGATGATAGAGAGAATGGGCTTTGGGTCTGGCATTGTTTGTCAGCATTTTCCGGTGATCCATAAAAATTCCGGCCCGCAGCGTTGCGACCGGAATCGATAGAAGCGAAGCCGTCAGTTGATTCGTGCGAATTCTGCAAGCGCCATTACACCGCAATCGGCGCCGGAATCCGCGGATGGCACTGATAATTGACCAGCTCGAAATCGTCGTATTTGAAATCGAAAATCGATTTAACCTCGGGATTGAGTTGCATCTGCGGCAGCGGGTACGGCTTGCGCGAGAGCTGTAAATCGGCCTGCTCGAGATGGTTCAGATACAAATGCGCATCGCCGAGGGTATGCACAAATTCGCCGGGCTCGAGGCCGGTCACCTGCGCCACCATCAGTGTGAGCAGCGAATACGACACGATGTTGAACGGCAGGCCCAGGAAAATATCCGCGCTGCGCTGGTAAAGCTGGCACGACAGCTTGCCGTCGGCCACGTAAAACTGGAATAGCGTGTGGCACGGCCACAGCGCCATTTTATCCAGATCGGACACGTTCCAGGCGCTCACCACCAGCCGCCGTGAATCCGGATTGCGCTTGATTTCCTCAATCACCCACGAGATTTGATCGATGTGGCGGCCATCGGGCGCGGGCCAGGACCGCCACTGGTAGCCGTAAATCGGGCCAAGTTCGCCATTCTCATCCGCCCACTCATCCCAGATGGTCACACCGTGCTCGTGCAGATAGCGCACATTAGTGTCTCCGCGCAAAAACCACAGCAGCTCGTGGATGATCGATTTGAAGTGCAGTTTCTTGGTGGTCAGCGCCGGAAAGCCTTCCTGCAGATTAAACCGCATCTGGTAGCCAAAAATGGAAAGCGTGCCCACGCCGGTGCGGTCGCTTTTGCGTACGCCGTGCTCTTTCACGTAGCGGAGCAAATCAAGGTACTGCTTCATATCCCTTCCCTCAAAGCTGCCTGTTACCGAATGGCAAACACAATTGCATCGATTCCGCCCATGCAATTATTGATCATACAGAATTCCAAGGCCGGCCAAACGTCAACCTCTGAACTACCAATGAAGTCACGCCGTCAGGAACAGTCACAAAATTTTTGTAACTGTTCAGTCTCCTACCCGTCATCGCGAGGATCCGCCAGCTGGCGGAGACGACGCGATCTCATTGTTATATTTACAAAGAGATTGCCGCGCACCCGCCTTCCGGCGGCTGCTCGCGATGACGGGCAAGATTTCATTAAACCGGAAAAACTGAATAGTTACAAATTTTTAGTATAGGTCATCGGCGCTACCCGAATGTCAGGGCGCTGTTTAAAAGGCCTGAGCCGTTCCCTCTAAACTTACAAAATTTTTTCAAAATTGAAAGCGCAAAATGCACCGGTCGGAAATGGCTTGCTCGGGATTGTTAACCCACTAACTTATCTTGCGGCGTGCGTCCGGGGTCAATACAATTCATCAATGGGCACTTGCAGCGTTTCGGTGGTCTGCAAAATCAGCAAACCAGAAGGACAAAGTTTTCACAGTGTGGCAATGCCATCCTGCCCGACATCCGTGGTGGATTCACCTCAATTTGTGATATCAATCAATTTGCAATACCATCCCAAACCCGAGGGAGGAACACGCATGGCACTCACACCCATTGCGCATCAGCGGCTGAAATGGCCGCTTATTCTGGCGCTGGTCATCATTGTGATTCGCATCATTCTCGAGCAACTCGGCGCCCCGGAAAGCATCAACAACCTTTTCGGCGTGGCCTGGCTGTATCTGATTCTGCCAGTGGTTTTCGGTCTGCAAATCGTCAAACACGGCGATCCGTCACCGTTCAAGTCGCTTTTCGTCCACGTGCTGCTATTCGGCGTTTATACTCGCATCATGGTGGCGGTGACGTACATGCTGGCCTATGCATTTCAATGGTCAGCGCCACGCTTTACGCTTGAGCGCGGCGGCAACGTCGGCGAGGGCGTCACGCCGCTGCAGGGTTACCTCATCATCCCGGCTCGCAACGCGCTGTTCTGGACCGTTGCGGCGGCGCTGGTAGGCATGCTCATCGGTAGCATCGCTATTCTGATCAAACGGCGCAGCCCGGCCGGCGAAGCAGCCTGAGCCATGAAGTTATGACGGCCGGGTCGCATGCGGCCCGGCCTTTCATTTCCCCGCGGCCTGATTTTCCCTGCCAGATTGTAACTTTCCCGTCACAATCGTTTCAAGAAAAAAACTGGCTTTATCATCTATTTTTGAAAAAATTACAGACGGTTTCAGGTAACCATTCAGCCTCACCGAAATCATAAATATTTCTGCGCTATTGCGAACGCACGCCAGGAGATGCAACCAATTATCTTGTTTACGGCCATAGCGATGTGGCAGAACCTATTCCTCAATCGATAGTGGATTCACAGTCGCGAAATGCTAATGTTTGGTTTTCTGCAGTTGAGTTCAACGAATAAGTGCTTCATCGTTTTAAGCATTTGCCATGGTTCGTTAGTATTCCATTAACGGATTAACGCATGTTCAGGAGCGATTGTGCCACAGGAGCCAACGCACGGTGATGATGGATTTTCATTTCTGGTACACCCTCGTCCTGCTGATCCTCATGTCCTTGTTCCTCATTTTTGAGTGGCTCGAGACCGAGGTCACGCTATTTTCGGCACTGGTGCTGCTGGTGCTTGGCCGGGTCATCACCATGCAAGAGGCTCTGGCCGGTTTTTCCAATGAGGGTATGCTCACCATTGCGTTGCTCTTCATCGTCGCCGGATCGCTGCACTATACTGGCATCACCTCACGGATCAGCAACCGCATCTTCGGCAACAACTCCAGCCACCTGACGCGCAAGCTCGTGCGCATCCTGTTTCCGGTGTCGGCGATTTCCGCCTTCATGAACAACACGCCGCTGGTGGCCATGCTCATTCCCGTGGTGCGCTCCTGGACCGAGCGGCACCATTTTGCGCCTTCGAAATTCCTCATTCCCATCTCGTATGCCGCCATTCTCGGCGGCGCCTGCACGCTCATCGGCACCAGCACCAATCTTATTGTGCATGGCCTGATGCTCGATCACGGCATGACCGGCATGTCGCTGTTCGAAATTTCGCTAATCGGCGTGCCAGTAGCGCTCATCGGTATTTTGTTTATTGCCACCGTGGGACAGCGGTTGCTTCCCAACCGCAAGCAGCCCATTGTGGAGCTGGGCGAAAACACGCGTGAGTTCGTCATCGAACTCAAGGTCACGCCAGAGTATGAAAACATCGGCAAGTCCATTGAAGATGCCGGTCTGCGCCATTTAAAAGGCCTGTTTCTGTTTCAGATCGAACGCGATGGGCAGGTGATTGCACCGGCATCACCAAAAGAAAAAATCCGCGAGGGCGACCGGCTGTTTTTCACCGGATTGCCAAAGACAATTCTCGAACTGCAGAAAACCCCCGGGCTGCAGCTCATCAAAGACTCCAGTTTTGATTTGAAAAACTATCATTCGGCGGAGATTGGCACGTACGAGGCGGTGATTTCGCCGGTGTCGCCGCTGGTGGGACAGAACGTGCGTGAAAGCCAGTTCCGCAAGCGCTACGGCGCGGTAATCATTGCCATCCATCGCCACGGCGAACGCATCAACCGGAAAATCGGGGATATCGTTCTTCGGCCCGGCGATACATTGCTGCTGCTCGCCGGCCGCGACTTCCGCGATAAATGGTACCACTCCAAAGATTTTTATCTGGTTTCCCACGCCGAGGAGATCCCCTCGCGTCCGGCATGGCAGGGGCGGCTGGCGCTGGGGACGTTCATCGGCATGCTGGCGCTGGTGGTGACAAACATACTGCCGCTGAGCGTGGCGGCGTTACTGGCCGCGGTGTTCCTGGTCATCACCCGCACCATTACCCCCACCGAAGCGCGACAGATGCTGGACTTGCGTGTGCTGGTGGTGATTGCCGCTTCATTTGGCATTGCGGCGGCGCTGGAAAACAGCGGACTGGCCCGCTTTCTGGCGCAGTCCGTGGTGCAGACCGTCAGGCAATACGGTGTATTGGGCGCACTGGCCGGCGTGTATTTTCTGACCAGCGCCTATTCGACGGTAATCACCAGCAATGCCACGGCCGCCATTCTGTTTCCGGTGGGCATCACCGCCGCGGCATCGATGCAGGCCGATCCGCGGCCCTTTGCCATGGCGGTGGCGCTGGCCGCTGCCCTGAGCTTTGCCACGCCCATCAGCTACCAGACCAATCTCATGGTGTATGGGCCGGGCGGCTACAAATTTAAGGATTTTCTCAAAATCGGCCTGCCGCTGCAGCTCCTTCTGGGCACCGTTGCCGTGATGTTGCTTTACTGGAGGTATTTTTAAGTTGTCCCACGGCGCCCTCTAACGGCGCTCACCACGAAACCCGCGCTATTTTAATCCCGCTTTGGCCTTGTCCAGCCGGGCCAGCACCGGCGCCACCAAACTGCCGATATACAAAAAATCCTCGGTTTCAGTCACACTGGTGTTGATGGGATACGCGCCTTCTGGGTCCTGCAAATCCGCCACTACCTTGCCGCTGTCGTCGATAGCGATGACGTGGCTGTAGGGCACGGCCTTCGGCCGCAGGAACGCCGGCATGCGCTGGATGACTTTACGCAGGAACGGCTTGCCCGAGAGGTTGTCGAGCAGTGGATTCCGCGGCGACACCAGCGCCACCCAGTAGCGGCCGTCGAGTCCGGTGGAAATGTTGTCCGGGAATGCCGGCAGGGCTTCAATCACCGGTTCGGCGGTGCCCGCTTTGGGGCCGGTGAGCCAGTAGCGCAGCACCCGGTACGTGCCGGTTTCGTTCACCAGCACCGAGGCCTGATCATGGCTCACGGCCACGCCATTGGCGAAATTAAGACCGTCCAGCAGGGTGTGCGTTTCGCCTGTGGCCGGATCATACACCAGCAGCCGGCCGTGTCCGCCGTGTTCCATGAGGTCGAGCAGACTGGCTTCATACGTGCCGCCCCACTCTTTAGCGCCGAATTTGGTGGAGGCATCAGAAAAATAGATTTTGCCATCCGCGGCCACGTCCACATCATCGGCATAGCGGATGGGGATGCCATCGGCTTCGGTGGCCAGCACGGTAATCTGTCCATCCGGCGAGATGGATAGTAGACCGCGGTAGGCATCGGCCACGATCAGATTGCCGTTCGCGTCGAAATCGATGCCCAGCGGCCGGCCGCCGGTTTCCACCCAGTTTTCCGGGTTGGAACCGTCCGGGGCCAGCCGAACAATACGGCCTTCGTGGGTGGCGGCGTAAATGCGGCCCTGCTCATCCACGGCGATATCTTCCGGGCCCCGGTTATCGCCGATTGGGAAGGTTTCCAGGGCTTTCAGACGGTTGTTCTGAGCAAAGGGACCGGTGTATCCCGGATTGGGGGGCGCTTCCCAGGCGACCGGATCGACCGGCACCGGCCAGGCGAGGAAATAAAGCACAATCCCCACCAGCACGATCAACGGAATCCAGAGCAACCACTTTTTGGACATGATCCCTCTCCTCCGTTTCGGGTTCAGGCGGCGTTGCCCGGCTTAGTGCATGCGGAAGGCTGCGGAATGCTGACGCAACCATGTTCGCCCGGGCGCTGCCGTGGATTTTGATGATTTCCAAATCTAATACAATTCGGGGGAGATACAAGCCATTCTGTACGAAAACCACCGGGAACCTGCCCAACAATGCCACGAGGCCCCTCTAAGGTATGTGTTGTCTAACTGCAGCGGAATGCCCCTTGCCTGCGAGGCCTGGCAAGCCCAAAACCGCGTAGCGGTGGCATGTATTTTTTGCGGTGGCTAAAGACCATTTTCATGTCACGCCTACGGCGTTTAGATTTTATGGAAATCGATTGGCTACAAACATTTCACGCCTACGGCGTTTTGAATGAAAGCGGCAAGCAAAGTTCTGTTGCGCGACATTGCGGGCGGTTTAACTCTGGCAAGACGCGGAGCCCTGCCAGAGTGGCGCCCGCCCCGCCCGGATTCCACATGCTGGCAGGATTCCTCCCCCCTCCCAAGAGGGGCCGGGGCTAGGTTTAAACGCCAGTGCCGGCCCTCAAAGACACCAGGCACTTTAAAAGTGCCTGGTGTCTTTTTCACAGCACCATCGCACTCCATTTCTTTGTGCTCTTTGTGACTTTGTGGTGAGATTATTGGTGAGATTATTTATAACGAAATCCTTCAAAAACCACCCGCCCACAAGAGTCGGGGACTACAGCCGATTTTCCTCATTTAAAAAATCGGTGGCATCCGTGTTCTATTTTCTTTGTGCCTTTTGCGGCTTTGCGGCGAAATGATTTCCGCGCGGATTGTTGGCTTTTTTGCTTGCATCGCACGTTTTTTTCGCTTAGAATGCCACAAACCCAGGATTGCCGATTTCATGAGGAACGAACGCGATGAAACGAACTCAATGGCTTCCGGTTCTGTCTATGCTCATGCTCAATGCCTGCACTTCCCCCTCATCCCACTTCACCGAACCGATTCCGCCGCTGCGGCTCATCGCCGGGCAGGCGGACACTCTGCTCATTTCCGACATGTTCTACGCCGATCGCTACGACAGCCTGCGATGGTCACCGCACCCGCAAATCCACATCGATTATCAGGATGACACCTGCATTGTGATCCTGCAGCCTGCCGCGGATTTTGAAGGCCTCACCGCTCTGGAGCTCCACCTCCACGGCGAGGTTATGCACATCCCCGTCTTTGTGGACCTGCTTCAGCGGCACACGTTCCGCTACCGCCCGTCTCGCCCGGCGCGGTCGGTCACCGTCATGGGCTCGTTCAACAACTGGAACCGCCGCTCGCACCCGCTCACCGATCCGGACGGCGATGGCGTGTATGAGCTCACCCTGCCCTTCGAGCCGGGCCGGTATGAATACAAATTCGTGGTGGATGGCGCGGAGCTCATCGATCCCGCCAATCCGGACAAAGTCAGCAACCCGTTCGGCAGCTACAACAGCGCGCTCACCGTCCGACCCCGGCATCCCGACACCGTGTTTCTCCACCAGATCGGCCATGAAACCCGACGCGATTCGCTGAAGCTGTCGTTTTTCTTCGAACATCCCGATCCGCCTCGGGCGCTGCGACCGGCGGATGTGATCGCCCTAGTGGACAACCGCCGGCTCACCGGCGACGCCATCCGCATCGACGGCCAGCGCATTGACATTTTGTTGCCCAAATCCGAATTGAAGGGAATGCACTGGCTGCGTGCCGCGGTTTCATTCAATGGCCAGGCGACGCTGTTGCAAACGGTGCCGCTGTGGAACGGTCAGCCGGCGGATGGCCGCCGCAATCCGTTTACCTGGCACGATGCGGTGCTGTATTCGATCATCATCGACCGGTTTTTCGATGGCGATCCGGCCAACTCGCGGCCCATCGAGGATCCGCGGCTGCCGGAGAAAACCAATTATCAGGGCGGCGATTTGCAGGGCATCTTGCAGAAAATCGAGGAAGGCTATTTCGACTCGTTGGGCGTCAACGCACTCTGGATTTCGCCGGTGAATGACAATACCGAGAAGGCGCATCCGGAGTGGCCGCCGCCGCACCGCTATTTTTCGGGCTACCACGGCTACTGGCCGGTGCATCACCAGCGCGTGGACGAGCATTTTGGCGATCTCGAATTGCTGCGCCGGTTAGTGAAAACCGCGCATGAGCGCGGCATCCGCGTGTTACTGGACTTCATCGCCAATCACGTGCACGAGGATCACCCGTTTTTCCGTGAGCACCGCGACTGGTTCGGCAGCGTGGAGCTGCCCGACGGCCGCAAGAATATCCGGCTGTGGGATGAGTACCGGCTGACCACCTGGTTCGAGCCGTTCCTGCCGTCCTTCGATTACATCGGTTCCGAAGAGGCGCTGCAGACGATGGCTGACAATGCGGTCTGGTGGCTCGAGCAAACCGGCGCAGACGGCTTCCGCCATGATGCCGTGAAGCACATTCCCAACCGGTTCTGGCGCACGCTCACGCGCAAACTCCGCCAGCGGGTGGCGCCGGTACGCGAGACGCCCCTGTTTCAAATCGGCGAAACGTTTGGCGGCTACGATCTGGTTCAATCGTACGTCAATCCCGGGCAACTGGACGGCCAGTTCAATTTCAACGTGTTTTACACCGCGCGGCAGGTGTTTCTCACTCCCGGGGCGGATTTTGCCATCCTGCGGGATGAGCTGGCCAAAACACACCGCGTGTACGGCATGAACCACCTCATGGGCAACATCATGGACAGCCATGATCAGGTGCGCTACATGGCCCTGGCCGACGGCGATCTGGCGCTGGATTCGCCGGACGCTACAGAGATCGGCTGGCAACAGCCGCCGCAGGTGGACGATCCGCAAAGTTACGATAAAGTGCGGCTGTATCTCACCTACTTGCTCACGATTCCGGGCGTGCCCACGCTGTATTACGGCGATGAAATCGGCATGACCGGCGCGGCCGATCCGGACAACCGCCGTTTCATGCGTTTCGGCGAGGCGCTCAATGACCAGGAGCGCGCCTTGCTGGCCGCGACGCGCCGGCTCGTGCGACTGCGCCGCCGGCATTCGGCCCTGCGCTATGGCGATTTTTATCCCGTACTGGCCGACACCGCCGTGTTCGCGTACCTGCGCTCGGATATGAACGAACGGCTGCTGATAGTGCTGAACAAAAGTACGCAGCCACAATCGCGCACCCTGCGGCTGCCGGCCATGTACCCCGAAAAAAAGGCGCGGGATTTATTGACACAAAATTCGTATATTATCGACAACCAGCATTTGCAACTTCGCCTGGCCCCGATGTCAGGACGGATTTTTCGGCTGGAATAAACGCATGCTCTGGAACAGTCATGGGTATTTTGCAGCGCATCGAATACAAGGACGTGGAAGGCATCCGGGTGGGTCGCTTTGCCTCACGCATCAACACCACTTGCATTCTGTACCGTATCGACGGCACGGTCATCGATACCGGGCCGCCGAACCAGTGGCGCTGGGTACGGCAATTTCTGCACGAAAAAGACGTGAGGCAGGTGTTCATCACGCATCACCATGAAGATCATTCCGGCAACGGCGCCAACATTCACCGCGAATGGGCCGCGGCGGCGATTCAAGCGCATCCGGATGCGCTGCCGCTGCTGCAGCAGGGCTATCACCTGCATCTTTACCGGCAGATCATCTGGGGCCGGCCCGATCACTACACCATCGAACCGGTGACTGGTGGGCTGTCCATTCGCAACGACTTGCGCGCCGAGCTGGTGCACGCGCCCGGGCATTCCACAGACATGACCTGCGTGTATTTGCCGGAGCGCGGCTGGCTGTTCACCGGCGATCTGTACATTGCCAGCCGGCCGAAATTTTTGCGCCGCGATGAGAATCCGCGGCAGGAGATCGAGAGCCTGCGCACCGTACTGAAATTGGATTTTCAGACCGTGTTTTGTGCGCACCGGGGCGTGGTCCAAAACGGCAGGCAGGCGCTGCAGGACAAACTGGAGTTTCTGCTCGACCTCCAGCAAAATGTGCACGAATTGGCGCGGCAGGGGCTATCGCCTAAGGAAGTCACCCAGCGGCTCCTGGGGCGCGAAGAACTGCTGAGCTGGATGACGTTTTTTCATTTTTCCAAACGCAATTTAATCCAGACATTCTGGCCCGATCATGCATGACCATTTGCGAACCACCCGTTTACACGCCGCGGCCCTCGAGGCGCTGGTGCTGACGCCCGAGCAGGCGCAGGCGCTGCGGGAGCATGCGGCGGCGTGTTATCCCGAAGAATGCTGCGGATTTCTCATTGGTCGTGAACAGGACCGTTGCGCTGTGATCGCATCCGTGATTCCGGCAAAGAACCGCCATGCGGACGACCGCCGCAGCCGCTACGAAATCGATCCGATGGAATTCCTGCGCATCGACTACCGCCTGCCCGAGGAACTGCAGGTGCTGGGCTTTTATCACTCCCATCCCGATCATCCGCCACAGCCTTCGCCGCACGACCTCCATCAGGCGTGGCCGGGGTTTGTCTATCTCATCATCCGCGTCGATCGCGGTGCGCCGGCCGACATGCAGGCCTTTCGCCTGGATCCGACCGAAAACGCCATTCACCCCGTTCACCTCAGCATTCAGGAGCGCTGATCGCATGGGCAAAACGACATTGACTCCGGAGGAATTCCGGCGCTACAGCCGGCATCTGGTGCTGCCGCATGTGGGCATCGCCGGACAGGAAAAGCTTAAGGCCGCCAGCGTGATGATCATCGGCGCCGGCGGACTCGGTTCGCCAGTGGCGCTGTATCTGGCCGCGGCGGGCGTCGGCCGGCTCGGTCTGGTGGATTTCGATGTGGTGGATGAATCCAATTTGCAGCGGCAGATTTTGCACAAAACACAGAACGTCGGCCGCTCCAAGCTGGAATCGGCGCGCGAGGCGATTCACGCCATCAATCCGCACGTGCAGGTGGATTTGCACGAAACCCGCTTCACCTCGGACAACGCCATGCACATCGCCGCGGATTACGACATGATCATCGACGGCACGGATAACTTTCCCACGCGCTATCTGGTCAACGACGTGTGTGTGCTGCTGGACAGGCCGAATATTTACGGCAGCGTGTATCGCTTTGAGGGCCAGACCAGTGTGTTCTGGGCGCGGCGAGGACCGTGCTACCGGTGTCTGTATCCCGCGCCACCGCCGCCGGAGATGGTGCCAAGCTGCGCGGTGGGCGGGGTATTGGGCGTGTTGCCGGGGCTCATCGGCACCATTCAGGCCACCGAGGCGGTGAAACTCATTCTTGGCGAGGGCGAGCCGCTCATCGGCCGGCTGCTGCTATACGATGCCCTGCGCATGCAATTCCGAGAGGTGGGCCTGAGTAAGAATCCGGACTGTCCCATTTGTGGGCCGAACCGCACCATCCACGCGCCCATTGATTATCACGAGTTTTGCGGCGTGCCCGGGGCGGAAGAGGACATCAGCGTGCCGCCGGAATGGGAAGTGACGCCAAAAGAGCTGGCGGAAAAGTGGCGTTCGCAGGACATCACCATCCTTGACGTGCGTGAACCGCTGGAATGGGACATTGGTCACATCGATGGCGCGGTGCAAATACCGCTTCGGGAGCTGTCCGCGCGGCTGGGCGAGCTGGAACGCGAGCGCGAAATAGTGGCCTATTGCCGCAGCGGCCAGCGCTCAGCCCTGGCGTTGCGGATCCTGCGCGAGGCGGGATTTGCGAAAGCCAAACACCTGCGCGGCGGCCTGCTGGCCTGGCGCGAGGACATCGATCCCTCAATCCCGCCGTATTGAAAAGATGGGGACCCTTCTCTCGCTGAGGCACTGAGTTCGCCGAGCTGAAAAACACAACATCCTGTATCCCCCGCCCCTCGTGGGCGGAGAGATTGGCAAAGAATCAGCGCTCACCAAGGGTTCGCACATCAACAGCGTGGCCAGGAGATTACCACGCCGCGCCAGCTGACGGGGGCTCGCAATGACGGATGATGGCCGGAATTGCGCAAATCTCCGTGTTCCATCCACGTGAATTCTTGGCTTTCATATCCCCGATCCAACACCGTTTGCATCGGTGTTTGGCTCCCGCAGACAAATCGGCATAAAATCGAGACGGGATCAGAGACCCCGTCGGATCGCTTATCGCATCATCCGCGTTCCATCCGCGTCAATCCGTGGCTAATTTGTTTTTTTCACTCCCCTCATAAACACAAAAATTTAATTTGATTTTAAAAAAATTGGCTTTGAATTATCCCGGTTATTCCGTACATTGCATCATCGGCCCAACCACGAATTCGAATTCATTTTTGATCCGATTGGGCCGATACAACCCACATGGCCGCGAGCGTCAACGCGGTGGAGCATTTTGCCCCTCTTTTCGATAGTCCTCGTTGCCAACTCATTGACAAAACCCCGTTGGTTGTGGTGTAAAAGCCGCTTTTCCTGCTTCATGCTTCTGCCGTTGCCGCGCTTTTGTACCCCCAATCATCTGTTCACCCATAATCAGTAAAGGATGATATTCTCATGTCTTATTTTCAGAAACCCGACGATGAGAAAATCAACTGGAAAGAAAGCATCCCGTTTTTTGCCATGCATGTGCTGGCCATTGGCGCCTTTTTTACCGGATTCAGTTGGGCGGCGTTGATCGCCCTGGTGGTCACTTACACGGTTCGCATGTTTGCCATCACCGCGGGCTACCATCGCTATTTTTCTCACCGCACGTTTCAGACCAGCCGCGCGTTTCAATTCGTGCTGGCCTTTCTGGGCGCCTCGGCGGCGCAAAAAGGCCCGCTGTGGTGGGCATCGCACCACCGTCACCACCACCGCCATTCCGACACTGAAGAGGACGTGCACTCGCCGCGCTACAAGGGCCTGTTCTGGGCGCACATGGGTTGGATTTTGTGCGACAAGCACAAGCATCCCGATCACAAATTGGTGCACGACCTCGTGAAATATCCGGAACTGAAATTTCTGGATCGCTATCATTTCATCGCGCCGGCCACGTTGGCCGTGTTCCTGTTCGGGATCGGTGCGGCGCTGAACGCCTTTTTCCCCCAGCTCAACACGTCGGGCGTGCAGCTCCTGTTCTGGGGGTTTTTCCTTAGCACCGTGCTCACCTACCACGGTACGTTTCTGGTCAATTCGCTGACACACGTGTTCGGCAGAAAACGCTTCAAAACCGAAGATGACAGTCGCAACAGTTTGCTGATCTCCCTCATCACCCTCGGCGAAGGCTGGCACAACAACCACCACCGCTTTCCCGCTTCCGAACGCCAGGGCTTCTACTGGTGGGAAATCGATATTTCGCACTACATCCTGCGCATCCTCTCCTGGCTCCGGCTGGTGTGGGATTTGCGCCGGCCGCCGCAGAAAGTTTACGCCGAAGCCCGCATTTTAAAACGGCCCAGCGAGGCGGTGAAACGCGGTCTGATTGACTGACGGATTGAAATTTTATATCTTCAAAACACCGGGTTCCCCCTTCGGAGCCCGGTGTTTTTTTATGGCATCCTAGCGAAATTTTGCTTATAATTTGCCCGGTTTTCCAAACAGGCCTACGGACCCGAATTAAGCGGAGGAACTGCGCATGGCTGAATTCCAGATTTATCACAATCCGCGGTGCCGGAAAAGTCGCGCCGCCAAACAGGTGCTGGATGAAAAGGGCGTGGATTTCGAAGTGATCGAATATTTGAAACAGCCGCCGTCCGAACAGGAAATTCGCGATCTGCTGCAAAAACTCGGCCTGTCGGTGCGGGATATTATTCGCACCAAAGAAAAAATCTACAAAGAGCTCAACCTGAAACAGGCCACCGATGACGAGCTCATTCGTGCCATCGCCGAGCATCCGATTTTGCTCGAGCGCCCCATCATCGTGCGCGGCAATCGCGCCGTACTGGCCCGCCCAACGGAAAAAGTTTACGAAATTCTATGAACGGCTGCCGGCGGTGATTTTTCGTTGGCCTTTGCGGCAAATATTTGGTATCTATGTATCGCATGCGACACGGTCCCCAAACCGAATTTTTCCATAGATGGTGTTGCACTTTCTTTTTCAACGGCTCAAACCAAGAGGTGGCTCATGGTTAAAAATATTCTTGCCATCATCGCCGGTTATATTGCCATGGCGCTGATCATCGCCATCAGCTTCACGCTGGCCTACAATCTGATGGGAGCCGACGGCGCCTTCAAGCCCGGAACCTATGAAGTATCTGCGACCTGGATCGCCATGAGCATCGTCATGAGCATTCTGGCCGCGCTGGCCGGTGGTTATATCAGCATGCTGCTGGCCAGAAATTATCGTGTATCCATCGGACTGGCGGCGCTGGTGTTCATCTTGGGGATGTTCACCGCCATTCATCATACCACCCGGGAAGATACGCGCCCGGTGGAGCGCCAGGCCGAGGTGAGCAATACCCTCGCGATGATGAATGCCCGCGAACCCACGTGGGTGTCGTTCCTCAATCCGATCATCGGAGCGCTGGGCGTGCTGGCTGGCGCCCGGCTGCCCAAAAACGGCCCGTCGTGATATGCCGGTCAAAGCAATTGCAGGCAAGAATACGCTGGAAGTCTTTCAACGTCATAATATGGAGCCTCCATGTTAACCGCTTCGCTGATATTCAGACTGTTGCTGTCTTCAACTCCTATCGATTGCCAGCTTGTGGATTACACCATCGGCAACGCCAAAGGCCAGGCACTGGTTTGCAAGCCCGGCGGCGAAGGACCGTTTCCGGTGGTGATTTACAATCATGGCGCCATTGTGGATTTTCGCGGCTACGACGGCGCCCAGAAGGCCGGTTACGATATGAAAGGCATCTGTCGTCAACTGGCGGAAGATGGCTTTCTCGCGTTTGCTCCGATTCGCCAGAGCGGCCGCAGCGGACCGGCCATGCATCTTGCCGAAATCCAGCGCGCCATCGATTACGTGAAAACCATGCCGCAAGCCGATACCACGCGTATGGCCCTCATGGGCTTCTCCCGCGGCGGCGCCCTGACGCTCACGGCAAGTTTCCAGCGACCAGAAATCCGAACCATTGTGCTTGAAGCACCCGCTTTCCGGCCTAAGCAGGTTAGCCCTCTTTTGGCAACAGTGGATTCCCTTGCTCAAACGGTTTTGTTGCTCATCGAAAAAAGCGATGATGCTGGCTTCATCCGTAGTCTGGCCATACTGGATACCTTGCTGACCGAACGCGGCGCCCGCGTCCAACGCATCATGTACGACCGTGGCGGCGGTCACCGGCTGTTTTGGAAAGTCGATTACTATTGGGACAATATTCGTGCCTATCTGAAAGAGCGATTGCAAAAAGCCCGGACGAAGAAGCGATAAGGTGCTTTTGATATGATAGCGAACCACGATGCATGGATGGAGTGAGATATGAAACTGCACATCGAAACGCGCGAACTGCGAATGCAACATGTGTGGCGCATCTCCCGTGATCAGGCCTCGGCCAAAGTGAACGTATTTATCCAGCTCGAACACGACGGTGTCACCGGTTTTGGCGAGGTTGCGCCGAATATCCGCTACAACGAAACCACCGATTCGTCCATCGAGTTTCTGGAAAGAGCCCAGTCGGTTCTGGAATCGGCAAATCCGTGGCATTTTCAGGACCTGCTGTGGCAGATTCACGATCTCGATGCCGAGCAGAATGCGGCCAAGGCGGCTATTGATATGGCCGTGCTGGACTGGATTGGCAAAAAGCTGGAGGTGCCGCTCTATCGCTTTTTCGGCCTCGATGGCGGCAAAGCGCCAGTCACCAGCTATTCCATCGGCATTGATACGCCAGAGAAGATCAAAGAGAAAATTCGCGAAGCCGAAGGGTATCCGATATTGAAAATCAAACTGGGCAGCGAGGATGATGAGCGCATCATGCAGGCGGTGCGCGAGGCCACGGATCGCACCGTGCGCGTCGATGCCAACGAGGGCTGGCCGGATCCGCGGCAGGCGCTGGAGAAAATCCACTGGCTGGCGCAGCTCAATGTGGAGTTTGTGGAACAACCGCTGCCGGCCGGGCGGCTCGAGGATGTCGCCTGGCTACGGGAGCGCTCGCCTCTGCCCATCGTGGCCGATGAGGACGTGCACCTGGCCCGCGACATTTCGGCTCTGGCCCACGCTTACGATGGCATCAACATCAAGATTATGAAATCAGGCGGGCTGCTGGAAGCGCTGCGCATGATTCACACCGCGCGCGCGCTCGGCCTTTCGATCATGCTCGGCTGCATGATCGAAAGCTCGCTGGCCATCACCGCGGCGGTCCATCTCTCGCCGTTGGTGGACTGGGCCGATCTGGATGGCAACCTGCTGCTGGCCAACGATCCGTTCGTCGGGGCAGGCGTGCAGGATGGCAAGCTCATATTGCCGGATGGGCCGGGACTGGGCGTTCGGATTAGGGAGTAAAGGAGAGCTTTGCTTACAAACTTCTCGCAGAGGCGCGGACCGCGCCGGGCCAAAGAAAAACCGCTACGCCCTGTAGCCCCCGCCCCTCGTGGGCGAGGCACTGGAAAATATTCAGCCCTTAATCGATGGCCTGCACCTCAGAGGCCGGGATCGCCGCAATCTACCACGTTCCATCTGTGTCAATCGTTGGCTTCAATTAATTCGTGCTATCGGTGAGCCTCTTTCCCTTTTCCCCTCCCGACATCCGTTACATTTCACGCAAACTTTAAGAGGAACCTATTCTCAGCCGCTTTACTTATGGTTAATGTGCTGCTTAAATTCGGTATGGGTAAATATATTGCAAATCTCTGTGAATAATGCTATTTTTATGTATAATTGTTCAGCATAATCACCTAGGTAATTAAAATGAGTATAGCCACAGTCGTTTTAAAAAAACTGGGTTTGAATGAGGATGAGGCCTTGCGAGAGATCGCTCTCTTTCATGCCTCGCAAAAATTAGCCGAATTTCAACAAGATTGCGATCTTTTTGAAAAGAAATACAGCATGACCTTCATTGAGTTTGAAAAGAAGAACAAATCGGAGAAAACAGAAAACGTGGAAAGAGATGAAGACTTTTTTGCATGGAAGTTTGCTCATGAAGGTATGCTTTACTGGCAGGAGAAAGTAGAAAAACTGCAAAAATCCAAATGCTTGCTATATTAAAATCCTACTCGAGAATCATCAAAGATTATGAGGTCAAGCGTTTTCGAAAATATGGTTCAGCTTATGAGATCATAGCCGTTGTTAACCTCATTGATGATAGTGTTCTGCACATCCGTGATTACCTATTTTTAAATGGATCGAGAAAATAGGCCTACCATTGGCAAGATAAAAACAACAACCTTATTATGAGATGGGACAATGCAGAACACTTTCCTGAATTGAATAACTTCCCGTATCATTACCACACGCCTGATTCGGTACATCCCTCTCCGCCCATGAACTTGCAAAAAGTATTACAAAGTATCAAAGAACGCCTGCTAGCCTGAAAAGCTTCAATTTTTCTCCCTTCTCTTTTTCTTTCAATTACAATTTTTACATCCTTTTAAGAATACAAACTTGCATGCCGAACTTGATAGTTGAATTGGATATCTCAAAAACAGGAGGGACTATGTACGGTATTACTCTTGATACCACCCATCTTCTGATGACACTTGGACAGATACCGGATAGCGCTACCCTCTGCTTGGAAGACGCCAATCCATACATGACCCAACAAATAACCGTTTACTTCACCCCGCAAAACGGTCAAATCCCTGTTTTGAGCTGGCAGCTTGCTTATCAGCTGGATCAGCACCGAAAACAGCATCCGGGCTTGCGCTATTTTCGCTTTGTTCCGCTTTCCAGAGAGGAGGGTTGGCCTGTCCCTCGAAAGCTGGAAGATTTTGATAATGTCCCCCCGGGGCGCGTTTTATTTCTTTTGGCCAATCTACGGCGAGGGCTTGGAGATATGCTGCTTTTATTACCTATTCTAAAAGCCCAGGCGAAAACACTGGGACAGCGTGGTTGGCCATCTCAAATTGGTGTATCTTCGGCAAAGCGGTTTGAGCCTATTTTCTTTCAATGTCCATTTGTTGATAGAGTGCTTCCTGAGTGTCCTCTTTTGAATGAGGTCATTTCGTTTGACTATGTGATAGAATATGGCATGCAAATCTATCGCATGAAACATCTGCTGGGCATCCGCGACTGGCGAGAAATCGATTTGCAAGTCCGTCTTCAGGTACCATCGGAGATAATCGAGTACTGGCGGAACGAAATCCCCCAAGATGGCATTAAAATTTTTTATAACTGGATGAGTTCCGATTCGCAACGCACCTTGTCGTACGATTATTTTAAGGCCATCAAGGCAGCGTTTCCCGAGGCCACTTATTACACCAGCCACCGAGGCGAGGCTATGCTGGGTGAGATATTTCCCGGCGGCCCCTTCAATCTATCCCCCAAAGAGCGCTTTCTGGTTGATTTGTTTGGCATCCTCTCGCAAATGGATATTGTGATCACGGCCAACACCGGCGTGGCGCATGCGGCCGCAGCGCTGGGCAAGCCCACCATCGTGATTTTCACCGGTGTCCTTAATGGCTGGGAAGGCTATTGGCCCCAATTATATCCGTACCTATATCCTACTATGCATCCTATTGGTCTTAAAGAAGACTTACAGATTGATTTAAATAGTTTGCCTCGGACAATACAGCAACACATAGAAGCGATTCTGGCCGCTGCCTGAAAAGCCTTCCAAAAAATGCTTGAAGTCGTTCCATTTTTTTGCTAAAGTGCAAGTTGCGCTCCGCATCAGCAAGCCACGGTTATTTATGATCATCTTCTAAAACAAGAACCATGTTAATTTATGCAGACTGCAGCGATTTTTATCCTGCATATCTGGAACTGCTGCAATCAGGTACCTTGAACCAGCGCGCGGAACAGGCGTTGCGCGAGCTGGAGCACTGCTGCGCCTGCCCGTGGGAATGCGGCATCAACCGGCTGGCGGACGAGAAGAAAGTGTGCCGCATCGGCCGATATGCACGGGTGGCCAGCTATTTTGCCCATTTTGGCGAGGAAGACTGCTTGCGCGGCTGGCGGGGCAGCGGCACCATTTTCTTTGCCTGGTGCAATCTGCGCTGCGTGTTTTGCCAGAATTTCGATATCAGCCAGACCGATGCCGGTGTGGAGGTCCACGCGCAGCAGCTTGCCGACATCATGCTGCAATTGCAAGAGCAGGGCTGCCACAACATCAACCTTGTGACGCCGGAGCATGTAGTGCCGCAAATCGTGGAAGCGCTGGCGCTGGCCATCCCTCAAGGCCTACGGCTGCCGATCATGTACAACACCAGCGGGTTCGATTCGCTGGAGAGCCTGCGCCTGATGAACGGGCTGGTCGATATTTACATGCCGGATTTCAAGTTCTGGGATCCGCAAAAGGCCAAACGCTACCTCAAAACCGAGAAATATCCCGATGCCGCCCGGGCGGCCATCAAAGAGATGCATAGGCAGGTGGGTGATCTGGTGATCGATGACCAGGGGCTGGCCCGACGGGGGCTACTGGTGCGCCATCTGGTCATGCCCGGTTTTTTAGACGACACGCGCCAGATTCTGCGTTTTCTGGCAGAAGAGATTTCTCCGCACACGTTTGTCAACATCATGGGCCAATACCATCCGGCTGGCAAGGTGGATGCCCGGCGGTATCCGGCAATCAACCGGCGGCCTGACTACGACGATTTGCAGCAGGCCTATGCCTATGCCCGCGAGGTGGGGCTGCACCGCTTCGCCGATTGAGCTCTCCCCTCTTTTCCTGCTCTCATGGGCTCCACCCGGCTTGACATTGGCGCGGATTTTGGCTATTTTGAGCGCAGCGCACTGAATGAACCATATCTCACGCAGCGACATCGAGAACGCAAGGATCAATCATAGCCGGCGATCGCCGCTGAATCAACCAATTTCATGGGGCATGCGTGCAGACACGCCAAATACAGCAGCTATTAACAAAGACATTTGGCCTCGCCGAATTCCGCCACTGCCAGCAGGCCATCATCGAGGCGATCCTGCAGGGGGAAGACACCCTGGTGGTGATGCCCACCGGCAGCGGTAAATCGCTGTGCTACCAGTTGCCGGCGCTCCTACTCGATGGCGTCACCCTGGTGATTTCGCCGCTCATCGCCCTGATGAAAGATCAGGTTGATCGCCTGCAGCGCCGCCGCATTCTCGCCACGTTCATCAATAGCACGCTACCGTTCGCGCAGGTCATGCGCCGCATCGACGAGGTGCGCCAGGGGCATTATAAGCTGCTGTACATCGCGCCGGAGCGCTTCGAATCGGCACAGTTCATGCGGCTTTTGCAGGACATCCGGGTGTCGCTCATCGCGGTGGACGAGGCGCACTGCATTTCCCAGTGGGGCCACGATTTCCGGCCGTCGTATCTCAAACTCAAGGACATTTTCGAGCGCGTTGGACGACCGCCCGTGGCGGCGCTCACCGCAACCGCCACCCGGCTGGTGCAGCAGGACATTATCAACCAGCTCCGGCTGCGCAAGCCCAAAATTTTCGTCACCGGATTCGACCGGCCGAATCTGAAGTTTTTCGCCATCGAACTCACAAAAGACCTGAAAGAAAAAGAGCTGCTGCGCATTCTGCCCACCATCAAGGGCAGCGGCATCGTGTACGTTGCCACGCAAAAGGCCGTGGCCGAAATCACTACTCTGCTCACGCAGCACGGGCTCAATGCCATCGGCTACCACGGCGGCATGGAAAAAGAGGAACGCGAGCGGGCGCAAACCCTGTGGCTGCGCGAAGACGTGCCGATCATCGTGGCAACCAATGCATTTGGCATGGGCATCGACAAGCCCAATGTCCGGTTTGTGCTACACTACAACATGCCCGGCTCGGTGGAGGCGTATTATCAGGAAGCCGGACGCGCCGGCCGCGATGGCAAAACCGCCTATTGCATTCTTTTCCACAGCTACCGCGACCGCTGGATTCAGGAGTTTTTCATTGAGAATTCGTATCCGTCCGACGCGCAACTGCGTGAGCTGTACCACTTTCTGTTCAGCCTGGGCCGCCGGGAGATTTACCTCACCTACCGCGAAATTGGCGAGCACGTGAGCATGAATGAGGCCGCTGTCGCTTCGGCCATCAAGCTGTTCGAGCGCTATGACATTCTCAAGCGCATGCATCAGCAGACGCTGACGTATCAGGTGTTTTTGCAAATCCCACCGGAGGAAGCGAAAAAGACAATCCGGCGATCGGAACTGCAGCAAAAGCTGTTCGACTGGCTGCAACGGCACGATGGCGAACGCATCCTGCTCGAAGCTACATTGCGCGCGCTGTCCATCACGCAGGATCAATTCAGCCGCACCATGGCGCAACTGGTCAACAAAGGTCTGGTGACGTACATCCCACCTTTCCGCGGACGCGGCCTGCTGCTCACTTCAGAGCAGGTCCGCTGGGAAAGGGTGCCCATCGATTTCGAAGCGTATGAGAAAAACCGCAAGCGCCAATTTCAGCGCCTCGATGACATGCAGGCGTACGCCAGCAGCCAGCAATGCCGCCGCGCGTTTTTGCTCAATTATTTCGGCGAAACCTACCGCTACAAAAAATGCCATGCCTGCGATGTCTGCCTCGACTGGACCTCGCCGACCGTGGAGCAGTACGGCCACCGCCACCAGAACGATCATTTTGCCACCATCCTATGGTGCATCGATTCCATGGGTATCCAATACGGCGTGGAAACCTATGTGGATTTGTTGCGGGGCCAATATACCGAACGCACCCAGCGTGGTAATCTGACTGAATCCCCGTTTTTCGGCACCCTGGCCTCGCTCTCGGCGGATAGCCTGCGCCGCATGATTTACTCCCTCGTCCGGCGGAATTGGCTGAGCCGCAGCACCGATACGTACCCTGTGCTGTCGCTGACGCCCGAAGGCCGCGAGTACCTCATCGGCAAACAAATTCCAATGCCCATGGACACGGAATCCAGACCGGCGTCACGAAACACCGATCCCGTGGCGCACGAGGGCCTCATTCCCTATCCCGACCTGTATGAACGGCTGCGCGACCTGCGCAGCAAGCTGGCCTATGAAGCCGATCTGCCCGCATACGCCATTTTCACCGACCGGTCCCTACAGGAGCTGGTCGTGAAATTGCCGCGGACTCAGAAAGAACTCAAGCAGATTTACGGCTTTGGTGCGAAAAAAGTCAAAAAATATGGCAAACCCATTTTATCCCTGATCCGCTATTTCCTGCGCCTGAATCCCGAAATAAACCGCCAGAGGAGCTAACATGCAAGCGTATCTGCTGACGAAAACGGGCAACCCCGACGTATTGCGCCTTCACGATGTGCCTGAACCGGAGCCTGCCCCCGGCGAGGTGCGGGTCCGGGTTCGTTGGATCGGGCTCAATTACGCCGAAATCCTGTCCCGTAAGGGGCTGTATGGCTGGGCGCCGAAGCGGCCGTACATTCCGGGCATGGAGGCGTTTGGCGAGATCGATGCCGTGGGCGTCGGCGTGACCGGCCGCTCGGTGGGCGAGCCGGTGATTGTGGGAGCGCAATACGGTTGCTACGCTGAAAAGGTGTGCGTGCCGGCGCATCAGGCACTGCCAGCGTTACCGCAATTTAGCCCCGAAGAAAATGCCGCCTTTGCGGTCAACTACATGACCGCGTGGATCGCGCTGATGAAAATGGCGCGACTACAGACGTCGGATACGGTGTTCATCAGTCCGGCGGCGGGCGGCGTGGGCACAGCAGCGGTGCAGTTGAGCAAGGCATTTGGCTGCCGCACGCTGGGCGTGGCCGGCCGCGCCGAAAAGATCGAGCTCCTACAAAAGCTGGGCATTGATCTGGTGATCAATTATCGCGAGCAAAATTTTGAACCGGTGGTACGTGAATTTTTATCCGGAGGCGGCATCGATGTGGCGGTGGAAATGGTGGGCGGCGAGGTCTTCAAAGCCTGCCAGCGGCTGCTGAATCCGTTCGGCCGAATCGTGGTGGTTGGCTTTGCCAGCCTGAATCTACAGAAATGGAATCCGCTATCATGGTGGCGCACCTGGCGCGACCTGCCGAAAATGCGCTTGCAGCAAATGGCCGAGGGCTCTTTTGGCATTTTGTCCAGTCACGTAGGCTACCTGCTGTCCCGGGTTGAACTCATGACCGCCATCTGGCAGGAGCTGGTGGATTTCGTCACCCGTCACGATATCCGGCCGGTCATCGGTCGGGTATTTTCCTTCGACGCCATGCCGGATGCGCACCGATGGATTGAGTCGCGGCAGAGCTATGGTAAAGTATTGATTCAAGGGAGACTATAGGTTTTCGCGCCTATTTTCCCAGGATTTTAGTCCATCTTGAATAGTCTTCGGCTCGACAAAACACCATGGCCTTACCCAAACGAAGAGGACAGAACTGTTTAGAAATCCCAACAGTTGTTTCAGATGCTCCCAATACCAGCAACCCCATGGGGGCCAGGCGATGATAAATTTTTTTCAACACCTTTTCTTTATCTTGTTTTAGAAAATAGATCAAAACGTTGCGGCAGAAAATGAGATGATACTGACAAGAATAAGGAATGGGGTCCGTCAATAAATTCTGCTGGGCAAATTCAACATATCTACGGACGCTTTCGCTTATTTGCCAACTCCCTCCGTTCATCTGCCAAAAATATTTGATCAGGAATTCTGCTGGTATTCCTCTGCTCATTTCTATCTGATTATAGATCCCCTTACTCGCTCTGTTCAGGGCATTTAGAGAAATATCGGTAGCGACCACCCGACCAGCCAAATTAGATATGAAGTGGTTCTCCAACAATAACATCACGATGCTATAAGGTTCCTGTCCTGTGGAACATGCTGCCGACCAAATGAGGAATGGACGACCGGCATTGAACTCCTTAAAGGATGGAAAATAAATCGAAGCCAAAGCGCTAAAAAGTTCAGGATCGCGAAACCAATACGTTTCATGGGTGGTAAAAGCATCAATTAAAAATGTTTCTAGTTTCGGGTCACGAAAATTTTTCAATGCATCGCAAAGTTCTTCAGCGTTTTTCAATCCGATTTGTGGCAGCAGTTGCTTCAACCGACTTTCCACAAAATATTTTTTTTGTAAATCGATTACAATACCGGACATTTCATAAATAAAATCTGCAATGTCCTGCATTTGCTGATCCGTTAGTACCATAGGATTACCTGGCGACTCGTATCAATCATGCCACAAATAGTTTGATCGTTGCGTAGATTTTATCCAGCGGTGCGACAGCATCAGCGAGTCCTTTTTTAACCACATTACCTGGCATGCCCCAGACCACACTGGTTGCCTTGTCCTGGGCAATAATCACCGCCCCCACTTTCCTTAATGCTTCGCTTCCTTTCAGTCCATCACGCCCCATTCCCGTCATGATCACTCCCACGGCCTTGGGGCCATACACCTGAGCGACTGATCGAAATAAGACATCCGCAGAAGGCCGACAAAAATTTTCTGGCTTTTTTTGATGGAGTCGGATGCATCGATTCCCCCCTTTTTCAACCACCTCCATATGAAAATCTCCTGGGGCAATATAGGCTTTTCCACAAACGACCGGCTCGCCATCGATAGCTTCATGCGTTGGTACTGTCCCCACCTGATTAAGTTGAACGGCCAATTTTTGGGTAAATAAGGGAGGCATATGTTGCACAATCAGTACTGCTTGCGGCAGATCAGACGGAAATTGTGCGAACAGATTTGATAGATGCTGTGGGCCGCCCGTACTCACACCAATAGCAATGACTTCACGATGCTTGGGGCGGGGGAAAACAGACTTAAGCAGTTTAATTTCGCCAGCATACCCGCCTTGAAGTGCCAGTGCCTTCCATGTCCCCTTAGGTTCGAATTGCCGGATTTTGGGCAAAAGTTGTGTTCGTAAATATTTCAGGTTTTCAGCGAGCGAACTATTTTGCGCTGGCTTCGTGACGAAATCTGCTGCTCCGAGGTTGAGAGCCTTCAGAGTTAAGTCAGCCCCCTGATCGGTAAAATGACTTACCAGCAGGATGTACACTTCCGGGTGGTGCTTTTGCAACTGTCGCAAAGTTTCGAGCCCGTCCATTTCCGGCATTTCCATATCGAGGGTAATAACGTCCGGCCGCAACTCGGCAATCTTCTCCAGCGCGATACGGCCATTGGCCGCCGTGCCCACGACCTCGATCTCAGGCTCATCGTTCAAAATTCGGGAAATTGCATGCCGGTATATCGCTGTATCATCTACCACTAGGACCCGCAGTTTTCGCTTTGGCTTCATGTGTCACACGTTGTGTAATTCTTAGAATACAAGAGATTATGTGAATTACTTCATGATGGTTTCACCACCCCGCCTCGAGTGATGAACAAGAAGCATCTCGCTTAACAAAATCAGCTCGATGATTCGGGATTGATGTACGGCACCTCGCAAACGCGCATGCTAAAAGGCTCCCCATGTTAGCTTAGCCCGATGTCCGCAACCTGTTTCATGCCTTCCAATATCGGGGCCCCATGATCCAGTTCATCGCGACATCCCCCAAGGATCGAAGTTGCTCTTTTCGTTTACATAATCCTCGTGAGGTCGAATCATGTTATGCATACATGAATTTTCAATAAGTCAACTTCAGACATCAAACCGCGTTACCAGCTCTTTCAATTCGGCAGCCATTCTAGCCAGCTTGTCTGCATAATCGCGTGTGGAAGCAGCCCGCTGGGCTGCTTCCAACGCTGCATTCGCGACTCCAACCATATTTTCCACCACCGATTCGGTTCCTGTGGCCGCCTCGGAAATATTACGAGAGATTTCATCCGCCATTGCGGATTGCTGTTCGACCGCTGAGGCGATGCTGTTAGCAATGGTGTTGATCTTTTCGACAATTTCAATGACTGATTTAATGGAATTGATGGATTGACGCGTGTCGTTCTGAATCGTTTCAATTTTCTGCGTGATATCTTCGGTTGCATGAGCGGTTTCCCGAGCCAGATCTTTTACCTCCTTGGCCACTACAGCAAAGCCTTTTCCGGCTTCCCCCGCACGCGCTGCTTCAATGGTTGCATTCAAGGCCAACAATTTGGTCTGTTGGGCAATCGAATTAATCACCTTAATAACCTTGCTGATTTCATCAGAATTCTTTCCTAAATTTGCAATGATTTCATTGGTCCGATTGGATACCTCCACAGCCTGCCCCACAATATTGGCCGCTTCAACTGTTCGCTCCGCAATCTCTTTAATACTACTATTCATCTCTTCGATGGAGCTAGCCACACCGCTGACGTTGCGACTAATTTGCTCCGCAGCCGCCGAAACGGTATTGGATTGCACGGAGGTTTCTTCGGCATTACTGGCCATCTGGTTGCTAATTTCCAGAAATGCGCCCGCCGTCTCTTCCAATTCTTCGGCCGAGCTCATTGCCGAGTCTTTTAACTGCAATCGATCGGTAATTTCATGCCATTCCAGAGTATTCCCGATATATTCGTTATTGGCGTCGTACATGGCACACACATTCAATTTGAAATGCAGGGGGCCAATTTTAATAACTTTCGAAAATGGCGTGTTCGCGGGTTCCATCTGTAACGCACATCTCTGATCGGAATCGGTGCAGAATATTTCCACGCTCATGCCAACAAGTTTTTCTGGATCGAACTGTGGCAATTCATGCTTTAAAACGTCCGCATGCTTTTTAAACAGCCCGACCATCGCTGGATTCACGAAGGTAATTTTGTGTTGGCGATCCACCTGCATGATCGCCGTAACCGTTTTCTCAATAAATGACCGTAAGCGCGCGGCCTCATTGGCCCTCTTCTTGAGTTCGGAAACCTCTTCCCAATTGACAACGTAGCCCAAGAGTTCATTATCTTCACCGTAAACCGCTGCAATATTCGTCCGTAAAATCACGTTGCCGAAACCAAATTCAGCCTGATGCGGTAACATGTCCGGATTTTTCAAGATTCGCTCCACCCGTTTCGGATCGCGATGAAACCGATGAATGGAGCCCCCCAGAATTTCATCGACCGAAAGATCAAAGGCACGTTGAATCTCATCCTCGATCAACCGCAGCGTGGCTTCGGCTTTTTTGTTCATATAAATCAATCGAAACTGCGGATCAGCAATAAATACGTTGGTTTGCAGCGCATCCAGGGCGGCCTTCGTTAGCCCCGGCCAGATTTCCTCGTTCCATTGCACAACCTCCCCCACCGCTTCCGGCGCAATGGCCGCTGCTTTCTTCAACGCTTCTTTTTCGGTCACCACTTTGACCTTGCGGGTTCGCTTTTGAGCGGTTTTGGCCTTTGCCATGAGCAAGCCTCCTGCATTTACTGTAATGTCAACACTCTTTCCATATTCAAAACAAGCAACAAATGCGTATTTAGCGGATACACGCCGTACAAGTATTCCGACTTAATGGTGGTAAGCGTTGGTGGTACGCTGCGCATGTCGGTTGGGTTTAATTCCAGTACGTCCCCCACATCATCGATCAATAGGCTAACCACGTCCTCATTATGCCGCACAATCAAATTCATGCTATCAGGATTAGGATTGAAAGCTGGCGTTTGATTATTGATCAGCTTTTTCAGATGCAATGCCATGATGATCTGGCCACGTAAATTAATTAGCCCTGCCACATATTCTGGGGCGAGAGGAATGGGCGTTATTTCCTGGCTGCGTAACATTTCTTGTACCCATTCTATGTCAACACCAAAAAGATCCGTCCCAAGCCAGAACGTGACGATCATAGAGGGCTTCATCACATCCGCGGATCGTTGATCATCAGGAATTTTTATGGTTGTAAGGTCTATATTCGTTTTCATATTAAAGGATTTCCGCTTCAGCAATGGCATCTGTTGTTTTTGCCTTGAGCAACCGTTCTATGGTTTCGATCACTTCATCCCGGTTCAGTTTGATTAAATAGGCATCGGCTCCGGCTTTTTTGCCAGCGGTAATGTCTTCCGGCCTGTTCCGGCTGGACACCACAATTATCGGCAGTTGCCGCCACTCCGGGGTTTCCCGAATGGCACGGCATAGCGCAAGCCCATCCATGTGTGGCATTTCGATGTCGGTAATCACCAGATCAAATGCCTGCTCCCGCAACCTGGCCAACGCTTCGATGCCATCACCGGCCTCCACCACAATGTATTCCTCCGATTCAAGATACGATTTTTCGATGGATCGAATGAACAGGGAATCTTCCACCAAGAGAATGCGCCGCCGGGACGGAGCAGTCGACGGCGTAGCGCCCGCTTTGCGTACAAGCCATTCTGGAAATTCTTTTGCCACCAGTTTGTATATATCAATGATCTGCACCAGCCGGTCCTCCCAAATCAGCGATCCCAGCACTCCCTCGTGTGGTAACGCCTGCGTGTCGATGTCATCCAGTATATCCACAATATCGAGAATGGTCTTTGCAAGAATGCCCACTTGCCGTTGATCGATCTCAAACACGATCACTGACAGGTCGCCGTCGGCAGTGACCGCAGGCACCGGCAAATGCTCCTTGAGATGAATAATAGGCAAAATTTTTTTGTGATGCTGGATTACCTGACGATGACCTGCATCCTTGATATCCTGGGGCGAGAGCGTTTCCAACCTTGCTACCAACGGTGCAGGTACGGCTAGCAGGGTGTTATCATCAGGGGTGAAAAGCAACAGTGAATGCCCAAATCGATCCCGGGTATGAGTATAACCAGTTTCAACGTTGATCTGGGTGAGAGGTTTCTCGAACTGAATCCGTGCGCGTTGAGCCAGTCCCATCGCATCTAAAATAAGGATCACTTTTCCATCGCCCATTACTGTAGCGCCAGCAAAACAATCGATGTTCTTCAATTTCCGGTTGAGCGCTTTGACCACAATTTCTTCCCTATCGTGAATATCATCTACTGCCAACCCAAACTGCATCTGATCCGCTGCCAGCACAATGACCTGGATCTCCCGGTCTTCGGAAACTGCATCCATTGGTTCATCGAATCCCAACAGACGATTGAGCCGTAGAATGGGCAATAATTCTCCACGTAGCCGAAATACTTCAGCATCGCCAATGCGCTCGATGCGCCGGCGCGTTTCTCCCTCCAATCGTACCAGCTCAACCAGGTTAACTTGCGGAATGGCGAACCGCTGGCCACTGCAAGTTACAATAAGTGCAGGAATAATCGCCAGGGTAAGGGGAATTTTAATGCGAATGGTTGTACCGGCACCAAGCTCGCTGTGGACCTCCACGGAGCCGCCGATTTTCTCGATATGTGTTTTCACCACATCCATACCCACGCCCCGGCCGGAAAGATTCGTCACCTTTGCGGCGGTGGAAAACCCCGGACGAAAAATCAAATTCAAAACATCACGGTCACTCAGTGCGCGCGCCTCGGTTGGATTGATAAGCCCCTTCTCCACGGCTTTTTGCCGCAACTTTTCCGGATCGATCCCCTGGCCGTCGTCGATAACTTCCAGATTCACCTGACCGCTTTCGTGGTAAGCTCGCAAAATGATGGTTCCCACGATTGGCTTTCCGATACGTTCACGTACCTCCTTCGGCTCGATACCATGATCAATGGCGTTTCGAACCAGATGCAGCAGTGGATCGCGCATCGCTTCCAAGAGGGTTTTATCCAGCTCAGTATCTTCGCCTTCCAGCTTTAACTCCACTTCCTTGTTTAAAATGTGACTTAGATCACGCACAACACGATGAAAGCGGCTAAAAATATGCCCTACGGGCTGCATGCGCGTTTTCATAATCCCTTCTTGCAGCTCGCTGGTCACCTGATTGAGTCGGTGGGTCGCTGCTTGAAAATCTGGATCATCGCTACGGTCCGCAAAACGCAAAATCTGATTTCGAGCCAGCACCAATTCCCCTACCATATTCATCAACCGGTCCAGAATGCTTACATCCACACGAATCGCTGTGTCATTCTGGTGCCAGTGTGAAAGTGAGGAAGGCAGGTCGGTAGTCTCCGTCTGTGAGGCAAATTCCCGATCGGATGCAGATTTGGGCATGTTGATTGCCGCCGTCTTTCCTGTTTGGTCTTCCGCTGTCACTTCCTTTCCCACGGTTTCGGCTTTGCTGGCCTTCACAACACGCTGTGAGCCACGCTTTGGCGTTTTTTTGGATTGATTTTTTCGAGATTTTCGCACCGCTGGTTTGGGGCTGGCTGCTGTTTCACCCTCAACGTCTGACAGGGACTGGATATCGGCGGCATTCTTCTCCGGAGTTTCATCCATGCCCGTCACTTCGATTTTTTGATGCAGCATTTTCAGTCGGTCGAGCGATTCAAGCATGAAGCCGATCACATCCGAATCGACCTCGCGCTTACCTTCGCGGATTTCGCTCAGGATTTCTTCGGTGATGTGGGCGATTTTCTCGAACCGTTTGAATCCGACCAGACCGGCATTGCCTTTAAGGGTGTGGAAGGCGCGGAATATTTTATCCAACAGTTGGTGGTTTGTTGGATCCTGTTCGAGCTGGACAATTTGCTCGTCGAGTTGAGTGATGTGCTCCCCAGCTTCTTCGAGGAAAATTTTGACCAAGCTATCCTGTTGCCCCATGCACAGTCCTCGAGTCCTCGTAATGCTATTTATACTAAATAGCTTATCGGCGAATCGGGAATTTTCTGAAATTGATCTGGGGAATTTTGAGAGTTTTGTAAAGGTAGGAAGCAGATGGCAGGAACAGTTATGCTTCCTGCGGAATGTTTACGGCTCATTAAGGCAATGGCTGAAATCCAGACCTTCTTCTTTCTGCCTCAATTTATCATGGCCATTTATCGAAAAGAAATATTGCAGCTTGCATGTATCTTCTTTTTGCTTTTACCCCACAAAACCAGGTATGCCCCCCGATGCTTGCCAACTCTATTTTTCTATCATCAATTGTTTAAAGCTTTTGCGCAACTGCTGCAATTGCGCACGCTCAATAGCATTAGGAGACACGGTTACTGGCACGCCCATGATACGCAGGACCCCCTGCCCGGCAGCAGGCCAGGGGGCCGCAGCGAGCTGTTTCTGCCAATACATCGCACTCAACTGATACCGCATGGCCTCCTCTACCTGCCGGTTGGCCAGTGCCTCGCCCAGTTTATCGGACAGGTTGGGAAACACATTATTTCCATTTGCCGCCAGTCCAGCGCCGCCACTCAACAGAGCTGCCATGAAATCGCGTTCGGAATTAGCGAGAATCGCGACCCGATCGCCGAATCGGTTGACGATATCCCAGAACACGGCCGCATCGGCAGCATTGCACACCACAGCCTTCAGCCTGTCGGTTTGCGCAAGTACTCGCTCGATGATCTCCACAACCAGAGTGCGGCGTTTGCCATTCGGTTGAGCCAACAGAATCACAGGTAGGTCATAGTTGCTCATGATGCTCAGCACCGTCGTGATGAATTCTTCTTCTGGATCATCCTGTGCGGGAGAAAAATCGATGCAAAGTCCATCGGCGCGGTTTTCCAGCGCATATGCTGCCATTTCAGCCGCCGTTTGTGCATCATTCGAAGGAATCACCGGAAACACCAGCCGTTTGCCGGCCGTTGCCGTCACGATGTTGGATATTGCGCGTTGACGATCCGCCAGCGGGATGGATGCGGCGACATTCGTATCGGCAAACGGCAGCAGGACATCCACCGCCTGCCGGCTCAGCCACTTCGTATAAGCCCGCAGCGCTGAAAAGTCTACTTTCCGCCGCGGGGTCAGCGGCGTGAACATCGGCACCACAATGCCGGCCGGCCATGCGGGCCTGACCGAGACATCGCGTGAGAATTGCGCTTTCAAAATCCGCAGCCAGCGTTGTTGCCGCATGATTTTGGCGATGCCTCTGGCAAATTGGTCGATGCGCTGGACGTTGTCGGATTCGCGTCCGCGCTCCATGTGCAACAGCCGCAGGGGCGTTTGATACAGAAACCGCAACCGCATCAGCTCCTGCAAGCTGGCCAGCAGTGCCTTGCGGTTGGCCATGCGCCGGCCGTCGCCGCGAGCCCGCCGATCCAGATAGGCCCGGAAGGCCACCTCGGCCACCTGCCGGAATACGGCGGCGTAATCGGCCAACAGGGCCAGTTGCGTAGAAAGCTGCAAATAATCGCGCTCCTGTATGAACGGCCGTAACGACGGCAGTCGCTGCAGGGCGGTTCTGGCCAGATGTACGGCGGATTCTTTTTCCGCAATCACCCAATCAATGAGAGTTTCATCGGGCGACAGGAGTTTTTGAGCAAACGCCTGATATTCCGGCCGCGGCACATATTGCGCAAATAGCCTGTACTGCTGGACATATTCACGCAAATTCATCCCGGTCGGGATCTGTGATTGATCCGAAAACCACATGCCTCGTACATACAACATGTGGCGTACCGCCCAGGCGGTCGGTTCCAGAACCGCCTTGATCTGCTGCCCTGCCTTCTGGCCATAGCGCTGCCGCCCCCAGGCCTGCCAGACCTCGTCTGCACTCACCTCTGGATTTTCAACGGCCAGCTTGAAAGCGTACAAATTCACCTCATTGGGCGTGCCCACAATGTGCTGATCCAGCCGCTCGGTGCGCAGCACGAAGCCAGCCACCTGTTTGGAACGCGCATGGTTCCAGCGGTTCAAATAATACTGCGGATCCGCGAACGGAAAGTTGGACTGGCCGTTGTATTCCTGGCCAAGGTCAAATTCAACAATTTGAGGATGCGGCGCCACGGCGCCCAGTAGTGAATTGTTGGGAAAAAACGGATTCCAGTCGAACGGCACGCATTTGGTCATGATGATGATGTCCGGGTGCATGGCCGCCAGGGCGTGCTGATAGCCCTGAAATTGCTCGGGATTCTGAGTGAAGGTGCGAAAAATCAGCCTCTTGCCTCTTGTGGCGCTTACTTCGTACAGCGTATTCGCGACTCGCGTCAAAATCGCCTCCGGCGTCATTTTGGAATGCACCTTTTTGGTGTCATTGGGCCGGAAATCGGTTTCGGTGGCCGTCAGCACGATGCCGGCGAGATCGGGCAGCAGCGCATACACTTGTTCATATTTTTGCCTCAGCCATTGCCAGATGCGGGTCGAGTCGACCTGCAGCTTGCCGTCAACCACAAATTCCTCGGGCACATGCTCGAATTCATGCGTCCAGATGTAGGTGTGCAGCCCTTCGGATTTGGCCAATTGGATCAGCCGCCGCAGTTTGGCGGCCCGGTCGGGCTCATCCAGAACCTGATGCGCGTGGTGGACAATGGCGTGCGAAAATTGAATGGCATTGATGTGGTATTTCGGCGCCAGCCGGATCATCTTTTTCAGATACGCTTCATCGCTATCCTGCAGTTCCCACATGCGGTATGGAATAGATTGCGGTTGACTCCGCAGAGGCAGGGCACCCAGCACCAGGGCAGCCAGGACAAGGGCCATCGCTCCTCGGTGCATGCGTCACTCTCTCCCGAACTTGATTTTTGAAATTTGGGCAATTTAAAGAAGGGTACATTCGGTTAAAATAAAAAGCAGAGAAATCAACACCAATGCAATCGAATAGTTACCAGCCATACAGCGAATTTTGCTGTCGATACGCCATTAAGCCGTCACGATGCCGACAAAGACAAAAAAATGGGAAGCGGGTTCCGCAGGGGGAACCGCGCTTCCCACAGAGATTGCCATAAACGGATCATTCAAATTTTCAACGCGGCGATGTTTTCCTTCACGTGGTTGGCCGAGGCGTGCAGCATGGCGCGCTCTTCGTCGTTCAGATCGATTTCCACGATCTTTTCCACGCCGTCCTTGCCGAGAATCACCGGCACGCCGGCGTAGGTGTCGGAAATGCCGAACTGCCCGGTCAGCCAGGCCGAACACGGTAGCAGCCGTTTGGCATCGTGCACCACCGCTTCCACCATTTCCACTGTGGCCGACGATGGCGCATAATAGGCGCTACCGGTCTTGAGATATTTGACGATTTCGCCGCCGCCCACACGCGTTCGCTGTACGATCTCCTCCAGACGGTCGCGGGCAATCATCTGCGTCACCGGGATGCCCGAAACCGTGGTGTATCGCACCAGCGGCACCATGTCATCCCCATGACCGCCCAATACCATGGCCTGGATGTCACGGACCGAAATGCCCAGCTCCATGGACAGGAACGTGCGGTAGCGAGCCGTGTCCAGAATACCGGCCTGACCGAACACACGATTGGGCTCGAATCCGCTCACTTTGTACGCTACGTAGGTCATCACATCCAGCGGATTGGTCACCATAATGATTTTGGTTTGCGGCGAATATTTGGCCACCTGCTCAGTCACACTTTTGATGATCTCGGCGTTTTTATCGCGCAAATCATCGCGGCTCATGCCGGGCTTGCGCGCCAGGCCGGCGGTCACCACCACGATATCCGAATTGGCCGTATCCGCATAATCATTGGTCCCAATAACCTTGGCATCAAACCCCTCAATGGGTGCGGATTCCCACATGTCCAGCCCCTTGCCCTGCGGAACTCCGTCAACAATATCCACGAGCACCACTTCCTGCGCCAGTTTTTTCTCGGCGATGCGCTGCGCCGCGGTAGCGCCCACATGGCCAGCACCTATCACACTAATCTTCATGGCTTCCTCCTATCATATCCCTATGAAAAATGCGAACAATTCAGCCATACTGAGCAGCCAAAAGAAAAAAGCCACGGGGGAAAACCCCATGGCTTATTCAACTGGCAAGACATTGACGACTTTTTTCGTACGGCCTTTGCGCTGGAATTCGACGCGTCCGTCGATCAGCGCAAACAGTGTGTCGTCTTTGGCACGTTTCACATTCAAACCGGGATGAAATTTGGTTCCGCGCTGGCGCACCAGAATGCTGCCCGCTGTCACATACTGCCCATCGGCGCGCTTCACGCCTAAAAATTGCGGGTTCGAATCCCGGCCGTTTTTCGAGCTTCCAACACCTTTTTTATGGGCCATTGACCTCTCCCTGTGGTTTTATTCAATTTCGGAACATTTTCAAAATGCTTCAACGGCTATCGGCCAATCACGCTACTTCGATCTTGTTGATCTGCAGCGCGCTGTAGCGTTGTTTGTGGCCGACGAGCTTGCGATAGCCTTTGCGGCGTTTCTTTTTAAACACCAACACTTTCGGGCCGCGCACTTCGCCCTCGATGGTGGCCGTGACTTTGGCGCCGTCCACGGTCGGCGTACCGACCTTGACATTTTCGCCATCCACGACCATGAGCACGCGGTCGAACTCCACGGTCTGCCCGCTTTCACCGGGCAGCCGGTCGGTGATCACCGTGCTGTTCTCTTCGATTTTGTATTGTTTTCCGGCAATTTCAACGATGGCGTACATAGACATCATCTCCTTTATGCATCCAGTGTAAATTGGTTTCGTCGGTCAAATCTCCGCTAAAACCTTGCCTGTTTTTTTAGAGCGAATGCGTATTTGATCCAGTCGCAGCGAATCATCCGGCGTCACATCGAGCACCACCCAGTATTTGAACATCATTCGCCGGACCGGGCTGCGGATACCCTGGGTCAGATACGGCGCCATTTCCGGATGCAGCTCGATGACCATTCGCTTCTCTTTTTGGTCCGCTTTGATCCTTCGCACGGCGCGCTCAATACGCGTGATGATCGCCGATTTCGAAGGGATGCGTCCGGAGCCCTCACACGTCGGGCAGGGCTCGGAATAGGCAAACACCCAGCTCGGGCGAATGCGCTCCCGGGTCATTTCAATCAGCCCAAATTCGCTGATCGGGCTGATGCTCCACTTGGCCCGGTCCTTGCGGAGCTCTTTTTTAAACGCTTCCAAAAGAATCTGGCGCTTCTGGGGATCGGTCATATCGATAAAATCGATCACAATGATCCCGCCGATATCCCGCAATCGCAATTGCCTAGCAATTTCACGCGCCGCTTCCAGATTGATACGCAGGGAATTTTCATCGTGGTGGCCCCTGCCCATGAACTTACCGCTATTGACATCAATAGCAACCAGTGCCTCTGTGTGGTCAAAGATGATATAACCACCGCTTTTAGTCCACACCTTGCGGGCCAGGCTCTTCTCGATCTCTTTTTCAATGCCGAAAAAATCGAAAATCGGCCGCTGCTCTTTATACAGCTCGACGCGGTCGATCAAATGCGGCGAAACGTCTTTCAGATATTTGACGATCTGCTTATAGAGTTTTTCCGAATCGACAACGACCTTGGAAATTTCATGGGTAAACAGATCTCGAATAACGCTGGAGGTCATACCGAGATCTTTATACACCAAACAAGGCGGCCGAATGGTTTTGAGCTTTTTTTCGATTTGGCGCCATGTTTTAATCAGGTTGTCCAAATCATTTTTAAGCAGCTTTTCGCTCTTGCCCTCAGCGGCCGTGCGAATAATCACCCCGAATCCTTTTGGCCTGCTTTGCCTGGCAAAATTTTTAAGCCGTCGCTTCTCTTTATAGCTTTGAATGCGTTTGGATACCCCAATCACATCGGAGTTGGGAACTAACACAAAGAACCGCCCCGGTAGGGAAATTTCTGTGGTGATTCGCGAGCCCTTTTTGGCAATGGGCTCTTTAATGATTTGCACCAGAATCTCCTGGCCCTCTTTTGGGATGGGACGGCGTCGCGACCGGCTGGATTCGGTTTCCGCCGATTCCAGATCGAGATACGAACCGTATTCCGCAAGGGTATTTCCAATATCGGAAAAATGCAGAAAGGCATCCTGTTCCTGTCCGATATCGACAAAAGCGGCTTGCATCCCCTTGACCACGTTCACTACCCGTCCGAGATAGATATCGCCGACCATGCGTTCGTTTTCCGGAAGCTCCAAAAATAACTCCACCAGCTCGCCATTCTCTACAAAGGCGACGCGGGTCTCGGTCATGGTCGAGTTGATGAAAATCTCGCGGGTAGGTTCCGTAGTCTTTTTCTTAGCCAATCACTACCCTCACTCAATCCTATTGTTCGTGAACGATTGATCCTCTTAATAAAAGTTTGTCAAGGAGCATATAGATCGGGCTCATAGGCGGTCCCGATCCCGAATGAAAACAGAGAACAATGCCATGAAAAAGCAATTCTAAATTTAACGAAATATAGGCTTAAGATGCAAGCGAATTTTCGAAATTTCGGTTTATCTAAACATCTGGCACCATCGAGGTGCCTGGCGTTTCATTCGATTTCCCGCAGCACCGCGCTTTCAAAAATCATCAATCCCTCTTCCAGCACATCATCCGGGATGGTGAGCGGCATCAGCATGCGGATGACGTTGCCGAAGGATCCGGCCTTGAGCACGATCAGTCCCTGCTCGTAGCACCGCTTTTGAATGCTTTTGACCACCTCCGGATGCGGCGAGCGCGAATCGCGGTCCTGCACGAACTCGATGCCGGTCATGGCGCCCAGGCCACGTACCTGCCCGATGATCGGAACACGTTGCTGCAATTCGGTCAATTTTTCGCGCACGCGCTGGCCGATGCGCCCGGCGCGTTCGCACAGGTTGTTGTCTTCAATCACCCGGATCGCTGCCAGCCCCGCTGCGCAGGCCGCCGGGTTGCCCGAATACGTGCTGCCGATGCCACCCGCATGCACCCGGTCCATTAGCTCGGCGCGGCCGGTGACCGCGGCAATGGGCAGCCCGCCGCCCAGCGATTTGGCCGTCACGGTGAAATCCGCCGCCAGGCCAAAATGCTCCATGGCAAACCATTTGCCGGTGCGGCCCCAGCCGGTCTGAATTTCATCAGCGATCAGCAAAATGCCGTGTTCACGAGCAAACGCAAACAGGAGCTGCAAAAACTCGGCATCCACCGGCAAAATGCCACCCTCGCCGAGCACCGGCTCAAAGATGATCGCGGCAACCTGCTCCGGCGGGACGTGCGTGGTGAAAAACGCCTGCAGATGCTCCTCGTTGGCCATGCAGCAGCGCCCGTTTTTGCGGCCCACCGGACAGGGGTAGCAATACGGAAACGGCATGTGATACACCTCCGGCGCCATCGGCCCGAAGCCCTTTTTGTAGGGCATCACTTTGCCGGTGAGGGACATTCCGAGCAGGGTACGGCCATGAAAGCCATGCTCGAACGCCACAACCGCCTGGCGGCCGGTGACATAGCGGGCGATTTTCACGGCATTTTCCACCGCCTCGGCGCCACTGTTGACGAAATACGTTTTTTTGGCAAAATCGCCGGGCACCTTTTCGTTCAACGTTTCGGCCAGCGCCACATACGGTTCGTACATAGTGAGATGAAAACAGGCGTGCGTCAATCGCGAGAGCTGCTCCGCTGCCGCCCCAACCACCTGCGGATGCGCATGCCCGACGTTTAGCACACCGATCCCCGCCGCAAAATCGATGAACACATTGCCATCCACATCGGTAAGCAGCGCATTTTCCGCCTTTTCGATGAACACCGGCACGTTGTGATACGCACCGGCAGGCACCGCCTGTTGCTTTCGCTGCAGCAAAGCTTGGCTTTTCGGTCCGGGGATGACCGTCTGAATTTGCGCATATCGCTTTTCCATTGTCTGCTTCCGTCTCAAAACCATCCGTTATCGAAATTTCATTGAAATGCCTTAACTCGAAATCCATCAGCTCAAATACAAAAAAGCCGTTTCCAAGTAATCTGGACAACGGCTTTGCTGACAAATCTGACGCCTCCACACCTTTTACGGACGGCGTTCGGCAATTCGGGCGGATTTTCCCTTGCGCTCTCTCAGGTAATACAACTTGGCGCGACGCACTTTGCCCATGCGCTTGTGCTCAATTTTCTGAATATTCGGCGAATGCATCGGAAAAATGCGCTCCACACCAATGCCGCCGGTCACTTTGCGAACGGTAAATGTTTCGTTAACACCACTACCATGGCGTTTGATCACCACGCCTTCAAAGATCTGAATTCTCTCTTTGTCGCCTTCAACCACTCGGTAATGCACGGCCACCGTATCGCCCGGGCGAAAATCCGGCAAATCGGTCCGCAATTGGGCTGCCGTCAAGGCATCGATTTTGTTCATAGGAATCACCTCCTCTACCAGTCTATTCATTCTATGCATTATTCTTTTCGTCGTTTTTCTCGAGCAAATCGCTCCGTCGTTCGCGAGTCCGCTTCAGTGCCATTTCCCGTCGCCAGGCTTCGATTTTGGCATGATTGCCCGAGAGCAACACATCCGGCACCTTCATGCCGCGAAAATCCCGCGGCCGAGTATAATGAGGATGGTCCAGCGTGCCGGTTTGGAAGGAATCGCTCGCCGCCGAGTCGAAATCGCCGAGCACCCCCGGCAGCAACCGTACCACGGCATCCACAATGGCCATGGTGGGGATTTCGCCACCGGTGAGAATGAAATCGCCGATACTGATCTCTTCGGTAGCGAGATGTTCGCGCACTCGCTCATCCACGCCCTTGTAATGCCCGCAGATGATGATCATGTCGCGATCGTCCGCGGCCATTTCGTTGGCATAGGCCTGGTTAAATACCCGGCCGGCCGGCGAGGTCAGGATAATGCGAGGATTCCCGAGCTCGTAATTTTCAAGAATATTTTCGACACACAAAAAAATGGGTTCCGGCTTTAAAATCATTCCGGAACCGCCCCCAAAGGGATAATCATCGACCGTTTTATGTTTATCGAACGTAAAGTCGCGGAGGTCGTGCACCTCGATTTTGGCAAGGCCTTTATCCTGAGCCCGTTTCAAAATGCTTTCGCCGAACACGTTTTCGAACATGTTCGGGAAAGCCGTCACCACGTGAAATTGTTTCATCATTCCGGTATGAGGCCATCCACAGGCTCAATCTCAATGCGTTGATTTTCAATGTCCACCAATTTCACAAACTCGGCCACCGCAGGGATCAGGATTTCCCTGCCCTGTTTGCGAACGACATACACATCGTTCGCCGGGAACTCCCACACCTCTTCGAGGGTGCCGAGCTCTTCACCGGCTGTCGTGAACACACGGCAGCCCACCAACTCAAAAATATAATAGCTGTCTTTTTCCAGCGGCAGGCATTCGCTACGATCGATTACAATTCGGGCATTACGCAATGTTTCCGCCTGATTTCGCGTGGAAATCTCGGCGAATTTAATCAACAGAGCATTCGCCTGCAGCACCACATTGTCAATGGTCAGGTGAAGGGCAGACTGGTCTGCCTGTATCACTCGTACCTTATTCAGAGCGCGGAAACGTTCCGGGTGATCGGTTGTCGGAAAAACCCGAACATACCCCTTAATGCCATGAGGTTTGAGAATTTTTCCAACCGTGATATCCAGGGGATGACGCGTCATGGACTTCAACCGGCCTTAGGTGAAACAAAATGCCACGCACAGGCCGATCGAATGGCCTGCGACCTGACGTACCGCCTGGTTCGTGACAGGTTGAACGGCTATTCCAGAATCTCCAGAACAGCGCGTTTCCCCGTTTTCGCAGAAGCAGCGGCCAGCAGCGTCCGAATGGACTTGGCCGTTTGTCCGCGCTTGCCGATCACCTTCCCCATGTCACCAGGCCCAACCCGCAATTCGTAGACGACCGTCTTTTCACCATCGACCTCGTTCACGGTTACGGCGTCAGGGTCATCCACCAAATGCTTGACAATAAAGATGATAAAATCTTTCATAAAAAACCCTCCTCCAGGGTTAATCCGACATCATCCTCTGTTTCCCAATCATTTCCTGATTTCCGATTATTTCGAAAATGACCTTTCGTAGAAGAAGATCGATGAAGGCAGTTTATGGTTCTCAAGCATGTGTCGATTCAGGGCTGGGCATATTACATTGTTTATTCGGATTTTTCCGCTTCAGAGGTGTCCTGACTTTCCGCGCTCTCTTCGCTTTCTGCAGATGCTCGCGCCGATTCAGCGGCTTCGGTGGATTCAGCAGCTTTGGCTTCGACTTCCGGTTCCGATTCCGCCTTCGCTTCTTCCGTATCCGCCTCCGCGGCCTTTCTGGCAGCTTCTTTCACGGCTTCTTTTTCGGCCTGTTTCTCTTTGCTGCGCATCTTCTGAATCTTTTCGGCCTCGATGCGTTTCAGCCGTTCCTGCTGCAAAACTTCCCATTTTTTCACTTCTTCTTCTATCTCGGCCTCGCTCTTGCCCCGCTGGATCAGGTCCCAGCGCAGCATGATCCCCTTGCGACGGAAAAGGCTTCGCACCGTATCGGACGGCTGCGCACCCTTTTTAAGCCAATAAAGGGCTCTGTCTGTATCAATTTGAAGTTCGTACGGCTCCGGGATCGGGTTGTAAAACCCGATGGCTTCCAGATATTTACCGTCTCGTTTGACGCGAGAATCTACGGCCACAATGCGATAAAATGGCTTCTTTCTCCTCCCCATTCGAGTTAAGCGCAAACGTACTGCCAAATTTAAACCTCCTTTTTCAATTAAACGTTCTCAAATTAAAGCGGCAACTGCAGTTTATTCCATAATCCTTTTTTATTCAATTGTTTAAACATCTTTTGCATGGCAAAATATTGTTTCAGCAGCCGGTTCACATCCTGCACGGAAGTGCCGCTACCGCGCGCAATGCGCATTCGGCGGCTGCCATTGATGATCTGCGGTCGGCGGCGTTCTTCCGGGGTCATGGAATTGATGATGGCCTCAATGCGCACCAAGGCGCGGTCATCCACTTCAATGTTTTTCAGGGCCTTGCCGCCCATGCCGGGCATCATACCAATCAACTGGCTCAGCGGTCCCATTTTTTTAACCTGCTGGATCTGCTCGTAAAAATCCTCCAGGGTGAACTCGGCGCGACGCAGCTTCTTTTCCAACTTGCGCGCCTTTTCCTGATCGATGGTTTCCTGGGCTTTTTCCACCAGCGAGACGATATCACCCATGCCCAGGATCCGCGATGCCATGCGATCCGGGTGGAAGTTTTCCAGCGCATCCAGCTTTTCACCGACGCCGATGAATTTGATGGGCCGCTGGGTCACGGCCTTGATCGACAGCGCGGCACCGCCGCGAGCATCGCCATCCATTTTGGTGAGTACCACGCCGGTGAAATCCAGCCGCTCCTGAAACGCCAGTGCGGCGTTTACGGCGTCCTGGCCGGTCATGCCATCGGCCACGAACAGAATCTCGTGCGGCTTCAGGGTTTCCTTGATTTCAAAGAGCTCGTCCATCAACGCATCATCCACGTGCAGCCGGCCTGCCGTGTCCAGAATGATCACATCATGGCCGTGCTCACGTGCAAGCTTGAAGCCCTGTTTGCACACATCGACCGGTCGGGCGTTCAAATCCGAATACACCGCAACGCCGATCTGATCTCCCAGAACTCGCAATTGTTCCACCGCCGCCGGGCGCTGCAAATCGGCGCCGACCAGCAGCGGATGTTTGCTCTGTTTTTTGAGCTTATTGGCTAATTTGCCACAGAAAGTTGTTTTCCCTGAACCCTGGAGGCCAACTGCCATGATTATGGTAGGAGGAATATTGGCCATCCGGATGGGAGTTTCCGATCCCCCCATCAATGCCGCCAGCTCATCGTGCACGATTTTAATGATCTGCTGAGCTGGCGTCACACTGCGGATCACATCCGCACCAACCGCCTTTTCCTGAACCGCAGCTACGAATTGTTTGACAACTTTATAATTGACATCCGCTTCCAGGAGGACCCTGCGAATGTCACGCAGGGTTTCGGACACGTGCTTTTCGGTGATCTTTCCGTGCCCTTTGAGTTTCCGGAAGACGCCTTCAAATTTTTCCGTAAGTTCCTGTAGCATCGCCGCCGCCGAGCAAAATAAAAATCACAGAGAATATCTGTGATTTCCGGATATTCCCCCGCAAAATATGAGTTTAATTCACGCAAATTTAAGAAATTAAACCTGTGTTTGCAAGCTTTTTTTGTTAGCGCCGCATTCGGCGGTCAAAACCAGCCTGTACCGTATCAATCGGGGTCGGTTTCAAAACAAAACATCTCCCACCGCCCCTGCCGAAAGTGCGCCCGGATATCCCGCGCATTGGCCACACCGTCAGCGGTGATGAACCGGAAGAATGAATTGGGGACCTCTTCGAAATACAGATTCATTATCTCGAACCGGTTCGCTTTTAGCTGAATTTCCTCAGGCGGATGGAACCGTTCTTTATGCTGGCACAGTTTCGCTGGAATCATTTTGCTGCCATCGGCCAGCACAAAAACCGGCTTGTTCATCTCTCGCGCCAGCAGTGCCAGCGCCAGCGTACCGATTTTGTTGAGCAGATTTTGCTCGCAGATGCGATCGGCGCCAATCACCACAGCATCAATTTTCGGCATGATCAGGCTGCGGGCGTCATCCACTAGCAACGTTTTGCGGTTGGGCAACTCTTGCAATGCTTCAAGCAACTGCACTCCCTCACCTACCGGCCGCGATTCCGTGGCAAACACTTCCCGTTTTCGATCTGCTCCAAGCCATTCTCGAAGAAACCGTTCAACCAGCGAGCTACGGCTGTGCGTTAGGATACGGCGCATCCCCGCGGTCTCATTTAGCGCCGTTTTCACAATGGCGCGTTTTTGTTTTTCAATGAGCCGATCGGCGGCCAACGGAAAAGCACGAAACGCATTCATGATGACGTTTTTATCAAATTTGCCGCTAGTAAAATTATCAATATAACGCGCCAGATGTACAAATGGCGCCATTCCCGGCTGCAAGTCAACCAGCTTTTTGGCCACGTCCTGCAAAAACGGTTTTAGTTCCCGGTCTTCCTGTTGGCTCAAAATTTCCGCCATGCGCGGAAAAAGCTCGAAAGCGCGCTTGAATAGAACCGATGCCCCCGACACATTGTCTTTAGCAATGCTTTGAAAAATCCGGTCGATTACCGGATCGGGATGCAGGCGCATTCCATTATCCTCTCCAAATTTAATGCTCCGCCATACATTTTGGTCCTTTGCGGCCGTTGGCACCGGCCCGAATTCTCCGGCACATGCCATGGCGACTTCTTCCCCGAAGCACCTGAACGATCAGGCGCCCCGTACACACAACAAAAAAGGAGAAAGCGATCGCCTCCTCCTTTTCGTGTTGCCGATTCAAACTATGATCCGAATCAGATGAACGATCGGGCCATCTCCATAAATACGGCCAGCCAGCGCGATGGGAAAATCCCCAGGCCCAGCACGGCAAACATCGATACCACCAATGCCAGGGCCACCGCAGGCTGCTGGGTGGCCGTCGCCGGCGCTTTCTCTTCAACGGCGGACATGAACATCTGCACCACGACGCCGAGGTAGTAGTACAGGCTGATCATGGAATTGATCACGCCCAGGATGACCAGCCATACGTATCCGGCCTTCACCGCGGCACTGAAAATATAGAATTTGCTGATGAAACCGGCCGTGGGAGGAATGCCTGCCAGCGAAAACATAAATACCGCCATGGCGATGGCCGCGAACGGCCGCCGGTAGGCCAGGCCGCGCACATCGCCGAGGGTAACAAACTCGTGTTCGGCGGTGGACAGATAGGAAATCACGCCGAAGGCGCCGATGTTCATGAACGTGTAGCTCAGCAGGTAAAACAACATGCCCGAGTGGCCCAGCTCATTGTTGGCAATAAAACCGATCAAAATATATCCTGCGTGGGCGATGGAGCTGTATGCGAGCATGCGCTTGATATTATCCTGCCGGAGGGCAATGATGTTGCCGATGGTCATGGTGGCTACAGCGATCACCCATAGCACCTGCTCCCAGGCAATAGCAGTGTACGATTGCGTGGAAAGGGCGACGCGCAACAGTGCGGCAAAGGCGGCGGCTTTGGAACCTGTGGCCATAAAGGCCGAAATCGGCGTGGGTGCCCCCTGATATACATCCGGGGCCCACATGTGAAACGGGAAGATTGCCAGCTTAAACCCCAACCCAACGAACAGCAACAGGAAGCCAATCGGCAACATGAGCGAGCCGGTCAGGCTGTTTTGTTGAATCCAGCGCGTCACTTCCTGAATATCGGCCGAGCCAGTGGCGCCGTAAATCAGGGCGATACCGTACAGCAAAAAGCCACTGGCAAAGGCGCCGAGCAGAAAATATTTGAATGCCGATTCCAATGAAAACGCATTTTCACGGCGGAATCCGGCCAGCACGTAGAGCGCGATGGACAGGGTTTCCAGGCCTAGAAAAATAGTCAACAGGTGCGTACCAGCCGACATAAGCACCATGCCAGCCGTGGCGAAAACGATCACTGTGAAGTAATCGGCATACAGTAAGTAGCGATTTTCCTGCGAATTTAATGATAGCAAAATCGTCAAGGCGGCGCCAACCACAAAGAGGCCATTGAATACGGTGGAGAATTTGTCGCCGACAATGGTATTCGCAAATGCATAGCGCGGCTCGCCCCAGTTCTGCAAGATCAAAAAAAATGTTACGGCCAGCCCGACGAGCGTAATGGTGCCCAGGGTTTCCCGGTAAATGCGCGGGAAAAACAGGCCGATAATCATGATCAAAAATCCCAGAACCGACAGTGCGATGAATGGGGCTACCGGAATCCAATCAATTGTGCCAATTGCGGTATTCATTTATCTCCTCTCGCCCACATGTGCTGATCGTTCATTTGCAAAACGGCGGTTTTTTTGGCATCGACCAGCCGAATCAGGTGATCCACCGAAGCTTCCATTTTTCCCAGAAACGGCTGTGCCCACACACCAATCCACACAATGAACACGATGATTGGTATGAGCACAACCACTTCGCGTAGATTCAAATCCGCCAGCGATTTATTTTCTTCGCGCGTGATCGGCCCAAACATCACTCGGCGGAACATCCACAGCATGTACACCGCGGCGAAGATCACACCGCTGGCGGCGAACGCCGTCAGGATTTGATTGGTCTGGAACGCGCCGAGCAGCACCAGGAACTCGCCGATGAAGCCATTGAGGCCCGGCAGGCCGATGGAGGACAGGGTCACAATCATGAAAAATGTGGCGAAGATCGGCAACTGCCGCGCCAGTCCGCCGAACTCGGCAATTAGCCGCGTGTGGCGCCGCTCATAAATCATGCCCACAATCAAAAACAGGGCGCCGGTGCTCAATCCGTGATTGACCATTTGAATCAGGCCACCCTGCATGCCCTGATGCGTAAACGTGAAGATGCCCAGCATGACAAACCCGAGGTGACTGACACTGGAGTAGGCTACTAGTTTCTTAATATCGGGCTGTACCATAGCCACCCAGGCGCCATACAGAATGCCGATCACCGCCAGGATCATGATCAATGGCGCAAACTGCACGCTGGCGTTGGGAAACAGCGGCAGGCAGAACCGCAGAAATCCGTAGGTGCCCATTTTCAGCAGCACGCCTGCCAGCACCACGCTACCGGCCGTTGGCGCTTCCACGTGAGCATCCGGTAGCCAGGTGTGGAATGGAAAGATCGGAACTTTGATGGCAAACGAAAGACCGAATGCTAGAAACAGCCAGGTCTGGATACCAGCCGGCAGCAGATACTCGCGGAAGACGAGATAGTCAAAGGTGTAGGTGCCGGTCTCGCGGCCTACGTACAGGTACATCACGATCAACGCGACCATCATCAGCAGGCTGCCGACCATGGTGTAAATAAAAAATTTGATAGCCGCATAAATGCGCCGCTCGCCGCCCCAGATGCCGATGATGAAATACATCGGAATCAACATGGCTTCCCAGAACACGTAGAAGAGCAGCAGATCGAGCGAGACGAATACCCCAAGCATACCGGTTTCCAGCAGCAACATCGAGATCAGAAAGCCCTTAACACTTTTGCGGATCGCCGTCCAGCTACTCAGGATGATCAGCGGCGCCAAGAAAGTGGTCAGCAGCACCATGAAAAGGCTAATACCGTCGATACCAACATGATAGCTCGCGCCCAGCACCTCAATCCAGGAATACTGTTCGACAAATTGAAATGCCGGGGTGCTCGGATCAAAATTGAAATAGATCGGCACCGATACAATAAAGGTCGCCAAAGTAACCAGCAGAGCAAAGAGCTTCTGCCCTTTTTCAGCGGTTTTCGGAAAAAACAGCAGCCCCAGCGCACCCAGAGCTGGCAGGGCCGTAATGGTCGTCAAGAATGGGAAGTCGCTCATGTTTTCCATGGTTTACCGTAGTATAAAATATCCAAAAATGATAATGGCTCCCAACATCAATGACAGGGCATACATTTGCACAATGCCGGTTTGCATGCGGCGTAAGCCGGCCGCGATGTTACCAAATATCCTTGCCACGCCATTGACAATTCCATCGATAATCTTCACATCGAAGAAACGCCAGAAAAATACGTTAGACAGGTTGACAAACGGTTTGACAAACACCGCCTGATAAATTTCATCGACGTAGTATTTATTGAATAGCAGCGTGTAAAGGCCGTGCATGGATTGCGCCAGTTGCCTGGGCTTTTCCGGATTCATGACATAGAGTTGATAGGCGAGGTAAATTCCCGCCAGAGCGATGACCACCGAAATGCCCATCAAAGTGAACTCGGTGGATGCGCTGGCGTGCCCGGCCGCACCGGCAGCCATGGCCACGGAAGCGGGTTCAAACACAGGCTCGAGGAAATGCTCCAACCCCATATACACATGCGGTATGCCCACGTAGCCACCAATGATTGACAGCACTGCCAGCACCATCAACGGCACGGTCATGACCTTTGGAGATTCATGAATGTGCAATGCCACTTCCGGATCAACACGGCTTTCACCATAGAAGGCAAGATAAATCATGCGAAAAATATAGAATGCGGTAATACCAGCCGCCACGGCACCCACGCCCCACAAAACCGGCGAGCCAAACGGGCTACTAAAGGCTTTCCATAGGATTTCATCTTTCGAGAAAAAGCCGGAGAACCCGGGGATTCCGGAAATGGCCAGCCCGCCGACGAGAAAAGTCCAAAAGGTTATGGGGAGATGCTTGCGCAAACCGCCCATCTTCATCAGATTTGTTTCATTGGACAGGGCATGCATGACGCTTCCAGCGCCAAGAAAAAGCAGCGCCTTGAAAAAGGCGTGCGTCATCAAATGAAAAATGGCGGCCGAGAACGCGCCCACTCCCGCGGCCAGAAACATGTAGCCAAGCTGGCTAATGGTAGAATAGGCCAACACTTTTTTGATGTCCTGACTGGTAATGGCCATAGTGGCGGCAAACAGGGCCGTTGCCACACCAATGACCGCCACCACCGAAAGCGCCAGCGGTGACAGGATATACAACGCCGAGGCCCGGCTGACCATGTAAACGCCCGCCGTCACCATGGTGGCCGCGTGGATCAACGCAGAAACTGGCGTGGGGCCGGCCATGGCATCCGGAAGCCAGACGTACAGCGGAATTTGCGCCGATTTGCCCGTGGCGCCCACGAACAGCAGGAGCGTAATAGCAGTGATGACACCGGGGGGAACCGCAGCAGCGTTGCTAAACACCTGATCGAAATCAAGGGAACCAAAATGCTTAAAGATCAAGAACATACCCAAAAGAAAACCAAAATCGCCAATTCGGTTGACGATAAAGGCTTTCATACCAGCATTGGCATAATCGATCTTTTCGTACCAGAAACCAATGAGCAAGTACGAACACAACCCTACGCCTTCCCATCCAAGAAAAAGAATCAGAAAATTATTCCCGAGCACCAGCAATAACATGGCGAAAGTGAATAAATTCAGAAAAGCAAAGTAACGAAAAAATCCACGATCACCATGCATATAACCAATAGAATACACATGAATCAAAAAACCCACGCCGGTGACCACGAGCGTCATCACCGCAGACAAAGCATCAAAGCGAAAGGCGACATCAACGCTGAAATTGCCCGTGGCCATCCATGTGTAGAGTTTCTGGATAAAGATGCGATGCTCTGGCTCGAGAGTAAGCAGTTCTTTAAAAGTCAGCAGGGTTGTAACAAAGGAAAGAAAAATGGCACCGGCACCAATGATACCGACCATTTTTTCTGAAAAATTGCGCCCAAGCAGGCCATTTATCAAAAATCCAAGAAGCGGGAAAAATGGGATAAGCCACAAATAGTCATTCATTGAAAAGGCCCTTGTGACTGAGGTTTAGTCCACCTTCTAAAACATTACCACTTCATTAAATTGATTTCATCGACATAAACCGTCTCTTTCAAGCGAAAGATCGCCACGATAAGCGCCAGGCCCACTGCGACCTCGGCCGCCGCAACGATCATTACGAAGAAAACAAAAACCTGACCATCCAGATTTTGCACATGATTAGAGAGTGCGACAAACGTCAAATTGACGGCATTGAGCATGAGCTCAATGGAAAGGAAGATGATGATAGCATTGCGACGGGTCAAAACGCCCAGGACACCCAGAGAAAATAAAATCGCACCCAGAACCAGATAGTATGTTAAAGGCATGATCAACTCTCTCGGTTAAGCATTATGCGGCGGGCGGTTCCGGCCGCAACTTGCGTTTTGCCAGAATAATCGCTCCCACAATGGCAACCAAAAGCAACACCGATGCGATCTCGAAGGGAAGCAGGTATTTGGTGAACAGCAACTCGCCGACCGAGGGGACATCTCCGAGTATGCCCTCGCCCAGCCCCACAAAAGCCGCTTTGCCTTTGAGGGACATCCAAATGATCAGAAAGGTTTCGCCCAGAAAGATGAACGTTGCCAGGAGAGCCAGTATGCGTGACAGGCGCTTCAGGTTGATGTGCTCGACGTCGGCGCGGATATCCAGCAACATGATGACAAACAAGAAAAGGACCATAATGGCGCCGGCATACACGATGAGATGCACCGCCGCGATAAACGAGGCATTCAGCAGCACATACAGGCCGGCAATGGAAAACAGCGTCACGATGAGCAGCAGCACGCTGTATACGGGATTCTTATTCAGCAGCATCCCCAGCGCCGAAAGCACCGCCACCGCAGCCAGGACAAAAAAAAGAATTTCTTGCACCCGAGGTCTCCTTTTCCTTTGACATTCTATCAAAGAAAAGCCCCGGGCCTTTCGGCCCAGGGGAAATAGCAGGCTATGTTAATTGGAGTCGAAATTTGAAGATGCAAATATAAGAAATTTTTAGAGAAAAATCAATGAAACTAAAATAAAGAGAGGTATTAACAAAAGTATTGAGTATATCATGTAGCCGAAAAAGCTGGGCATTTTCACCCCATTCTCTTCGGCGATAGATTTGACCATAAAGTTCGGAGCATTACCGATGTACGTGTTGGCCCCCATAAAAACCGCGCCGAGGGATATCCCTTTCAAGATGGGGACAAATTGTTCCATTTTGGCAATAATGCCATCGGTAAAACCATGTTGCGCCAGCACCGAAGGCGCATAGCGTAACGCCTCTGCAATTTGCGCTTCAGTGAGTCCGAGGCTACCAAGCGCGGTGTTAAAGAAGGTCAAGTAGGTGGGTGCATTATCCAAAAAGCTTGAAAGCGACCCGGTTACCCAGAAATAATGCCACGGCTCTTTCACGGCATTTATTAAGAACGCCAAAGCGCCCTTGTCTCCCGCATGTAAGATGGCTAAGGCAGGAATAATCGTCATGAAAATTCCGGCGAAAAGAATTGCTACTTCTTTAATTGGGAACCATGTAAATTCATTACCTTCTCGTATTACTTTAGGTGTCAGCTTTAAGGAAAGGAGGCCCATGAGAATTAAAAACAGGTCGCGTATGATATCTTGTACGGCCACATGGACTCCAAGAATAGTCACCTCACCAAGGTCGGCAATCCCACTAAACAGTACGCCACCGACGATACCACCGAGAAAAATAAAGTTAAACAATCCTTCGATGGATAGCGCTTCTCGCCGGCGAATACGATCTTTTTTGCCTCGTACCGTTGGTTCCTGAGCAATTTCTTCAATAACCACTGTTCCGCCATGTTCATCATCAATATCAATGTCAATGTCTTCGGCGCCAAATCCTTTTCCAGCCAAACCTTCTTTACGATAAAAATAAGTATCGATCAGGAAAAAGATTAACAGCAACAAGACTGAAACGAACGCCATTTCTGGAAATAGTGAAAGCGTCCAAAAAAACGGCACTCCGTGCAAAAAGCCCAAAAATAGCGGTGGGTCGCCCAATGGGGTGAGAGAGCCTCCAATATTGCTCACTAGAAAGATAAAAAACACTACCAAATGCACTTTATTTTTGCGACGCTTGTTCATCCGTAGCATGGGACGAATGAGAAGCATGGAAGCACCGGTGGTTCCCACCCAGGATGCAAACAGAGTGCCAACAAGCAACATAATGGTGTTGGACAGCGGTGAACCCCAAAGGGAACCCTTCAAGTAAATTCCACCGGCCACGGTATATAGAGACCAAAGAAGAATAATAAAAGGAATATAGTCTTTCAAATAGATATGCACAATTTCATGGAAGGCTTCGCCATGATAGGCCAGTAGAAACGGCACGGCAAAGAGCACGGCCCACGCCGCAGAGATTTTTCCAAAATGGTGGTGCCAGAAATCGGGCGCCAATAGTGGGAAAAGGGCGATGGACAGGAGAATGCCAACAAAAGGGATCACGCTCCAGATAGGAAGGACGGCCCCAAGCGGCATCTCTTCGCTTTCGGCGGCATTCGCTGTTTGTTTACCATGTTCAGCTTCTTGCGCCATCACCGTGGAAGCGCTAACCGCAGGGGTAGCTTTTTCAGAAGTGGCAAAAGCCGGCATAACCGCAGACACAAAGATCAGCTGCACTAAAATGAAAAAAATAAGATGCTTTCCCCGTTGATCCGAATGCATGACCGAGCTAAACATTGCTTTTATTCCTCCTCAATCTTCCTGACTCCATCCAGAGTCCAGCCTGTCCAGCTTAAAATTGCTTCCAATTTAACATCTCAGTTACCAATGTCAAGAAGAATTGGCATCAGCGCAATCCCGTTCTTAGGTTGATCAATCACCTCACGGGGCTGTGAGAAAATTCATTTCGAGGCGAATGCAATCAATTCTTCCAATCCGTCGTAAAGCATCTTCATTTGGAGGTGGATTCAACTTTTCTCACCGCTTTAAAGAATGCTGGAGTCAACCGAAAGCCACGCCGTTCAATCAGGCCCAGATTCTCTCGTAAAAATTGCAATACATATTCAATTCTCACTCCATAAATCCGATGCGGTGCCAGCATAGGCATCTCATCGATCATCAAATTGGGAATATCTACTGTATTTAATCGGGTTTTGAACCGAAGACTTGAATCGGGCGTTACGTAAAACAACCGCTGCCCGGGAATGCTTTTGCCGATGCCAATAAGCAACAAGCCTTTGGCAGGATCAAATAGAAAGATGGGGCCGCCAGAAAATCCAAAATCTCCATGAATCCCCAGGCTGAAATTACCCGGATAGGGGGCCGATGCTGTAAATCCCATGGCAATCTGAATCATTTCATCCGGATAGCCAATGGCCACGGCAAACTGGCCGGATACCGGCGCAAAATTGACCAAAACATCGCCGTTATACTCCTTACCGATGTAGTCTTTTCTGGCGACCGTGATCAGAGCCAGGTCCATTTTGGCATTGGAGGCCATAATCGAGGCCGGGCGGAGAATGTTGTTTTGGCCGCGAATTCCCAGATCATTGCGAATCAAAATCGCCCGAGTTCTCGGGATGTCGGTGTACCGATTCATCAAATAGATATAGTCGGTGATCGTATCTCGCTGCACAACGATGTGCCTGCTGGTGAGAATAAGGTTTTCGGTCAAACTTTTACCGATGACCAATCCAGCGCCAAACGCTTTGGTGCTGGTTTTGCTTTGGATAATGCCGGCATTCCCCGGTTTCAGCCGGTAACCAACGGGACTATTGGGATCGCGAATGTATTTGCCATTGATCAGTTCATAGATGTATTCTTCAACCTGGTATTCCAGAATTGCTGCCACCTCGATGATGGATGGGAGCACTCGATTGATTTCACGGGTCAGGTTGTTCGGAAACCAGAGGTTGGGATCCGCTTCCAGTTGGGGGGCTATTCCGCGCTTATTTTGACAGGACATCAGAAGAAACACCGGCAGGAACATCCATAGCCAAAAAATAAAACCGGGCTTTCGCTTCATTATTAAACCCCTTTTCTAATGGGATCATCTCGATTGACAAAGTTCACCACTCTCCCCCTGGCACAAAAATGAACACATACGCTTTAATCGTTTTTTCATAAGATAACAAACGGCGGCACAACCTGCAAGCGCAATCAGGATGCAATAGCGTTGCCTACAATAAAAAAAGGCCACCCAAAGTGGGTGGCCCCGGATGGTTGTCCAAACGTTGCAAAGGTTATTTGAGGAGCAGCATTTTGCGCGATTGTTTGTAATCACCGGCACGGAACAGATAGTAGTACACGCCGGAAGGCACCGGGAGGCCGTTTTTGTCGCGGCCGTCCCAGAGGATGGTATGTGAGCCTGCTGGCACCGGGCGATCCACCAACCGCACGACTTCCTGACCAAGCGAGTTGAAAATGATCAGGGTGACATGTGTTGTTTTCGGAAGTTCAAACCGGATGTTGGTACTCGGATTGAACGGGTTCGGGAAGTTTGGATACAGAGCAAACTTCTCCGGCAGTGCAATCTGCACCATCACCGGGCCAAACCGCTCCACATCGCCGGCGACGGAAACCGCTTCCAGCATGTAGAAGTAACGCTTACCGGACTGCACGGATTTATCGATGAATTCGTAATCGCCAGTGCCGTTCGGGCGAATCAGCTCCCGGGTGATCACATGGTAATCCCCTTGCGCGGTTTCCGAACGCAGGAGGCGGAAACCAGCATTGCCGGTTTCATTGCCGGTGATCCAGCGCAAGAGCACGCCGTCGCCCAGTTTGGCCGTGGCCGAGAAGCTGACCAGATTGACCGCCGTGATCACGGTCCAGGTATTTTTCACCGTGTCCTGCTGATCGAAGGCCATGGCTGTCAGGGTGAAGCTGCCTTTTTCAAACGGCTGGAACAGATAGGTATTGCTGGAACCCACATGGCGGCCGTCCAGATACCACAAGTATCCGATTTGATCGCCATCCGGATCGATTGCGGTAATCTGGAAAGTCTGGTTCTTGCCGCCCTGAATTTCGATGGTGTTGGCAGCCGGCTGCCAGTTGGCCAGAATCGGCGCACGGTTCACATTGTTCACTTTAATGGTCACCAGCATTTCCGACAGACCGCCTTTGCTATCCCGGGCGGTGAAGATGATGTCATGAATGCCGGCGTCCGCATAACCGGTGGTCCAGCTAAAAATGCGTGTCCCGATCGAGTCGAATGCGGCACCTGCTGGCAAATTGCGAGCGCCATAGGTGATCGCGTCGCCATCCGCATCGGTGGCTTCAACCTGAAACTCGATGTGATCGAGCTCGTTGATTACCTTATCACCGATCTGGGTAAATGCCGGGAAGTTGTTGGTGCTTCCGGTGGCCACGAATTCCAGCGGTGAGTTGGTCACGCCCTGGATCACCGCCCAGACACGGTTCTGGCCCGGATTCGGCCCCAGAATCCAGGTGGTTTTGGCAATGCCGCGCTCGTCGGTTTTCACCGGTTGCGACTCCACAAAGCTGCCACCGCCTGCCGTGATGACAAAAGTCACGTTGGCATTGGGCACCGGATTGTTAAACGGATCGATAACCTTCACCCGGATCGGCCGGCTGAGCGGCTTTCCGATGGTACCGGCCTGATTGTTGCCATCAACGATAGCCATGGACTTGGGCCCGGCCGCCTGGCCATACAGATGGAAACTCACCGGAGAGCCTTTCAGGCCATCACTATAGGCACGAACCAGCCTCGGGCCAGCATCGTTACCGAAAGTGAAACGCACGCTGGCGATACCGTTGTCATTCGTTGTGGTTTGCACCGCCGATAGTGATCCGGTGCCGGAAATCAATTCCCAACGCACGATCACATTCGATACCGGGTTCTTTTTGCCTTGATCCGTAACTTTCACAACCAGAGCGCCCGGAGCCTGCTGTCCGACCGTCCCCTTCATACCATCGCCGCTAACAAGGATAAGAGTATCGGGCTGGCCGCTAGTCCCTTGTGCGGTGAAAATTTGTGGGGATCCAGCCAGACCATCAGCCTCTGCCCAGAGCACGTTCGGTCCGCGCTCTTCGCCCAGAGTCCAGAAAATCCTGGCATGACCGAACGCATTGGTGACTGCCGTGGCTTCGGCGCTTCCGTTCACCGAACCGCCGCCAAAGGTCACGCGGAAGCGTACGGGATAATTGTAAATCGGATCGTTATTTTCATCGGTTATGGCCACGACCAGTGGTTTGGGTAGCGGCTCCCCCGCAACGCCGGTTTGCTCATTGCCGGATACCATGAGCATCTTTTTAGCATTGTTGCTTTTACCTGTGGCATTGAAGGTTACCGGTGCCACGTTCAGGCCAAGCGCGAAGGCCTTAACAATATTCAAGCCCGGGCTCTGGCCAAGCACATACGTTACCTTCGCCAGACCGTTGCTATCCGTGCGCACAGGCTGCATCTCGATAAAATACCCACCACCGCTCTCCACTTCGAATTTAACTGGATAGTTGGCCACCGGGTTGCCGTTGATATCGGTCACCTTGGCAACCAGTGGCTCGGCTAACGCTGTGCCCACATTGCGGGTCTGGTTGTTTCCGCTCTCCAAGACTAGCCGCGCCGCCGCCAACGGTTCAAAGACCACCGTGGCGCCGTTGGTAATCTCGGTTTGCGTATTCAAATCGAACGCCGTCACCACTTTGGTTTCTGCTCGCGTGGAGGAGAAGCTGCCGGTTGCTTTGCCCTGGTTGTCGGTCAGCGACAGGGGCTGATTGATGCTGTTACCGCTACCCGAAACTTTGATAATAACGGCATGCCCAGAAATCGGATTACCAAAATTGTCTTTCAGATAAATGGTCACTTTTGACAAGGATTTACCATCGGCAGGCACTGGCCCCGTCGCCTCGACGATGGACTTCGTCGCGCTGGGGGCACCTGCAGTCGCCGCTGCTTTGAACACAACCGGCGATCCGTTCAGCGCAACCTGACCATCGGTTGAGCTGGCCTCAACCTGCTGCGAATCTGGAAGCGTCAAGCCACCGAGGTACCAGGTTGCCGAAGCCAGGCCATTGGTATCCGTGGCCACAACGACCTGCGCATTTTCGGTTCCGTTCAGAGTGCCACCACCTTTGGTGACTTTAAAGGTTACCGGATGGTTCGGCACTGGATTACGTGCAGCCGAGCCATCGGTAACTTTAACGACGAGCTTCTGCGCAAGGGCCTGGCCCGCACTGCCCTGCTGTCCACTACCCGATACATAAAGAATATTGCGAGCCGGGCTGTTGGTGGCCGAGGCGGTAAACACCAGAGGCGAGTTTCCGAGCGGCGTATTGCCGCTGAACGCTCTGGCTTCAACTTTATTGTTATTTTCACCGGCTGCTGAGCCCAGGATAAGGGTTACTTGAGCGATACCATCTGCATTGGTCAGCACATTAACCACTTTCTGGCCGTTGATGTTACCGCCGCCGGCTTTAACCTCAAACGTGACGTTATGATTGGGCACGCCGTTGCCCAGGTTGTCCACCACCTTCACCTGCAACGGCTCGGGCAGCGGCGACCCGACCACGCCACGCTGATTATCGCCACCAGCTTTTTCAATGGCCACCGGAGCGCCGTGCGTGGCGGAAGCTACAAAGGTGATCGGCGACCCTGTAAGCGGACCGCCTTTGTATGTAGTCGATGCGGTCACTTTATTATTATTCGTTCCTGGTTTCGGGCCCAGGGTTAGCGTTACTCTGGCAATACCGAGGCTATCGGTGTTGACAGTTTTTTCAGTGACGTCGCCATCCAACGTACCACCCCCCTCGGTCACTTTAAAGGTTACCGGCCAACCACGAACGCCATTGCCCAATTGGTCGATCACCTTAGCCTGCAGTGGCGTTCCAAGGGCTGTGCCTACTACGCCCGTTTGGTTATTACCGTCCAGCAACACGAGCTGTGCCAGTTCAGTGGCTGTGGCCGTAAACGTCATCGGCGAACCGCTCAAATGCGAGCCTTGCGAAAGCGCGGTCACGGTGAGCTTGTTGACGGCTCCGGGGGTGGTGCCCAGCGCCCAGGATACCGATGCCTCACCGTTTGCAGCCGTAGTTACAGTGACACTGGTTTGACCGTTCACGGTACCCCCGCCCTGGGTCACAGTAAACGTAACACTGAAGCCAGAAATAGGCCGATCCTGGGCATCGGTGATTTGAACTTTCACTGGCGATGTTAAAGCCCGCCCGGGCGTGCCCGTCTGGTTATCGCCGGATAGTTTGACCATCTTGGCCGGAACAGCCGCAAGAGCGGTAAAGGTAATTGGTGAACCTGCCAGCGGCGTTCCGTTCAGTTCGGCCGACGCTTTAACTTCGTTATTCACTCCGGCATTCGGTCCCAGGGTAAACACTGCCGATGCAATACCAGCCGTATCCGTGAGAGTAGTATAGGTGGTCAAATTACCATTCAATGTTCCCCCACCCTGCGTTACCTGAAACGTCACCGGATGGCCAGGCTTTGGGTTGCCGGCGGCATCCTGAACCATGACTTTCAACGCAGTTGGCAACGGCTGATTGGCTGATCCGACCTGGTTGTTGCCGCTAACTTCGACGAGTTTCGCCGCGGGGCCTGCATTGGCCGTGGCGTTAAACGTCAAAGGCGAGTTGGTCAGCGGGGTGCCCTCAGCTACGGCAACCACCTGCAACTGCTGCGTCCCCGCCGTTGGTCCCAGAGTCCAGGTCGTGGAAATCTTGCCCTGAGAGTCGGTGAGGTGGTAAATGTTGACATCGTCCAGATCGATAATCACGTTATTTTGCGCAACAAGATGAATTTGCAAGGGTTGATAATTAGCATCCCAGATAAACGGATGGGTCACATGAACCCATTGATCGTTTGTTGGGGGCAATGCGAGCTCAACCAATACACTATCTAATGTTTTTCTTAGCTTCACACGAAGCGCTACATCAACATCACCGCTTGCTTTATAAAAGAAGCTTAACAACACTTTAGAACCATTTGAAGGCGAATTGCTGCTCGGAATGGTTTGAGCAATTGATGCAGCAATAGCACTACCAGTGGTATTTAATCGTTGCGCCGAAGCAGAATTAAATCCGGTGGTCTTGAAATGAGTTTCGCTCTTGTCTGGATTCCATGCAGCCCATCCAGGAGCAACTAATCCGAGTCCATCATTATGGGTGTAATAATTACCCTCAAGGGTAGGATTACTTAACAAGCTTCCTTGATCGGTGCTGCCGCCGCCACTCACACTAAGATTCACCGGAAAATCCGGCACCGGCTGATTGTTGGAATCCAGCACTTGTGCAACAATTGGATTGGCCAGTGCTTGATTGACTATGCCGGTCTGATTATCGCCGCTGACCTTTTCAATTTTGGCCGCGATTCCGGAGGTGGCCGTAGCTGTAAACGAGACCGGCGATCCGGTCAATCCCGGCGCATAGGCCTTCACGATATTCGTGGCATGCTGATTACCGACGGTCAGGGTGACGCTGGCCCGGCCCACCGAATCGGTTTTGACCGGCAGGGATTTATCGAGCAAACCGCCGCCCTGAGTGGCCACGAAATACACATCATAGTTAGTGACCGGGTTGCCAACGGAGTCCTGGACCTCCACCACGAATGGCTGTGCCAGCGGCTGACCGGCCGCGCCGCTCTGGTTGTCCCCGCTAATCTTGACGATTTTCACTGCCTGGCCAGCCGTGGCCGTGGCCGTAAACACCACCGGCGTTGCCGTGAATCCAAGCGGAGAAACCTGCACCCGATGAGTTCCAACGGTCGAGCCCACAATGAATTCCCGTGACACTTTGCCCGAAGCATCGGTCGTGGCCACGCCCGATTTGCCTATCACTTCGATGGCATGGATATTGGGATTCTCCACATTGGAAATGAAATCGATATCCAATACACCATCGGTGACGGTCACCGAAAACTGTTTTACGACCGCCGTGCGGTAACCGCCAGTCGCGAAAATATCGAAATTATTCAAGACCGTAGTGCCTTCAAGTTTGACACTGAAAACCCGGCTTCCGGTGGATTGATAAACCAGTTCGGCAAAGTGCAAGAACACGTTGTATTCGCCATTGGGAAGATCGATTTTGTACGATGTCAATCCCCAGCGTTCGCTTTTATAGAGTTCGTCGTCGTTGGTATTCGCAATGGCTGCATTGGCAATGTATCCGCGATTGCCGCCAATGTATCCGTAACTGCCGGGGCTGTAAGCCTGATCGGCATTCCAGATCTTGCCGAGCGCATCGGTGTAGGCCGTCTCGCCGCCAACATCCACACGGAATTCGTATGCGGGCGGTTCAACGATCTGTCCGTCGCCTTCGATTACGGTAAAATCGACCGCGGCACCTTCGATGGGGTTGCCGTTGTCATCGGTAACCTGCACCACCAGCGGCTGCGGCAGCTTTTGGCCAACGGGCGCCTGCTGATTGTCGCCGGAAACCTTAAAAATTTGCGATGGCGCACCGAGCTCGCTGGTGACGAAGAAATCGTCGATGGGGTTATTGAGATTGCCTTTCAACATGACGCCAGCATACAGAGTGGCCCCATTGCCCTGCAGCTTGTTCGGATCCGTCACGGTGCCATCCAACTGACCGTTGATATACAAATCGAAATGATGGCCGCTGGCATCCGAACGGATGGTAACCGACATCTTATCTCCGGCAGTGGGGCCGGCCAGGTTTCCAGCCACACTCGCCACCCCCAGCTTCGGTGCACCGTTTTCAATCGTCCAGAGTTCGATGGTGCCGGCCACCGGGCGCCGGAACAGCAGATAACCATTGGCCGTGGTGGATGCAGCATCCATCATCAGCGCAAAACCGCCTTCATCGATGCCGGCAGCATCGGCGGTCTGCCCCCAGGTAAACCCGACCTCGATCGGATTTTTCTTGGCATTGAAGATGGCAAGATAGTTCCAGGAACTGACCGTCGAGGTGTTGTGCAATTCATTGTTGACGATCTGAAATGCCGGATCAGCGGTCCAATTGTCGCCCAGCGTCGCCCGGTTGAAATTATCCGTCGTGGTGACTCCAGACGATGTAGTGGCCGACGCCTGATTGGACAAATCGCTCACATTGCCGGCCTCGTCACGGGCTTTCAAGCGAAAATAGTACGTAGTCCCCGTACTCAAACCGGTGATGGTCATGGTCTCGACAGTCCCCGCCGGAGACGGAAACGGGGCATTCGGCGCCAGAATGGCGGAATCGAAATTGGTGGAGTTGATAGAACTGGTCGAATAGCGGACTTCATACTTGGCAGCCGTGCCGGTATTGCCGTCATCCCCGGGCGCCGTCCATTGCAGGGTTACGGAAGTTCCGCTGACTGAAGAAACGATCAAATCCGTGACGGTAGCCGGAGCGGTCGCATCCTGATTGACCGTAAAGCTGAAATCATCCACATCGTTGTTGAGTCCGCCTTTCAGCATAATACCGGCGTACAGCGGTGCGGTATTCCCCTGCAACGTATTCGGGTCCGACACGCGCCCGTAAAGTGTGCCGTTGATATAGACATCGAAATGATGGCCGTTGGCATCGCTGCTGAGCTTGACTTTGAATGTATCGCCGGGAGCCGGTTCAGGCTGCGTATAGGCCACTTCAGCGACCGGGGTCGCTGGCGCGCCATTTTCGATCGTCCAGAGTATAATTTGCTTGCCGGCGGCCCCGGCACTGGTGCCCAACCAGATCAAATAGCCGTTGGCCGTTTTGGTGGGCGCGTCCAAGCGAAGGGCCAGGCCGCCTTCGTTGATGCCAGCGCTATTGGCATTATTGGCCCAGCGGAACGACACCTCCACCGGGTTGCTATTGGCTATCCAGGTAGCCAGCACCCAATTGCCCACTGTAGAGGTGTTGGACAGTTGATTATTCACAATCTGATAGGCTGGATCGGCATCCCAGTTGGCCCCGAGGTTTGGGCCGGAACGGTTGAAATCGTCCACCACGACAGGGGTGCTATCTGCAGCCAGCGCCGTCTGGATGGCCGTAAAAAACAGATCAGCCATGACCTGATAGCCTGTATCGTTGGGATGAACGCCATCAGCCGACATGTAATCCGTGGCCCAATTGGCATTGCTCTTGAAATTGTTGTAGTGATCCACATACCAGATTTTATATCCGGCACCCTTCTTCTGGTTGACCAGGTCCTGGATGCTGGTATTAAGTTGCCCGGTCTCATTATCCAGATTAGCATCGTCCGCACGGGGCACGATGCCGGCCACCAGGATTTTCGCATTGGCATTGTAAGCGTGAATATCATCGATGGCGCGCTCGATATCGGTCAACGTGGAAGCCACGGTCTGACCCTGCGTGATGTCATTCGTGCCTACATGAACCAGTACGATGTCCGGATTGGTCAGCGACATCACAGTGGTCACTGAATCGGCTACTTCATCGGCTCGCTTGCCCGGCATACCCTGATGGTCGCCGTCAAAGGTGCCGTCGCCATCGTTGTGCAAGCCAACCAGATCATAAGTTATGCCGGCGTTGTTCAGTTTGTTCGCCAGCGTGTCACGATAACCATGATATGGCAGAGATCCTCCATCGCCGCGAGTAATCGAATCGCCTAATGGCAAGATTTTGACCGCCTGCGCCAAGGCCATTTCTGCGGCCAAAATTACACCAAGCAATAATCCTCCCACCCTCAGAAGCTTTGTCATAGGATGCTGTGGTTGCATACTCGCATTAACCTCCAGTTCGAAACCATCCTTGATTGTGATTATTTTTGCAAGATAGCAATTGGCAATTCTTGTGCCAAAACACTGACAATCATTAACTATCTATATTTTAGTCAATTACTAAAATATGTTAAAAAATTAAAACTGGTTCGAAACAGTCTACGATTGTGACACTGGTTCGAAACGAAACACCTTAATTCATTTTCGAGATATTTTCGACCAAAAGGCTGGAGACGGCGTAACCCTAATCTCTTTATCGGCAAAAGGCTTGGTAGATTCAAGATAATTACTTAAATTATAGATTCAGAAACGGACGAGCCATTTGAGCAGGAGCCAGTCAGCCATCATGAAATTCGGAACCTTTTTCATCCCCGGCGGACTAAATCGATGAATACAGCGGCGAAGATCACGGTGATTATTCCGGCGTACAACGAGGTCAACACCATTGAGGAAATCGTGCGGCGCGTGCAGAAAACGCCATTTGAAAAGGAAGTCATCCTTGTAGACGATGGTTCGACCGATGGCACCCGGGAAAAAATCGCGGCACTGGCCGAATGCTATGACAACGTCCGCCCGTTTTATCACCCAAAAAATGTCGGCAAGGGGGCCGCGCTGCACACCGCCTTCAAGGCCGTGAAGGGCGATTTCGTGATCATTCAGGATGCCGATCTGGAATACGATCCCCGGGACTACGAGGCGCTGCTGGAACCGCTTCTGGACGGCCGCGCCGACGTGGTGTTCGGCTCCCGCTTTTTGGGAGGCCCGCACCGGGTGCTGTTTTTCTGGCATTATGTGGGCAACAAATTCCTGACGCTGCTGAGCAACGCGCTGGCCAACATCAACCTCACCGATATGGAAACCTGCTACAAGGCCTTCCGCGCCGAAATCTTGCAGCACATCACGTTCAAATCCCGGCGGTTTGGCTTTGAGCCAGAATTCACTATCAAGGTGGCAAAACGTGGCTACCGGCTATATGAAGTGCCCATCAGCTACAGCGGCCGTACGTATCGTGAGGGAAAAAAAATCACCTGGTTCGACGGGCTCAAGGCCATTTTCACCCTGTTCCGCTATCGCTTTTTCGATTGAAAGCTCTGCGACAGCACCCGATACGAGAATACCTTTTCCGCGTTTTCGGAATACACTTTTCTCAGCACCGAATCCGGCAGATAGATGCCATAGATTTTCCAGCGGCCAAACCGGTTCCAGTGATAACGCGGATAATCAAAATACTCGTCGCGGGTTTCCAGGAAGCGGAACGATGCCGCATAAGCATCGGTTTCGGGTTTGCCATCCAGGCCGAAGAGAATGCGGTCTTGATATTTGAGAAAAAATCGGCGGGAGGTAAACGGCTGTCGTCCCAGCTCATTGACGACATGTGACATTTCCACGAAATAATTCGGATACTGATCCAGCTCTTTTGCCACAAATGCCAGATCATCCACCTGATAACCCATGTGCGCGCCAATGAACACCGTGTTCGGATGACGGGCAATGACGCGATCGCGTTGGGCGATGAGCTCCTCTTTCGTCGGGTAATAATCACCAGACCAGGTGAAATCGCTGTGGTAATACAGCCGCTCCGGATGGCGGATGAGGCTAATTTTGTACCACGTGCCGGTCAACGCATCGAAACGTGGTCCAAACAAAGTCCATTTCTTGCGCTTTTGCGTCAGATGCGCTTGCAGCTCTTCGTAGCGCTCGTTGTGTTCATCCACCGGTTTCCAGAAAGCCGTCGGATCGGCGATGTGCATGATGACCGGCATCTTCAACTGCCCGGCCCGTTCCCACACGCCATCCAAACGCGGATCATCGATGCGGATGAATTGGCCTTTACTGTCGCGCGCCATGAGTCCGAGATTGCGCCACACCTTAAGCGCGCGGGCGCCCATGTTGTACGCCTCCTCCAGTTGCGCCACCGCCTTTTGTGGAAAATTCGGGTCATCAATGCCGGAATAATCGATGTTGGCCACGGTGATGAACCGATCTGGATATTTGGCCTGATAGCGATTGATCATCTCTTGCAGTTTCTCGCCCCACCAGCCATGCGTTTCCAGATTCACGATCTTATAAATATTGCAAGAATCCATGATCTGCACCACCTGATCGGCGGTCAGGCCGGAATAGTCCAGATGGATGTGGGCATCGAAAACCGGAAATTTGGCGCGTTGGACCGGATGCTGTTCGACCACCAGATTGGCTCGCGGCTGGAAATCTTTCAACGGCAGCCCGGGATATTCTTTCTTGAAAAACTTGAAATAGCCGATATAAACCGCCGCGATGGCCAATAGACCGAGAATGAACAAACCATCGATAATTCGCTTCAACATGATATATCCTTTCCAATCATCCTTCTTTATTGCCTCACGATGTCGGATTTTCAACAAAACTGCGATCGAGCCGCAACAACTTCACGGCATTCAGATAATACACCTTTTGCAAAACCGAATCGGGCAGGTTCAGGCCGTAAATTTTCCAGCGGCCGTGCTTGTAGTAATGGCGCGGATAATCGAAATACTCGTCCTCGGTCTGGAAAAAGCGGTAGTACACCTGATACACGTGCGTTTCCGGATACAGGTCGATGCCGAACAGAATGCGGTCTTGATATTTGATGAAAAAGTCACGGGCGGTATAGGGTTGACGGCCCAACTCATAAGCCCGGTCGGAAAGATCGACATAAAAGTTGGGGAATTCATCCAGCATTCGCCCCAGGCGCTTGAGGTCATGGCCCAGCTCGGCCATGTGCGCACCGATAAATATCGTGTTCGGATGTTTGCGAATGAGATTTTCGCGCTGCTGCATCAGGGTTTCGAAGGATGGATAATCGCCATTGGCATAGCTGTCGAACCAGCTCCCGCCTTCGGTTAATTCTTCGTAGCGCTCGTTGAACCGATCCACCGGTTGCCAGAAGGCCACTGGATCGGCCGTGTGTATCAGCACTGGAATGCCGAGCTCGCCGATTTTATCCCAGATGGGATCGAGTCGTGGATCGTCCAGGGGGATGATTTTGCCGCTGGCGTCGCGGTACATCATACCCAGATTTTTCCACACTTTGACGCCTTTCACGCCCCATTTCACCGATTGTTCGAGCCGCTGGATGGTTTCTTCCACAAAATCCGGATTACTATACCGGCCGAAATCGATTTTGGTGAACAGGATAAACCGGCCCGGATATTTGAGATTGTATTCTTCCAGTTTGCGCTTGATACGGTGTCCGATCCATCCCCAGTGGCCATCGAGATCGACGATGGCGCGCACACCGGATGCATCCATGATTTTGATTAGCTCGTCCGGGGTTTTGCCGCTTTCCTGGGGATGGGAATGCACATCGATGACGGGGAATTTGGGTTGCCACACCCGGTGCTCGGGGATATTCCCGGGCGTCTCGGGATGGAAGGCTTCCAGGGTCATGTCGGGCGGATAGGGCGTCGAGGCAAAATCGGTGAGCACGTGATATGCCGCGGCGCCGCCAACGACCAATAGAATCCCAAGATACACGAAAAAGCGTTTCAGCAGGTCCATAAATCGTCCTCTCACATCCTGAAAAATCAACATTCCTGTGGCCTGTCGCGGCACGCAGCCCGGATGGCTACGCAATGGCCGCGTAAAAAATCGACAACAAAATGATAAAAATCAGCACCGTGCTGGCCAGTTGAAAGCCAAGGAGTTGCGTTATCAGCTCCCCGCCTTTGGGCCCCAGGGCCTTTTTAGTGACCTTGACCACGTGGATGTACCAGAACACCAGGCCAAGGATGATGGGAGTACCAAAGGCCAGACTCAGGGCAATCATCCACACGTGGTCCCGCAGCGGCACGGCTTCACGGATCACGGTTATGGCGAAAAATCCGCCCACCGCGAGCCCGAAAAAGAACACACCAAGCACAAATCGAATCTTCTGTCCGTTCACGTCTGTTTTACCTCATCTCCCTTTGGCGGCTTTGTTCAAAGCCGTGAGCAGTTGTTCCATTTCCTCATACGAGATCCGCTTATCTTCAATGATGGACAACACCAGCTTTCCGATGCGCGCGAAGTCGTGCCGATCCACTTTCTTATCGGCCACTGCGTTGGTGAAATTGTCCAGCGTTTCGAACACCCGGTCGCGATTGTAGCTCATGTAAGCATCCGGAAAGCCGGCGAACAGGTCTTCGGCATAGCGGATGACATACCGGTCCATCGCCCACTCCATCAGCGCCTCGCGTTTGGCATAAGCGATGGATAGCGCCATCAGCAGAAGCAAAATGGGGATGAAAAACCCGATGGCGATGCCGCGCCACAGGCCGGAGCGAAACGCCATCTTTTTTTCGATTTGCAGCACTTTTTCCTGCAATTTTGCCGATGGTTGAGTTTGTTCCATTATTCAACCTTTGCTATCAGCTAGGCCGGTCGCCTCAACATGCGAGCGAACACCTGCAGGTCCTCACCTGGCACAACGCGCACAAAATAAATGGCCGCAAAATACACCAGCACGCTGAGCGGACCTGTGATCATGAAAGATGCATGCCGGGCCAGCAGAATGAATGCCACCATCACCGCGGACGCTGCCAGAATTTTCAACCCGGTACGCAAAATGCTCCCCGGCTGCAGCGAGAATATCCGTGGAAAAATGAACGGCAATTGAAACAACACATAAATGTGAATCGAAATCAGAGTCGCGGCGGCAGCACCGTAGTAGTTGTATTTGGGAATCAATAGATAATTTAACAGCAAATTGGCAAACATGCTCAAAATATTGACGTACAGATCGAACCGTTGGCGGTTGCTGGACACCAGCGCGTAAGCAAACACCTGCGAAATGCCATACGGCACCACCACCCAGATCAATATCTGCAGCACCAGCACCGACGGCAGCAAGTCTTCGCCGAATACGAACATGAGAATCGGCCGGGCCAATAGCGAAACGGCAATGGCGATGGGCACTGTAATAATCACCAAAAACCGGATGGCCTGCTTGCACGCTTTCTCGAACTGCGCTGCCGAGGTCTTGTACAAATTGGCGATGACCGGGAAAAACGAGGTCATAAAGCCAGTGACCAGGATGCGCGCCATCATGAAAATCCGGTGCGCGGCCGAGTAGTAGCCCACGTCATCCGTGGTTTTCATGGACTGCAGCATCACCACGTCGGCTTTCCAGTAAATCATCACGCACACCATGATCAGCGCAAACACGCGCGCCTGTACCAGAAGCTCTTTGATGAATGGCCAGCTCACGGATGCAGGCTGGGACCCAATGAGACGCCGTATATAAAAGTAATAATAAATCGCCTTCAAATAGCGTACTGCGATGTACACCCACAACAGCGAAAACAGCCCGAAGCCGGCAAACAACAGGGCGATACTGATCAAAACGCGCGACACATTTTCAATGAACCAGGCCAGTCCCACCCGGCTGAGCTTTTCGAAGCCGCCAATGATGCCCTCGTAGGCTTCGGCCATGGCCGCCGCCACCAGGCTAAGCGAAATAATGATAGCACCTTTTTCGACGATCGGCTCTTTGCTCAGCAGGTGCACGGCCAGGATCATGACGGCCATGGCGGCGCCGCTGGAGATGATCGTGATCATCGGCACGGCGGCGAAATAGCTACCGGCGCGGTCCCGGTTTTGAGCCACCTCCCGGGTGAGCAGATTGCGCAGGCCGAACGCGGCGATAATCTGAAAGATTTCAACAAAGCTCAGAATGGTGATGTAGGCGCCAAGGCCGGACACATCGAGCTTTTTGGTGATGGTGATGATTAAAAACAGAGAAATGAGTGGCTGGATTCCCTTCGCCACCACCAGTGCCGTCGTATTTTTAAACAGTCGATTGAGTGTACTCATCCCTGATCTTGTCCAATTGCGGCCAGAGTGGCTGGATAGGTCCCGTCGGGGAAACCGATTTCCTGTAAGAACGCAAATTCATGAATAAAAGTCAATGCCCGGTTTTCTGCGCATACAGGCTTTCATAGAGCGATTCAAAGCGACTGATCTGCATCTCCAGTGAAAACTCGTCCTCGGCGATTTCACGGCTGCGCTGCCCCATGGCCCGGATTTTTTCGGGATCGTCCACCAGAACGGCCAGTTTTTCTTTCAGGGCATGGGCATCCTTCGCCGGAGCGAGCAGCCCATTTTCGCCGTCACGCACAGCCTCCGGGGTGCCGCCCACCATCGTGGCCACCACGGGTTTGGCGCAGGCCATGGCTTCCAGAATCACGTTGGGCAATCCCTCGCCCGCCACGGATGGAAGGACGAAAATGTCCAGCGCATTAAGAATCCGGGTGACGTCGCGGCGGATGCCCAGAAAACGGATGCGATCTTCCAGACCCAGCGACTTCACCTGCGTCTGCAGCCGTTCGCGCTCGCTTCCATCGCCGACGAACAGCACGCGCGTGTTCGGATGGGCTTTGGCCAACTCGTGGTATGCCTCCACGAACACGGTGTGGCCTTTCACGGGTTCGAGCCGCGCCACAATACCGATAGCGATCTCACCATCGCTGACGCCGAGGCTACGCCGGAATTCCAGGTCAGGTGGCTGCGGCGCAAATTTAGTGAGGTCCACACCATAATGAATGACTTCGATTCTTTCTGCCGGCAGTCCGCGGTTTCTCATCAGCGATTGCTTGATTTCATGCGACACCGCCACGATTTTGTCCATGCGGCGAGCGGCCATCTGGTAGCCCAGCAACCGCTGTACTTTGCCGTGGTAGGGATTGCCTTCGTGGGTGACCGTCTCCCAGGAAAGGATCACCGGCACCTTCGCCCACTTTCCTGCCAGCGCCGCCACCACATCGGCCCAAAATAGCGTGGACTGCACAATGTCGATGCGGTGCTGACGCATGATGCGCCGCAGCTTTATCACCGGCATGATGTCGAAACGGTACCGCCGCTGCGCCTGAAACATCGGCACGCCCAGCCCTTTGAACCGCTCTTCCAGCGGACCGGTGGGGCCGACATTGGCGACAAAGCTTTCGAATCGGTTTTTATCCAGCCGCTCGATTAATTCCCATAGCTTGTTTTCGGCGCCGCCCATGCGGAAGCCGTCGACAATTTGAAGTACCCGCAATTTCGATGAATGGCTCATGGTAATTCAATCGTCCTCATGCTTGTCCTCACGCCTGCGGCCGCTTCTCTCCATGGCCGCCATGTCCTGTCTATCACAGCCCTGCAACAGGCTATTTTCAATTAAAGTAATGATTTGTAACTCTTCAGTCTCTTCCCCGTCATCGCGAGGATCCGCCAGCTGGCGGAGACGACGCAATCCCATTGTTATATTTAAAGAGATCGCCGTCCGCCAGCAGTCGGACAGGTGCAACCGCCTTGCGGCGGCTGCTCGCGATGACGGGTAAGATTTCATCAAACGGGAATAACTGAATAGTTACAATGATTTAATGCAATTGCAGATAACCATTCAGCCATACGTGCAATTTTGTTCGATTGGTCATTCCGATCTTTTCGCCATTCCACGAAAGAAAAATGGCCAAACATGCAGCAATTTCTCTCCAAGGAAAGAGCCAGGTATGAGACTCCGGTTTCCTGCATTCATCCGAATGTAAGCACCGGAAAACCGGGGCTCATCCGCTGGCATGCTCCGTGCACGGCGATTCCAGTATTTTTCATCCATCGGTGCAGTCGATTGACAAAAAAACAGAATCGCATAAACGTCCGTTGGTCCAGGTGTGGCCAAACAGCAACCAATTGGAACTCACAGCCAGAATGGAAGCCAATTTATCGGATCGACCTGCAGCGAAAGCTGCTGCGCTCCGTTTCATGCAATGGCATAGTGATCAAAGTTCCGGAAGCAGTTCTCATAAAACGACTTGACCCGCCGCCGCCAAAATCGGTTCTTGCAATCGCCTCTATTTAGCCATTCATCCCAGAGCACCCAATCGATCATATTGTACCGTAAATACACGCCAAAAATGTCAGGATCAAAATCCGCATATTCAGCAAATCCCGACAGGGTGTTCTTCACCAGCCGCTGCATGCGACGCCGCGAGTACTGAGGTTTTTTCGCCATGGTGATCAGCACGGTGCAAAAGCGCGCCAGATCGTGATACACCGTGCCTTCGCAGTAATACGGAAAATCCAGTAGCGTCACCTCATTGGGGTTGACGATGATGTTGAACGGGATGAAATCCCCGTGCTGGCCGGAAATGGGCACCTTTCGGTCCGTTAGCCGGCGGATCCGTTCTTGCAAATCGGCCTTCACGCGGCGCATCAGGCTTTGGTTCAAATGCAAGGCTTGCCATCGTCTAAACCGCTCATCGGCATTGGCCAGAATGCCCAGCTCTTCGAGATGGCGGGTCTTGCCTGTGCTGGTGATTTTCTGGAACACCCGGAGCCATTTGCCGCAGAGATAGCAATAGCGTTCCAGATCACGAAACGATTTGTGGCGTGCCAGCCGGTGGCTTTGCTTCTGCAAAAGATTATACAGATTGTCACCGGCCTTTTCTTCGGTGATGGTGATCATCTCACGCGGATAAAAGGCCACCGGTCGCACCACGCCGAATTGTTCGTACGGCGCGAATGCCGCATACAGCTCTTTCAAAATATCGAATTCCGTGGCACAAAACTGCAGCACCCGGTCGTCACGGTGGTCTGGGTTTTTGTGCATTTTGATGAAAATGTGCGTGTGCCAGCCATTGTGGGAAACGGCACAGCGCCAGATTTCAGACAGCCGCTTCTGCTGATGCTCCAGAATCTGAAATTCCAGAGGTCCCTCCTGCCCGAAGTAGTCCCGGGCGTGTTCGGACAGGTCTTGAAAAATCGCGGTAAGCGGTTCTGATGTGGAAGAGGATTTTCTTGTTTTTACTTTCAGTCCTTTCCGCTCCCGTGTAATCGTTTGCGCGCTACGCTCACTCATGCCGCTCGTTTTAATGCTCCCTCACATGGTCACCTTCGTCTGGATTTTATCGGTTAATCGGTGATAAACCGTCATCAATTTTTCGTAATGCGCTTCGGGACTGAATTCGCGCTCCGCCTTCTGGCGAGCCCTTTCGCCCATCTGACGGCAGAGATCGGGGTTTTGCCACAGCGCCTGAATCCGATCGGTGAGCTGCTCCACATCGCCCGGTGAAAAATGAAAGCCATCCCCCCCCGGCTCGACCAATTCCGGCATGCCGCCCAGCGTGCTGACAATCACCGGCTTGCCCATGGAAAACGATTCATAGATCACCAGCGGCGAATTGTCATACCACTCCGACGGCACCACCACAAACCGGCTGTTCTGCACCAGCCTGATCAGCTCCTGTCCGCCGCGATTGCCGAGAAACTCCACATTTTCCACCCGTTGTTCCCGCACAAACGCCTCGAGCGCCGGCCGCTGCGGGCCATCGCCAATAATGTAGAGTTTTGGAGTCGGCAGACGCTGCTTGGCCTTCAGCAGGGTCAGAATCCCCTTTTCCTCACTCAATCGGCCGTAATACACAAAATAATCTTTCGCATCCGGATGATAGGGATAATCCCGCAAATTGATGGTGTAGTTACAATGCCAGATTTTCTCGGATGGGTATCCTGCCTCCTGCAATTTCCCTCCCAAAAATCGACTCGGAACATGAAAAACATCAATGAGGTCGTAAATTTTTAGCCATTTATGAATGTAACTTTCAATAGCGACAATGGCGCTTGCTGACAGAGAATTTTTGTGACATTTCTCCACTACCGCATGATAAAACCGCCCCGAAATGCATTTCTCGCAAATCTGGTTTTTATGCATAATGTATAACCGGTAGCTCGGGCAAACGTGCTTGTACTGGTGACACGTCTGGATAATGGGAATGCGGCGCTCTTTGAGGCCCTGCAGGATGGACGGCGAAAGCTGGTGGTCGATCATGTGCAGATGCGCGATGTCGGGTTTGACTTTATCCACCAGGCGAACGATCGCCTCTTTGGCTTTGCGCGACCAGATCACCCGGCCGATGATGTCCGGCGCATGGCGAATTTTTTGCGCCAGCGAAAGCCCATTGAATTCGATGTTGTCGACAAAGTACGGCTCGTAGTCGGTGGGAAAATTGTCCGGATGTTTCATGGAGAAAGGGATGACCTCGTGGCCCCGCTCCTCGAGGGTCTTGGTCAGCTCAAAATAATATCGCTCCGCCCCGCCTTTGATGAAATAATACTTGTCAACCATTAAAATCTTCACTCGGCTCCTCCGAAATCCTCATAATCCTGCGCCAGCATCGAACCGCTTTCGGTGCGCCGATGATTTGAAGCTCGCACCGGATTTCCATCCTGACCACTTCCGCTCGGCCCCGACACCGTTGCCAGAAATAATATAATACCTGCGTTATTCCACAATTGCGCGAACCCCTTTTGGCGCGGCGGGCGGTTCGGCATCCTGGCTCAAATTGATAGTGTAGCGAAAATATACTGGTGAATCTTTGTAATTGTCTTTCGACCATATCCATTCTGGAATATCCCGGGCCAGCCCCTCCACGTTGCGGAACTGGGCCCACGGCAGCGCGTAGCCGTGTTTACCAAACGATGCCGCCTGTGACCAGGTCTGATCGTTGTAATCAGGCCGGGTCCAGTCCTGCGCCTCGTTCAAACTCACACGCCAGTTGGTGTTGGTAAAAAATGTTTTGCCGTCCACCTGAATCTCAGCAAGAATGCCGCCGGCACTGGCCTGGTTCACGGCTTTAACGGCGATGACGTTTTTTCCAGAGCTCAGCGGCACGCGATACTCTTCTGCGGTCTCCCACTGCTCACCCCGGCCCACGAATGCCCCGTTCACGTAAAGCTCATATTGATCATCGGCGGTAATACGGATGACCATAACCGGGCCAGCCGTTTGCGCTGGTGATACATTCACGGTAAAATTGGCCGTGGTTTCCTGGCCTTCATCATCGCGCAGTCGCAGGGACCCTGTATAGGTGCCGGCGCTGGCATAACTATGGCTCACCCGGGCGCCGCGCGCAGTAGCACCATCGCCAAAATTCCAGATGTATTCTTGAATGCTACCACCATCCGGATCGTACGACCCCGACGCATCGAATTGCAGGGGGACACCGGCTTTGGCCTGGTAGCTCGATCGCAGCACGGCCACCGGTGGTTGCGGCTGCGGCGGAACCGGCTGCTGCGCACTACTGCCATCCTTTCCGGTATCGTTGAGGTTGATGGTTGCCCGGACAATGCTGTAAGAACCATCGCTATTCTTTTCCGCTTCGATTTCAAATTTACGGTACACACGCAAATTCACGATCAGTTCTGTGCCCTGATTGCCGGCGGAAGCCAGATCGAACAGATTCAAACCATCGCCGGCGCCTTTGTTCAGCACAAACGGCACACGGATGCGGTACAGGTGGTGCGTGGCCGCGCTTTCGTCAATTTTCACATCATCCATGGGATTCACCGGATTGCCCTCATGCGAAAGCCGCACCGGCAGGGATTTTTCTTTGTGCGGATTGTATAGCGTGAGGCGGAACCGCTGCCCGCGCGCCTGATACAGGACATAGCCCGGAAGATTGGATGCAATCCAGCCAGTGGAAACCGGCGCGAAAAAGGCCGCTCCCACCACCTGCGAGGACCGATCGCGGACCAAATGCAAATTGCCGTCCTGCCGCAGGATTTCGATACCGTTGTAATTGCGAACCTCGGCCTCGCTGCGGTTCGGCAGCAGCACAAAGGCCAGCCGGTCCTGCCGGTTCATGCGCTGATGATCCACTGTCAGCCGGGTGAAACCGCGGCTACGACCCTCAGCCACGAGATACACCGGATCCGGAAAATAGAATCCCCATCCGCGCGCGTGCGCCCAGCGCGTCAAACCGATATCGTTGCTGCCCGAGCCGGTGGGCAGCGATTTCACGCCGCGATCGGTGGCCAGCGCGCTGCCGCCTGGCCGGAAGGTCTGCAGCCAGGTGACCACCGGCCCAAAACGGCCCTGGCTGCGCAGATCGCTGATCAGCACCACGATTTCATCATCAAAGAAAAACCAGGATTTTTTCATCCGAAACTGGCCCTCACTGCTGCGCAAGTGCTGCGCCGCCATGGCAAAATAGCTATCAAGGGTTGTGACCCCGTAATAGCCCCACTGTTTCGCGATATCAGTAATCTCGTTGATGTGCACGCGGTTCGAGTGCTCGGAGCCGGGATTGGCCACATCCGGGAAAAACAGTTTCGGCACAGTCATCGTGGAAAGTAGCGACGACGGCACGTTCAGAATATCTTCGGAAACATTCTGATCTCCCGGGGTGCGCGAAATGCGGTCCACCGTTTGCGGGGTGACCAAGTTCACGGCGCCAAACATGGGCGCGAACGAGGACGCTTCCAGGTGCGGCACCACCAGGTCCATCAGCACCAGACCGGCAAAGAACCGATCCCGGCGTACGGCCAGATACCGCGACGACGGGAAGGCGCGCGCGCCCAGCGGATTGGGAGAATCGTTGAGAATGTCCTGTATGCTCTGCCAGTAGGGCGACAGTCCCGGCGAGCCGGAGGCAACCAGCTCGCGCAGCCCGGCCTTGATGCGGCCCAAATGCCATTTGTGCGGAAACTTGTTGATGGTCAGCGGGTCAATGGCGCCGTAATAGGTAAACCAGCGAATGCCGTCCTCGATCCATTTGCCGAGCACCTCGATACCCGTCTTGCCCGGGTTGTAGGGATTGGGATGGTTTTCCAGCGCAAAGCTGGTGTTGGCCGCAAAGTTCACGTATTCGGCAAATTGCACGAAGTGATCGCTGCCATAAAACATGTTCATTTTGTCATTGTGAAAGAAATACGAGCCATCCGGGCGGATGTGGGTGTATTTTCCGATGCTGGTTGCGCTGGCGAACAACTTGACAGCCTGCTGGCAAAGCTCCGCATCGCGAAAATACAGCCCGGCGATCAGACGCGTCCAACCGCGATAAATGGTGTTGGCGCCGTTCCATTCTCGCAATCGTTGCCGGCTCAAAAAATTGCGCAGGTGTTGTTCCAGACGCTGGCGGAGGTCCGCTGGGAGCTGATCGCCGCCACGCAACAAGCCGCGGGCCAGCGCCCGTGGAATGCCAACCTCGATTTCCCACCAGTTCTCGACCGTATTGCGCTCAGCAAAATCCAGGGCTTTGCGCAAGCGGCTGAGGTCGGTGCCGCCGGAGCCGGCTGCGTAGGCCAGTTCAGCGGCAAAATACCACTCTGTGGGCCGGTAGCCGCTCCAGCCCTGGCCCACCGGTATTTGCAAAATTTTCTTAACGATACCGGCCATATTAATTTTGGGGGCCTTCTCCGCCAGATATTTTTCGCGCAGTTTTTCAATGTCTGCCGGATTGATGGTCTGCGCCTGCAACGATTCCGCCGCAAGGACAGCACCCAGGAGCAGCCATATTGTTTTCATGAAAGTGATGGTGTATGTCCTATGTTGCCGCATATTCAAACCTCCGTGTTCAGGGATATCCAGCCCACTTCGCTACAGGCCAGGTCAGTTTTTTTCGATTTTCACCCCTGTTGGCGCTTTGGGAGGTGTGCGATCGGAAGAGAACGCGTCGGTGTTCGTGGCAGCGTACACGAACTTGAATGCATCGGCCAGCACGATCCCCGAGGAAACCTTATTGCTGATAATGATTTGTCCGGACGTGCCTTTATTGAAATAAAACCGCCCGAGATAATTCCAGCGTCCAGAATTGCGTGACTGGTCAATGGTGCCGGTGGCCGTGCCGCGCGCATGCTTGATGAGGTATGGCACGTCACGCGCTTCCATGAAATCTCCCTCGGCATTGCCGTGGTACGGATGCCACTCATATACATCGTACTCGCCGGCCACGCCAATGGTCGGGGTATAAATGGCGCGGTTCTCGCCATTGCCGGCATGGGTGTACGCGTATGGCGGTCCGTACTCATCCCAGCCATAATTCAGCGCGTAGGCATTGGTGTTGCGTAGCTTGCCCTGATCCTGCTGGATCCAGTTGCCTTCCAACTTCGCCGGCTTGCTTCCCGGACTGGTCATGTTGATGCGGACATTATCCACGATGATTGGTGCGATCAGCACCGTCGGCCGTTTGAACAGCAATACACCATCGCCGGTTTGTTTGCGTCCGGAAATGGAACCGGCGAGGGTGATCGACCCGAGCTTTTGACCATTGTTGAAGTCCGGCACCTGTCCGCCGAGAAATCGGTAATAGGGGCCACCGCGCAGGTCGTTTGCCGTGATTGTTTGTGGCTTGCCGGAAGCATTGACCACCACGGCACCATTGTCGAAATAGCGTACATACACGCCCTTGCGAATTTCTTCGGGTTCCGAGGTGGGATGGCCCAGATTGGCGAGATACTCATCGTAAATATAGGTGTATCGGTGGGCGTAATTGCCGTCATCCATGGTAAAGAACGCATCCAGAAGGCACGCAGTGGCCAGCCCAAACCGCATGCGCTGGAAATTCTCCGGCTTGCCGCGGGCTTCGATGAAATTGACCCTCGGGGTCACCGCCTCAAGCTGAAACCGACGCCAGACATTCGGATAGAACCATTCCCAACTATTCCCTTCCCAATCTTCGTCGCCAAGACCATTCAGGTATCCCACCTCTTCAGGCGAAGCTTCGTGAGCGACCACAACTTTTCCTGGCGGCATTTTCTGACGCAATTTTTCGACGATCAGCCGGTTGCCTTCGCGCCAGTATTTATCCGCGAGGTTTTTCTGTTCCTGGTTATCGGGTATTCCATTGCGGTTAAAATCAACTTGGTCGTATGCTTCTTGCCAGGAAATTGAACCAGCCCAAGAATCCCAAAAAGTCCCATCAAACACCGACCAGTCGGTGCGTTCGGCGAGAAAATCGGTGAGAAAGTCGTTCCAACGCTTGCCGTTCACCTGCGGGCAAAAATTGGTGCCATCGTACAGGCAATCGCCCGGGTGTTTCTGGTGCCAGCCTTTGATGCACGAACCATCAAGCGTTGGAATGAGGTAATCATCCGGCGGATTGATGGCCGTCCCATCGATGACGTTGTTCGTGGCCAGTACAATTTTTTCAGGATATTTCGCTTTGATTTTGCGGGCAATTTCCGGATACCAGAACCGTACCACGATCAAATCGTGGTACTGCCAGATTTCTTCGGGAATGTTGGCTTCGTAAAAATAAATCACACCGATGCGCGGAAAGGGCGGCTGATAATTCTGTGCCGCCGCCTGAGAACCGAACACCGTTAATAATAGACTGATTTGGATCAGTTTTCGCATACCCTTTCCTATTCGCTTGCTGTCCATGCTTGCTGCATTCATGAAGGTCTCTCCTGCTCCACTGGAAGATGCTCCGGTGTCCCTGTCGCTTCCTGCGCCTGCTTCCGTCCGTACTGTTCCAGCACCCGCTCACACACGCTCACCCACTGACGACCTTTCGTCGCCCAACTGTAATGGGTCATGGCCTGCTCCGCGGCGGCACTGCCCATCGACCGCCGCAATTGGGGATCATCGATCAGCTTTTGCAGTGCGGCCAGATAATCTTCAATTTTGCCGGGCTCCACCAAAAATCCCGACCGACCATCTTCAATAGCCTCGGCGATCTGTCCCAGCCGCGAGGCCACCACGCATTTGCCGCAGGCCATGTACTCATA
>JAUZRQ010000002.1 GCA_030950365.1 Candidatus Zhuqueibacterota bacterium | reverse complement strand
CTTTGATCGCAAGACGAAAATCCGGAAACGCCTGCGGCGAAATTTCATCGCCGATCTCAAATGTTTCGACGCGCCTGTATTGTTCTTCAGCAGGCCCTATATGCCGCTCTACGACCTCATTTACCAGATCAATCAGCCAGATTTCCTTGATACCTGCCCGGGCATATAGCTGCACCTTGAAGCCACGATCCATGGTTAGCGAACTTTCTGAAATTTCAATCAAAAGAAAAATGTCTTCCGGCTTTGGATGCCTGTCGCTATAAGGATCATCCCTGTATTTCAATAAAGCAAGATCGGGTTGCGGCTCAGAAAGCCTATCCAGGTGAATAGGATTTTGAGGGGAAACAATGACTTTTTTCTGAGCAACCAATTCAATAAATAATTGTATGAGTCTATTCAAACATCCTGCATGCCTACTACTTATCGGACTCATTTCAACAATCTCCCCTGAAAGCAACTCCACCCGATCATTCTCCTGCAATATGCCGGAATGGATCATCGCATGGTATTCATCCACCGTAAATTTACGCGTGGTAATGGCAACGCCCATGTTCGAAACCCTTCATTCGATATTTTTCTGGTTAAAAACAAGTTAGCAAATATCATTAGCGATCGCAAAATATTTTTTTCTCAAGATGATTCATCTACGACCGCCATAGCTTTTGATTTCTTTTTGTTGGTCATTGTCCAGGATTCATCAGTCGTTGGAGATGGTTGATCCAATTTCTTCAAAGTTTGTAGCGACTGATTTTTAGATCGAGAATGCTTCAATCCATTCAGCATATGGTGTTTGAGCTTTTTCTCAAAATGGCGGTAATAGACACGCGCCCATGCCAGCCCCTCGCGGCCACACAATACCAGGCCGATCAAAAACATCAGCCAGCTAAACAGGTAAATGGCTAAACCAAGCTCCATGCTGATGGCAAAAAACGGCAGGGCCAGTTTGCCGAGGATGAAGTTTCCAATGATTAGTGCCAACCCGAGAAGAAATTTCTTGCTCGGTAACATTTCCTCATCTCCCGGGATTGTACATCTGGGAAAGACCGTTTTGAAACTGAAGAAGATATATCGATGGGCCGTTTTCCGTTTTATCAAACGTTTTTAACGGCCCGGGGTTGCTGTTTTTTTTTAATTGTGGCTATAGCTTTTGGAAGGAATGAGTTGAAAGCTTAGATATGGGGAGAGGAGGACGTGTTTGTCCCATGAGAAATCGCAAGTGGCGAAATTACTGCGCTCAAGGACGGCCTCTATCCGATGGATAATCTTTCATCCACCGGATAGAGGCCGTCCCTGACGGCTGGTTTCTGGCGATTTCCCCTCCGTCCCAAATCCAATTTGGGACGGAGATCAAAAATCTGGATTTCCGATTTGTCGTGGATACGCTCCCGTCAGACAAGCTGGAAGCTTATGCTACTAATTTGGGGACGGAGATCAATGTGAATCATCCGCGCCATCCACATCATCCCGGCTCTATTTCGGCATCTCTACAAAACACCCGCAGGCCGTCACCCCAAAGCCGATGTCCGGGCCGCGCCAGACGAAGGCGTCGCTGGCCTTGGGATGCTCCCAGTAGAACGGCAGCCGCTTGCGCGGGTGGTTGCCGATCTCATTCATGGTGGCGGTGTCGTACAGCCGGCCGTTTTTCATCACGTACACCACCGAATCGCTGTTGCGAATATCTTCCAGCGGATTCTTTGCCAGCACAATCAGATCCGCCAGCTTGCCCGGCTCCAGCGAGCCCAGCTCTTTTTCCATGCCGATGTACTTCGCACCGTTGAGGGTGGCCGCGCGGATGGCTTCCAGCGGGCTCATGCCGCCCTGCACGAACATCCACATTTCCCAATGCGCGCCGAGCCCCTGCAACTGCCCGTGCGCGCCAAGATTCACCCGCACACCATGATCAGCGAGCGCTCTGGCCGCCTTGGCATTCTGAATGTGTCCGAAATCGTCTTCCGGGATCAGCATGCGGCGGCGCGAGCGCGCATCCACGATGGGCCGCGGCACGTAGGTGAGCAGGCGCCGGTTTTCCCACACATTGAAATGTTGATACCAATAGTTCTCACCCCAGATGCCGCCGTAGCCCACGATCAGCGTCGGCGTATAGGCCGTTTGGCTGGCGCCCCACAGGTTCAGCACATCGTCGTACAGCGGCGCGATGGGTATCGAGTGCTCGACGCCAGTGTGGCCGTCCAGCACCATGGTGAGGTTGTGAAAGAAAGTCGAGCCGCCCTCTGGATACACCAGCATGCCCAGCTCGCGCGCCGCCTTGAGCACCTGTTGCCGCTGGTTGCGCCGCGGCTGGTTGTAGCTTTTCACCGAAAACGCCCCCACCGCCTTCATGCGCCGCAGGTGTGAACGCGCATCGTCCAGGCTGTTGATCACCGCCTTGAAGTCGCCGTCCGCGCCGTACAGGATGGTGCCGGTGGAAAACACACGCGGCCCGACCATTTCACCGGCTTTCACCATCTCCGCCAGGGTGAACACGGTCTCGGTGTTCGCCGACGGATCGTGCATGGTGGTGACGCCGTAGGCCAGGTTGGCAAAATAGGCCCAGCTCTGCTGCGGCAGCAGCCCGCGGAAGAAGTGCATGGCATGCGCGTGCACGTCGATGATGCCGGGCATGATGGTCTTGCCGCTCACGTCGATGCGTCTGGCATCGTCCGGGATGCGGACCTCATTCGCCGGACCGACGGCCACAATCCGATTGTCCTCCACCACAATGGCGCCGTTTTCGATCACTTCATCGCCGCGCACCGTGTGCGCCCCCGGGCGCATGGTGATGATGCGCGCGCCCACCAGCGCCAGCCTACCGGAAGGTACGTCCGATTTCAGCTTCAGGCCGATGCGCAGCCCCGCCGTGTCCGGCGGCGGGATGCTGTCCGGCGCGCCGGGCACGAACGTGAACGTCTCGCGCAGATCACGCGTGAAATACTCCGGACCGATCACCCAGTGCAGCTTCTGGCTGTCGCCCGACCAGTGGATGTAGTTGCCGGCATCGCGGGAGACTTTCTTTACCGGCAGCGAGGTCATTTTGCCGGAAAGCTCGTACGCTGTGCCGGTTTTCGGGAACGGCACCACGAACACGTTGAACAGCTCGGTGAATGCCACCCAGCGATCATCCGGGCTGGGCACGATGTGGTTGACATATTTCAGTTTGAACAGCGTGCGCTCGTCGCCACCGTCGAGCCGGACGCTGCGGTACTCCTTTTTCAGTCCGCCGCCGCTGAGAAAATAGATGCGGTCGCCGCGGCTGTTGAAACGCGGCTCGCGGCCGTGATCGACGATGAGGTGCATGTCGCCGCCATTGGCGCGCATCCAGTACAGTCCGGGATTGAGCCCGTGCGTGTAGCCGAGCAGCGCGTTGCCGCCGCTCTTGCGGAACACGATCTTCTGGCCATCGCGGGAAAACTGCGGCTCGTGGTAATAGCCCTTCTCGCGCGTGAGTTTTTTCTTGCGCTTGCCGTCGATGCGGATTTTGTAAATGGCGCCCAGCGCCGTGTCGCTCCAGGTGGTGTACACCACCCAGCGGCTATCCGGACTGAACGCCGGATAAAATTCGAAATGCCGGTCGCGCGTCAACCGCACCGGTTTGCCGTCGGGGAGCTGCTTTTTCCACAGATGCCCCACGGCGCTGAACACCAGCCAGCGGCCGTCCGGCGAGGTCACCGCATCGCGCACCAGCCTGACTTCAAAACTGTCTTCAAATGCCGTCTGCGGCGACCACACCGCCTCGGTGAGCACCTGTTTAACTCTGGCGGTGAACGGAATCTCCTGCGCCGCGCGCGTGTGGATGTCCACCTTCCAGAACTTACCCTGCGCCCAGATCACGATATGGCGGTTGTCCGGCAGCCAGTTGTAGTTGGGATACACGCCGAAAATCGCCCAGGTTTCTTGCTGATCTTTGTTGAGTTTGTCGAACACCGGCCACTGCTCGCCGGTCTTCAAATCGTGCACGAACAGCACGCTTTTGGTGCGGATGCGGCGCACGAACGATAGGTAGCGGCCGTCGCGGGAAATTTGCGGCCGCACTGCGCCGCCCGGTCCGGTGATGTAGTTGATGAGCTTGCCGGTTTCCAGATCGAGCCGGCGGATGACGTAAATCTGCCCGTTGGGGTCTTTGTTGTAGCGGAACATGCCGCCCGGGCTCATGTCCTCGCTGAAGTACAGGTAGCGGCCGTCCGGCGACACCACCGGCTCGCCGGCGTCCTGCTGGTCGTTTTTGCGTTTGGTGAGCCTGAGCCCCTTGCCGCCGCTGATATGGTACATCCACATCTCGCCGGCGCCCAGGGAGCGCGTGCTGGTGAAGTGCTTGCGGGCAATCAGGTACTGCCCGTCCGGCGTCCATACCGCGTTGTTGAGCAGCCGGAAATCTTCCTTGGTCACTTGCTTTTTGTCCGAGCCGTCGCGGTTCATGATCCAGATGTTATCACCGCCGCCCTTATCGCTGGTGTAGCTGATCTTCTTGCCGTCCGGACTGAAGCGCGGCTGCACCTCGAAGGCCGGACCGCCGGCCAGCAACTTCGCCTCGCCACCGGTGATCGGCATGATGTAAATATCGCCCAACAGATCGAACACGATTTCCTTCCCATCCGGGCTCACATCCAGATTCATCCACGTGCCCTCGTTCACGGTGAATTCGACGGTATCGGTGGGCCCGTGCGCCGCGGTGACGTCCCATTTCTTCCTGGATTTTTGCGCCCAATCAATCTGTGGAAGAAACAATACGATTGCCATGAGAAGAACGGCTATCCGCTGCAATGCTTTCAACATGATTATCTCCTGCAATGCTTTTGATTCGATACGCATGATTTCACACGATGTAATAAATATAGGTATGGACAGGCAGATTCCAAAATGATATCGAACCATCAGGCAGATTTGCGAGGAGAAGCATTAGAGAAACCGCCGGCTTTGCCCTATAATGAAAAACGGCAGGCCGGGAATGACCTGCCGTTTCTTCCTGCCGTTCAATGGGATATTATTGCATCCACGCCTGCGGCCAGTCGAAAATCGGCGGTTGAGCCTGGTGGCATGCGTAGCATTTTACGTTTTGTTTCTTGCTTACGTGCTTTTTGTGAATATTGAAGGGGGACGAATCATTATAGCTGCGACCACTATGACAGAGCTGGCAGGCCTCGGAGGGCTGGGTCACCGGCGGATCGGTGCCCAGCGGCCGACCGTCGTTGCCCTCATGGCAATTGTAGCACCACTGCCACATCCCTTCCACGTGTTTATTGTGCACTTCCGTGGTGCCGGCCGACTTGCCGCCGGCATGGCAATGGGCGCACTCATTGAACCCGCTGCGATTGACCTGCTGGCGCACCGGATCATCGATGGAGGGCATCGGCACGCGGTCGTCCTGCAGGTTGGCGTTTTTGTGGCAGGCGCCGCAATCCAGACGTTTATCCGCATGCTCTTTGTGCAACCTTTCAAAATCGTTTTGGAAGGCCGACGGCGATTGATCGGAATGGCACGCCTGGCATACGTTCCTCGCATTCCCAACCGGCGCGCCATCGGTCACATCCACCGGCGGACGACTGCCGTTGTGGCATTCCAGGCAGCTCAATCCTTTGGGAACGTGGCGTTTATGGATGCTCTGCACCGCGTCATTTTTGCCGCCAACATGGCATATCGCGCACACATCGCGATTGTCGGAGCCGATGGCCGTACCGGTGTTAGGAATAAAGCCGTGACACACCACGCAGTTGGCTTTGTCAATGTGCTCTTTGTGGAAGCCTTCAAAATTTCCGGTTTCCATTTGCTGGCCATGACAGACGATACAGCGGTGGCCTTTTGTCGGCGTCTGCAGATTGCCAGTTTCCGCCACTCCGGGATTGTGACACGCCGAACACTCACCATTCCAGGTGCCAATGGGGCCGATAATGGTGGCAGTGAAATCCACCGGATGGCAGGCCTGGCAATTGTCGTTATGGGCGGCCAGCATGTCGGTGTGACAATTGCTGCAGTCGGTATTGGCCGTGGGATGCTCGAAATGAAATTGATTTTCATGGGTGTGACATTGCGTACAATTTTTGCCGGCGTTGTGCGAGTGGTCGCCGGTACCATCATTGCGATGGTATTTCGTGGCGGTGTGGCACACCTCGCAAATGCCATCGTACTGGCTATCGCCATCTGCGAAAGAGTTCGCGCCCGTTTCGGCCGTAAACACGACCGAACGTGTGCCGCTATTCGGTGTATCCACGGCATTTCGCACGATAAAAATGTTTTGGCGCTGCGGATCATGCACGTCATGGCAGGTTAAGCATCCCATGCCCTGATGATCCTGATAGGCGTGGCAACTCTTGCACAAATTGTCATCGTTGGGCACGCGCAGAATATAGCCATCGCCGGCGCCGCCGTTGGCCCCGCCTGAATCGGCAAAATGCACCTGATGACAGGTGGTGCATTCCACCCGGTCGGGATCCACCAGCGGCAGGGCCGGATTCTGCGGCGATGCAAAGAAGCGGGAATCGTCTGTGGGATACGGGATGCCCACCGGATGGCTGCCGCGGTTGTTGGGATCATCCCGGTAGCTGCCCACATTGCGCACAGCATGGCAATCTTTACACATGGCGTTTTGATAATTGGATGCCCGCAAAAACGGCGAATAGGTTTGCTTGTGCTGGTTGTGGCAGGTGGAACAGACGATGTTGCCATCATAAATGCGCAGCCGCAGCTCCGGATTGATGGGCAGGTCGGCGCCGTAATCGCTATTCGTTGCCGGCACATCCCATGCGTGTGAGGTGCCACTGGTTCCGGGCACGGCGCGATCGGCATCCGAAAACGGCTTGTTGCTCGCCAGTCCGGCAGGATTGTGGCAGCTCATGCACAAATTGGCATTGCCGACCTGATTAGTGAGCTGCACATCCGCGCCTTGATGCGCCACATGGCAGGAGCCGCAATCGATGCCATTGCCCCAGTGCGGCGGGTCTGGAGTGCCAACCTGTCCCTGCACTCCCGGCGGCAGATACAATCTGTAGGGATTGGCATCCTGCGCCAACAGGGGATGCCAGTGCAACGCGATCGTGGCCAGAACCGCCAGCGCGAATCCTGGTCTCATGCTTTTCCTCTTCACGGTCTGCGCCCCATTGCTTAATTGCCCGATAGTGTCATGATCTGCCTCCTCCTCGAGCCCACCGAACCTTTTAGCGGATCAGCAGCATTTTGCGCCTGAGTCTGGTTCGCTCAAATTGCATCTCGTAAAAATAAAGGCCACTGGCCACCGACCGTCCCTGCGAATCCCGGCCATCCCAGAAAAGGGCCTGATTTGAACCCAGGTAGTTCCCGGCCTGCTTCTGTCCCAGTTGAAATGCGCGAATCAGGGTCCCGACTTCGTTGTAAATTCGAATCGTAACCTCTCCGGCGCGGACCAGAGCAAACGGGATATACGTGCCCTTTTTGAACGGATTGGGAAAATTCGCAAGCAGCCGAAAATCATCCGGGATGCTGGCGTCATCGCTAAGGTCTACCGGTGTGGGCAAATCTCCAACGTCGAATACCTCGATAGCTCCGTTATTCATGGACACGACCCAGATGCGATTTTGCGCATCAATGGCCACGTCCATGGGCAGCCGGAATTGCCCCGGCTCGCGACCAAAGGTGCCAATTTGGGCGAGGAATTCACCATTCTCGCTGTACACATTGACCCTGGCCTGAAACGGATCCACCACATAAATCCGGCCGAAGCGGTCCACCGCCAGCCCCTGGGCCCGCGTCAGCCGCCCGGGAAGCGAGCCCATTTTGCCGAAACTGTGGATGAACGTCCCATTTTTGCTAAACGCATAAATCATATCATTGTCATGGTTCGCCAGATTAAGGCCGCCGTGCTCTGTAACCAGAAGACGCTGATTTTTGACATCGAAGGCGATGCCGGTTGGAAAAACCAGCCTGTCCTGGCCGAATTCGCTCAACACATTGCCGGCCGCATCCAGCTTGACGATTTTGGCGCTTTTGCTATCGACGACATAAAAATGGTTTTCATCATCAAAAGTAGCACTTGTGGGCAAAGCCAATTGAGCGGCACTTCCTGGCAGGGGTTTGGCTATTCGGTGGTCGAAATTGACCGTCTGCAGCCGGCCATTGAGGCGATTCCCAATGTATAGAAGGTTGGCCGGATTCACCGCAATGGCCAGAGGCCTGTCGGCAATCGAGAGGCTATCGACCAGTTGGCCGTTGAGATCAAATTTAAGAATGCGATTCAGGAAACTATCGACCACGTAAACCTGATCCTGAGCGATGGCGATGCGAACCGGGCTTTTGAGCCCGCTATGCACGCGCATGACATGACTTGCCTGCGCCTGAGGCGATTGGCTCAACGCCGTGCGAGGCACCCAGATGCTGCCCATGCAGAGCGCCACAGCCAATGCCCTCACCACGGATTGACTGGCGATATTCATGGCACGTCCACCAATTGCGTTGGACATCACCTTGATTGGTAGCGATTCAGCCACACCTGCCATTGTTGTATTTCGCCGCTCCAAGGAATGAGCCGTTGGATGAACTTACTGTTTTCCATTGCTTTCCACCGGCCCATTGCTGAAAATTAGAATGACAAGCGACGGCCCGAGGCTGAATCGTTTCTGCTGTTTGATCCACTATGATTGCAATAAACGTACCGGAGGCGTAAAAAGCAAGGGATTCCGCAACTTTCAGTGCCGCTGCTTCACGATGCGCAGCTTTGCAATCATTTCTTTATAACCATTCAGCCACAGGCTGTTTTGATCATTCCGGCATATTGACGACCGCCTTGCGGTTGCCACCAGAAAACGGAATGAAAAAATGGCTTTCAGAATATGAATGATGCCAAAATCGTTCCCATTGTTGAAATTTTCTACGTCCAGGGCATCATCTCCTTGCAATCGCCATGATTATGCGCTATTTTAAAACCAACAGGTGTGCTAAATGGCGCAGTTTGCTCATGCGTTTCAAGAAATTTCCGACTCTATTATCGCTAAAATCGATCTGATAGTTGGGCTTGTTCCGAATTTGAGCATCGTGGATGAATTCTGGATAAGATTCTGAGGTCGGTGTTTGAGGATAGATAGATTACCAAGTTAGGCTTCGGTGTGATATCACAAATGGAGCAAAACCATGGTCTTTCGCAAATTGCGGACACGCTTGATCGCCCACATTGTCTGGATCGTCGGCACGATCGTGCTGATTTCATTTACCCTTGTTTACCGCTTTCATTACCTCTCCGTCCGGGACCACCTGCAAAGCGATGCTGAAAAAGCGATTCGTATCGTTGAAAACACGCTTATTGCAATGATGAAAAACAAAACCCCGGAATTGCTTAATTCTGTACTCCCCCAATTAGCACAACTTCATCATATTGAAATGATTCGTATTGTCCGACCTGATGGAAAAATTGCATACTCTTCTTCTATTAGTGAAATAGCGAAAACTTTCAAACCATCTGATTTTTTAGACTTTGTAAAAAGTAAAGAAGACAGCCTATTTTACAATTTTCATGAAAATAATAACACCTATTTCATTAAATTCAGAAAGCTAGAAAATAAAAAAACCTGTCATTCTTGCCATGATCCAGCCCAATCTCTCAATGGTATCCTTTTTGTCAAAACATCCGATGAGATGAGTATTCATTCTCTGAAAAAAGAATACATTCTGCTTGGCTTCATCGCCATCGGTCTAATCGGCTTTCTTTCTCTGACGACCTATGGGTTATTTGTCCGTTCTGTGGACAATCCCGTGCAAAAACTTCGGAAAGCTATGGAAGCGATTGAACGAGGGGATTTTTCGGTCCGCATTGATCATCCAGTCAACGATGAATTGGGGCAACTGGCTATGGGCCTCAATTCCATGGCACGAAAATTGGAATGGGCTCAGAAACACCTGATCGAGCACCATCAGCAGCAAATGATGCAGGCCGAATCCCTGGCCAAGATGGGTGAGATGGCGGCCAGTCTGGCCCATGAAATCAAGAATCCGATTTCAGGCATTGTTTTTGCATTAAATTCAATAATACGAGAGATTCCCAAAGACGACAAACGGCGCGAGATATTCGAAGAAATCATCAAACAAGCAAACCGGGTTGAGCAAAACCTGGAAGCGCTACTGTCATTTGCCAAACAGACGCAATTTGAGCGGAAGCCAACGGATATCAATATTATCATTGAGCGGATTCTGTTGTTCATCCGTCAGCAGCCAGACATGGAATCGATCGAGGTGACCAGCGAACTGGATCGGGAGCTACCGGATGTTCTGGCCGATGCCAAGCAAATTGAACAGGTCTTACTGAATCTGATTATCAATGCCGTGCAGGCAATGCCGGATGGCGGTAATCTAAAAATCACAACCGAATATATGCAGCCTGCCGAAAAGCTTCGGATTACGATTCAAGACACAGGTATTGGGATTCCAAAAGAAATTCAGGACAGGGTATTTCAACCGTTTTTTACCACCAAGGAGAAAGGCACAGGCCTGGGCCTGACGCTGTGCAGGGAAATTATTCTCAAGCATTCCGGGAATTTGACGTTTGAAAGCATCCCCGGAAAAGGAACAACGTTTATCATCGAGCTGCCCGCTGGCAGCGTGGAAAGGTTATGAACGCATGCTGTTAGGGAGAACTTGGCAACATGAAAAGCTTAAAAATCCTGATCGTCGATGACGACAAACTGGTCTCCTGGTCGCTTTCCCGGGATTTGCAAAAGGAGGGGGTTGATGTAACGGTGGTGACCAACGGCACCCAGGCAATCCAGAGCATTCAGGAACTGTCGCCGGACATTGTCCTGCTGGACCTGAAATTGCCCGACATTGACGGTCTTGAAGTGCTTAAAAAAATTCACGACTCACTGCCGCAAACCATCGTGATTATGATGACGGCTTACGCCACGGTGGAAACGGCCGTGCAGGCCGTGAAGCTAGGCGCCACCGATTTCATCAAAAAACCCTTTTCGTTTGAAGAACTTAAGGTTATTTTAAGCCGCGCGCTGAAAAGCCACCGGCTGAGCCAGGAAGTCGCCGAGTTGCGGCAAAACCTGAAACAGAAATATGGCTTCAGCAATATCATCGGCGAATCCAAATGCATGCAGCAAGTCTTCACTCTGATACGCAAAATTGCACAGAGTGACGCAACCACGGTGCTCATCACGGGCGAAAGCGGCACCGGCAAAGACCTGGTCGCGAAAGCCATTCATTACGAGAGCCAGCGATCGCACTACCCATTCATGGCGCTGAATTGCGGCTCCCTGCCAGATACGCTTTTGGAAAGCGAGCTATTTGGCTATGAGAAAGGCGCGTTCACCGATGCCAAAACCACCAAAAAAGGCCTGCTGGAAATGGCCAATAATGGCACCATTTTTCTCGATGAAATCGGCGATGCTTCGCTGAATTTTCAAGTCAAATTGCTGCGTTTCCTGGAAGATCGAACCTTTAAGCGGATCGGCGGCACAAAGGATATCGAAGTCAACGTACGCGTGGTTGCCGCCACCAACAAAAACCTGGAAGAGCTGGTCAAAGAGGGTAAATTTCGTGAAGACCTGTACTATCGTCTAAAAGTCATTCCGGTGGTTTTACCGCCTCTGCGGGAACGGCCGGAAGACATCAAGGCATTGGCCTACCATTTTATCGATCAGTTCAACAAGGAATTTAAAAAGCATGTCCGTGGCATCAGCCAGGAGGCCCTGGCTATTCTCGAGTCCTACCACTGGCCAGGAAACGTGAGAGAGTTACGCAATGTGCTGGAACGCGTGATGATTCTGGAGAACACCGATATCATTCAACCGGAACATTTGCCGCTGGAAATCACCCTTCAGGAAGAGTTGCAGCCCAATGAACCGGTCGTCCGACTGGAAGGCACCGTGGCCCTCAAGGACATTGAAAAATCCATCATTGAGCAGGCACTGAAACGCACCAAGGGGAATCAATCTCGGGCGGCACAATTGCTGCGAATATCCCGGCATGCTTTACGCTACAAAATGAAAAAATATCGCCTGTTGAATTAGGGACGGAACCAAAATGACGCTACGGGATGGCATTCGGTTTTTAAATATCTGTTCCGGGGATGAGCCATCATCATAACTGCTACATCGGAAGAAGCAGACTGTTGTTGTGGCCGGTGGATGGATAGGCTACCACTGTTTGCGGTCCCTGGCCTGTTGCCTACTCTGGCCGTCGCAAGCCGATTGAGACCTCCATTCATTTTAAATTCGCTGAAAATCCGATCCCGAAAACTGCGCGAAATCACGCACAAAGTGTGCAAAATAGCGCAGCTTTTGTTGTACTATTGCAACTTCTCTTCTAGCAAGCAAAAACCGATTTCCCATCCCAAATGTTTCGCCCTGATTTTATTAGCGTTAAGCGTGGTCATTCAAAGCACAAAACCATTAATATTTCTAATATTAAGCGCTTTATGGCATAGCTCTTGCGAGGTATTGGATGTAGCCCTTTAAATTATCGGTTCCATATGTGAAATCTTAACCCTCTGAAATGAAAATGAAGGCGATGAGCGGACACGGCTTCAGTCAACGAGCGATCTCGATACTGGTACTTGCAGGTGCCCTTTTTCTGCAATTCGGTTGTGGGGGGACCCAAAAGGGGAAGATTTCTAACGACACGGACGAAGAATACGTCTGGCCGCTCCCCCCCGATCCCCCGCGGATCAAGTATCTACGCAGCGTCCATTCTGAGATGGATATCGGCTATGAGAAAACCTTTGCGCAAAAGATGACCGAAGCGCTGTTCGGCCGAACCCGAATGCGCGCCCTGAAAAAGCCGCTATCAGCCCATGTGGATAAAAAAGGGCGACTTTACGTGGTAGATACCGGCTGGCGAAGCGTGCTAATCTTTGATTTCGAAAAACGCCGGCTCAAATTTTTGGGTACCAAAGGAGCGGGACGCTTGCTGCGGCCGCTGGGCATCGCTTCCGATGACGAGGGCTACCTCTACGTCACGGATCCGGGTGGCTACCGAATCATGAAATACGATTCCACCTGGAAATTTGTTAAAGCCTTTGGCGGAAAGAACGTGCTGTTGCGCCCCTCTGGTATTGCGGTGAATTCCAAATTGAAGCGTGTTTACGTGGTTGATACATGGATGCACCAGGTAAGAGCTTTCGATAGCGAAACCGGCAAGCTGCTTTTTGCCATTGGCAATGATCTTCAGGAAGCTCCCGAAGGGGTGACGGCCCCGGAAGGGACGTTGGATCGGTACTGGAATCGTGGCCATGAAACGGGAGAATTTAATTTTCCGACGTATATCGCCATAGATAGCGAAGGCAACATTTATGTTGTGGACACATTAAATTTTCGAGTTCAAGTATTCAACGCGGACGGCAAATTCCTCCGGAGTTTCGGTGAAATCGGACGTGCGCCCGGACAGTTTTTTCGCCCGAAGGGAATTGGGATCGACAGCGAAGACCACATTTATGTGGCCGACGCTGCGTTTAACAATGTCCAGATATTTGACAAACAGGGACGTTTGCTCCTGTTTTTTGGCACTTTCGGCTCCGGCCTTGCTGATCTGCGCATGCCTGCGGGCCTTTACATAGATCAAAAGGACCGCATTTATGTCGTGGATCAATTTAATCACAGAGTGCAAATTTATCAGTATTTGGGCGGCGGGCCCAGTCTGGAAAAAGAAGTGATCACCGAAAAACAAAGGAGGTGACCGATGCGAAAGTTATCCGCTGTCCTCTGTATTCTGGCGCTGTTTGCGTTCGTGAGCGGTGCGATGGCGCAGTTTGGCAACAAGGTGGCTGACACCCCGCACAACCTGCGTAAGGCCACTACGAACGGGATGTCCGTAGAAGATTACGGCGAAATCTGCGTCTATTGCCATACGCCGCACAGCGCGAACACCAGCATCGATGCGCCATTGTGGAACCGGGAAAGTCCGACCGGGCTGTACAGCATGTACAGCAGCCCGACCATCGACATGACCATGGCCAACAGCGCGCAGGGCGTTTCTCTCGCCTGCCTGTCCTGTCATGACGGTTCCATCGCGTTGGATCAGATCATCAACATCCCATCAGCCTACAGCGGGCAAGGGGCCTCGGGAACGACGATCCAGACCTGCGCTACTCAGTGCCATATCGGCAACAATCCTTCGGGCGGCATCAACTTCGAAGGCACCTTTATCGGGACGGACCTCTCCAACGATCATCCGATCTCGATCACCTATGATCCAACCAAGGATCCCAAATTTAAAGCGGCCACCAACGGCATGGTTGATGTTTTGCCGTTGTATGGAGCAAGCAAGGATCAGGTAGAGTGCGCTACCTGCCATAACCCGCATGACAACTCGACTCGTCCTTTCCTGCGGAAATCGAATCAGAATAGTCAGCTTTGCCTGACTTGCCATGACATTTAATAGGACGTGGTCGCAACGGATTATGGGATCCATTGTTGTAGTCGGTTAAAATCCATTCTTTAAGGTCGGACGAAAGTGGTGGGGGTGAAGATTGCGCTTCACCCCCAATTTAAATTATCGGTGAAGGATCATGAAAACGGATAAGATCAAAGCAAACGGTGTGTTGGTCGGTACGGTTACAATTTGGATGCTGATGTTTGGACCGCTTCAGGCAGGAGAAAAAATTATCGCCAGAGTCAATAAGGCCAAAATTCCGGAAAGCGCCTTCATCGCCGAAATCAACCGACAATTGCCATATGCATCCTATCACGCCAATATTTCCAAAGAGAAGTATCATGAAATTCAACAAAAGGCGCTGAACAATCTCATTATCCAGGAACTGCTCTATCAGGAGGCACGGCGACAAAAGATACAAATTCCGCGGGACCAAATTCGCAAACAGATCGACATTATGAAACAGGGCTTCAAGGCTGAAGCCGATTTCAACGCCGCTTTGAAGCAGACGGGCATGAGTCTCAAAGACCTCGAAAAACGCATTGAACGAAAGCTGCTTATTGATGCGCTTTTGAAAAAGGAAGTTTATGATCAGATAAACATTACCGACAACATGCTCCGGGATTACTATGAAAACAACAAACAAAAATTCATCCTGCCGGAGCAATACAAAGTGCGTCATATTCTCATTTCCGTTGATCCGGGAGCCTTGAAGGCGGGCTGGCTCGAAGGGCTGAAAAAGGCGGAAACCATTTACAAACGCCTGCTGCTGGGCGAAGATTTTGCCAAAATTGCCAAAGAAGTTTCTGATGATACCACCAGCAATGACAAAGGCGGTGAACTGGGCTGGTTTCATAAAGGGCAGCTCATCGCGTCGCTGGAAAGGGCTTTGGAGCAATTGAAAGTGGGTGAAATCAGTAGCCCGATCCGCTCCATTTACGGATATCACATCATTCGACTTGAAGGCATTCAACCGCAAAAGCAATTGTCCTTTGATGAAATCGATCGGAATTTGCTCATCAAACGTCTTGAAAAAAAGGCCATTGAGGCGAGAAAGGACTCTCTCGTCGCCCGGTTGAAATCACAGGCAGACATTCAAATTTATATCGACTGATGGCTTGGACAGCGCCAAATACGCCAGGGTGAAGGATAGGGATGTGGAATTCCAGACGACATGGATCATTATTGCGCCGCCTCATCGCCTTTTTGGTCCTGGGATTGATGGCAGCGACCCTGCTTTCATCCTGCAACCGGGCCACGCGACATCGCATTCTGACCATCTTTTTCGATGGTGTCCCCCCCCTTGAAGAAGAAAACCAATCTACGCAAGCCGATTCCCTTGCAGAGGCCGGCGCCGAAACAGCCGGCCGGAAAGAGGCGGCCGCTGCTCCAACCTGGTTTTTCCATCCATCCCGCAGCGAAAATGTACGAAACTGCACGATGTGCCATGATTTCACCCAGGCTTTCAAGCTGTCCGATGATGGCGAGCTGGTGTGCATGAAATGCCACGATCAGGCGGAAGCGCCCAATCTGCATGCGCCGGTCGAGGCCGGGGAATGTCTGGAATGCCACAATCCACATGGCACGAAAAACCCCCGGTTGCTGGTGGTTCCGCGCGAGAAATTGTGCTTTGCCTGTCATGATGAAGAAGAAGTCCGCCCGGAGACGGTGACCGTGGTTCACCAGCCGGTGCAAAGCGGCGATTGTGTCGAGTGCCACAACCCTCATGGCTCAGAGGATGAGTTCTTTTTGCGAAAAAGCGGCGAAGCCCTCTGCTTCCAGTGCCATGAGGCCGCGCAAATCAAACTACCGCAGGCAGCGTCGGTTCACAGCCCGGTGGATGAGGGCGAGTGTCTGGAATGCCATAAGCCGCATAATTCCATGCAGGCCAAACTACTGGCCGAGCCCGATGGCACCCTCTGCTTTCAATGTCATGATGAAGAGGAGTTCCGGCCGGAAAGCGCAACGGTGATTCATGGTCCGGTGGAAGAAGACAGTTGCACGGATTGCCACAATCCGCACAGCTCGGAAAACAGCACGCTTTTGGTGCAGGCCGATGCCGGCCTGTGCTTCCAATGCCACGACAGCGAAGATATCCGGCCGGAGAGCGCGCAAAGCCTGCATGCCCCGGTGGAAGAGGGCGCCTGCTCGGATTGCCATCAGCCGCACCATTCGCAGCATGAGAGTCTGCTGAGCGTATCGACCGACAACTTGTGCTTTGAGTGCCACGATGCTGATGAATTTCGGCCGGAAGAGGCTGCCAGCATCCATTCGCCGGTGGAAGAGGGAAGTTGCGTTGACTGCCACAGCCCGCATAACTCGGACAACAACCATCTTTTAGTAGAGGCCGATGCCGGGCTATGCTACCAGTGCCACGACCAAAGCGACATCCTGCCGCAAACGGCGCAAAGCCGGCACTCGCCGGTTGAAGATGGCGCTTGCACGGATTGTCACAATCCGCACAATTCGGCAAATGAAACCCTGCTACAGGAGCCTGGAGCGGCGTTGTGCTTCCAGTGCCACGATGAGGAGGACATCAAGCCGGAGGACGCCAAAAGCATCCACTCGCCGGTGGAAGAAGGCGCCTGTCTGGATTGCCACAATCCGCACAGTTCGGGCAATGCCACTTTATTGAACGAAGCCGACGACGCGTTGTGCTTCCAGTGTCACGATCGTGAGGACATCAAACCGGAGGATGCGGAGGTCATTCACGCGCCGGTTGAAGATGGCGCCTGCACGGATTGCCACAATCCGCATGCTTCCGGCGCTGCTAAAATGCTGGTTGCTGCAGGACAGGAACTGTGTTTTCAGTGCCACGATCAGGAAGAGGTGCTGGCAAACGAAAATCACGAGGAGATCGAAGACACAGCGTGCTACGAATGCCATAATCCTCACTTCGCCGACAACGACAAATTGATCAGGTGATGGCATGCAGCGCTCGATGAGACAAATGACTATTGGCATCAAGCTCTTCCTGATAGCCGCCTCGATGTTGCTATCGTTGCGCCCGGGCCATGCTCAACAGCCCCGGATGCTGCAGATATGGGGCTGGCATGGCAACACACATTTTATCTTTCAAAAAGAAAACCGCTACCTGCCGCATCTGATTAAAGAGTACGAATTCCAGGAACGGTTGCTCATCCGGAATCGCGGCTTCATTCTGACTCCCCGCTTCATCACGTTCCAATGGAGCGGTAGCTTCGGCCTATTGCAGGAGAAAATTATTGATCCCCGCCTGAGCCGGGCTTACCGGAGCCGGTTGGTCAATCAAACGTTTACATCCACGATTTTTCCTAACAGTTCGCATATGCTTTCGATGACCTATACCCATGGCCGGAACTATAAAAATCTGGATTTTGGCGGGATCAATAAATACCGCATCAAAAGCTTTCAGGCCACACTGGATCTGACCAATTTGTTTCTAGTCAGCCGTTTCTTTGCGGCGAGCCGATCCACGGAAGACCTCTGGTCTCGTGCCGGCTATTCCGTCTTTCGTAAGGAAAAACGCACTGAATTTCGCTACCGTGGTACCCGCGATAATGACAACACCCATCTCCGGGTCTCTTACAATTTTTACCGAATGTATAACCGGCAATACGAAGAGTGGAGCTATTATAACCACATTGCTAACGCCACTGTCCAGCATGCATTCGGCCTGAACCAACAACATCAGAGCGATTCGGAAATCATCCTTCAATTCCAGCGCGGCTATCTAAATTACGGCGATGTTCGCATCAAGCAGCGGCTGGATTTGCAGCTTTTCCCCTGGCTCAAATCCACCAGCACCTACAATTTTGTCTACCGCAGCACGCGGAACATCAAATCGACCCAGAATTCCTTCTATTCAGGATTGAATTACAGCCTGTACAAGAGTCTCAAAGCCGGCGTGGCCATGGGAGCAGTCTATGGCTTTTCCAACGCGGGCGACTATTACAACCGGTCCGTCAACACCAACATCAGCTACACCAAAAGACTGCCGCTTAGCAGCCAGATCCAGATTTCCTACACACGCAATTATGCCCTGACTAACCGCGAAACCCAGTCGGTAGAGCAGCAGGTCCTGAACGAACGCCACGTGATCATCGGGCAGTTGCCGTTTACGCTGGAGCAGCGCAATATCATTCCGAATTCCATCGAAATCATCAGCGAGAAAACCCGAATCCGCTATGAAGAAGGGGAATTGCGCGATTATACAGTGCGCGTGGTTGGCGACATGGTGGAAATTCACATCAATCCGCTGGGCCGTATTCCGGAGAATGACGTGTTGCTGGTGAATTATCGGTACATGATTCTTCCCACGGTTCGCTATAACATCAACACAACCACGTTCAACACTTCTTTCACGATCGGCAGGTTCGTGGTCTATCACTTCAAAGCCTTGCACGATATCGATATTTTGAAAGGCGATGCTTCGGTCTATCGAACGCTAAGGGATTTTTTTACACGCTCTACCGGAATCCGATTCGGTCAGAAACTCAAAAAATTGGGCTTTCTGTTCATGGCCGAGAAGAAGGTTCAGGATTCGGCCCTGCTGTCCTACAACTCGCTGATCATGCGCAGTTCTTTCACGGTGCAGCCCAGGCCGAATTTGGCGCTGGCGGCCAATCTGGAATATTTGGATATCAACTATTACCGCGATTCCCTGTCCACCCGAATTTACAATATGAAGACCAATTTGCGCTGGAGCCCCACGATGGATCTGCAGATTCAGGTTTTCGGTAATGTTCGCCTGCGCGATGACAGCCAACGCAGCAAGGAAACGATCCTGGAATATGGTGGTTTCTTACAGCGTCAGTGGCCTATCATGTGGATCAGGCTGAGCTACGAACGGAGGAATTGGGACTTTGGCCTGCGATATATCGACGACCGCCGGTTGATGGTTGAGATTTTTCGCAAGTTCTGATTGCGTGAATCTTCAGCGCATTCCGCTTTGGCGGTCGCCCATTTCCGTCCTTTGCCCTTCCGGTCCATCTGTTTGTCCACGCTCCGATGTAGCGGCACATTCCCGAAACCTGAGCAGGCAACTACTCGCAGCGGCACCAGAGCCGTCGAATTGCCATTCAAAGTGGCAACCATCCATTTGCATAGAATAGTTACGCAGATCTCCATCTTTTTTGCTGATTTTTATTGAATTATGTGCGCATTTCGTATTATATTGAGCCTTGCGTTTGCTCAAAATAAATTGTACATTAGCAAAAGTTATTTTTTGCCTTTTCCTCTTCAAAACGATCAGCCTTGCTGATTTGTCGGTTTGGTTGACATTCGTTTTGTTCCGTCTCCCTCCGGTTCATGGCAAAGGATGCGTACGATGCGCAACGCATTTGCCGGGGAGATGGCCATGACGCATCCCGAAGCTCATCACGCATCCGTTATTTGACGCAGTCGCAATTATGCGAACAACATCGTTCAAATTAGCTGACGTATTACGATCGAAGCAACGACCGGGAAGCCCGTAAATTGGCATGGGACATGAATCCGACCATTACTAAGGTTCTTCTGTATTCGATCCTTATCATTCTGATTGCCCTTGCCGGGGCAAGCATTCTCATTGTTTCCGCCTGGCAGCGCCGAACAATCCGTCTTTTTATCAGTTTCGGCGCGGGCGTCCTGCTCGGCGCCGCTTTTTTGCACATGATTCCGGAAGCCGCCCATCTCATTCAGGGAAGCGTCGGGCCTCCCATGCTCCTTGGGTTTCTCAGCCTGTTCATCTTCGAAAAATTCATTATGGTGCACGCCTGTGAAGCGGAAGATTGTGATTTTCACACCGTTGGCCTTTCGGCGCTGATCGGGCTTTCGCTGCACAGCATGGTAACCGGAATCGCCCTCGGCGCCAGCCTTATTGCCCCCCAGCTCAGCCTCGTTGTATTCATTGCCGTTGCCCTGCACAAATTCCCGGAATCCTTCTCTCTGGCCAGCATCCTTGCCCATGAAAATTATTCTCGCGGCAAGATTTTCCTGGGCGTATTCTGGGTGGCGGTTATGGTACCGGTGGGCGCCATCCTCACCTTATTGGTGTTGGGATCAGTCAGCGATTTTACCGTTGGCTGGCTGGTGGCTTTTTCGGCAGGAACGTTTCTGCACATCGCGGCGGATGATCTTTTGCCAGAAGTGCATACATCCACGCTGGATCGGAAATCGAGTCTGGGGATATTTTTGGCAGGCATTGTTTTGATGTGGATTTCTCAGAATGTGGTCGCATGAAGTCAATGTTGAGCAACATGTAAGCGAGGAGAGATCATAGTGGCAAAAACCATGCGTGCCCTGGCCAAAACCGAGGCCGGGCCCGGATTCAAAATGATCGAAGCTCCCATTCCGGAGATTCGTTCGCATGAAGTGCTGGTGAAAGTGAAGGCCACATCCATTTGTGGCACGGATTTGCATATTTTTCATTGGAATCAGTGGGCGGCCGAACGCGTGAAACCGCCCTTTATTGTGGGACACGAATGCGCCGGTGAGGTGGTGAAAATCGGCAAGGAAGTCACGGCGGTGAAGGAAGGCGATCTGGTTTCACTGGAAAGCCATGTGATTTGCGGTGTGTGCGATATGTGCCGCACAGGACAGGGCCATCTCTGCCGCAACACGCGCATTCTCGGCGTGGATCGCGATGGGGTATTTGCCGAATATGTGGCCGTGCCGGAGATCAACGCCTGGCCGGACCCGTCGGGGATGCCGCCGGAAATCGCCACCTTGCAGGAGAATTTTGGCAACGCGGTGCACACGGCCTTTGCTGCGGATGTGCGCTCCAAAAACGTTCTGGTGACCGGCTGTGGCCCGGTGGGCATCATGACCATCGCCGTGGCGCGCGCCATTGGCGCCCGCGCGATTTTTGCCACCGACATCAGCAACTACCGGCTGGACATGGCCCAAAAAATGGGCGCCGATCACGTGTTCAATGCCAAAGAAGTCAAAGTAGTGGAGGCGGTGCGCGAGGCCTCGAATGGCGAAGATGTGGATGTGCTTCTGGAAATGTCGGGTTCGCCTTCCGCGCTGCGCGATGGTTTTGAGCTACTGAAACCCGGCGGCGAGGCCGCGCTGCTGGGACTGCAGGGCCGGCCCATTGAATTCGATCTCGAAAATCTGGTGATTTTCAAAGGCGTCACCGTGCACGGCGTCATCGGGCGCAAGCTGTGGGAAACCTGGTTTCAGGGCCAGGGGCTACTGCGCTCCGGCTCGGTCGATCTCGCGCCGCTGGTGACGCACCAATTTCCCCTGGACAAATTTGAAGAGGCTTTTGCCCTGATGGAATCCGGGCAATGCGGTAAAGTGGTCATGTTTCCATGAGAGGAGCCATCCATTTTCAGCAGGCCGGAGATCACGATTTGGAACCGATCCGGCAACTGTTGCAGACATGCAAGCTGCCGGTGGACGATCTGGAGCGCAACCAGGTGGTGCTATTCCTAGCGGAGCACGACGGCGTTATCATCGCCTGCGCAGGGCTGGAGCTGTATCCGCCGGTGGCGCTGCTGCGCTCCGTGGCGGTACGGCCGGCGTGGCAGGGCCACAGCGTAGGCCGGAAAATGACACAAACGGCTCTGGACTCCGCCCGCACGCAACACATTCGCACGGTTTATCTTTTAACCACCACGGCCAAACGTTACTTTGCTCGCATGGGCTTTCAAAACGTGGACCGGGAGCATGTTCCAAAAGCGATTGCCGATACTGAGGAGTTCCAATCCATCTGCCCGTCCACAGCCGCGGTGATGAAGCTGGAGCTTTGAACCATTTGCTGCAGCAATCTTGCAAACGCGCCCTGGTGCATTGCCATTCGGGAATCGGTTGTTTTGTTGTCATAAAACGGAGCTGTACCCGTCCCGACGCCCTGGCACATAACGGCTTGCACGCCATCGTCAGGATAGAGGGGTTATGGCTCTTCGGCGTCGGGCACCCGATTTGGGGGTGCTGTGATCCAGTTGACAAACCATACTGATTGTCATGTGAAGCATTTGGAAGGAGGTGTCACGTGAAAGTAGGGATTCCCAAAGAGGTAACCAGCGGTGAAACACGAGTGGCCGTTGTGCCGTCGATGGTATCTGCGCTGACGAAGGCCGGACATGAAGTTTGGGTCGAAGCTGGCGCCGGCACCGGGTCTTCCTTCTCGGACGCGGATTACGAGGAGGCCGGAGCGAAGATCATCAAAGGTGCCGGAGATTTGTATGCCTCCGCAGATGCCATTTTGAAGGTGCGTCCGTTAACGGAGCATCCACAATTGAAAAAGCATGAAGCGGATCTGGTGCGGGAGAACACCACCATCATCGGTTTCATGGCCCCGCTGTCCAATCTGGACGTCATTCAAAAACTTGCCGAAAGAAACGTCACGTCGTTTGCAATGGAGTTCATTCCACGCATCACGCGGGCGCAGAGCATGGATGCACTGAGCTCGCAGGCGACGGTTGCCGGATACAAGGCTGTTCTGATGGCCGCGGCGCAACTGGGCAAATTCTTCCCGCTGTTGATGACTGCCGCCGGTACGATTCCGCCGGCCAATGTGCTGGTGCTGGGCGCTGGCGTGGCCGGATTGCAGGCCATTGCCACGGCCAAACGGTTGGGCGCGCGCGTCGAGGCGTTCGATCCGCGGCCGGCCGTGCGTGAGCAGGTGCAGAGTCTCGGCGCTCAATTCATCGAAATGGAGTTGCCGGAAGATGTGGAGACCGCCGGCGGTTACGCCAAAGAGCAGTCGGAAGAATTCCTGCGCAAAGAGCAGGAAGCCATTGCCGCCCGCCTGGCCAAAACGGATGTGGTGATCACCACGGCGCAAATTTTCGGCAAACGCGCACCGATTTTGATCACCGAAGACATGGTTAAAATGCTGCGTCCCGGCGCCATCATCATCGACCTGGCGGCCGAACAGGGCGGCAACTGCGAACTGACGGAAGCCGGCAAAACGGTAGAGAAGCATGGTGTGACCATTTTGGGCACCGTCAACCTACCGGCCACGGTTCCGGTACATGCCAGCCAGATGTATTCGAAAAACATTACCAATCTGTTCCGGCATCTGTATCAGGCCGAAGACGGTAAACTGGACTTCGACGATGAAATCACCAAGTCCGCCTGTGTCACGCATCAGGGCGAGATCGTGAATGAATTTGTGAAAAACGCGTTAAAATAGGAGGAAACACAATGGACGGCTCCATTATGGTATCGATCTATATCTTCGTTCTGGCGATTTTCGTGGGTTTCGAAGTCATCACCAAAGTTCCTCCCTTATTGCACACACCGCTGATGTCGGGTTCCAACGCCATCTCCGGAATCACCATCGTGGGCGCGCTCATTGCGGCCGGCGCAGGCCATAGCGGCCTCAGCACCACTCTTGGAATGCTGGCGGTGATTTGCGCCACGATCAATGTGGTCGGCGGATTCATGGTGACCGACCGGATGCTGGAAATGTTCAAACCGGCGAAGAAAGACGAAAAATCGGGAACGAAACAGAGCTAAGCTGCCCCTGCGGCGATATTATTGGCTCCTGACGCTGACCATCTCTGAGACCGATAACAGAGTAGCTGCAGGGCAAACCCGAAACTTTCGAACATAAAAGAGATAGGGAGAGCGACCTATGTCAGCTTTGACGAATGTGGTGTATTTGTTGGCTGCAGCGTTATTTATTTTTGGTTTGAAACTCCTCAGCCACCCGCGGACAGCCCGCCGGGGCAACCTGCTTGCCATGATCGGCATGCTCCTCGCCATTACTATGACACTTCTGGATAAACAGATTCTCGACTTTACCTTTATCATTGCCGGCCTGGTCATCGGCGCAGCTATTGGCGCCTACGCGGCCAAAACCGTGCAGATGACGGCCATGCCGCAAATGGTGGCGTTGTTCAATGGCTTCGGTGGGGCCGCATCAGCGCTGGTGGCCTATGCCGAATATTTGCAACTCACCAGTGATCCCTCTCTGGATGTGACCATCACCATGGTCCTTAGTGTGCTCATCGGGACTGTGACCTGGTGGGGCAGCCTGGTGGCGTTCATGAAATTGCAGGGCATCATGCGCGGCGCACCCATCGTGTTTCCGCTGCATCAATTCTGGAATATTTTGATGCTGATTGCCGTGGTTGTGCTGGGCGTTCTATTTACCATGAATGTCTCGCAGCAGAGCTATCTGCTGGCCATTGTCGGTGTGGCCACGATTCTTGGTTTCATGTTGGTGATCCCCATCGGCGGCGCGGACATGCCGGTGGTGATTTCGCTGTTGAACTCGTATTCGGGCCTGGCAGCCGCTATGACCGGCTTCGTGCTGTCCAACAACGTGCTGATCATCAGCGGTGCGCTGGTGGGCGCTTCAGGCTTGATACTGACCAACATCATGTGCAAGGCCATGAACCGCTCGCTGGCGAACGTGTTGTTCGGTGCGGTGGGCACCGATGGTGGCGGCGGCCCGGTGGGCGACAAGAAATCCGTGACCGAGTACTCGATCGAAGATGCAGCCATGGTGCTGGAAAGCGCGCAATCGGTCATTATTGTGCCGGGATATGGATTGGCTGTGGCGCAGGCCCAGCATGTGCTGCAAGAACTGGCGAGCCTGCTGCAACAAAATGGCGCCACCGTACGCTATGCCATCCATCCGGTGGCCGGCCGCATGCCCGGACACATGAACGTGCTTTTGGCCGAAGCCAACGTGCCGTACGACATGCTGTACGAAATGGATCAGATCAACGAGGATTTCAAAAACACCGACCTGGCGCTGGTGATCGGCGCCAACGACGTGATCAACCCGGCGGCCCGCACGCAGAAAGACAGCCCGCTGTTCGGCATGCCGATTCTGAATGTCGATCAGGCCAAATCCATCATGATCATCAAGCGCAGTCTGTCGCCCGGCTTTGCCGGCGTGGACAACGAGCTGTTCTACGACCCGAAAACCATGATGGTGTTCGGCGATGCCAAAAAGGTACTCACCGAACTGCTGCAGGAATTGAAGGGCTGATCCTGAAATAGTGAGTCGCCACCAAAGCCATTCCGGCGATCGGCCAGCGCCGGGATGGCTTTTTTCTTCTTGACAAAATAAGATAAGCTTCCAACTTGTGATTCCCTTATTTACATACAGGCATGGGTTTGCACCAATTTTCGCTGGCCTTTGCGACTTTCGCAGTTCATAGCAAAACCGGCGCGGTCAGGGACCGCGTCTAACCAGAATCCCAATTTCCCGCCCAGGTTAGAGGCCATCCCCAACGGCCTAATCTTTCCATGGATATCCGCGTTGGCCTTTTTCACTTCCGAAACGCCGCATCCCATTCGCGTTGCATCCATGTCCATCGGTGGTCAAACAATGTCAAACAATCATGAAACAATTCATCACCATTATGTGAAATCTTTTCTTTATATTATTATTTCTGTCACATATTCCGCGCGCGCCCGGATTTTCAGGTAATATTGATAAGCTAAAACAATCATTGGCTCGTCTTAATTTTCGCTTTCCGGGAGTCGCGCCGGCACAGTGATGGCCCGGAAGCATCATCTGGCTGATCGACATCTCCATCGGACAGTTTTCGGCGGCTGAATTCAACTTAGGGCTTGATTCCATGAGCGATCCCATAAAAATTGGCATCATCGGACTGGGCAAGATGGGCGATATTCGCGCCCGTACCGTTCGCGAAAACGAAAACACCATGTTGGTCTGCGGCACCGATCCCAACCCGCCGACCAAAGGCTTTGAAGACATGCAACTGCTACCGGACTATCAGGCCGTGATCGAGTCGGATGTCGATGCAGTATTTGTGTGCACCCCCAATCGCTTCATTCCCGACATCGTGGTGGCGGCGCTGGACGCCGGCAAGCACGTCTTCTGCGAAAAGCCGCCCGGCCGCAACCTGCAGGACGTCGAGCGCATTCTGGAAGCCGAGCGCCGCAATCCCGGACTGGTACTGAAAGTCGGCTTCAATCACCGATATCACTACGGCATCATGGAAGCGAAAAAAATCGTCGATAGCGGCAAATACGGCCGCATCATGTGGATACGCGGCATTTACGGTAAGGCGCAGGGGTCCGGCAACCCTAATGAATGGCGTAACGATCCGGAAATGGCCGGCGGCGGCATCCTGCTCGATCAGGGCATCCACATGCTCGACCTGTTCCGCTATTTTGGCGGCGAATTCACTGAAATCAAAAGCATGTGTACCACGGCGTTCTGGGACATTCCGGTGGAAGACAACGCCTTCGCTCTGCTGCGCAATGAAAACTGCATTGCCATGTTGCACAGCTCCTTCACGCAGTGGAAGCACCGGTTCACGCTGGAAATTTTCATGGAAGACGGCTATGTGATCGTCGATGGCATGCCGTCTTCCACGCGCAGCTACCGTGACGAGTGGATTATCCAGGCGCGGCGGGGCACCGGATTTGCCATCGGCAATCCGGTGGAGGAGCGCACGTTCTGCAACACCGATCCGTCCTGGGAGCTGGAGCTGGCCGAATTTGTGGAGAGCATCCGCACCGGCAAGCCGCTGAAAAACGGCACCTCCCGGGATGCCTACGAAACCATGAAACTGGTGTTCGGCATTTACGAAGCCGACGAGAGCTTCCGGAACCGGACAACAAAAACCGATAAACCGATCGCGGAACAGGCGGTGCTGTAAATGAAAGACGATACGCCTATTGCCGTGGCCTCGCGCTCCTTTTCCCGCCATCCGGTGTTGCGGGCCGAGCTACTGGAGCGCTATTCCAATGTACGGTTCAATGACGAGGGCCAGAAGCTGGAAGGCGAGTCGCTTATTCAATTCGCCCGCGGCTGCCGCAAGCTCATCGTGGGCCTGGAGCGCATCGACGAACGCATTCTGGCGGCGCTACCGGAGCTGGAAGTCATCAGCAAATACGGCGTCGGCACGGATATGCTGGACAAGCAGGCGATGATCCGGCATGGCGTGCGCCTGGGCTGGACCGGCGGCGTCAACAAGCGCTCCGTGGCCGAGCTGGCCATCGCGTTCATGATTGCGCTGCTGCGGCAAATCCCGCAGGGTCATCTGGACATCCGCGGGGGCATCTGGAAAAACCGCAAAGGCCGGCAGCTCACCGGCCGCACGGTGGGCATCATCGGCTGCGGCAACATCGGCAAAGATTTGACCACCCTGCTGCGGGCGTTCGATTGCCGCATTCTCGCCAACGACATTCTAAATTTCCCCGAATTTTACGCCAGATATCAGGTCGAGCCGGTGGTGCTGGACGAGCTGCTGCAACGAGCCGACATTGTGACCCTGCACGTGCCGTTGAATGACAGCACGCGCAACCTGCTGAATGCCGAGCGGCTGGCGCTGATGCGCCCCGACGCCATTCTCATCAACACCGCGCGCGGCGGCATTGTGGATGAAGCCGCACTGAAGCGCATGCTGCAGGAAGGCCGGCTCGCCGGTGCAGCCTTCGACGTGTTCGCTACCGAACCGCCGGAGGACCTCGAACTGCTGCGGCTGCCGAATTTTCTGGCCACCCCGCACATCGGTGGCAGCGCCGAAGAGGCCATTCTCGCCATGGGCCGCGCCGCCATCCGGGGGCTGGACGAAAACCGCCTGCCAATCGATGACTATCCGCCGAACAGTTGACACCGGAATTGCGCATGATCAGCAAAGAACAGGCATTTGACAGCATCGAGACTGCCGCGCATGCTCTGGCCGAAGTCCTGGCGCAATCGCTCCGCGATGGCATCGAGGCGCGCGGTCAGGCGCTGCTGGCTGTTTCCGGCGGCCGCACCCCGAAGCTGGTCTTCGAGCCGTTGCGGCACATGGCGCTCGAATGGTCGCGGGTGACCGTCACCCTCACCGATGAGCGCTGGGTGCCGCCGGAGCATCCCGATAGCAACGAGGGGCTGGTGCGGCGGTATTTACTGCAGGGCCCCGCCGCAGAGGCTCATTTCGTGCCGCTGTACAATGGCGCAGCCTCTCCGGAAGCCGGCTGGCAGGCATGCGAAGCCCGGCTGCAATCGCTCCCGCTGCCCTTCGATGCGGTTTATCTCGGTATGGGCCCGGATGGGCATGTGGCTTCGCTGTTCCCGGGCGAGCCTGTCGTTGACGTTGCGGATCAACGGTGCGTGGCCGTACCGGCGACCGACGGCCGGCAACCGCGCATGAGTCTCACCGCGCCTACGCTCCTGCAGGCCCGGCGTGTTTACCTGCTATTCTCCGGCGCGGACAAGCACGCCGTGTACCGGAAGGCGCTGGAGCCCGGCTCGCCGCGCGAAATCCCTTTGCGGCTCATTGTGCATCAAAAGTCCACGCCCGTGCATGTGCTTCACGCACCATGAGCGAACGTGGGTATTATTGAATACAGGACAAACGAAACGCGAACGACCAACCTGAAACAACGAACGACTCACTCAAAGGAGGAGTGGCTGGTGAGAAAAAACAAATTGAAAGATATCTGGGCACGTGGGGGTGCGGTCATCAATGGGTGGTGTGCCATTCCCAGTTCTTTTTCGGCCGAAGTCATGGCGCATCAGGGATTTGATTCTATTACCATTGACATGCAGCACGGCGTGGTGGGATATCAGGTGGCGGTTACCATGCTGCAGGCCATTTCCACCACCGATGTGGTGCCCATGACGCGCGTGCCCTGGCGCGATCCCGGGCTGATTATGAAAATGCTCGACGCCGGATCGTACGGCATCATTTGCCCGTTGATCAACACGCCGGAGGATGCCGATGAGCTGGTGCGCATTTGCAAATATCCGCCACGCGGCATTCGCAGCTTCGGGCCCATCCGCGCGAAATATTACGGCGGTGGCGCCACACACGGCGGCGGCGATTACCACCATTACGCCGATGAAGAAACCCTGGTGATCCCGCAAATCGAAACCCGGCAGGCGATCGAAAATCTGGACGAGATTCTGCAGGTGCCGGGCATCAGCGCGATCTACGTCGGGCCGTCGGATCTGGCCATGGCGCTGGGCAGCGAGCCCCGCAAGGGTCAGAACGACCCGGAAGTGGTGGAGGCCAAAGAGAAAATCATCGAAACTTGCAAACGGCACGGCATTCCCGCTGGCATTCACACCAATTCGCGCGAGGTGGCCGTGGAGATGATCAAAAAAGGCTTCCAGCTTACCACTCTGCAAAGCGACGATCGCTTTCTCATGGGTAAGGCGCGGGAAGAAGTGACCGCCGTGCGCAGCGCGCTGGAAGAGCTGCGGCTGCCTTAATGTTCATGAGCGGCGCTTCGGCAAAGCGTGGCGCCGGAGAGGAGTTTTTTTACCCCGGAGGGGTAGCGCGTTTCCAGGGACTCGGAAACTCGATCGAACATGACGTTTGGACGCAACGACAACGACGCAAGCAACTCGGGTACGGTAATCACAGCACGGGGAACACGCTATGGCCTTTCCGGAACAGAAATTCGAACACATCAGCACCTATGCCAGCACCTATTTTGGCAAGCTGCGCGACGCGGCGACCTCGGTGGACGGCGAAAAGATGATGCAGGCCGCCAACATTTTGACGCGGGTGTATCGACAGGGAGGCATTATTTATTCCTGCGGCAACGGCGGTTCGGCGGCCATCGCCAATCATCTGGTCTGCGATCATTGCAAGCTGGTGCAAACCGACACCGATCTGCATCCGCGCATCGTGTCGCTCAGCACCACGGTGGAGATGATCACCGCCATCGGCAATGATATTTCCTTCGATGACATTTTCGTGTATCAACTCCGGTCTCTGGCCCGGCCGGGCGATGCGCTCATCACCATTAGTTCTTCGGGCGATTCCGAAAACATCGTGCGCGTGGCAAAGTGGGCCAAAGACCATGGCCTGCCGGTGATCGCCATGACTGGCTTTTCCGGGGGCCGCTCGGCCAAAATCGCCGATGTGAATTTGCACGTGGATGCAGACAATTACGGCATCATCGAAGACGTGCACCAGTCCTTGATGCACATCCTGGCGCAATACATCCGCCAGGCCCACATGGATGAAGCCCTCATCAAGGAGAGGAAGTTTTAGAAGGGCGCCATGAAGTGAAACGGGTTCGTTGCTAGTAACAAATCAGCACTAACAATAAAATGGGGGATGCTCGTACTACGTGGACAACACCGTAGCGTAATTTTCCAGCATGTCCCCCCTGAATTCGCCAATTAGCGAGGGATGGACATGGAAAATATGTAGCAAAAGCTCTAAGCTTGTGCTGCCGTTTTTTAAACTCCGCCACGGATGAAGGTGGATAGAACACGGATCGATATGCTATTCTTTCTTCGTATGGTTCAAAAATATTTGAACCGATTCTACACGGTCTCTGACCGTGTATACATAAACAGGTTACTCCTGCTACAAGCTTACTGAACCAGACTCAAAAGGAGGTAGCGTTTAACAGACAAAGGAGGTCTTAAGAGGAGCAAAATATATGATTTTCATTGACGAAGTGAACTTAGAAGGCTTGCCAATCAAGATTCAAATCGCTACAAATAGCGATTATGTGAATAAATGATCTATACTACAATAAGATTGCATTTTTGAGCAGCATGAGCGAGTGGTTTGTCAAGCGTAGCCAAACCAGCATTATACCTCATGGCTGCTTCTAAATACACCGCATCATAAGTGGTTAAGTTAAATTGTCTCCCCAATTCATACAATTTATGAGAATCGACTTCATTATGATCAACTTGAAAATTCAATTCCTCAATTAGATCAAATATTTTCTTCACTTGATTTGCATCAAGCCTCTTCTTTTTCTCCGCTAATATGAGGACATTGGCCAATTCATATTGCCATAATGTCGGTACAATTAACTCATCTTCAGCAGACAATTTTGAAAAGAATTGATCCACAGAATCAGAAGCTTCATCAGGCAGGAATAGTGCGGCAACGAAAGAGCAATCAACCACCCACTTCATGCCCGCCCCTCAGAGATCAAAGATTTGATATCAACGGGATGCTTGACCTTTCTTCGAATGCTGGCGAACTCTTTAAAGATTTTTCGGGTTCGCTTGCTGGTCCGTTTGCCATTTTCCTGCACAGGGACCAATTTTGCCACAGGTTTGCCTGTACGAGTAATGATCACCTCGGCTCCCTGATGCACCATATCCAGCAACTCTTCCCACCGGCTCTGAGCTTCAATTTCCCCAACAGTCGTTTTCATATTATCACCCTTTGTTAATGCTTTTGCGCTAAATTAGGCATTTTGGGTAATGATTTCAACTATTCTCTGCCGTATTATTCATTCTCAAAAACCGGGTCATTCAACCATTCGGCAATCAATTTTTTCACCAAACTTTCGGGGCTTAGTTCCACTCCTCTTTCAGAACACAGTGAGTCCTGTACGGCCTGTCATGGACTGCAGACATGCTAATTCGGAAGTGACGAATAGATGGGATCATGTAGCCCTCATTCCCGCGCACCGTGAGCAGACATCCATTATTAACCACAGATTTCACTGATTGGCACTGATGAGGATGGAGAACCGAACCACGCTGTGCCTGTTTTCGTGGCCATCGTGTGGTTCTAAAAAACCGGCAAATAGAACCGATCCGTGGGAATCGCTGCAAATTGCCAATACGTCCCATTTTTATTTTGATCGCTCGATTCGATTCACCATCACCTCATGATCCACCGGTTCGCCTTTCAGCACCGCCAGCACCTGCCGCACCGACTGCGTGCCCATGTTGATCAGTGAGTTGTCCGACGAGCCGGCCACGTGTGGCGAGAGGATGACGTTATCCAGCCTGTAAAACGGATGCTCCGCGGGCAAAGGCTCCTCTTCGAACACATCCAGCGCGGCGCCAGCCACCTGCCCGGACTGCAAGGCTGCGAGCAAGTCGTGCTCTTGCACCAGTCCACCGCGCGCCGTGTTGATGATGTACGCGCCGCGCTTCATTCGCTGCAGCATATCCCGGTTGATTATGTGCCGCGTCTCCGCCGTCAGCGGGCAGTGCAGGCTCAAAATATCCACCTCCGGATACAGATCCTCGGGGCGATTCACTTTGCGGATATACTCTGGCAGCGGTTCGCGGGTTGCCGAAGGATGGTACACCAGCACGCGCATCCGAAACGGCGCCACCAGCTCCGCCACGCGCCGGCCAATGCGCCCAAAACCGATGAGGCCAAGCGTGCGGCCGAACAGTTCCTGGCCGTCGTAGGTTTTTTTATCAAACACCCCATGCCGGATACGGCGATCGTAGCTGGGAATGCGCCGCAGAAGGGCTAGCATCAGCGCCAGGGTATGCTCCGCAGCCGACTCGAAGTTGGCCCCCGGCGTGAACAGCACCGGGATGCCGAGGCGCGTCGCGGCCTCCACATCGATGTTATCGAGGCCGACGCCGTGTTTGCAAATCACGCGCAAACTCGGCGCCGCCGCCTGAACCTCGGCTGTAATTTTGCCTTGCCGCACAATAAGCGCATGCGGATCGAAATCGCGGAGCTTGTTGATCAAGTCGTCTGGCGTATCTTTTGGATCGCCCACGCGGTACTCGCAATGCTCCTGTTCCAGAATGTGCAGCGCCGGCCGGGCGATGCCCGATCCGGTGAGAAACACCCGAAACGCCATCCTTCGTTCTCCTTCCTTAAAGTTTATTCCCCAAAGGGCTCTGGGCTGAATAGCCATTTGCCATGCGGTTTTACCTGTTTATAATACCCGCTGACGCTCGCGTTCGCGGTCAGCGTCCTGCCGATCTTTTACACCAACCGCATAGCCAAACTTAATGATTTTTTCGTTGCTTCCGCATAAAAATTGATTAAATTAGCCACAATTTATTTATGCCTGCAACCATGTCGACTCAACGGTGACTCGCGATTCACAATTCATAGGGCTAAATATTTTCGCAAAACCATCTGCAAACGGAAAATTCGAGGGCAAAATGAGACTGACCGAACGTATTGCCATCCTTGGCGCAGGGCGCATTGGCATGGCCCTGATGGGCGGCATGATCAAAGCCGATTTGGTGAAGCTGGAAAAAATCACGGCCACGGCGCGCAGCGAAACCACGCTGGAGCGGATCCGGCAGCGCTTTCCGGTACAAACCCGCACCGATAACCGCGATGCCGTGCAACACTCCCAGGTGATCATTCTGGCGGTCAAGCCGCAGAACATCCGCGAGGTGCTTCTGGAAATCGCACCGGTCATCAGCGACCAGCATCTGATCATCTCGGTGGCTGCCGGCATCACCACGCGCGCCATTCAGCAAGCGCTGAATCAGCCCAGCCCGGTGATTCGGGCCATGCCCAATATCCCGGTGGTGGTGGACGCTGGCGCCACGGCCATTGCGCCGGGCCGCACGGCCGAAGAACGCCATCTGCGCATCGCCCGGGCCATTTTCGAGGCGGTCGGCGAAGTCGTGGTCGTTCGGGAGTCGCAACTGGATGCCGTGACCGGTCTGTCCGGCAGCGGACCGGCCTATATTTACATGGTGATCGAAGCGCTGATCGAGGGCGGGGTAAAAATGGGCCTATCTCGGGACATTGCCACGCGCCTGTCGGTACAGACCGTGCTGGGCGCGGCCAAACTGATGAAGGAATCCGGCCAGCATCCGGCCGTGCTGCGCGATGAAGTCACCACTCCGGGCGGAACGGCCATCGCTGCCATTCATGAGCTGGAAGAGCACGCCCTGCGCAACATGCTCATCAGCGCTGTGGAAACCGCCACGCGGCGCTCGCAGGAATTGCGGCATTTGCTAAACAATCATGACGACCTGCCCTGAGGCCCTCACGGCGCCGATCACCATCCGCCTGCCAGACTTCTGAGGGGGGAACCTCATTTCCACTGGCTGTGTGCATCATCTGCCCGGCGCATGCGCTCACCCGCCCCGCATTCCGTATGGATCACTTTTTCGCCCCTTTCGTTCCGATTGGCTTGCAACCGCCCCCGCCGATTGTGTATCCTGAACATGGATTTCATAAAACTGACGTTGCATGATTCACGGAGGTGTGCCATGCGCAAACCCACGATCTGCATGTGGCTCTGCGGGCTTCTGGCCGTGTCAGCGATTCCGGTTCGCGCCCAACAGGCCATGGATGAAACGTATGCAGCCAAAATCAAAGAATACACGACCGATGAGCGTTTTCTGAACGAATGGGTGGATCATCTGCCGAAATCGGACACCGTGCCGTCGCCACTGGACTATTTCGGCGACATCATCGGTGCGCCGGGTATGCTGCATTACACGCACGAAATTTACGCCTACCTGCGGGAAATTGCTAAAGCCTCGCCAAGGGTCATGGTGCGCACCATCGGCCAATCGGAGGAAGGGCGCGAGATGATCGAAGTCATCATTGCCAGTGAAGCCACCATCCGCGACATCGATACTTACCGCGACTATCTGAACCGGCTGGCCGATCCGCGCGGTTTGTCCGAGGCCGAAGCCAAAGCCATCATCGCGAAAGCCAGGCCGATTTATTACATCACCGGCGGCCTGCATTCTCCCGAAACCGGCAGCCCGGAGATGCTCATGGAGCTGGCCTACCGGCTGGCTGTGGAAGAATCCCCGATGATTAAAAACATCCGCAAGCATGTGATTTTTATCTTCACGCCGGTAGTGGAAGTGGATGGCCGCGACCGCATCGTGGATATCTACAAATGGCGCAAGGCCAACCGCGATTTCGGTCCGGGATTGATTTACTGGGGCCATTACGTGGCGCACGACAACAACCGCGACGGCTTTGCCATGGCGCTGTCGCTGTCACGCAACATGCTGCGCACGTACATGCACTGGAAGGCCACGATCATGCACGATTTACATGAATCCATCCCGTTCCTGTATGTTTCCACCGGCACCGGCCCGTACAACGAATACATCGATCCGATCACCATTGACGAGTGGCACAACCTGTCGCACGAGGAAGTGACGGAGCTGACCCGGCGGGGCATGCCCGGCGTGTGGACGCACGGATTTTACAACGGCTGGGCGGCCAATTACCTCATCTGGATGGCCAACAACCGGAACGCCATCGGCCGGTTTTACGAGACCTTCGGCAATTCGGTGCCGGACACAAAAGAGCGCAAGCCGCGCAAGCGGTTCACCACGCGCGAATGGTACCGCCCGGAACCACCGCTGAAAAAAGTCAAATGGTCGCTGCGGAACAACACCAACTACATGCAAAGTGGCGTGCTGGCGGCGCTGAATTACGTGGCCAACCACCACACCCGGTTCGTGGAAAATTTTTACATCAAATCGAAAAAAGCGGTGCAGAAAGGTCGGGAAGAACCGCCGCTCGCTTTTGTGATTCCGGCGAACCAGCGCCGGCCCGTCGCCACGGCCGATTTGATCAACCTGCTGCGCATGCAGGGCGTCGAAGTTCACCGCGCGCAGCAGACGCTGAAATGGACGGAGAAAGTTCCTCGGGAAAAGGAAAAAGCGACTGGAGGCAAAAGCAAAGACAAGGCGAAAAAGCCCGGGCAGCACACGGCGCCCAAAGGCTCGTATGTGGTCCGACTGGATCAGCCATACCGCACCCTGGCGCGTATCCTGCTGGACAGGCAGAATTTCCCCAAAGATGCCAAACCGCCGTATGACGACACCGGCTGGTGCCTGCCACTACTCCGTCAGGTACAGGTGCTGAAGGTCAACGATCCGGCGATCCTACAGGCTAAAATGCAGTTGCTGACCGAAGACGTCAAGCCACGAGGCCGGCTGGAAGGCAAAGGCCGGAAATTTTATCTCGTCGATCACACCACCGAGGACGGCTTTGCGGTGCTGCGGTTCAAACTGAAGGATGTGCGCATGTTCGCGGCGGAGGCGCCCTTCAAATTGGGCAAACGCTCCTTTTCCGCCGGATCGTACATCATTCCGGCCGAGGGCAATCCGGCCGATCTGGCCGACCGGTTGAAGAAGGCGGCGGAGGAGCTGGGGCTGGTGGTGATGGGTGCCAAAAAGCGCCCGAACGTAACCACACACGAAGTCGAGGTACCGCGCATTGCGCTGGTGCACACCTGGGTGGCCACGCCACAGGATGCCGGCTGGTGGCGCTTCGCATTCGATACCATTGGCATTCCCTACACCTATCTCGCCGAACAGGACCTGGCCACCGAGGACCTGTCGAAGTTTGATGTGATCATCATGCCGAAAACCTGGGCCAGCCCACAAACGCTGGTTCAGGGCACCACCGAGGCGGGGCATCCGCTGCCCTGGCAGCGCTCGGAGACCACGCCAAACATTGGCCGCATCGATCAAACCAATGACACCCGCCGCGGCATGGGCTACGAGGGCTTGCAGAATCTGAAGAATTTCATCAAAAACGGTGGCGTGTTTATAACCGAGGGCAGCACGGCCGAATTTCCGATCGCCATGGCGATCACCCGGCGCATCCGCATCAAGCGCACGCGCAATCTGGTGGCGCGCGGCAGCGTGTTCAAAGTGACGATCACCGATAAAAAGAGCCCCATCACGTATGGCTACCTCGACACCCTGGCGGTATATTTCAGCCAGAGTCCGGTGTTTGAAATCAATAAAAATCTCGGCGGCTTCCGGGTGCCGGATTGGGTGAAGGACGAAATCTGGCAAAACGAAGTGCCACGGCCGGTGGTGACGTTTGCGAAAAAAGGCCTGTTGCTGAGCGGCATGATCAAAGGCGAAAAGGAGATGGCCGGCGCGCCCGCGGTGGTGGATTGTCCCGTTGGCAAAGGGCATGTGGTGCTGTTTGCCAACCGACCGTTCTGGCGCTGGGAAACGCATGGCAGCCATGCGCTGGTGTTCAACACGATTTTGAACTGGAACGATTTGCGGGTAGGCTGGCCGGAGCGCCCGGAAGAAGAGGAGGAGCGCCGGCCGGCGGCCATGCCGCATGAGGCGATCTGGAATACAGAATTCTGAGAATATTGGCGATATCCCTCAAAAGCAAACGCCAGGCGCCCTGCAGGTGCCTGGCGTTTTTTTATGTCTGGCTCTATTCTGCAGTCAGCAATGGCAGCACCTGCGACAGGCCAATCTCTCCTTTTTTCAGGCGCGGGAGGAGTTGTTGTTCGAGGGCTTTGCGGATTTCTCGGGCCACGTGTCCATTACGGCGACCATTGCGGCCATTCTGCTGCTCGCCAACCCGGTGCGCCTGCCATAGAAACTCAACAATTTCGCGGTCACGACGGTTTTGTTGCTTGCAGGCTTCGCAGCCAGAATCGTCGTAAACGGTAAGCTCACTTTTGCCGTTGAGCAGTTTCTTTAAAGGCTGCGGCGGTGGCACTTTCTTGCGGCACTCCGGACACAGCCGGGCAACAGACGCACGGTAATACATCTGTTGCACTAACCGAGTGAATTTCTGATTGCCATCGCCAGCGCCGAACAGAAGCTCGGGCGCCATCCAGGGCTTTGCCGTTACCAGGCCCAGAACGATCGGCAGCCCGGTTTCGGCCAGTTGCACCACTTGCTCCAGCACTGTCGGATCGACAATATTTTTTAGGAACAGGCAATCGCAGTTGGCGGCCTGCACGTAGCGTAGCATGGCGAGCTGCTCCGCTGGATGGCAGGAAATGAGCTGAGTTGCATCTGGCAGAAAGGCCGTTGGCTGATTTTCAATGGCGATCGGATACCGGTATTTGCCGCTGATAGCCTGCCATGTGGTATAGAACACCTGATCCAGCAAATAAAACTCAGATGCGGCGAGAATCACAAGGCCCGGCGAATGCGGTAGCGCTTCGAGCAAACGGGCTAGCAGCGAATCTTTGGCCAGCCCGTTCTGATTCAGCTCGCGCGGCATTTGCAGCGTGATCATCGCCGTCTCCGATTTCACGCCGCTGCCGGCCAGCACGTGATAACGGCATGGGCCATCGGTGTATTTTTTATCAATGAGGAACCGGTGCGGCAACCGCTCGTAAGTACTCACTTCATCGCCCAGACTGCACAACATGCGGATGAAACTGCTTTTATCGAGATTCTCAGGCAGGTTCCAATCTTCGTAATATTCGCCAAAATCCACGCGGATTTTCTCGCCCAGCACGAAGGCCTGCCGCGCCTTTTTCTCGGCCAATTGCGCCAGAAAGTCGTCAATTTTTTGCCAGTAACCATTTTGCGGCGCGGCTGCGTTCTCCTTTACAGGGGCCGACTGGCGGGCTTCGGTGATGTCCTGTTTTGCCACCACGGTGGTTCGCTTCGGGTAATACTTGCGAAGCGCTTCATGCATGTCGGTTTCCGAACACACCACCGGCTCGATCTTCATCTTGCTGGCACGTGTCAGTGCGTCGATGGCAAAAATGTCCAGTGGGTTGACCATAGCCACAGTCAGTCGGTCCCGGATCCGGAATAGCGGCAGCGCCAGATAATTCCATGCGATGTCCCCTTTGATCAGCTTCAGCACCTCCGGATCCACCTTGTACGTCTTTAATTTCACATACTGTACACTCAACTGCTCGCTGAGTGCCCGAATGATCTGATCTTCATTGACAAAGCCCAGGGCAATCAATGCTCGGCCGAGCCGAATGCCCTTTTCATGATGATATTTCAGCGCTTCTCGTAATTGCTCTCGAGTAATGATTCCCTGCTCCACCAGGAAATCGCCAAGGAGGCAGCTTTTTCTTGCCACGATCGTTCTCCTATGCTGTTACAGGCGCTCTTTCGATTCCAACGAGGTTCAGGACTTCGCAACCGTTTCCGGTTCTTCCGCCTGGGGTGCGAGAAAATTTTCCAAAGTACTATACAATGCTTTCCAATCCACCGGTTTCGTGAGGTAAGCATCGGCCCCTACCTCAAGGGCCATATCCCTGTCCTCTTCCAGCGTTCGGGCTGTAACCACAATAATCGGGATATGTTCATATTCGGTATCAAATTTCAATAGGCGGCAAATGCGATAGCCATCAAGTTCCGGCAGCATCACATCCATCACAATGGCATCCGGCTTATATTCGCGCGCTCTGGCCAGTCCTTCGCTACCAGATTGCACCGTTTCTACTGCATAGCCTTTCGCCTCCAGACGTAGCTTCAGTTGATAGGCCATATCGCGATCATCTTCAATGACCAGAATCTGATGTTGCTTCATGGTCGCCTCTTCCTCATTGTCTGGGTTGGATACCTGATTTTTTCTTTAATAATTATCGGATTCTTTTCAAAATAAAAAACCTTCCTTATGGCGGAAAAATTCTTAGTGATTGACAAGGAAGGCACATTAGCACCCATTTTACAATATTTCTATCGATATTTCTACCGTTTCGGTTGCCCAATCCTATTCTGCGAAAACTGACCAATTTCGATTTCCATCCGCCGTTCAGCCATCCACATTGGTGACTCGGATGACCTCTTCGATGGTGGTGATACCGCGAAGCGCTTTTAAAAAACCATCCTGCCGCAGGGTACGCATTCCGTGTTTCACGGCCGCCTTTTTGATTTCATCGCCGGAGGCGTTACGCAGGCACAGCGCCCGGATATCTTCGTCCACGGTCATGATCTCGTAGATACCGGCGCGGCCTTTATAGCCGGTGCCCTTGCAATTATTGCAGCCTTCGCCTTTATAAAACACCCAATTGCGCTTCTCGGGATTGAATCCAAGATCGAGGAGATACTCTCGTGGCGGGGTGAAAGCCTTTTTACATTTCGGGCAGATGCGCCGTACCAGCCGTTGCGCAATGATGCCGATCGTCGCCGAGGCCACCAGGAATGGCTCCACCCCCATTTCGATTAGTCGGGTGATGGCCCCCGGGGCGTCATTGGTGTGCAGGGTGGACAGCACCAAATGCCCGGTGAGAGCGGCCTCCACCGCAATTTTGGCTGTTTCGGAATCGCGAATTTCGCCGACCATGATGATGTCCGGATCCTGCCGCAAAATAGCGCGCAAGCCGGAGGCGAAAGTCATGCCGGCCTTCGGATTTACCTGCGATTGGCGGATCAGTTTTAACCGGTATTCCACCGGGTCTTCCACCGTGATGATGTTTTTATCCGGCGTGTTCATGGAGTTCAGGCAGGAGTACAGGGTGGTGGTTTTACCGCTGCCGGTGGGCCCGGTGACCAGAATGATGCCATACGAGCTGGAAAGAATGCTGCGCAGCCGTTTGAACATGGCATCGCCGAGGCCGAGGTCTTCCAGATTGAGCATCAGGCTGCTCTTGTCCAGAATGCGCATGACGATGTTTTCGCCATACACTGTTGGCAGGGTGGAAACGCGCAGGTCCACGGTTTTCCCTTCGAATGAAGCCTGGAATCGGCCGTCCTGTGGCGCCCGGGTTTCAGCGATGTCCAGTTCTGCTAAGATTTTTATACGCGACGTGATCGCCGCTTGCAGATTTTTCGGTGGGGAAAACGCTTCATGCAAAATACCGTCGATTCGGTAGCGCACGCGCAGGGAATCTTCATCTGGATTGATGTGGATATCCGAAGCGCCGTCGCGGATGGCCTGCTCGATGATCAGATTCACCAGCTTGATTACCGGCGCATCCTCGGCGATCTGCTTCAACTTCTCGGTTTCTTCTTCTTTTTCTTCCGGCTGCTCGTCCTGAATTTTCTGGATCATCTCATCGATGGAATCATCGAGCACCGCCTGCGGGCCGTAGTGCTGCTCCAGCGCATCGCGAATCTCCTCAGGACTGCTGATGACCGGCTCGATCTCCAGCTTGGTGGTGCGCCGCAGGGTGTCGATCACGCTGACGTCCCCCGGATCGCTCATAGCCACGGTGAGCACATTGCCAATGCGAAAAATCGGGATGGCATTGCATTTGTAGGCCACCTCTTTGGGTAAAAGCGCCAGCGCCTCCGGATCAATACTGTAATCGGCCAGGTCGATGTATGGTAGTTCCAGTTGTTCGGCCACGCAACGCAACACCTCATCCACTCGGGCAAAACCGCGCCGGATCAGGATCGTGGCCAGGTCTTCGCCAGTGGAGGCGCGTTCGTGCTCTGCCTGTTCCAGTTGCTCTTGCGTCAGTACCTGATTTTCGAGGAGGATATTGGCGAGCTTTTGGTCATTTTTCTTGAGCATGCTTCAATTCACGAGCGCTAAAATATCATCCGATTGATGTATCTGTTCGCGGATGTCATCGAGCATGTTTTCCAGCATATCTGGAGTTAAACTCAGTTCCTCCAGTGCAAAAGGATCGATATCGGGTACCAGATGATCGCCGCCGAACCCCAATTTGAGTCTTCTTGCCAGGGCATCGCCAATATGCACCAGGCTAACCAGGGTTGGATGGCTGCGCATCACCGAAGGTGTGTGGTGCAATGCTACCATCTCTACCAGCATATGCGGCAGATTCCACCGTTCCATCAGATATTCACCGATTTCAGTATGGTCAGTCCCCAAAATGATACGTTCCGCCTCTAACAGTGAGCAGTTCTGTTCGCGAGCCATGTCGAGAATCTGGGTGAATTGCTGCGGCAGGAACTGATCCAGAACGAGCTTGCCGAGATCGTGCAAAATACCGCCAGAAAATGCCTCTTCATCCTGTTCTATGTTTAACTTACGTGCCAGTGCCCGGGCAATGAGGCCGGTTGCGATGGAGTGGAGCCAGAATTGGCGCCGGTCAAAGATATGGTTGCTGGTTGTTTTGAATGATTCGAACACCGAAATGGAAAGGACGGTATTGCGTACAGTATTGAAACCCAGCAACACCACCGCATGGCTGATCTGTGTCACCTGGCGGCTGAATCCAAAAAACGAAGAATTGACCAACCGCAGCACCTTGGAGGATAACGCCTGATCCGACTCGATGATTTTGGCAATTTCCGAGGCGCTAGAATTTGGCGATTGCAGCAAACGGTTCAGCCGCATGTACACGGTTGGCAGGGTCGGCAGGTCTGCAATGGTTTGCAAAAGCCTGGTCAAATTCTCCTGACTCATAAAACAACACCTTTCACCCGGTTTATGCCCATCCCTCTGGTTCTCGGAGAATTGTGGTTTATCTATGCCCGTTTCGGCCCGACCATGGACGAAGCAAGCCGGGGGGTCCGCAGATGCTTATCGATCAGGCGCAACAGTTCGATTGGATCGTACGGTTTGGTGATATATTCGTCAGCTCCCGTCTGCTTACCGAGTTGCATATCCGACGGCTTGGTCCGGGAAGTCAGCATGAATATCGGGATATGTTTGTATTTAGCATCGAATTTCAACAGACGGGCCAGCTTGTAGCCGTTCATCTTGGGCAGCATGATATCAAGAATGATGAGGTCTGGCTGCTGGCTGCGCGCCAGTTTCAGGCCCTCCTGGCCATCGAATGCTACCAGCACATGATAGCCGGCGTTTTGCAGCCTCATGCGCAGCACTTCCACCACGTTCGGATAATCCTCGATGATTAAAATCGTTTTTTTCATGGCTAATTTATCTATTATGGCCACTCCCGCTTCGCTCTATCTTAAGCCGCTGATTCTGCTCGGTCGTCTGTGGCCGGATCAGCTTTGCTGGCGTCTGACGCGATTTTCGGCAGCGAAAAATAAAAGGTGCTGCCCTTGCCCGGTTCACTTTCTGCCCACATTCGCCCATGATGGGATTGCACAATATCTTTGGCAATACTAAGCCCAAGGCCAAATCCTCGATGCACACCTTCTGGCAGGTTATCAAGTTGCACGAACCGCTCGAAAATAAAATTCAGGTCTTCTTGTGAAATCCCCACCCCCTGATCGGACACCGAAACGATGACTTCGTCCTCGGTTTCCCGCGCGGCAATAATGACTTCACCGCCAAAGTGCGAATATTTGATGGCATTGTCCACCAAATTGACCAAAATTTGCGTGATGCGGTCCCGGTCACCGTTGATACCAGAGATGCCGGACGGAATATCTGTGCGCAGCGTTATGCCACGTGATTCGGCAAACACGCGGAAGGATTCGATTACTTTATTGGCAACGAATTCGATACGCACGTGACGGCGGCGATCCAGCTCCATTCGGCCATCCTCGAGACGGCTTAAATCCAGCAGATCGTGCAGCAGCCTTTGCAACCGGGTCATGTCATCCTGAATGATGCGCAAAAATTTCTCTTGATTGGGCGTTAGCTCGCCTACCTCGCGGTCCAGCAACAAATCGAGGGTGTTTTTCATCGAGGCCAGTGGCGTGTTAAGTTCATGGCTGGCAATGGAAATCATCGACCGGATTTGATCCGACTGCCAACTTGCCGTGATGTCGCGCAAAATCAACAGCCAGCCCACAGGCTGGCCCATGAAATTCTTCACAAATTGAATGTTCACGCCCAAAAGCTGTGAATTGCTGTTGCCAAGTGGAATGACGCGATTCAACTGCGTGATGCCGTCTTCCATGGCTTCGTACAACAATTGCGTCAGATCGCACAAGGGGGTGGGTTCGAGGGGCGAGCCCAATTGCGGCACTTGCTCGAAGCCGCAGAGTTTGCGCGCTTTCTCATTCATGAACCGAATACGCACTTTTTCATCGCACAGAATCACCCCGTCAATCATCGACAGTAGGATATTGCTCAAATCCTCAGTCTTGCGCAACACCTTCGCTAGCAACGCGCGGAAGCCCACCTCTGGCGCCGTGGACAGTGCGTGCAATTCCATCATGAATTCTTCGTCAATCTCACTATCCACGCCGCACACGCACACGATCAGCGGCTCCTGATGGAACAGGTTCACACCGAAGCAGGAGCAATTGGATAGGCGATGGTTTTGCCGGGTATGGCGGACATATTTAGCCAAAATACCATTGATGCACAACTCCAAATCGCTTGCTGCAGCCGATACTGCCCAACCAAGCTCCTGGGCCGTCTGATGCACTTTATGGCGAATACGCTTGATTTCCTTCAATGGAATAGGATGCCGAGTATCTACATAAATCGTGCTGGCATTCTGATGATAGGTAGCCACGCAAACTTCGAATTGTGCGGCATGGGTAATCAATAGCCGCAGTAAGGCGGCATCGTTCGGAAGCGCCTGATTGCGCCGTTTGCTCAAATAGTATCCGGTTGTCCGTTCGACGTTTTGCATGTTGGATTTCGTCATCTCATGATATAATTCAGATAAAGCATCACAATCTGCTGTTTAAAGCTGACCACGGCGTACGCGCCGGCGGCGATGAATGGCCCAAATGGAATAGTATTATGGCGTTGAAGTTTGCCGATCACCATCCCCACCACGCTAAACAGCGCAGCAATAAAAAATGCCAGAAACAACGCCAATAATATGCTCTGCGGATTCATGAACGCACCAATCATGGCACCCAGTTTAATGTCCCCGCCCCCCATGCTCTCCTGCTTGTACATAATCTGACCGAGGATGGCGATCAACCACAGTAGTCCACCACCGGCCAGCATCCCCAGAACAGGCTGATAAAATTGCTGCGGATGTTCCGCGATCGACAGGGCAAGGCCAAGCGCCATGCCCGGCAGGGTAATTTTGTTCAAAATCAGTCGGTGATCGAGATCGATGAACACGATCGGAATGAGCAACAGGATCAACAGACTATTTTTGAAAAACGGCCAGCTCAATCCGTAAAATGCAAATACCGTGAGTAGAAGTACCGGGGTCAACACCTCAACTATAAAGTAGCGAATTGGAATCCGATGCCGACACTTTGAGCAGCGGCCCCTCAATACAAGGTAACTCACAATGGGCACGTTTTCCCAGGGCCGCAGACGGTGGCTGCAAAACGGACAGGTCGATCCCGGCGAAACAATGGATTGTTTGCGGGGCAGGCGGTAAATCACCACATTCAAAAAACTGCCCAGAATGGCACCGAGAACGAATAAAATCGCTGGCTCCATGCCTAACTCCGTTGCATGGTTTTGATTTTAGCCTGTTTCATGGCTCCGGACAGGGTGTAGCCCTGATCCAGCAATTCCTTGATGCGCCGCAGGGTCTCCACATCTTCTATGGAATATCGTTTGAATTCTCTCGAGCCCATGGTGACCACTTTCGGTCGCACGATGCCTTTGAGCTCCCAGTAATAGAGCTGGCGCAAACTAATGTTCAGTTGCCGCGTGACCTCAGAGCTGCTAAACCATTGCACCTTTTTCATTCGTCGTTCCTCAAGAAGTCCGTCTATCAGGGAAAGCACATGGGAGGTACAGATACGTACCGGCATTTGAATGAAGCCCAAAAACGCCAGAATCCTGGGCCGTCCTGCACGGCACACAACTTCCAGGTCGGGAGAAAACTACCGATCTTTTCTACTTTTCTTTTGATCGGCAGGAATCGGTTTAACATTAACGTCGAACGATGAATGTTCGGCAGGAAGGATTGGGGGAATTAGACTTTAATCAAATCCAACAGATTGGTAATCAGCAACATGCCGGTGAGGCCGACCATCACCCCCCAGGCGGTCAGGTCGCGGCCGCCTTCGTTGAGGGCTTCGGGGATGAGTTCAAGCACCACCAGATACACCATGGCGCCGCCGGCAAAACCGAGCCCGACAGCCAGTAGTGGAGAGAAAACCCACACCGCCAGAGCGGCTGGCACAGCCAACAAGGGTTGCGGTAAACTGGAGGCAATAGAAAATAGACCGCATTTCCAGGTGGGTACGCCCTCGGCCCGCAGGGGCAACGAAATGGCAATGCCTTCTGGAATATTGTGCACGGAAATCGCCAGAGCCATCACCAGACCAAAATTGAAGTCGCCAGTACCAAAGCCAACGCCAATGGCAATGCCTTCCGGAATGGAATGGAAAAACATGGCGATAAAAATCAAAAGGCCCTTGCGCGTGGCTCCGGACCCAACGCCTGCGATCTCGAAATCGCTATCACCAAATTTTTTGTCCACCAGCCAGAAAAACGCGGCACCAAGCAACAGTCCGATAATCACCTCGTACGGTGCCGAAGGTCGTGTCACTTTGAGGGCAATGCCCTCCTGTGCCAGAGAGAAAACAGATGCTGAGATCATCATGCCGGCGGCAACGGCGCTGGAAAACGCGCGTACCATGGTTGACCGATTTTTCAAGAAAGCCACCGGAATGGCGCCTAATCCAGTTGCTAGCGCACTGATGATTCCCGTCAAAGCCGTCCAATAGAGCATAGTTGAAGATTGCAATTTCGGTCTCCCTGAGTTACGTCTAACAAATGATGAATGGAGCCATATGCTTCCGCACACGAGATCGGCATTCCGGCACAGACGAAGGTCATGCACGCTGGAATGGTCGCAGATGCAAAGCATGGCGAACCATGGCGGGCCGGCAGTTGATGAAAATATCATTTGCCTGCGAACATCTTTTCGATTACCTTCTGGGGTCGAGAAAGGTAGCTGGCCCGCATCCTGTTTCCAACCTGAGCCAAACCAGTGATGGCCTATTGAAGACGCCCACTTCCGGCCGCTAACGTGACAACCTCTAAAGCAATCAATTTTTTCTTTGAAATCAAGAAAATTTTCTCAAAAATAAGAACAGACCGCCTCGAAACCAAATTAAAAAATTTTCGCAACTCATTAACAGTATTAATGTTATTGCCGAATGAGGGTCAAGGAATGGCGTGGCATGCCTCTTGCTCAATTGGGGCATGTCAGGGTGGCCATTCAATCGATCCACTATCAAAACCATGAGGTATGGCAATGATCATAGGAGTGCCGAAGGAATCCCAGCGTGCAGAGCGCCGGGTCGGCCTGACGCCGTCCGGAGTGTATGCTCTGCTCAAAGAAGGACATCGTGTTGTCATTGAATCCAAAGCCGGTGAGTTGTGCGGTTTTCAAGATGAAGACTACCGCAACAGCGGCGCCGAAATCGTGTTCGATGCGGTGGAGGTATTCCAGCGCGCCGACCTGGTGGTCAAAATCATGCCCATTTCGGTGGAAGAAGCCCGTCAGATTCGGGACGGGTCCATTTTATTCTCCTTTTTCAATATGGGTACTGCTGACAAACAGGCCTGTCAGATTTTGGTCGAGAAACAGGTTTGCGCCATCGGCTATGAAATGATCCAGCGCGCCGATGGTCAGCATCCGGTGCTGACAGCCATGAGCGAAATCGCCGGCGTCATGGCACCGCACATCGCCGCGCGCTACCTGGAAAGCACCCACGGCGGCCGCGGCATTTTGTTGGGGGGCATTGCCGGTCTTCCCTCGGCGAACGTGGTGATTCTCGGCGCCGGTATCGTTGGCGGCACGGCAGCCAAAAGCTTTCTTGGCGCCGGGGCGCACGTGATCGTGATGGATAACAATCTGGATCGCCTCCGCCGGCTGGAATCGTTGACCAATCGGATGGTTTCTACCGCCATCGCCTCACCCTACAATATCGACCGGTTCACCAAATTTGCCGATGTGCTGGTGGGCGCGGTATTCATTCACAGCCAGCGCACCCCGCATCTGGTGTTCGAATCGCATGTACAGAACATGAAAAAGGGCTCGCTAATTATCGATATTTCCATCGATCAGGGGGGCTGCGTGGAAACCAGCAGACCGACGTCGCATGAAGATCCGATTTTTGTGAAGCACGGCGTTATTCATTACTGCGTGCCCAACATGCCCGCGGCCGTGGCGCGGTCGGCGTCCCGCGCTCTGACCAATGTGGCCATGCCGCTGTTTCTGCATGTGGCGCGCGAAGGCAAACCCGAAGCGTGGCGAAGTTCCGACGAAATCACCGCCGGAACGTACCTGTTTGACGGGCGGTGCACCAACGAGAACATCGCCGGGCTTTTTCAAATGGATTACACCGACATCAGTGAACTGCTAAGCTAACGGGTGGCTACATGGCATCCGGGGCAAACTGGCGGTCGCCACGGCATTCAAGCGGGCCACCGTTCATGAAACAGAAAAAAGATGTTGCGATGAGCAGCGAAACCGACGCCGATAGCGGGGCCAGATGTTCTCAAAAAAATGAGCTATGCTGCTTTAAAGCTTTAAGAGGCGTCCTAATTGCGAGAATCAGGTAAAATTCAAAGGGTTAGAACCATGAACTGGATGCAGGATTATCAGGCCAAAAGGACAACCGCAGCCGAGGCGGTAAAAATCATAAAAAGCAACGATACGGTCTATATTCATCCGGGATGCGCCGAGCCGGAGAGGCTAGTGCGGGCCATGGTGGCGCGGGCAACGGAGCTGGAGAACGTGAAGGTGATCCATCTGCTGACCGCCGGCAATGCCGACTATGTGAAACCGGACATGGCGCCGCACTTTCGCCACATCGCATTTTTCGCCGGGGCCAATGTACGCCGCGCCATTAATGAGGGCCGGGCCGACTTCATTCCGATTTTTCTCAGCGAGATCGAAGCGCTGTTCCGCAGCGGCGCGTACAAAATCGATGTTGCGCTGATTCACGTGTCGCCTCCCGATGAACACGGCTTTTGCAGCTTCGGTGTCGGCATCGATACCACCAAAACCGCCGCTGAATGCGCCCGGGCGGTGATCGCGCAGGTCAACCCGAAAATGCCACGCACCCTGGGCGACAGCTTCATCCATGTGAGCAAAATCACGCATATCATCGAGGTGGATGACGACATCCTCGAACACAAGCAGGGCCAGATTTCCGACATCGCCATGCGCATCGGCCGCAATGTGGCCGAAATCATCGAGGACGGCTCGACTTTGCAACTGGGCATCGGCGAAATTCCGGACGGCGTTCTTTATTACCTGAAGGACAAGAAGGACCTGGGCATCCACACCGAGATGCTCAGCGACGGCATCGTGGAGCTCATCGAGTCCGGGGTGGTCAATTGCGAAAAGAAAACCCTGCATCCGGGCAAGGTGATCGTGGGATTTGTGCTGGGCACGCGCAAGCTATACGATTTCATCGACAACAATCCGGTTTTCGAATTTCATCCCAATGCGTACACCAACGATCCTTTTATCATTGCCCAGAATGAAAAGATGGTGGCCATCAACAGCGCCATCGAAGTGGATCTGACCGGGCAGGTGTGCGCCGATAGCATTGGCTACATGTTTTACAGTGGTATCGGCGGGCAGGTAGATTTCATCCGCGGCGCGGCGCGGAGCAAGGACGGCAAGCCCATCATTGCGCTGCCATCAACCGCCAGGAATGATACGATTTCACGAATTGTGCCGCATCTCAAAGAGGGCGCCGGGGTGGTCACCAGCCGCGGTGACGTGCATTATGTGGTGACCGAGTATGGCGTGGCCTACCTTCACGGCAAGACCATCCGTGAGCGCGCACGAGCGCTCATCGACATCGCGCATCCCAAATTCCGGGAGGAGCTGGAACGCTTCGCCAGAGAAAAACATTATCTCTGATGCGACTTTGGCTACGAAGAAACCCCAGGCACCTTGAAGGTGCCTGTTTTTTTATTTCCACGTCAACTGCCCGGAATGGTCTCATCGTCCCGAATTCTTGGCGCGATGGCAAAGCCGGTGGCGCCATATAGCAACGCGAAAAATATCCCCGTGTAGCACATCACGGCCCAGGGCGCGTACTCCACCGTGGCCACACCCAGCGTGCCGGACATGAACACACCGGCAATGCTCCATGGGATCAGCGGCATCACCACCGTGGCGCTGTCTTCCGTGGTGCGCGACAGGTTTTTGGCCGCCAGATTGCGCTGCCGGTAGGCCGGCGCAAACAGCTCGCCGGGGATGAGAATGGAGAGGAACGAACTGCCGGTCATCAGCGCCACCGACAGGCACGAAGCCACGGTGGCGGTAATGAGCGAGGCTGTGGTACGGGCAATCGTCAGCAGGTGCTCCAGAATCACATCCAGCATGCCGGCTTTTTGAACGATGCCCCCGAACGCGAACGCGCAAATCGCAATCAGGGTGACGTCCATCATCGCCAGCATGCCGCCGCGCGAAAGCAGGGCATCTACCGTGGCATCACCGATCTGCGATTGGTAGCCGTGCACCATCACATCCACCGCATGTTTCAGGCTCTGGCCCTGAAATACGATGGCCAGCAGAACGGCCACCCCGGCAGACAACAGCATGCCCGGGATAATCGGCTTCTTGCGGATGGCGCCATACAGGGTGATGGACGGCGGCAAAAGCAGCAGGATGTGAAACCGAAACGCGCCGTGCAGATGCTCGAGGATGACGCTCATTTTTTCGAGCGATACCTGCTGATGCTCCTGGCTGGTCAGGCCGAGGAAAAAATACACTCCCAGGCCAATGAGCCATGCCGGTGTGGTGGTCCACAGGGTGTGTTTGATGTGATCGAACAAATTGCTGCGCGCGGCTATGGGCGCCAGATTGGTCGTGTCCGAAAACGGCGAAATTTTATCGCCAAAATACGCCCCGGCCACAATGGCCCCGGCGGCCTGTCCGAGTGGGATGCCCAGCCCCTGCGCAATGCCCATAAACGCCACGCCGATGGTGCCAGCGGTACCGTAGGACGTGCCGGTCACCACCGAGACCACGCTGCAAACGACGCAGGCGGTGAGTAGAAAATACTGCGGAGAAATGATCTTCAGCCCGTAAAAAATCAGCATCGGGATCACCCCGGCGGCGATCCATGAGCCGATGAGCGCGCCCACCACGATAACGATCAGCATGGCGGGCATGCCTTTCATCAGGCTTTCGAGCATGCCCGCTTCCAGGTCTTTGTAGGTATAGCCGAGGCGCAGCGCCAGTATCCCGGCCACGGCGGCGGCGGCAATTAGCAAAATCTCAATACGCAGGCGCAAAAGGCCGTATCCCACCCCCAACAAAACCGCCAGGGTGATCAACGGCGTCAGAGAGACCAGCAAGGATGGACGGCGGCGATTGGCAGTGCTCATAAGCGGTGTTCCCTTTCCCTCCGGTTTTGCAGTGCTCCCCCTGTTTGTGCTCGATTTGCCTCCGATGAACCGAATCGCTGAGCGTCAACCGGTCTTTTTAACAGACGGCTGCGACGTGATTTTGATGAAAGGAAATTTGTTACACGAAACACCAGGCACCTGTATGGTGCCTGGTGTTTCGTTTGCACGGACCGCTGCTTATCGGATTCAATTCGCCGGCCCGATTCTCACCAGCTATTGTCCACAATCCGGCCGCCGCGATAGCGCAACGGGCGGGCGGTGATGAATTTGCGGCGCAGGCGGCCCACTTCCTCGATGCGGCGCTCCGCAATGCGGTTGGCCGCCACATGCGTCGGGATGTCCTCATCTTTGGCCACCTGCAACACTTTTTTGACGTTGTAATAAATCCCCTCGGCCTGGGTCAGCGCGCGCTCGCGGTTGTAGCCTTCGATTTCATTGGCCACGTTGATGAGTCCGCCGGCGTTGATCACGTAATCGGGAGCGTACAGAATCCCCAGTTCCTTCACCGCCTGACCGTGCTTCTTCTCATCCTGAAGCTGGTTGTTGGCCGCACCGGCGATGATCTTGAATTTGAATTTCGCCAGGGTCTCATCATTGATGATGGCGCCGAGGGCGCACGGTGCAAAAATCTCGGCCTCGACTTCATAGATTTTGTCCGGTTCTACCGCTTCAGCGCCAAACCGTTCAACGGCAGCCCTGACGCGATCCTGGTGGATATCGGTGACGTAAAGTTTGGCGCCCTCTTTGTGCAAAAACTCCGCCAGATGCATCCCCACGTGCCCAAGCCCCTGCAGCGCCACGCGCAGGCCTTTGAGCCGGTCGGTGCCAAATACCTCCTCGGTGCAGGCTTTCATGCCGTGATACACACCGCGCGCGGTCACCGGCGAAGGATCGCCGCTGCCACCGAGGGCTTCGGAAATGCCGGTCACGAACGTAGTTTCGGCACGCACCCACTCCATATCGCGCACATCGGTGCCCACATCCTCGGCCGTGATGTACCGTCCGCCCAGGCCTTCCACCAGCCGGCCATAGGCGCGAAACAGGATCTCATTTTTATCCGTTTGCGGATCGCCGATGATCACCCCCTTACCGCCGCCGAGGTTCAGGCCGGCCACCGCCGCCTTGTAGGTCATGCCGCGAGACAGCCGCAGCACATCGTTCAGAGCTTCTGCCTCGCTTTTGTACGGCCACATGCGCGTGCCGCCCAGCGCCGGTCCCAGAGTGGTGTTGTGGATCGCAATGATGGCTCTCAGTCCCGATTCCTTATCATAACCAAACACAACCTGTTCGTGATTGCGTCGCATCATTTCCGTAAACGTTTTCATATCCACGCTCCTTTTTTATGGATCGATTTTCAACACCGCATTTTCCCAGAACCATTTGCAAGTGCATTCGCATCGGACTTGCATGAAACCAGCCAACTCCCGGTCGCAACAGCACATGATGTTTTCCTGCAAGAGTTGGCGCACCCTGTTTGAGATTTGCATGGCAACACTCGCCAGATGCCCGTTCCGATTGAGAATACGGTAGAAAATATAAAATCCGGTGGAATTCTCCAATAGTTTTCGGAAGATGCGAGGAGCCTGCTGCCTGCCAGACGAAGGCCAGAATTCGGCTATAATGCGCGCTTTTCGAGCATCTGCGCGTCCAGCACGGCGATGGCCGTCATGTTGACGATATCCTGCTCATTGCTGCTGCCAATCTGCAGCACGTGCACCGGCCGCCGCATGCCCAACAGAATCGGGCCAATGGCCTCAGCGCGGCCAAACCGCTGCACCAGCTTATAGGCGATGTTGCCGCTCTGCAAATCGGGGAAGATCAAAATATTCGCGCCGTCCTTGAGTTCACAAAACGGATACGTCTCGCGCATGATGTCCGGATTCACCGCCGTGTCCGCCTGCATTTCGCCATCGATGTTGAGCTCGGGCCGGGCCTGTCGCACCAGTTTCAGAGCATCCTGCACTTTCCGCACCAGCGGATGCTTCACGCTGCCAAAATTGGAAAACGACAGCATGGCAATCCGCGGCTGGATGCCAAATCGCTCCACTTCCGACGCCACCAGAAGCGTAATTCCGGCTAGCTCCTCGGCCGTGGTATCCACGTTCACCGTGGTGTCGGCAAAGAAATACACCTGATCTTTGAACACCAGCGCATACATGCTGGCCACTTTTTTCACGCTACCGCGCACGCCGATGATCTGCAACGCCGGCCGCAGGGTATCGGGATAATGCTGTGTCACCCCGGCAACCAGGCCGTCGGCATCGCCCATGTGCACCATCATAGCGGCAAAGGCGGTGCGATTCGTCTCGATGGCCTGCCGGGCGTCCAGCTGGGTCATGCCCTTGCGCATGCGAAGCTTGTACAGCGCCTCGATGTATTCCTGCTTGCCTTCAAACGTTTCCGGATCGACAATGGTCACGCCGCCATGCAGCCGCAGGCGCATTTCCTCGATTCGGTGGTGAATATCCGCTTCCTTGCCCAGCAAAATGGGCTCGGCCATGCCCTCGTCCAGAATGATATCGCAGGCGCGCAGCACGGCCGGGGATTCACCTTCGGGAAAGACAATCCGCTTTGGCGATTGCTTGGCCATGTTGATGATGTTGCGCATGAATTTGCGGCTCATGCCAAGACGCGCCTCCAGGGCCTCCCGGTATTCATCCAGATCGATGGTTTTCTGCGCCACACCGGTTTCCATAGCAGCCCGGGCGACGGCCGGCGCCACCCACAGCAATACTCGCGGATCAAACGGCTTGGGGATGATATAATCGCGGCCGAATTTCAGCAGCGACAACCGGTAGGCTTTTAGCACGGAGTAAGGCACGTTTTCCCTGGCGAGCTCCGCCAACGCCCGCGTGGCCGCGTGTTTCATGGCCTCGTTGATGGCCGTCGCCCGCACATCCAGCGCACCGCGGAAGATGAACGGAAAGCCGAGCACATTGTTGACCTGGTTGGGATAATCCGACCGGCCCGTGGCCATGACGATGTCATCGCGTACGGACATGGCGTCCTCGTAGGTGATCTCCGGATCGGGGTTGGCCATGGCCAGAATGATGGGATTGTCTGCCATGCGCCGCACCATCTCTTTGGTCAGCACCCCGCCGACCGACAGCCCCACGAACACATCCGCGCCTTCAATGGCATCGGCCAGAGTACGCGCATCGGTTTCCGCAGCCAGCTCGGTCTTATACGGATTCATGCCCGCCGACCGCCCTTTGTAAATCACACCGCGGGAATCACAGAGGATGAAATTTTCCCGGCGGACGCCGAGCGAAAGAAAATAGTGCACGCAGGCAATCCCGGCAGCCCCCGCGCCATTGAATACGACCTTGACATCCCGAATATCTTTGCCTATCAGCTCCAGCGCATTCAGCAGCGCCGCACCGGCAATGATGGCCGTGCCATGCTGGTCGTCATGAAAAACCGGAATGCGCAGCTCCTGGCGCAGCCGCTCTTCGATGTAAAAACACTCCGGCGCTTTGATGTCTTCCAGATTTACGCCGCCAAACGTTGGCTCCAACAGTTTGACCACGCGAATGACGTCTTCTGGGTCGGTGGAATCGACTTCGAGATCGAAAACGTCAATATCGGCGAACCGTTTGAACAGCACGCCTTTGCCTTCCATGACCGGTTTGCTTGCCGCCGCTCCGATATGCCCCAGTCCCAGCACGGCCGTGCCGTTGGATACCACCGCCACCAGATTGCCGCGCGCCGTGTAGTCGAAAATGCGCTCGGCATTGTTTTGAATTTCCCGGCAGGGCTCGGCAACACCGGGCGTGTACGCCAGGGACAGGTCCTTCTGCGTGGCGCAGGGTTTGGTCAAATGAATCTCAATTTTTCCCGGACTGCCCTGGCTGTGATAGCGCAACGCCTCTTCTCGATCGATCATGATGACACACCTCATTGCTTTGCTTACACACCGTATCGCTAACCTGTCACATGGTTCACACCGCAAAGCTATCGAGAGGCGTCGGCATTAGCTGGGTTTATGGCGCAGATACTCCTCGAATTCCCGCTGCTGCCGCAGATTGCGAATGAAGTACAGAATGTACAATAAAATCACCACGGCGGTTACCACAATCCAGAACACGGGCAGACCTTTTTTCTCCTCCGGCACCATCGGGGTCGCGCTTTCTTCCGTCAGTGCCGGAGCTTCCTTACTGGCCACGGCTTTCGGCGTTTCCGCAGTTTTGCTCGGCAGCGTCACTTTAACCGGTTTGGCATGCTCCGCCTTCACATACGCCAGATCGCCCTGATAATGAATCTGATACCAGCCCGATTGCGTGAGTCCGGTGTACGCAAAGCTGTCGCCTTTCTTTGCCGTTCCGATGGCCTTATACATGTCCGACGGATATTTGCGAATGGCGGTCTCCTCGACGATGATGCGCAGCTTTTTGACTTTGGCGGCCTTTTTTTGCGCCGCAGCGTTGCCGACGCCCATACAAAGGCCCAGAATAAGCGCCAGGCCAATACCACGATAAAGCATGAACGGTTTCACCATAAGCCACCTCCTGATCGCCCCGGGTTTACTTGTGGTTTAACAGAAAAACCTTATTTTCGCCGACACACATGCCAGGCAACATGGCCTGGAAGATGGTCCATCTCCAGCGTGCCCATTGCGCGGCGGTCCACGCTTTTGCATGCCTTTACTCTAAAAATGAATCGCCCCGTTGCAGAATCTCGTGTGGCCTATTTCAGCTTAAAATGCACCGGAATGGAGACCCAGACTTTGACCGGCTTATCGCGCTGCATGGCCGGTTTCCACTTCATCTTCATGAGCGCGTCGATGGCGGCCTGCTCGAATCCCACATTCCCCCCGTGGGCTTTCATCACTTTGGTCTTCAGCGGCCGCCCCTTTTCATCCACCAGCACCGCTATGACCACCATCCCCTCAACCCCGGCTTTCTTGGCGATTTCCGGATACACCAGCGCTTTGCGCAGCGCAGCCATGCCGCCGATAATCTGTGGCGGTTCATCGTAGGGTACAAACATGGGAACTTCTTCGGACCATTCTTCGGGGGGCGGACCCGGTGGCGGTGGGATTTCGCTCAGATCGAATTCGGTTGGTTCAATGGTTTCGTCTTCAGGAACATCTTCGCTTTCGGTCGGAATGGGCACCGCAGGACGTGCCGGCGGCGGTGGACGGTGAACCTGCTCGGTTGGCGGAATTTCCTCGACCTCGATCTGCAGTTCGATCGGTTCGACAGAAAATTCAGTTCGCAATTCCGTGCGGAACACCTGCAGGAAGAGGATGTTGATGCAAAGCGACGCGACCAGTCCGAGCTCCCGCGCTTTCGGATAGTTCTCCTTAAGCGGGTCATGTCGAACTTTTTGTACTCGCATAATCATCACCCTGACTTAGGTCATAAGGCAACAATCCTCCTGTTTTGTGATGATGATCCCTGCAAAGATGCTTTTATTAGCCAATCTAATAATACAGCAACAACCATTCCGCAACATCATGGGGAAAAAATTCTTTCTATCTCTTTAATAATCAAACCATAAGCGCGATAGTCCAACTCTTCCCATTGAGGCTCGTTTTCTTATTACTGGGAATGGCTTTGTCCGCTTCCCAGGATTGAGAACCTCCATTCACCCATTTATTTAACCTTGCAAATGCCAAAGAGTTTGGCTGCAAGCCGATTTTTAAGCGATCATCTTGCGGGCGGAACGTTTTGGAAAATGGTAGGAAGCCCTTCGGTCATTGGCTCAGGCAGGCAGACGACTGAATGGCGAAGCAACGTCGATCACCACATGGCCAGGCGGCCGACCGTTGCACAGCCCTAACCATTTGTACGGTCACGCACGCGGGAGTATCCCGCATTCCTGTGCTGCTATGCCAACAATTTGTGGACGGTCATCAGGGCCAAAAGGAGTGGTAAATAAAGAATGGATGCGAACAGCACCTGCCTGGCCTGGCGGTTGGTGCGGGTGCGCGCCAGCAACCAGCCAGAGTAGAGGTAGCCGAGTCCAAGAACTGCCGCACCAAAGGCATACACCGCGCCCATCCATCCGAACACTGTGGGCAGGAGGCTGATGGCCAGTAGCGCCACGCAATTGAGGATGATCTGCCGGATGGTTTTGGCGCCGTACGGGTCGGCCAGTGGAAGCACGCGAATGCCGCCGCGGGCATAGTCTTCTTTATACAACCAGGCAATGGCCAGAAAATGCGGCAGTTGCCAGAAGAACAGCACGCCGAACAGCACCCACGCATGCCAGCCGGCGTCGCCACGGGCGGCGGCCCAGCCGCCTACCGGAGGCAGCGCTCCGGGAACGGCGCCCACCAGGGTGGAAAGCGTGGTTTTGCGTTTCATCGGGGTATAAATGAAGACATAGCTCAGCAGAGTTGCTGCGGCCAACAGCGCTGTGAGCGCATTGATTTTCGCATACAGCAGCCCGATGCCGGCAACGGAAATGGACACACCAAAAACCAGTCCCTCCAGCCGCGAGATGCGTCCGGTGGGGATGGGACGTTTGCGGGTGCGGGTCATGCGGGCATCGATATTACTTTCGATGACCTGATTCAAGGCGCTGGTTCCGCCGGCCACCAGGCCGATGCCGAGCATGGTCAGCGCCATATGGCCCATGTTGATCGGCGCGTCCAGCCCGAGATAGTAGCCCACCATGGCGGAAATCAGCACCATGAAGGTCACGCCCGGCTTGGTGAGCTCATAATAGGCTGCGATATGCGATCGAAGGATGTGGATTTTCTGTTGCATGATAAGACGTTGCTTTTTCTCCGCGTTGAAATTGAATCCTAAAAATAATAATAATCTACGAAAATGCAAATATTTTTTAATACGCGGTGCCTTACGAAGTTGAAAGCGGGCGTGCCTGCTCATCCAGTGCACCAGCCAGAAATTTAGAGGATAGGAAGCTTATAGTGGCGCAAGCATCCTTGCTTGCGGCTCCGGGCCTTTTTTCGTATTTGGCCGTCATCATTCGCCGAACTCGTCAAGTTCGGTTGATCTAATCGTCTCAAACGGTGTTTTGGTTGCTGCCCGGTAGGATCCCGGCAATACACGGTCGGAGATCGTGTAGGATCGGGTCAATCATGGTTGAACCTCAAAGGTAGCGAAGGGCGTGAAGATATGAGACAATGTTTGAATGCGTGTTTATCCGCGTCAATCCGTGGCTAATTCCTAAAATTCGAGCATCAGAAGCTGGAAGCTTGTGCTACAAAAAGCTTGTACTACAAAATGTGGTACAAAAAATCATTTTATCATTTTGCTTTTTTTTCAGTCATCTTACAAAAGGACTTTATGAGGAGGCAACCAATGAAAAACGGTATATCGATTTTCACAGTATATTTCCTTTTCCCGCTTGTACTCTCCGCATCCGATGAACCATTTTACCCCGGTGCGAAATACAACCCATTCGTGCCGCCCCCTAAATCCCTTCTGGGATACGCCATCGGTGAGTATTTCACCGACCACTATCAGATGGAACAATACATTCGCGCACTGGAACAGGCGCGGCCGGAGCGCGTGAAAGTCATTCCCATCGGGCAGTCGGTGGAGCGGCGCAACATGTATCTGGTCATCATCAGTGCGCCGGAAAACATGCAGCGCCTGGAAGCCATCCGACAGGCGGTTGGCCGCCTGCGCAATCCGCGTCAGACCACGCCGGCCGAAGCGCAGCGCATCGCCGAAACCACCCCGGCCATCGCCTGGATGAACTACGCCAACGACGGTAACGAATCGGCGGCGTTCGAAGCCTGTTTGCAGGTGGCCTATCATTTTGCCGCCGGCGAAGATGAAGAAACCAGGTCTATTTTAAAAAACGCGGTGATTGTGCTCAATCCCGCGCACAACCCGGAAAGCCACCAGCGCTACATCGCCTGGATGAAAGCCTCGGTGGTGGGCGCCAACGGCACCGCTGACCGCAACGCCGCCGAGCATCACGGCGACTGGCGCATGAGCACCAACAACAACCACTATCAAATCGACCTCAATCGTGACGCCTTTGCCGCGTCGCAGCAGGAAACGCAGATTGTGGTGGAACAACTGCAGCGCTGGAATCCGCAGGTGTTTGTGGACCATCACGGCGAAACCAATGAGTATTTTTTCGCGCCGTACGCCATCCCGGTGAACCCGAACCTGCCGCCTACCACAAAAAAGTGGGCGGACATTTTCGGCCAGAACAACAGCCGCGCTTTCGATCACTACGGCTGGACCTATTTTGCCCGAGAGGTGTTCGATCTGCATTATCCGGGCTACTGGGATTCGTATCCGGCGCTCAATGGCGCCATCGGCATGACGTACGAAACTGACGGCGGCGGCCGTAAAGGCCTTCGCTTTGAGCGAGCAGACGGCACCATTCTCACCTTCCGCGATGGCATCCACCATCACGTAGTGGCCAGCATCACCACCATTAAAACCGCGGCAGAAAACCACACGGCGCTGTTGCGCGATTATTACGACTTTTTCCGCACCGGCATGGAAGAGGCCAGAAAGGAGCCCGTTAAGCTGGTGGCGCTGGCGCCGGATAAGCGGCCGGATTTGACGCGCGCGCTGGTGGAACTTTTGCTGCGGCACCGCATCGAGGTCTATCGAACCCAGGCGCCTGTTACACTCGACCGCGCCATCGATTACCTAACCGGCCAGCGGCTGCGCAAAACCCTTCCCGTGGGCAGCTACCTCATTCCCATGGAGCAGCCACAAAAACGGCTGGCCAAAGCCCTGCTCGAGCGCGACACGCGCATTGAAGAGGCCTTTCTGAAAATCGCCCGCGAAAAATACGCGTACAACCATTCGGTGGGCGAAAAAGCGCCCAAGGAACGGCTCGGTTTTTATGACGTCACGGCATGGAGCCTGCCGCTGGCCTACGGCATTGAAGCTTACGCCGCGCCCCGGATGGTGCGCGCGGCCATGAAACGCGTGGAACGTGTGGCTACGGCCGAAGGCGGCATCACCGGCGGAACGGAACAGACCACCTACGGCTATGCCTTCTCCGCCAATACGGTCAGCGGTATGCGGCTGCTGGCCCGCTTGCTATCGCACGACTACAAGGTGGCCATCTCGCGCAAGCCGGTGCATCTCGAAAACCAGACCGTCCCGCCGGGCACGGCGCTGTTGCGCATCAAGCGCAATCCGGCGGACCTGCGGGAGCGGCTGGCGCGCTGGGCGCGGGAGCTCCACGTGAGCGTCACGCCACTGACCACCGCATGGACGCCGAAGGGCATTTTCTGGGGTTCCAGCAATCTCATTCCGCTGAAAAAGCCGAGAATCGCCGTGATCACCGAAGAGCCGACCCGGCAAACGTCCTACGGCGCCATCTGGTTCGTGCTGGAAAAGCAGTACGGCATCCCGTTCACCGCCATTCGGCTGGACTATTTTCAGCACATCAATTTGTACGACTACAACGTGCTGGTGCTGCCGCCGGGCAATGCCGCGGGCTACGAGAAAGCGCTGGGCGAAGCCGGCATCCAGAAAATCAAACAGTGGATTCAAAACGGCGGTGTGTTCGTGGGCATCAAAGAAGGGGCGGCGTTTGCCACGCGCGAGAAGGTGAAGTGGACGACCGCGCGGCTGCTGGGCCAGAAGCCAGCGTCCGCGGCTAAAGGCGAAAAGCCTGGTGCTGCGCCGGACACCGCGAAAACATCCGTTAAGCCCGATTTCACTCCCGGCGCGATCCTGAACATCAAACTGGATACCAATCATCTTCTGGCGCTGGGCTACGAGGAAATCATTCCGGTACTGGTTTATTCTAACCATATCTTCACCCCCAGCAAGGAAGGCGCCAACGTGGGCCGGTTTGTCAGCCAGGACGTGCGCGTCAGCGGGTTTGTGTGGGAGAACACCGAAAAGTTGTTCCCGGGCAAGGCGTATCTGATCCACGAGCCGATGCGACGCGGACACGTAATTCTGTTCGCTGAGGAACCGATTTTCCGCACGTACTGGCGGGGGCTGGAAAAATTGTTCCTGAACAGCCTGATCATCGGCCCAAGCCTTTCGATGATCTCGGGGAGATATTGATGCCAGTAAGCCGCCAAATCAGTTCCGGCGAGGGATCGATTTCTCCGCGCAACTCTGAAGGCGAATCGACGTAAAAGTATTGTTTGCCAAAATCCAATTCAGGGGATGAACCCAATTGACCATCAACATGAGGAGGTTTTATGAGGCGTTTCAAAAAACCGCTTTTGGGCCTGCTGGCCGCCTGTTTACTGTTCACTGGTGCAGCATCGGCCGAAAGCAGCAAGGACGATGTATCGTTCCGTATTCCGGAAATCCAATATCAAAAATTTGTTCTGGATAACGGCCTGACCTTGATCGTACACGAGGACCACAAGGCGCCCATCGTGGCGGTCAATGTCTGGTATCACGTCGGCTCGAAAAACGAGAAGCCGGGCAAGACCGGTTTCGCGCATCTGTTCGAGCATCTGATGTTCAACGGCAGTGAGCATTTCAACGACGATTATTTCCAGGCGCTGGAGCGCGTGGGTGCCACCGACTTGAACGGCACCACCAACCGGGACCGCACCAACTATTTCCAGAACGTGCCCACCTCGGCGCTGGACCTGGTGCTGTGGCTGGAGTCCGATCGCATGGGACATCTTCTGGGCGCCATCGACCAGGCCAAGCTGGATGAACAGCGCGGCGTGGTGCAAAACGAAAAACGGCAGGGCGAGAACCGGCCCTATGGCCGTGTGTTCAACATCATCGCCGAAAACACCTTTCCCAAAGGCCATCCATATAGCTGGACCACCATCGGCTCCATGGAAGACCTGAACGCGGCCAGTCTCGAGGATGTGCGCGAATGGTTCAAGACGTACTACGGCGCGGCCAATGCCGTGCTGGTGGTGGCCGGCGATGTGGATGCCGAGACCGTCAAGGCCAAAGTTGAAAAGTATTTCGGTGATATTCCCTCCGGACCGCCGGTGGCCAAGCACGATGCCTGGATCGCCAAACGCACCGGCGAGCACCGCATGGTGATGCAGGACCGCGTGCCGCAGGCGCGGGTGTACAAGGTGTGGAACGTGCCCGAATGGGGCAACCGCGAACTGGTGTATCTCGACCTGGCCAGCGATATTTTATCATCCGGCAAAACCTCTCGCCTGTACAAACGGCTGGTTTATGATGAGCAGATCGCCACGGATGTGGCCGCGTACGTGTACACCGGCGAGATTGCCAGCCAGTTTCTCATTCAGGCCACGGCGCGGCCGGGCGTGGATTTGAAACAGGTGGAAAAGGCGCTGGACGAGGAGCTAGCGCGGTTCCTGGATGATGGCCCCACCGAGAAGGAGCTCCGCCGGGTGAAAGCGCAGTACTTCTCCAATTTCGTCCGCGGCATCGAGCGCATCGGCGGTTTTGGCGGCAAGTCGGACATCCTGGCCATGAATCAGGTGTACGGTGGTAGCCCGGACTATTATAAATCTACCCTGCAATACGTGAAAGACGCCTCGCCGGCCGATGTGCATGCGGCCGCCCGCGAGTGGCTCTCCGACGGCGTGTTCGTGCTCGAGGTGCATCCGTTCCCGAAGTACAAAACCCTCAAAACCGATGTAGATCGCTCCAAACTGCCGGAACCCGGTCCTCCGCCAGCGGCCAAATTCCCCAGACTGCAAAAGGCCACGCTGTCCAACGGCCTGAAGATCATCCTGGCTGAACGGCATACGGTACCGGTGGTCAATTTCAACCTACTGGTGGATGCCGGCTATGCGGCGGATCAGTTTGCGGTGCCGGGCACGGCCAGCCTGACCATGAACATGCTCGACGAGGGCACGAAAAAGCGCACGGCGCTGCAAATCAGCGAGGAACTGGCCATGCTGGGCGCACGGCTAAGCACCGGCTCCAATCTCGATATTTCTTCAGTGTCACTGTCGGCGTTGAAGGCAAATCTGGACGCCTCGCTGGATATTTTCGCTGACGTGATTCTCAACCCGAGCTTCCCGGAAGCCGATTTCAACCGGTTAAAGAAGCAGCAGCTCGCGGCCATCCAGCGCGAAAAGTCCAATCCGGTGCAGATGGCGCTGCGCGTGTTCCCGAAGCTGCTGTACGGCGAAAATCATGCCTACGGCAATCCCTTCACCGGATCGGGCACCGAGGCCTCGGTGAGTAAACTCACCCGCGATGATCTCAAAAAATTCCACCGCACCTGGTTCAAACCCAACAACGCCACGCTGGTGGTGGTCGGCGATATCACGCTCAAGGAGCTGAAAGGCAAGCTGGAAACGTATTTCAAGAACTGGAAGCCGGGCGATGTGCCGAAGAAAAACATTGGCCGGGTGGAACACAAAACGAGCCAGGTGGTGTATTTGATGGACAAACCCGGCGCCATCCAGTCGATCATCTTCGCCGCGCACATTGCGCTGCCCAAGGCCAATCCCGAGGAAATTGCCATCGAGACGCTGAACAACATTCTGGGCGGCACCTTTACGGCGCGCATCAACATGAATTTGCGCGAGGACAAGCACTGGTCTTACGGCGCACGCTCGCTGCTCATCGACGCGCGCGGCCAGCGGCCGTTTCTGGTGTATGCGCCGGTGCAGTCCGACAAAACCAGAGAATCCATGCAGGAAATCGCCAGAGAACTGAACGATATCCTGTCCACGCGTCCGCCAACGCAGGACGAGCTGGACAAAATCAAAAAGAACCGCATTCTGCGGCTTCCCGGCACCTGGGAAACCATGAGCGCCGTGGCCGGCTCCATCGTGCAAATGGAGCGTTTCGGCCTGCCAGATGACTACTGGGATCGCTATCCCGACATGATCCGCTCGCTGAACCTGCAACAGATTAAAAAGGCTGCGCGCACCTTGCTGCATCCAGACAAAATCGTCTGGCTGGTGGTGGGCGATCGCGAGAAAATCGAAGACGGCATTCGGGAGCTGGGCTTCGGCCCGATTTATTTTGTGGATGCAGACGGGAATTTGATCCAATAAATTGATCTATACCCCAAAAAAGCCCGCGCCAGGACGGCGTGGGATTGTTTTCTGTTAGCAATTACTGAATTGAAACGCTGTATTCATATCAGGCCGGTCATCCTAGCGACTGGCCTGAATTGTATTCAAACAACGCAATCGACATTACCATCAAACCATCCAGAGAACCATGCTTGATTTGAACCAAATCATTCGACCGACGGCGATCATTGACCAACGCCGCGTTTTGAACAACATCGCGCGCATGAGCGAAAAAGCCCACAAAAGCGGCGTCCGCTTCCGCCCCCACTTCAAAACCCACCAGTCCGCTGTCATCGGCAACTGGTTCCGGAATTTCGGCACCCGGTGCATCACCGTATCTTCACTGGACATGGCGATGTATTTTGCTGAACACGGCTGGGACGACATCACTGTGGCGTTTCCGGTGAATCTGCGCGAAATCGATAAAATTCGCGATCTGGCTTCGCGCATCCGGCTGAATTTGCTGGCGCTGTCGCCGGAAGCGGTCACATTTCTGCAAAATGAGCTGCAGAGCCCAGTGGGCCTGTGGATCAAAATCGACAGCGGCTATCGTCGCACCGGCATGCCGTGGAAAGACACCGAGAGCATCGTCCTTTTGGCGAAGCAAATCCAGCGGCAATCCAAAACCGAATTTTGCGGCATTCTCACCCACAGCGGTAATAGCTATTCTGCCAGTTCGCTTGCCGAAATCCGCACAATCTATGCAGAAACGGTACACCGTATGCAGACCGTACGCAAGGCGCTGACGGAGGCCGGCATTACTCAATGCGAGATTTCGATCGGCGATACCCCCTGCTGTTCGGTGGTGGATACCTTCACCGGCGTGGATGAGGTGCGGCCGGGCAATTTTGTGTTTTATGATGCCATGCAATGGCGGTTAGGCTCCTGTAGTGAGGCGGACATCGCTATGGTAGTGGCCTGTCCGGTGGTAGCGTTGTATCCCGATCGGCATCATATGGTGGTTTATGGTGGCGCAGTTCACCTATCCAAAGACTTTCTGCTCATGCCGGAGCGGCGCAAAATTTTTGGTTATGTGACGTCGCTGTTGAGCGGTGGCTGGGGCCCGGCTCTGCCTGATGCACAGGTTATTGCGCTTTCGCAGGAACACGGCATCATCCAGCTCAGCCCGGAACAGATGGCTCAATTCCGCATTGGTGATCTAGTGGCCATCATCCCGGTCCATTCCTGCCTGGCGGCGAATTTGCACAAAAAGTATTATACTCTCGACGGCGAGTGGATCCCGATGGCGCAGATTTGAAACAGGAAAATCTCACCGGGAGAGAAGAGCGAATACGGGGGGCTTTTATAAAAATCCCCGGATAGACGAGAATGGGCCAGAGTTGAATAGACTGAAATGTTTGTTTCTACGTCGCGGCCAACCATCTCTGGGACGCAACAGGATGACATTGGTATCATGAAATAAAAACGCGAGGGGGTTTCCCTCGCGTAGGCGTCTCATCCCGTCCTGATTCATCAGAGAGCTGTTAGCATTGGTGATTTCCCTTTATTCCAGAATGCTAAACAGTTCTTTTGACTCTTCTACATGCTTTTGGATATCTTCAGCCCACTCCTCCAGTTGCGACGCCGAAATATCCAGGCGGGCAAATGCATACGAATCCAGTTCGTTCTCCTTGACGATATTGGTGCAACCATAGCCGAGCTGCTTGGCTACTGTATTGGCGATGTGCACCACCGACACCAATTTTGGCTCCTCGCTGGCTTCACCGGGGGTATGATGCATATCAATGGCCTCAATCAATGGCAGCGGCAGATTCCACTTATCTGCGAGGTAGCTGCCGAGATCACAGTGTGTGCCTTTGTAAACTTCCAGTTCGGCCTCATAAAAGCTGATTTTTTTGGTGCGCACCAGGTGTAACACCTTTTCCATTTCTTCCTGAAAATATTGCTCCAGAATAATCTTGCCGATGTCGTGCAAAATGCCGGCGACAAACGCCTTTTCAGAATCGACTTGCGTCTTTTTAGCGATGAACCGCGCAACCAGCCCCGTGGCGATGGCATGCTTCCAGAATTCCTGCATGTTGAATTCTTCCACCTTGCTCTCGTGATTGAGGCTTCGGATTACCGAGATGGTCATCACCGTGTTTTTGGTGGCGTTGAATCCTAATAGCACCACGGCATCCTGCACGGTCATAATTTTACGGCTGAAACCAAAAAACGGCGAGTTGACAATTTTCAGCAGCTTCATGGCGATGGCCTGGTCGGTTTCGATGACCTCGGCCAATTTTTTGGCCGTCACCATGGGATCGTTAAGCATCTGGCTGACACGCAGGAATACGTTCGGTAGGGTCGGAAGCGAATCAATGCATTCCAAATTGATAATTAAGTTTTCCCAGTTCATCCTAACTCCATTCCTCTTTGATGAGTCCATGATTACCCAATCAGATCTGGCATCGAAAACATCGTTTGCAAAGGGGGCAAGCAACCTCGGATACGATTCCACCCGACAGGCGATCTGGCTCTTTGGCCATAAACCGCACTTTACACCTGAGTTATCGGCAGTCTTTGAAAAAAATTAGATTTTAAAAACAGGAGGAAGAGCCATTTTCGCCTTCTGGCGGGCAGGTGGAGCTGCAAATGATGAATCACGCCCTTTACGACGCTGGCATAGACAATGAAAGATTGTTGCGCGACATCCAGGGAGCCAGAGATAGCACACATTTTCCGGATTGGCATTGATTCCTTTGACCGGTCTGCAAGAATGCCGCGGTCAGGGACCACGTCTATCCCATCATAAATTCTATTTTTCGTTGGTCAGAGGCCGTCCCTGACGTCCGATTTCTAACAATGCGCAAAAATTAAAATTGAGGCACGGATTCACTCAGATTTTCGCGGATTGCGGGAAGATTTTGTTAATCGATGGGCCTAAAAATTTTTATGAAAGGTCAAAAACACTTTCGCATCACCATCCGTAATCATCCGCATGATCTGTATCAACCGTGTTCGCTTCAATTGCGACCGCAGCGAATGCGCATAAGCGACCCGGTCTCAAGGGCCCCGGAACTACAGGAAGTTGCCGTTATCCTTTGGTGACTTTTGGGCGCCTCGTGATTCAAGAGATTTTCTCGCGGTGCCGAATTATTTTTGAAATAAAAAAATCCACCTATAACCGTATAGCCATAACAATGCCTGAAACGAAATCGGCCCGGTTATCCCTCCCCAAATGAACCAAACAAATTCAACTGACGACTAGTGTGCGGATAATGCACGCCTTCGATTTCCAGCAGTTTGAGCTTCAATACCTCTCCAGCGGAAAAGCCGCCCAACCGACCGCGGCCCGCCACCACGCGATGACACGGATAGACAATGGGCAGCGGATTAGCCCCCAACGCCCGACCTACCGCCTGCGTGGCCTTCGGCTTGCCGATGCGCCTGGCCAGCGCACCATATGTGATGAAGTGGCCATATGGAATGTCGCGCAATGCCTGCAGCACCTGTTTTTGAAATTCGCTGCGGATCAGAACCGGATCGATAGGCAGGTCAATTACGGTACGTTCTTGAAAAAAATACTGCTCGAACTGCAACCGCGCCTCTTCGGTATCATCTAGAGACTCCACAATCCATTGCTTTGGGAAATACCGCTTCAGCCTTTCCTCAAACTCGAATTGTGTGAGTTTACCCATAATAACGGCGGCGAGCCCTGCGGTGGTTTTGGCAACCAGAACCGAGGCAAAATTCGGGATGTGTAGAATCGAATAGAAAACCTGGTTCTTTTTCAGATTTTCTTTCAGGGCCTCGCGGATGCGCGCCGGGGTGATTTGCTCGTCCCCCTTTTTCAGCATGGCAATCAGCCCGGAAAACAACGTGCGGTAGATGACAAATTCGCGCTTACAGGGCGGACAATTTTTTGCATGCGCTTCGATACGCCGCATGCGATCGACATCCAGCTCACCGGCGAAATAGGCGATGAGCCGATCTTCGGTTAAATGACCGGTCAGTTCCATGCCTACCCTCCTACAGCGGCTCTGCGCCGCTGGCCACGCATACACGCAGGGCAGGCCATCCTTGCCCTTCCCTCGCGAAGTCAGCGCGTCCGGTGGCCCACAGCCGGCGAGCCACCGCCTCCTTCCGCGCCGAACGGTTGCAACGAGTTTATTCGGCGACTTCCTTGAAATACCGAAAACATTGGTAGCCGAACCGTTGCGCCGCCGTCGCCTGATCCAGAAAACCCCAGGCGTTTTTCACCTGATTTTGCTGCGCCCGCCAGGCGCAGTCCCAAATGAATTCAAACGTGCGGTTTTGCGGCTCCACTTTGATTCGCCCACGGTAGGTGGAGCAGCCAGAAACCGCTTCGATCATCACACGCTCAATGGCCAGCTCCGGATGGACCTCCAGCAGTTTCATGAGCACCCGCATGACCTTTACCGGCGGCGATCCGGACGAATAGCGGATCAAGTCGCTTTTTTCTCCCTCGCGGAACCGCCGCACGGCCTCTTTGAAGGCTTCCGATGCCTGACTCTTTTCCAGCAAATCCTCAAGCGAAAATATGGTAATCCCATCGATTTCTTGCGTTTTATCTTCAAGGTAAATGGGCTGAGATGCAAAAAAGCTCATGGCGTCTTTTCTCCTCTAATTTATTTTTTGGTGCAAAGTCATTTTGAAACACATTCCTTTCCTGCATGCCATCATTTTCCCGTGGCAATTGATCCTTTGCCCACCGTAAATTTGGCAAGCAGTTTCACCTCCGGATCGATACGGATGTGTGTCGGGCGCTCACTCACATAAAACGTGTACACTTTTTCGCGCTCCGCCAGCCACACTCGCTTACGCACGACCTTTCGATCCACGATTTCCAGCTCAACCGGCAATTTCATGATCGGTTTGGATTGCAACTGCTGAATCCGCACCAGCAAATTTTTGTCTTTTTCCTTCCAGTCGTAGGTCACACGCAACTCGGGCACCCCGCCCTGATACACCCACTGGCGGAAAAACCAGTCCAGCGGCCGACCGCTGACGGTTTCCATCACCTGGCGGAAATCCTCCGTGCGGACATTGCGGCCGCGATAGGTTCCCACATACTGGCGGATGCCCTTCCAGAACGCACGGTCACCAATCATATCCCGTAGCATGTGCAGTACCCAGCCGCCGCGGGTATAATTATTGGGATTCAACAACTGGAACAGGTCCTCCGGCACTCGGGTCACGATCGGCCGGTTGTGCCATTTTTTCCGCGAAAGATAGCGCTCGCGGCTTTCCAGCAGCCGCTCGTGGAACCGGTCCGCACCATCGGCATATTCAAAAAACTGCATGCCGAAATAGGTGGCGAAGCCCTCGCTCAGCCACAGATGCTGCCAGTCCAGCGGCGTCACCGCATCCCCGAACCACTGGTGTGCGATTTCATGCGCCACCGTGCCTTCGATGCTGTTCGGCCGGCCGAAGCTGCGCTCGGAAAAAAAGATGGCACTGGCGTTTTCCATCCCGCCAAAGCGCGTGGACGACTGCACCAGCGCAAGCTTTTCATAAGCATATGGGCCGAAACGGTTCTCGAAATACGCCAGCATCTCGTCCGAGCGATCGAACTCTTTGATCGCATCTTCAGCATCCTGCGGGAACACCCAGTAGTGGATCGGCACGCGCCCGCTTTCGGGATTAGCGATGATATCGAATTCCGCCGCGCCAAACACCATGCAGTAGGTCGGAATGGCCACGCCCTCCTCATAAATCGTGGTGGCCCAGCCATTAAGATGATCGATGCGGCGCACAAACCGTCCATTGGCCACCACCTGAAACCGCCGCGGCGCCGTGATGCGAAACGTCACTGTGGCCTTGTCCGAGGGATGATCCACGCACGGAAACCAGTAGTGCGCCCGGTTGGGCCAGTTGTCGGCAAACACGGTGCGGCGGTGATATTTGTTTTTGCGAATGATGAGCCCATCTGCCGGCTCGCCGTAATAAGCCACAGCCACGCGCACCACCTCGTCAGGCTGGGCGCGCTCGCGCAGCACGATTTCAAGCTGATTGTCCCGCTGGCGGGCCTCCAGCGGTCGTCCGTCTCGCTCCACCAGAGTTGGCTGCATTTTGGCCAGGTCCAGCCGAAACCGCCGGAACGGCTTCTTCGCCCGCAGTACGATCTCTGTCCGGCCGGAAATCAGCTTGCCGCTGTCGGGCACGGTGATGAAAACATCGTAATGCAGCACATCAAACCATTGCGTGCGTTCGTCCTGTGCCTGTCCGATCGCCGCGCTGATTAGCAGCCACGCCGCGACCAACAACCCCATGCGCTTTCCTCGTTTCGGCACCGTTTCCTCCCTGAGATTCAGTTTTCGCATTCGGATGCGTTCCGCTCCGGGCTGTGCCCATTGGTGCGGCTATCTGGCCAGCGCCATTCCGGCCGCACGCGCATAAACATCATGCCCACGCGGTTTTTCGAGTTCAACAGCGAAGCGACCACATCTTCCAGCCGCTCATCCACCACTTTGCGGTTGCGCCGCGCACTGGAGCCGTGCCGAAAAATCACGTTGCCGTACCGGTCGCGGACGATCAGCCCCATGTGCGCCGAAAAAATGCCGGGCTGGCTGGAAACGATGCTCACGATTTCCCCACCCTGCAGTCGGTCTTTGATCTTGAGCAGGTGCTCTGCCGGGATGTAACTCACCGTTAGCGTGTCCGGCCCCGGCACGTCGGTCAGCTCGTCTTCCGGCAGTCCGCTGGCCTGGAAAAAGGCCCGCCGGTCGATCACCTTGGTCATCGGCCGGGTCCACGGCCCGCCAATGTTGGTGGTGGCATCTTTCAGTAGCCAGCGGTTGTTGGGCAGCCAGTCGGCAATGGTGTAATGGTTGCGGGTTTTGTAGCTGATCACGCCATCGCGGTAGCGGATGCGCTGCAGCCGGCGGAACATCTCTGCATAGCTATTGCTGATGGCCATGGCCAGGCACTGTTCCACGAAGGTCATGCAATCCACACGCGCGAAATCCATGAGCGGATCCTGATCGTACTTCGCCTCCGGGCCCTCGCCCAACAGAAAAATCAAGTAGGGCGTCCCCTTGCCCCGCTCCGAGTACACCATCAGCCGGGTGCGAATATCCCTGATCTTTTGATTCGTTTCCCGGATAAATTGGTCAATCTCTTTCGCCAGCATGCGAAACAGCGGCTTGCGCCGTTCGATGGTGTAACGGTGGGCAAACCGCGCCTTCACCGCACTGTCATACGGCTCGTATACGGAATACACCGTGATCGGCTGGCCCGGCTTGAGGCCCGCTCTGGCGAAGGCGTTCCGGCGGTGGCCTTCGGCGCCGATAAAAACGGCCAGCGTGTCCGACCGCACAAACGGCCGGACGTCCTGCGCCAGGAAAAAACCGTCATGGATTTCGCCGGTAGGCAAAAGCACGCCGTACGCCTCTGGGATGAACAGCACGCTTCCGGGCAAAATCCGGCGCGGATCCACCGCCACGGTGCGGTAGCGCAGCGGCCGCGTTTGCTGGGTAGTGAGGCTGTCCGGCCCGGAGTAATAAACCATAAGAAAGGCGCCGCGTTTTTGGAAGCTGTACTCCGGCTCAAGGGGAAACCGCGCCTGTTTAATGCGCGGCGCCGCGCAGCTTACCATCAGGGGCACCAGCCCCAGCCATAGCCAGCGTTTTTTGGAAACATGCTTTATTGTAAACATATCCATCCAATTCAAAAAAAGTGATCATGGTCAGTCAAGCTCTGTTCGCTCATTGCGGCGAAATTGGGCTTTCACACGGAGAGATTTTCGGTATGAATCTAAAAAACAAAATGCAGCAATGCACGAATTTTCTTGCGAAAGGGGGCGTAAAAGCTCCATTTGCAGGCAAAAACGGATGTGGGATACTGGAATTGTTGCATAAAGCCAACAATCTGGGCGGCGAAACAGGAAGATCTTTTTACCTTAATGGGATGAGGGCTTGTTTGTACGGCACTTGCCCATGAAAATAGTGTTGCCTTTTTCGGACAATTACTGGTATGGTATGCCAAATTGCGTTAGCGGCCTAAATTGCTTTGCCAGGTTTGATTTGTATTCGGTCTTAACGGCTAATTCGTTGTAGAAATGGGCTCCATGCTGAACTGTTTAGATTGCTTGCTCATTTTTTAAAGGATTTAATTGGTAAAGGTAGAAAAACTTATGGTAAAAATCGCTCAATAAGCATGAATCAGATTCATTCTATTAATCATCTTTTAATCTCTTCTATGACGGTGAGATGGAAACTATTCGGTATGGACATATATTTGTCCTTCCGAGGTTCAGCGGCGATCAAAAGGGAAAAGAGCTGCTGAAATGCTGGAATCTCATCCTTTGTTTGTTCAGCGGAAAGAGACTCCAGTATTTGGAGCCATTCCCCTTTCATGGGATGGCGTACAATATCAAAATGACAATCTACCTCTCGAAATTGCTGATGCATTTAAATCGTTGCGATATCAGAATGCTCCCAATCGGGGGAGTATTCTTCAGAGTGACGGTAAGATCAATGACAGGCCATTGCAAAAGAATAGTGCTTCCAAAGAGCGTGGCCCGGCGGAAAAAGCTTTCGCCGGGCCCGTTGGAAGCTTCTGTATTTATTCGATTGGCAGGCCGCGCATGCTCCAGGTGGTAATCCCCTGATACACATGGTAAGCTTTTTTGAAGCCCAGGTGTTGCATGATTTCAGTCACGGAGCTGCTGCGGTTCCCGGTGGCGCAATAGTACAGGTAGGTTTTATTGCGATCCAGTTGCTGGATTTCTTGAATGAAGCGCGGGTCGTAAAAATTGAGCAGCTCGGCGCTGGGCAAATGACCGGCCGCATATTCCGGCGGCGTTCGCAAATCCAGCACCACGAAATCCGGATCGTCCTGATGCGCCTGAATGAGCGCATAGGCTTCATCCACGCTCACGTCCACAATGCCGGCCGGTTCTTCAGCGGCGCGATCCCCGTTTTGGGGCGTCTGGCCCGACCCAGCGGCCGATGAACGGTTCAAGGACGCAAAAATCCCCAGCAGAAAAAGCAACACAACAATCTCCACGTTGTCACCTCACTTTATAGTTAACCATGTTTGGAACACTTTCTTATGGGCGCTCACATATTAGATTCAATATGCCGCGGTTTCGGTCAGAGCGGGGCCTGAATTTGCAACCTCGCAAGTTAGAACTGGTAAAAATGCAAGACTTGCATCTTCGACCCGCTATCATTGTGTTTTCTCTGTAAACAGAAAAGCCCGGCTGCCATGGCCGGGCCTTTTATGACGCAAAAATAAGTTTACTTTTCCACCGGAAGTCCTTTGGCTTCCCAGGTCATGAAGCCCTGGTACATGTGGTACACGTTTTTGAAGCCCAACTTTTCCATGATGGATATTGCCTGCCCGCTACGGTTGCCGGAACGGCAATAAACGAGATAGGTTTTATCCCGATCGAGCTGCTGCAGCTTCTGCTGAAAATCGGGATCGAACAGATTCATCAACTGCGCGCCGGGCAGATGGCCGGCCGCATATTCACGCGGGGTGCGCACGTCAACGATGATAAAATCCGGCTTGCCGCTTTGCGTTTTGATCATGTCTTGCGCCTGGTCAACGGGGATGTCAATCACGCCGGCGCTTGCTTCGGCTTCTGCAGCCGCTGTGAGCGTTTGCGGCTGCGATGCCTTTGCCTGCTGTTCGACGTTTTGATTACAACCCAGCGCAAAAAACGCAATTAAAATCCAGGTTGAATATTTCACGGAACCACCTCACATGCATGTTCATCTTTTCGGATTACGGGGCGATGCCCCGGGCGCAATTTTATATGAGCAAAGTAATACATTTGTCGCAAAAAAACAAGTTCGATGCGCCGCTCAACGCAACAGTAGCATCCGCCGCGCCTGCGTGGTCTTGCCGACCCGCAACCGGTACACATACACCCCCGAGGCCAGCTCGCGTCCAAGATCATCCCGTCCATCCCAGACCATCTGATGCAGGCCAGCCGGCTTCAGGGCATTGGTCAGCAGCGTGCGCACCCGCTGGCCACGTGCGTTGTAAATATCAAGACTTACCCGGACATCGCGATGTAGTTGAAACGCCAGCGTGGTGCGCGGATTAAACGGATTGGGATAGTTCGGCTCCAGCGTAAACGCTGCCGGCACCGGCGCTTCAGACACGCCCGTGAGCGGACCTTCGAGCAGGCTGCGCTCAAACACGCCACTGCCGTGGGATGCCAGGCGGATCTTGCGGTTCGCCGGTGAAATGCTGAGGTCGAACACCAGTACTGGATCGGGCAGACCGTCGTTGAACGCATGCCACGTCTGGCCGCCATCGGTGGACACGTACACGCCAATATCCGTGCCCACGTAAATGTGCTGCGGAAAATCCGGATCAACAATCACCGCCTGGGTGGGCACGTCCGGTAGAATGCCGCCGATGTCCTGCCAACTCTGGCCGCTATTGATGGTTTTGAAGACATGCGATGTGCCGAACCCGGAAAAGGTGACGTAAACGATCTGATCATTGGTCGGATCCACCGCTAAATCCGTCACGTAACGGTCGGGCAGGTCGCCGGTGATGTCAGCCCACGTGGCGCCGCCATCCAGACTACGGAACACGCCCGCTGGCGGCCTTTCAGTAGGGACAGTAGCCGCATACACCACATCAGGACTTTGATACGACACCGCCAGCGCCACTACAGGATTGCCTGTGGGCGTCCGGCCATCCACGGGTTTGCCACCGTTGGTGGCGCTCCAGCTCGCGCCGCTATTTTTGGATTTGTACACGATATCCCGACCGGCGTAGAGCACTCGCGGATTGGACGGCGCCAATACATAGGGAGCAATAAATATAACCGGCCGGCCATTGTTTCCGCCACCGGGTGGAGAAATTGGGTCCCATTTCAAACCGCTGTTGGTGGACTTGAAGATGCGCAAAAACTGATAGCTCCCATACATGATATTCTTTTGGAGTGGATCGATGGCCGCCCAGCCGCCATCACCGCCGATGTGGCCCACGCTCCATGCCGTCTGGCCACGGTAAATCACGGTGCTGTTATCCTGCAAACCCCCAATGGCCAGATTGGAATCCTGCGGTGAACTGGAAAAGCCATTATAAAACTGCACGGTCTGGTAGCCTCCATTACAGGCTTCAAAACTATTGCCGCCATTGATGCTTCGAAACACGCCGCCATCGGTGGCGAAATAAATGATGTTCGGATTGGTGGGATGATAAACCACATCGTGCAAATCCACATGAACATAGGATGGAGGGCCCTCCGGCGCGCCCGGCTGGATCACGCCGGTGTACCAGACCCCGGTGGATTTTTTCACCAGGCTAGCGCCCTCTTGCGTGGATTTGTACACGTAAATGCCCACCGCAATCACCTCGCTGGAATCCACCGGGTTGATAGCAACGTCATGGGCAAACCAGCCCTGCCACTGGGAATGATCCAGGGTTGATACCACCTGCCAGGTTTCACCGGCGTCTTCGGAGCGGCACAGCCAGCTCTTGTTCTGGCCATCCCACGGCCAGAAGCCGTTGCCAAAGCTGGCCATCATGATATCCGGATTGTTGGCGTACACGGCCAGCATGGCCTTGCCGCGGTACACCGTGGGCAGCCCGGCTTCGATTTTACTCCAGGTGGCGCCGCCGTCGGTGGTGCGATAAATGCCATAGCCCGGACTCTGAAAATTGCCGCAGCTTGCCACCACAATGTTGGTGTCCACAGCGTGAACCACCAGGTCCATACCCATGGGGACATCCAGCACCCGGTTCCAGGTCTGGCCGGCATCGGTAGTTTTATAGATGCCATCGGTGGTGGCGGCCCACACGGTGTTGGAATTCATCGGATTGATTTTGACCGCCCACACGCCACGCCGCTGGTTGAAGCTCCAATCGAGACTTTTCTGCCAGGTCTGACCGCCATCGGTGGATTTCAGGATGCCGATGCCATAGGTGCCGCGCGTGGCGCGGCGCACCTGTCCCGGCCGAGCGTCTTCAATATTGTACACCTCGCCCGTGCCAATGAAGATCGTATTGCTATCATCAGGGGTGATGGCAATGGAGCTGACGCCGAGCACGGGGTAACCGGTGGCGATGCGCTCCCAGGCCTGCGCCCCGCGCCCGCTGGTATAGCTGCGCCAGAGTCCGCCGCTGGCCGAGCCGGCATACACCGTATTGGGATTTTGCGGATTGAACGCAATGGCGAGGGTGCGGCCGCCGCGGTTGTGGGGACCAATGGCATACCAGACATCTTTCGCGGCTATTTTGGCCAGTTTTTGCGCCTGGAATACCTGGCGGTCATATTCATAGGCGGCGTAGGTGGCGGCATTGGGGATATCCCGGTTCGGATAGGCGCGAGCCTCGGTCCAGAAACGCAGGGCTTCGTAAGCGCCGTTGTATCGGATCGGCGCCGGCCGGTCGATATGACGTATCCCCCAGACAACCATGCCGGCGAACAGTAGAAATGCGAAATACAATTTGCGCATACGGTCTCCTTGTTTGAATGGCACCATGGTCCTGACAAAGCCAGTGCGTGTGGACAAAATATAAGATATTCTCTTTGCCAGGCAATGTTTTTAGGTTAAATGAATTCGCCTGTTTGGGTTGAAATTCATACATCCGGCGATATCACCGGTTTTCGTGATTTTTACGCCGCGGATTGACGTGGATGGAGCACGGGTGACGGACGAACGGTTTTGAAAGACGTTTTGTCAGGGATGCGATAACAATTGAAATTGCACATCGCCCACCCCCCGTTCTCAGCGTCCTCAGCGCGCTCTGCGAGAGTTGTTTTTCGTTTGTGGATGGGAAATATCGTCCCGGAGTTGACTATGCCACGAATGGAGCTGGCTAACGGCTTGATCGGTTTTTTAGGGCTGAATCAATGGACCCGATTTATTGGTATTTTGGAACTGATAAATAAGAAAACGGCTACTCCCCCATAATCTGCACCACGATGCGGCGGTGGCGGGAGCGGTTGTCGAAATCCAGAAACACGATCTGCTGCCAGGTGCCGAGATGCAGGCGGCCGTCGGAAAACGGCACGGTGAGCGACGGGCCGATGAACGCGGCGCGCACGTGCGCAAAGCCGTTGCCATCGCCCCAGGTGGCGTCGTGGTGGTAGGTTTTGTTCGTGGGCGCGATTTTTTCCAGCGCCTCTGGCAGGTCCCTCTTCAAACCCGGCTCGTATTCGATGGTGGTAATGCCGCCGGTGGAGCCTGGCACAAACACGGTCACGATACCATCTTTGAGGCCGCTGTCGCGCACCAGTTCGGCCACTTCCGGCGTCAGGTCATGAATATCCGTGAAGCCGGCGGTTTTCTTTTCGATAAATCGCGTTATCACGGCCATGGCTATTCCCGGGAAAATTGTGTGAGTCGCTGAAAGGCGGCGAAGCGCTCGAAAATATCGCGTTCCTCGAGGGTGCGCAATTTTTCGATGGAAAAATCCTCCACGGCGAAACTGGCCAGCGTACTGCCATAAATCATGGCGCAGCGCAGGTGGTTGTGGTCAAAATTTTGCGTGGTAGCGAGATAGCCCATGAACCCGCCGGCAAAGGTATCTCCGGCACCGGTGGGATCCACCACATTCTCCAGCGGATACGCCGGCGCAAAGAAAATATCGCCTTCGTAAAACAGCAGCGCGCCGTGCTCGCCTTTTTTGATGACAATGATCCGCGGGCCCATCGCCCAGATTTTGCGCGCCGCCCGCAGTAGGTTCATCTCGTTTGCGAGCTGCCGCGCTTCCTCGTCGTTCACGAACAGGATGTCCACCTGCTTGAGCACGTTCTTCAGCAGGTCGGGCGTTCCCTCGATCCAGTAATTCATCGTATCAAGAGCGACCAACTGCGGCTCCTTCACCTGCTCGAGCACATGCAATTGCAACTGGGGATGGATATTGCCGAGGAACACCAGCGGCGCGCTACAGTACGATTCCGGCAGCGTCGGCTTAAAATCCTGAAACACGTTCAGATGCGTGAACAGGGTGTCGCGTGAATTCATGTCCGGATGATACCGGCCACCCCAGTGGAAGGTTTCTCCGGGCAGGGTCATCAGGCCGGTGAGATCGATGCCCTTTTGTTGCAAAAATTCGGTGTGCTGTTTGGGAAAATCTGTACCCACGGCAGCCACCATACCCACTTTGGTGAAATAGCTGGCCGCCACACTGCAATACACCGCCGTGCCGCCAAGGGCTTTTTCCGATTTGCCGTGCGGCGTTTCCACGGTGTCAAAGCCGATCGAGCCGACAATGAGCAGATTCATCAATGTGCCATTCCTCCAGATACAACTGAGACTTCCTCCACGCCCCATGCGAGGTCATTCATTGAGCGCATGCATTCCATAGTGGATGGCAACTCCACCGCACGTCACATCCGCTCGGGCGCCGTAATTTTCAGTAGATCGAGGGCATTTTTCAGCACCAACTTGGTGCCCTGCACCAGTTTTAGCCGCGCCTGCGTGAGCGCCACGTCGTCGCTCACCACGCGGTGTTTTTGGTAAAAACTGTGAAAGGTTGCGGCCAATTCCATCAAATAATTGGTCACCCGGTGCGGCTCCAGAAATTTGGCCGCTTTGCTGATAACTTCCGGGTACTCGGCCAGCTTTTTGATCACCGACAGCTCTTCGGCTTCGCGCAGAACGGATACATCGGCTTCATCGGCGATTTCCACGCCCTGACTGCGCGCGTATTCCAGGATGTTGGCCACGCGGGCGTGGGCGTACTGCACGTAATAGACCGGATTTTCATCCGTCTGCTTTTTGGCCAGGTCGATATCGAAATCCAGCGGTTGGTCCAGCTTGCGCATGATAAAAAAGAACCGCGCTGCATCGATGCCGACTTCCTCCAGCACTTCCTGCATCTCGATGATATTCCCACGGCGTTTGCTCATCTTCACCACTTCGCCGCCACGCAGCATGTTCACCTGCTGGATGATGCGCACCTGGAAACTATCTTTGGGATGCCCCAGCGCCTGGATGGCGGCGCTCATGCGCGCGATGTATCCGTGGTGATCCGGCCCCCAGAGATCGTAAATCTTTTGAAAACCGCGCTGGTATTTGTCCTCGTGGTAGGCGATATCCACCAAAAAATACGTCGGCTCGCCTTCGCGCGTGATCAGCACGCGGTCTTTCTCATCGCCAAAGTCCGAAGATTTGAACCAGATGGCGCCGTCTTTTTCGTAGGTGAGCCCTTTTTGTTTCAGCGTTTCTAAAATTTGCTGGTGTTTGTTGTCGCGGCGTAGATCGCTCTCACGGAACCAGACATCGTACTGCACGCGGTACTGCTCCATGGCCGCCTGATGCAGCCGGATCATTTTGGCCAGCGCAATTTCGGCCAGTTTTTCGGCGCGCTCTTCTTTCGGCTGTGCCGCATACCGGTCGCCATCCTCGTCCAGGATTTCCCGCGCCAGATCGATTACGTAATCGCCCTGATAGCCGTCCTCGGGGACGGGCTCATCATGACCCAGGAGCTGCATGTACCGCGCACTCACCGACGCGCCCAGCAAGCGCACCTGCCGGCCCGCATCGTTGATGTAATACTCCCTTTTGGCGTCGAAACCGACCTGGTTGAACAGGCTGACCAGCACATCTCCCACCGCGGCGGCCCGCGCGGATACCACATTCAGCGGGCCGGTGGGGTTGGCGCTGACGAACTCCACCTGCACCTTTTCGCCACCGCCCCAGCCTGAAGCGCCGAATCGCTCGCCTTCGGATAAAATTTGCAGCAAATACTGCTGCCAGAAGGTGGGCTTCAGGGTAAAATTGATGAAACCTGGACCGTCGATGCTGGTTTTCTCGACCAGCCCGGCATCGTCAGCGAAATGTTCGAGCAGGGTTTCGGCGATGCTACGGGGCGCATTGCGCAGGGTTTTGGCGAGTCCCAGCGCCACCGTGGTGGCGTAATCGCCGAAATTTTCCTGGCGTGGGCGCTCGAGAATGATCTCCAGGTCGTTTTCCAGCGCAAAGGCCGTGGCCAGCGCTCTGGCAATTTGTTCCCGCAAATACGTTTCAGGCTTTAACATTTTCATCGGTAATCTCTTCGATTTCAGCGTCTCCCCAAAGACGTTCCAGTCCGTAATATTCGCGCACTTCGGGTTGAAAAATATGCACCACCACATCCACGTAATCGATCAAGATCCAGCGACCGATGTTCTCGCCTTCGATGTGCCACGGCCGGATGGAGGCTTCTTTGAGGGTTTCCACGATGCCCTCCTGGATGGCCCGCGTGTGCAGATCGGTCACTCCTGAGCAAATGACGAAAAAGTCGGTGACGGTGCTCAGCCCGCGAAGGTCAAAAATACGAATATTCTCGGCTTTTTTCTCCAGCGCCGCTATGGCAATGCGCCGAGCGAGTTCTTTACCTTGCACCGAAAGTTCTCACCTCCAGAATGGCTGCTTGTGCTGCTGCACGCTGTTTTTGATGACTGCATTTTTTGTCCGCAACGAATTCAAGTGCGCCCCGCCAACCGATCGGAAGGTTGGCTGTCTGCCAATGGCCTCAAATTCCAAATGTCTGCTGCAAAACCGCGAAAACCTTTTTCGGTTCCAGTGAGCGCATACATAAAAAATGCCCTTTTGGGCATTGATGTCTCCCGACGTGCGAGCAGGGACGACAGAGAATCTCGGGATTTTCAATGACTTCGCTTTCGGGCAACATCGGGAAAAAACCCAGTTCCCGCGTGGTGGAGCCAAACAACGCCACCACCGGGGTTTTCACCGCTTCGGCCATGTGCATGAGGCCGGTATCGTTGGTGATGAGCGCCCGCGCCCGCGAAAGCACCGCGGCGCTATCCAGCAAACTCAACCGGCCGGTAAAATCCACGGCCTCCGGCAGTGCCTGCCGGATTTGCTTGGCGAGCGGCCGGTCTTGCCGGTCTCCCAATATACAAAAAACCTGTCCGTTTTGAAAAAGGTTCCTGCCCAGTTCGATAAAATACTCAATAGGCCAGCGCTTGGTGGCAAAGCCGGCGCCGGGCGCTATGGCGAAAAACCGCTTCACCGCCAGCCCTGCCTCCTGCAACCGGCGATCGACATGAGCGAAAATTTCGCCCGGAATGAAAAGCTCGGTGCCCAATCCGTCATTCTGCACGCCCAGATGGCCGGCCACGCGCAGATACCGGCGGTACACCGGCACCACTTCGCGATAGCAATTGATGCCAAATTTCACCAGCAGAAACCGGCGGAACGCAAACTTTTCCAGCCGCGGCACCGGCTGGTGAAGCTGCCGCCAGGTCAGCGCATACGAGCGTACATTGCGGTGCAGATCAAGAATGATGTCGTAGCGCTGTTCGCGAATCCACTGCCGGGCGGTGCGAAGATCGGTCAGACCGCCGTGGTCGGGGAATTCGTAAATCTGCGAAACAGCCGGATGAAACCGCAGCAGGTCCGCATATTTGGATTTGGTAATGAAATCGATCCACGCGGCAGGGAACCGCTGCCGCAGAGCGCGAATCAAAGGCGTGGTCAAAATAATGTCGCCGATCGCGCTCAGGCGAATCAAAAGAATCTTTTTATGCTCGCTGTCGGGATAGATCTGCAACGCCGGATTCAGTCCTCCACGACTTCGGTTGCCGCGACTTCACGGAACTCCGGCAGGGTGCGGAACCAGTCGATGGTCTTTTTCAGGCCTTCCGTAAGCGACACCTTCGGTTCCCAGCCCAGCAGGGTTTTGGCCCGGGTGATATCAGGCTGCCGGATTTTTGGATCGTCCACGGGCAGCGGTTTGTAAATGATCTCGCTGCGACTACCGGTCAGCCGCACCACTTCTTCGGCCAGCTCTTTGATGGTCATCTCGCTCGGATTGCCGATGTTGACCGGATCGTGCACATCAGACATGAGCAGCCGGTAGATGCCTTCCACCAGATCGTCGACGAAACAGAAGCTGCGCGTTTGTGAGCCATCGCCAAATACGGTGATCGGCTCGCCCCGCAGCGCCTGGGGAATGAATGTCGGGATGGCCCGGCCGTCATTCGGGCGCATGCGCGGGCCATAGGTATTGAAAATCCGCACGATTTTGGTATCCACGCCGTGCGTGCGGTGGTAGGCCATGGTCAGCGCCTCGGCGAAGCGTTTGGCTTCGTCGTACACACCGCGCGGCCCCACGGGATTCACATGGCCCCAGTATTCTTCGTTCTGCGGATGCACCAGCGGATCGCCATACACTTCCGAGGTGCTGGCCAATAAAAAGGTGGCCTTTTTTTCCTTGGCCAGACCGAGCGCCTTGTGCGTGCCCAGCGCGCCCACCTTCAGGGTCTGGATGGGCAGTTGCAAGTAGTCCATCGGGCTGGCGGGCGAAGCAAAATGCAAAATGTAATCGATCGGCCCGCCGACGTAAATGTATTCGGTGACGTCGTGTTTGATGAATTTGAACTGCTCGCACTGCAGGTGTTCGATATTGGTAATCGAACCGGTTAACAGGTTGTCCATGGCGATCACTTCGTGACCCTTCTTCAAAAGGTATTCACACAAGTGCGAGCCTAAGAAGCCAGCACCTCCTGTCACTAGCGTTCGGGGCATAACGGTTCCTCGCGTTTTGGTTGTTCGTGCTTGTTGCCTGTTCCGAATGCAATAGGATTGTCAAGCATGGGGTGTCAATGCTCACGCGTGGTGATAAACCGCACCAGCTTGATCAGCACATCTTTATACGTGCTATCGGGATATTTGCACAGACTCTGCAGCGCTTCCGACGTGAGGCGCTCTGCCTGTTCCGTGGCGTAGGCCACCCCGCCGTTCTTCACCACAAAATCCACGATAAATTCGATCTCTTTCTTTCCCGGGCCACGCTTGATCATGCGGATGATCTGTTTGGCCTCGCGTTTTTCGGCCTGTTTCAGCGCATGCAGCAGCGGCAACGTGATCTTGTTTTCTCGGATATCGTTGCCGATGGGCTTGCCGGTATTTTTCTCGTGGCCAAGCAAATCGAGCAAATCGTCGCGAATTTGAAACGCGATGCCCACCTTCTCGCCGAATTCACCCATTTTTTCGATCTCTTCCTCCGACGCATTGGCGGCCACGGCGCCAAGCTGGCAGGAAGCGGCAATCAGCGAGGCTGTCTTGTCGCTGACCAGCCGGTAGTACACCTCCTCCTCCATCCAGAAGTCCTTGCTCCGCTCCATTTGCAGCAGCTCGCCCTGGCTCATGCGCTCAGCCGTCCGCGATATGATATCGAACACCTTGAAATCGCGCATTTCCAGCATGGAACGCAGCGCCTTTGAAAAGAGATAATCGCCGATGAGCACCGAGATCTTGTTTTTCCAGATGGAATTGATCGAAGGGAACCCCCGCCGCCGGTAGCTGTCGTCCACGACATCATCATGCACCAGGGTGGCCGTGTGCAACAACTCCATGATGGCGGCGGCGCTGAGCCGCACGGGGGTGGGTGGATTGCCGTTCAGTCGGCTTGTTAAAAGCACCATGATGGGCCGAAGCCGTTTGCCCCGGTGGGTCACCAGATAGCTTACGACCTTATCAATGAGAAAAATATCCGACTTGAGTAATGCCTTGAATTCCTTTTCAAATGCGCTGAGGTCCTCCCTTATTGGCGCTATGATTTCTTTCAGTTGCACACAGCCCTCGAACTGACAACGCTTAATTTTCTTGGTTTAGTTGGATATCATTTTCTTGCTGAGGAACCGATGGCCAGTCAGATATCGACGTGTATTTCCAGCCGAAGCCCGAAAATCGCCGGCCATCTGCAAAAAACCTGGTAAATGTAATGATAAAAAGGTTATTTGTCAATCTTAAAAAGGGATGTTCGATCGGGCTGTGAGCCGGGGCCCAAACCGCCGCGGCAACGCCATTCAGGCGTTGATCGCTTCGGCTCGGTGATTTTCAATGAGCTTGCCGTTGGCCACGTCCGGCGACGATTTCCTTGGCAACATTACACGGAACAGGGTCCCCTTGCCGATTTCGCTCTCAACTTTGATTTCGCCCCCGTTGCGGCTGACGATCGCGTTGACGATGTACAGGCCCAGACCGGTGCCTTCGCCGATGGGCTTGGTGGTAAAAAACGGCGCAAACAGGTTTTTCAAATTCTCCGGCGGGATGCCAATTCCCGTATCTTCCACTTCCAGGCAGATGTTACCGGATTCATCCCGGCGGGTGCGCAAATACAGCGTGCCGCCCTCCGGCATGGCCTGAATGGCGTTGAGAATCAAATTGAGCGAAATCTGCCGCAACCCATCCGGGTCAAAATAGGTGATCAGGCCAGGCTCCAACTCGCGCACCACCTCGATGTCGCGTACGCGCATTTCCTTTTCAATCAGCGCCAGGGTCTTTTCCAGGATCGCATTGACATCGATTTCCTGGGCATCCATGTCTTTCTTGCGCGAAAATTCCAGCAGGTTATTGATGATCCGCGACGCGCGATACACATTCTTGCGGATGATCATCAGCTTTTCGTGCTTGTCAGTCTCTTCGGGTGGGATGACCTCGGAGAGGTAGTACCGCGCCGCCTCGATGATGTTCAGCGGATTACGAATTTCATGTGCAATCCCCGATGACAAAATGCCCAGGGTCACCAGTTTGTCGTTCTGGATCAACTGCTCTTCCATGCGCTTTTGGTCGGTTACCCGCCGCAAATGCTCAATGGCAAAATCCAGATGGCCATCCAGCCCGGTCATGGGATAGCTCCAGATGTGGAACACCTCGTTGTCGTGGTGCATTTCGAGGAAATCCTTCTGGCGGGTCTGAAACGTGGCTTGCAGTGGGCAATTTTCGCATGGCTCGGAGCGTTTGAAATAGACCTCGTAGCATTTCCGGCCAACCAGCGCATCCGGTTCTTCTTCCACCCAGTCGGCAAACTTGCGGTTGACCATCACCACATTAAACTCACGATCCTGAACGGAGATGAAATCCTGGATGCCGTCAAACAGCGCCTGCAGCCGCAGCTTGCTGGTCAGAATTTGCTTTTCCAGTTGTGCCTTTTCATGCGCATGGCGGATGGTTTTGTGCAGGAACTTGAGGTAGTCGCCTTCTTTGATGATGTAATCGTGGGCGCCGTCGCGCATGGCCGCCACGGCGATCTTTTCATTGCCCTGACCGGTCACGAAGATGACCGGCAAATGCGGCCACCGGTCTTTGATCTGCCGCAGCAAATCCAGGCCGTTGACGCCAGGTAGGCTATAATCTAGCAAAACAACATCAAACGATTTCTCCGAGAGGGCCTGCAATCCCGCCGCCGGATCCGCATACACCTCAACCTTCAAATCAGGATCGCGTTTGCCCAGCACAATGCGCAAGACTTCCAGTTGATCCTGATTGTCATCGATTACCAGTACATTCAATGTCTCATTCATTCAGCCCATCTCCCGGGTGTGCGATTCGCCGTTGCTATGATTGTCAATGTCCGTCTTCCCATTTCCTCGGGTTCCTGCCCTTTTGGCGCATCAAGGGACTTTGGCCAGGGTGAAATAAAACGTGGACCCCCTGCCGACCCTGGACTCGACCCAGATTTCACCGCCATGCGCCTGGATTATCCGTCTGACGATGTACAAACCCAGGCCGCTGCCATTCACCTTCTTCACATTGCCCGCCCGCACGAACATATCAAAAATGCTTTTGCGATAGGCCGATGGAATGCCAATGCCGTTGTCCCGGACATAATATTTGAGAAAGAATTCATCCTGCAAACAACCGATGTCGATTTGCACCGGTTGGGCACGCTTGCGGTACTTGATGGCGTTCAGAATCAAATTGGAGAACACATGGTGCAAGCCTTCACGATAGCCGTATGCAGGCGGCAAATCGGGCTGAATGGAAACCGTCACCTGTCCGGACCGGATATGATCATAGGAGCCTATAAGGATATCGGAAATCAGCTCCTGAAGATTGATCACCTCAAATAAATTTTCATTTATGTTAAGCCGACTTAACAGGCCCAGATCATTGACGATTTTTTCCAACCGGTCCACGTTTTTGTGGATGCGCTGCAGATAATCCGCAGACTCGGCCGGTAGCTCGGAGCCGTCTTCCAGTAAAATCGATGTGAACCCACGAATGGCGCTGATGGGCGTGCGCAGCTCGTGGGAAATCATGTAAAACAGATGCTGCAGCTCCTCTTCTTTTTGATGCAGTTCGCGCGTTCGGGCGCGCAACTGCTGCTTGAGTTCCTGAAGTTGAATCTGGAGAGAATCCCTCGAATCCCTTTCCACCGGATGCCGTTTCACCAGTAGCATGTTGCAATCCCTCAGCTGTCAGTTCGATTCGAATGGCAAAAAACGGGTGAGATGGATGACGCAGGCAGGTTGGATGTGATCACACGCTTCCTCCGTCCAGCCTCCTGCTTTCAGTCCTTCCTGGATTCATCAATCACATACAGCCAGTTTCGCCCAATCCGTCAGGCCTTTTTCACCCCATTGACCGGGGGATGCGGTTTGGCCCCGGGATTCGGCAGGGTAAAATAGAACGTCGCGCCTTCCCCCGATTCGGACTCGACCCAGATTTTACCCTTGTGCAGTTCGATGATCCGCTTCACCACGGTCAAGCCGATGCCGCTGCCTTCGACCTTTTTGGTGTGCGGATGCCGTTCGAACAGGTTGAAAATCCGATCATGAAACTTCGGCGCAATACCGATGCCATTGTCACGCACCCAGAACACGATATCGCGGCCGCGGACTTCCGATCCGATCTCCACGATCGCCTCCTCGCGCTCGGGATGCCGGAACTTGATGGCGTTGCCGATCAGGTTGGCAAACACCTGAGTCATCTGGGTCACATCGGCATAAATGTCCGGGAAGTTGTCCCGAACCTTGATCTCGATTTTCTCCTCGCGCACCTGATAGGAATATTCCACCAGCGCCCGTTCGATGATCTCTTTGGCGTTGATCTTTTCAAAATTCAGCACACCCCGGCCCACGCGCGACAGTTCCAGCAGGTCTTTCACCAGTTGCTGCATGGCCAGCGCATTTTTCTGGATGCGCTCTAGATAATGCCGCGCATCGGCGTCGAGCTGATCTTCGTAATCTTCCAGCAGCAAGGTGGAAAAACCGTGGATCGACACGATGGGCGATTTCAAATCATGCGACACCGTGTACACAAATTTCTCCAGTTCCTCGTTGACCTTCTCGAGCTGTTCGGTGCGTTCGCTGGTGATGCGGCGCAGCCGCTCGCTTTCCAACGCCGAGCCGACGAGGTTGGCCATGGTGCGCACCAGTTCCACTTCGCGGCGCGCCAGTTTGCGCAACTCCGGCAATTCCACCGAAATCAACCCGATGGTCTTTTGCTGCACCACCACCGGCACCAGCAAAAATTTGCCGGTGAAATTGCGGGAGAGGTACAGAGCACCGCCCCGTCGGCCCAGAATACAGTACAACCGCTGATTGGTCAACCGGTCCATCACTTCGGTAATTTCATCCCAGTCGATGGCGTCTTCTGTTTCACCTTCCTCCACCAGCGAGGGCACCTCAGGAATGGGCAAAAGCAGCCGGAACTGCAGCGATCGCGCATTCAGCGCGCGCTGGATGTTCTGCAGCACGCTCACCAGCATGGCCTGGATGTCGATCTCGCTGGCCGCCGCCCAGCTCGCCTTGGCGATGGCGCTCATCTCTCGCACCCGGCTGCTCAGTTTTTCGAACAGGCGGATGTTCTCAAACGCCGTGGCCAGTTGTCCCGCCACCTGATTGAGAAAATCCAGATGCTCTTTCTTGAAAGCGCGGCTATCCATGCTGGCGATTTCCAGGGTGCCCAGATACCGATCACAGGCCATGAGCAGTACGTTGCGCTTGGCCTCGAGGTGTCCCTCGATTTTCGCATGCAGTTCGGGGTCCACGGCTTCGCCCAGGCAAAGCCAGCCGTAATCGGGCAGATTCTCAAGGCCGCGCCAGGTTTCCACGCCGATTTTTTCGCCCAGTTGCCGCGAGAAAATACTGTACAGTTTGACGTTCTCGCCCTCGCTGTCGAACAGGGTGATGTCTATCAGATCGAATGGGATGATTTTTTGCACGCCTTGCGCCACTTCTTTGATGATCTCCTCGATGCTCTTGCTGGCATTGATGCTTTGCGTGAGCTCCTCGATAATCTTGATCTGCTCAAAGCGTTCCTGCGATTTGCGTTGCAGCCGCAAATGCGACAGAATCATGGCCATATAGCGACCGCTCGCCTCGATGAGCACGCGCTCCTGCAGCGATATCTTTTTCTTGTCCTGAAAATACAGGCACAACAGCCCGATGCGGTTGTCCTGCAAATCCAGCGGCAGCGACAGGAAGCTTGAAAAGCCGAGCTGTTTAGCGATGGGCCGCCAGCGGTTAAATTCCTCTTTTTCCAGCAAATCGGGATAAAACGTGATGGCTTCGGATTTCAACAGATCGCTGTACGGGCCGCGCGCCAATCCCGCGCGCAACGCCTGATCCGGCTGTTGCTGCTGTCCGGGGACCAGATTGATGGTGTTCAATAGTTCGAGGCGGCTATCCTTCACTTTGAACAGGGTGACGTAGCGCGCGCCGGTGGCCTCACCCAGCGCTTTGAGCGCCTTTTTAATATCTTCGTGCAAGTTTTCCTGCGATCCCGGCTGTAGCACGCGCAGAAATTGGTTCAATTTTTTCCATTGGTGCAACTGCTTCTTGCGCCGTCGGATGCGTTTCTGCGCATTGAAAATGCGCACCAGAATCTGCGACGTGTTGGGAATGGCCAGCAGTTTCAGGTGCACGTAGTAAGGCGCCTGATTCTTGCGCTGCAGTTTCAGCAGCTTCAGCACCACCGGTTGGCTTAGATCACTGTCTTTGAGCACCTCCCGAAACGCCTCAGCCGATTCCGGCAAGAAATATTCTTCCAACGGTGTACCAGTGAGGGTTTGCTTCGACACGGCGAAAAGGTCTTCCATAGCCGCATTCACTTCTTGAATGAGCCCGCTTCGGGCTTCGACAAGGCAAGCCGGGCCGAGCAAGTGTTGAAATGAATACTGAAAATGGTTCTGCCACCAGTTCCGTTCGGCGCGCAAGCGTTCGTTTTTGGCAAACAGCAGATCGCGCTCCAACAAATTGGCAATAAATGCCGCCGCTGCGATGGCCACCGCTTTTTGCGCTTTGTTGAAGCCAATGGGATTCTTGCGCACCACCTGCAGCACGCCCAAGAGATCGCCGCCCTGTGTAGCAATGGGGATGGCCATCTCAGCCTGGATATCCGAGCCGATAAGGCCTTTTTCCTGTTTGGTGAAAGGATCATCCTGGGGCTTGTGCACGCGCAAGATGACAGCTCGGCTTTTCAGAAATCGCTGGAAGCGCGTCTCTGCATAATCCAGCCGGGTTTTACGGCCGTCGGAGAAAAACTCCGGCGAGTTAAATTCGGGCAGCAGCACAAAGCCTTTGGACCTGGCGTCGTGATAATAAATAAAAATGTGCTCGGCAGGGATGAGCTCGATGAGTTTTTCTCGCAAAAATTGAAAAAATTCGCTGACGCTATCTGTGGCAATCAGCGCCTCAGCGAGTCGGCCCAGCAGGCTCACTCGCCGAAGCTCTTTAACCGAAACACTTTGCATCGCATCACTTAGGGTTTAATCCGTCCTTCGTCCGACTGCCAGTCGGCAGCGGCCTTTTTGGCTCCGAGATCGCGCTTGGGCAGGGTAAATGAAAAGCGTGTACCTTCACCCGGCGTGGAGTGCACCATGATAAAACCGCCCTGACGCATCACAATACGCTTGCAAATCGCCAGCCCGACGCCGGTGCCGTGAATATCCGCGGCGTTAGCCGCGCGCTGGAACAGGTTAAAAATCTTTTTTTGCGCGTCTGGCTCTATCCCGATGCCATCATCCTCGATATGAAACGCAAAAAAGCGCGGCTTTTCTTCACACCAGATTTTGATGTGCACATCCTGATCGGGTTTTCGGTATTTGGCCGCATTATTCAACAAATTCTCGAACACGGTTTTGATGCCCTCAACGTGCGCCACCACTTCCGGCAGCGGCTCGGGAATTTCCACCTGCACGTTCACCGGCGCAAACTGCACCTGAATTTCCTCGATGAGATCGCGTACGATCTGCTGCAAATCGACCCGTTCCAGGGCCATGTCCATCTTGCCGTATTTGGAAAATTCCAGCAGATCGCTGATCATCGAGTTCATCGATTCGACGTTTTTCTTGATGCGATCGAGATATTTGAAACTTTCCTCATCGAGCCGCGAGCCGGCTTCCTCAATTAGTAAATTAGCGAAGCCCTCCACGGAGACGATCGGCGATTTCAAATTATGAGTGATTAGATAAATCAGGTCTTCCAATTCTTCCTGACGCTGTTGCAACTCTTCTTCCGCTTTTTTCTTTTCCGAAATATCCCGGCCGATGCCAAGATAGCCGCTAATGCGGCCGGAATCGTCATACAAAGCCGCCAGCGACAGTGAGAAGGGAATGTACTGCCCGTTCTGGTGCTTCAAATACGTTTCGTAATCGAGGATCCGGTCGTGCTCGCCGATATTATTCAGCATCTTTCGGATTTGCGCCGGGTTCTCAAACCAGAATTCGCTGACCTCATGCCCGATGACCTCGTCCTCGGAGTAGCCAAGCATCTGCTTTGCGCCCTGGCTGTAATAGGTGATGCGGCCATAGCGGTCCGTACAGATGATGGCGTACGCCGAATGCTTCAGGATGCCTTCCATGAAATCGCGGCTGTGTTTCAGTGCTCGAATCATCAGCGCGCTGGCCACCGCACGCACGCCGTACAGCGCCTGCGTGGCAAAGAGATCGAGCGTGAACGCATCCGGCGGAGGGTCGTCGAAAAAGCCGGCCACGACCACCAGCCGGTCGTCGTCCTCGCGCGCCGCAATCGCTGCCAGCGTTCCCACACGCATTTCCTGGAATAACCGCCTGCTCGATTCGGAAAATTCCGGTGAATCCGCGATCCCGGTCAGCACCAACGGCTGGCCATCGCGCATACGGGATTCCCATTGTTCCGGCTGCCATTCGGGCAACACCGCTTCCGGCTCCACGTCCAGCCCTGCGGCTCGTTTCAGTACTAAGGCTTCGTCTTCAAACATCACAATGGCTGCTGCACGGCATGCCGTCAGTTCACACAACTGCTGGCCGATACGATCGGCAAGGATATTCGGATCGCTATACAGAGCCACTGATGGATGACGACCGTCAAGTCCATGCTGCAAGAATTTGCGAAAACGACAGTTTTCCTCAAATTGCTGCACATGTTCGAGAGTCACTTGCAAGCGCTCAGCAATGATACGTATTTCTTCCGGCGCCACGGCATCCAGGCTGTCGCCGCCCACGGCGACGATCAAGCCGCGCAGATGACCATCACGGCGCAATGGCAGCACCACGGCGTGGGAGACCCCGTCAGGAATCCAGCAACCATCCAACCCGTTGGCATGCAATTCTTCGAGTGGGCACACCCGAAACAACGGCGTTTCCTGAAGCCAGGAAAGAAGGCGATCGTTCCACGGATGGTTTGCATGCTCTACAACGATCTCACCATTTTTCCACTCGAATTGTATGTACAGTCGCTGCGAAGCCCCATCCAGGCGGATCCACACGGCGCTTTGGATGCGCCAGTCATCTTTGGCAATCGTGCAAAATTTCTGAAACAGCGTTTGCTCATCTCGTGCCTGGCCAAGCTGGGTCAGCCAGGCCAACAGCGAACGGGCATGCCCCAATCGTTTCCGCAGGTGATTGCGCTGCCGTTCTTCTGCCGTGATATTGATGAATGTGGCCGTGTAATAGGCCCCATCTTCTTGCCTCGAAAAAATCACTTTGTACACTCGAGGCAGGCCATCGGCTGCGGCAAACTCGAATATGCCGTCGAACTGGCGATAATCGAACCACTGAATCTCCGCCCACCACGATTCAAAACCGTCATGATTCAGGCGCCGAAACATGGTCGGAAATCGGCACCTGCCGGAAGACAGGTCCGGGAAAAATTCAAACATCTCGCTGAACGCATGGTTGCCATAAACAAAATTCAAATCACGATCCAGAATAGCAATGGGGATGCCGAGATTGTCAAAAAAGTGTCTGGCGGCCTCTCCCGACGATGGCGCTTCGCCGGGCAACAGTGCATTCCAGATGGCCCCATTAGCACGGGCCAGGTCCCGCCCGTTCTCCCGCTTTGGGAAAAGTGATTCGTCTTTCACATTCATGATTTCCCCTTGACTCAACCCAATGCTGCTATCGTCCAAGTTGTCTTTTTCACTTTGGTTTAAAGCCCCCGAAAATCCCGCCAAACATCCAGATTTGCTACATTGTCCTTCCTCCATGAATGGCGATATTTGATGCGTTTTGAGATTTGAGTTAGGACAGGTTGGAAGAACACTTTAGTAAAAAGGAGTTTATCATGATTTCATGTTGAAGGCAATCAGTTGAATGACAACGACTGTGGTTACGTTTGCTGGCAAAAAATAAAACGGGTTTAGAGATGCATTGGAGAAGATGCCTGCGCCGACTTTGCCTGAATGATCATCCGCATTCGCCTGGATATCATGAAAAAACGTTAAGATTTTTATATTGCCCTAACATTTAGTTATTTAACAAATTAACCACACCTAAAATTACGATGTTGGTTTAAAAACTAAATCTTTGCCGCCTCAAAAGCAAGCAAAAAACACATATTAATGTTTTTTAACATCATTAAAAATCAAGCATCAACGCTGTCATGACCTGCGCGCCAACGGCCATGGCGCGCTCATCGGGAGCGAAGCGCGGCGAATGCAGCGGCACAGTTTGCGCCGGATCGGTTTGCACGCCGAGGCGCATCAGCGTCCCCGGAATATGTTCCAGGTAAAACGAAAAATCCTCGGCCCCCAGACGGGGTTCCTGCAGAATCACAACGCGGTCATCGCCGAGTACCTGGCGACAGACCTGTTCCAGTTTGCGCGTGCAGTGCTCGTCGTTCACCAGCACGGGCGAACCGTGCTCAAATGACAACTTGTATTCCAATCCATGCGCGCGGCAGATGCCGGCCAGCATGTCCTCGAGCCAGTGTGGAATCTGTTCGCGCACGGCGGCATCCAGACAGCGGTAAGTGCCGCCCAGATGCACTTTTGCCGGGATGATATTCTTGGCCTCGCCAGCCTGCAATTCTGTAATACTGAACACTGCAGGGCTAACGGGATCGGTTTTGCGGGCGACCAGAGTTTGCAGCGCCAGCACGAGCTCGGCTGCTGCAGGCACCGGATCCACGGCGCGGTGCGGATAGCCAGCATGGCCCATCTTGCCTCTGAGCTCGATATCGAATGTGTCCACCGAAGCCAGAAACGGGCCGTATTTGAGACCCACCGTGCCGGCTGGCAGCGTGGGTTCCACGTGCAGCGCGTAAATCGCTTCCAGTCCCTCGATGGCCCCGTCACGAATCATGTCGGCGGCGCCACCGGGCATGAGCTCCTCCGCAGGCTGAAACAGAAGGCGCACGCCGTGCGTCAAGTGCTCGCGCAACGCCACCAACGCCCGGGCCACGCCCAGCGCCACGGCCATGTGCACATCATGCCCGCAGGCATGCATCACCCCCGAATTCTGCGAGGCATACGGCAGCCCCGTTTCTTCACGGATGGGCAGCGCATCCATATCGGCACGGAAGCCGATCCTGGCTGGAGCCTCGCCAATATCCACCAGAAGTCCAGTGCCAGCCACACGCCGCGGCGTGAGGCCAAAGGAGCGCAGCAGTTCGGTCAGGTATCTGGCCGTATTTTGCTCCTGATAGCCCAATTCAGGATGCTGGTGCAGATGCCGACGATACTGAATCAGGTCGGGCTCCATTCCGGCGATGAGCTCCGAAAGGCGGGTATGGATATCTGATGGTTGATTGGACATACTTGAATGGCGAATTTCAGAGGGCTAACGTACTCAGTGTGCTAATATTCAGTAATGCATGGCATTTATTCAGCCCTTTGTAACAAAAAATAAAAGGATCCGTCATCGCGAGCCTCCGCCGGCTGGCGGATCCTCGCAATGACAGATAGTGGGCTGAATAGTTACAATACATGAATGCTCAAAAGACAGCGCTCAGAAAACAATCTGTGGTTGCCGGAAATAAACCCGGCGTATCCGCCGTTGCCGCGCGGGCTGCAATGCAGCGGCCCGACATTTAAACCAACATTTCGCCAAACATCTGAGGTGGGAACCTCTAAAACAAGGCTCAATGTTTCGGTTTTTCAAACAATGCGCCGGCGCGTTTCAGCACGACCGGGATCACCGCCTCTATCGGTCCATCAGTGGAAGCGCCGGCCGCAAAGGCATGCCCACCGCCAGAAAATTCCTGTGCCAGACCGTTGATCACTACATTGCCCTTGGAACGGAAGCTGATTTTCACCTTGCCATCCTCGAGTTCCATAAACAGCAGGGCCACTTCCACGCCGGCGATGGAGCGCGGGAAATCCGCCAGCCCTTCGGTGTCCTTCAGCGTGGCTCCGGTTTCTTTCAGCATCTGCTGAGTGATCTTCATCCAGGCCAGGCGGCCGTCGTATTCGATACGCAGCTCGCTCAGCACCCGCGCCATCAGCTTCACCCGCTCGACGCTCTGGTTCTCATACACATTGCTGTAAATCTTTTGCGGATTAATGCCCGATTCCAGCAACTCGGCGACGATGCGGTGCGCCGCCGGATTGGTGTTGGTGAAGCGAAAGGAGCCGGTATCGGTCAGGATGGCGGTGTAAATGGCTTCACAAATGCGCTGCGTGAAACGCGCGCCCAGTCCTTTGAGCAGCTCGTAAATCAGCTCGCCGGTAGAACACGCCTCTGGGTAAATGATATCCACATCCGCGAACGGCTCCTTGACCGGATGATGATCGATGCACACGGTTTTGAGCGATAGGTCGTGCACCAGCTCGCCGAGCTTGCGCAAGCGGCCCCAGTCGCTGATGTCCAGAATGAACAGCACATCGGCGCTGGTGAGCACCTCGATATGCCGCTCTTTGTTGAACACCTCCATCTGCGCGTTTGGATCCAGAAAGCGGTAGTTTTCCGGCACTGGGCTATTGTTGATAATCGAAAACGTTTTTTTGCGCTGACGCAAGAACTCGGCAAAAGCCACTTCTGATCCCAGGCCGTCGCCGTCCGGATTAACATGCGTGGTAATCACAAAATTGGCGTATTTGCTGACAATCCGATCGATCCGGGCAATTTCATCGGGTTGAATCAGTCCGCTCATCTCCGCTAGAGGCCTTTCTCTGTTTTACCAGCGAAAATTCAAATGGCGATAACGCACGTTGTTGTTTTCATCGAATACCTTCACGGTCAGGATGTGCTTGCCCGGTTTCAAATCCGGCAGCCGGATGGTGAAGTGTTCCCGCGGCGAATCCGCAATCCCGTCGTCCGGATAAAGCAACTGCCACTTCTGCGCATCGAGCGCATAATAGGCGGAGCTCACGCGCGTCCCGGCATCCTTGGCGGTGAACCGCACCCGCGGTTCGCTGCCCTTCTCGAGCTTGAGCGGCGAAATCTCGGGCGCAGTATTATCGATCACAAACGGCTTGCTGAGTTTTTCATGCGTCAGCTCCTGGCCCGGCGGATTGCTCTTTTTATCCGACACCACCACCTTCACCACATACTTGCCGTCTTCCAGGGTGCGGCTGTCCCAGGAATACACCGTGGCGCTGTAATCTTCCACCAGCGTACGCCACACCGGCGAATCCACCTGACGGTAGTACACATGGTACGTCAGCTCATCAGCGTTCGGATCTTTGGCCTTCCAGCCCACGGATTGATAGCCCTGCTTGGTTTCGCGCTTATAGCTACGGGAGGAGCGTGGACGGCTGCTGGAATTGCGGTTGTTGCCGGCTTCAATGTCCTGCTTCTTGCCCTCGCTCACGGCATCGGGGAAAGCCACACCCGGTTTGTAAATGGTAATTGAAGTGATTTCCGGCGGCACGTTTTCCTGCATGTAGCCAATGGCCACCTCTTCCAGACGGGCCTGGCGGTTGCCGCGTTTGAGGACCGCCCGCCACTGCAGGAATCGCGCATTAGGCGCCTGGATCGTGGCGCCGCCGGCATCGGTCAGCGGGCCAAACCAGGAGCTCCAGGTGTTGTCCGGTTTTTCGCTGTTGCCGCTGCGCACGAACAGCTGGATACTACCATCGCCGCGCCAACTGGCACTGCCCCAGCGCGCATTGATCTTGGCATCGATCACCGGCGACAGGTATTCGCCTTCACGCACGCGTGTCTTTTGGATGAAAAAACCCTTACCCAGATTGGACGTGCCCACCGCCATCCGGCCATCGGCCAGCGGCAATAGCGCCGTGATCTGCGCCGGTTCCAGGTCGAGCAGCAAATTGATATCGCCGTTGGGGAAAACCTGATAAATCTTGCCGTTATCGCCGGTGCCGACGAGAATCGAGCCATCGGCATACGGCGCCACAGCCTGCACGCGATCCCGCAGGCCTTCCCACACATTTTTGGCCACACCGTTTACTGCAACCAGATACACTGCCCCGGGATTGCCGCGACCCAGAGACGGCGCCGGTGACGGCACCGATGGCCGGGGAGCGCGCTCTTCACGCCCTTCCGCTTCAATGCGCAGTTCGCCCAGACTCACGCGCGCGCCGGAAGGCGTGGGCCGGCGCAGCCCTTCACTGGCGCAGGCGATCCATACCCGGCCGTCCTTTCGCGGCAAAATGGCAAAAATCTCGGATTGCGGCGAATCGTACAGCACAAACGGTTTGCCACTGGCATCGAAACGGAATAGCAGACCTTTATCGGCGGAACCGGCATAAATCCGGCCGGCTGCGTCGCGCGCCAATGTGCGGATGTGCGTCTCCTTGCTTTCGTAGAATTTTTCCGCCTTGCCGTCTGCCGAAAGCCGGTAAATATCGCCGGGCTCGCCCGTGGCTACCAGCACCTGCCCGTCCGCAGGCAGCAGATCCCACACATAGGTCACATCCAGGCTGGCGATTTTCTGCACGTCGCCGTTGCGGTAGCGATACACATCACCACCCGGCGATGGTGCAAACCAGACATTGCCCTGCGCATCGGCGGCCAGTGCAAAAATGGCCGCGGCATCGCTCTGGAAAATCGTACTGGTATCCCCTTGGGCCGAAATGCGGTACACAGCCGCCGGACTGCCGGCGCCGGCGTAAAACGTTTTGCCCACCTGAACAATCCGCCAGATGTGCGGCGACTGGCTCTCGAACCAGGCTTTCACGTTCGGCGCAAGGCTCAAGTAGCCCTCATAACTGATGGCGATGCCCTTGCTTTCGCCTTTGATGAAATCCTCGAAACTGCGATATTTTTTGATCTTTGGAGAACCGGCCTGAGCGAGCGTTGTCAGTGCCAGCGTCAACACCGCCAAAAGCGCGAATGCGAATTTCCTCTGCATTATCCTGTCCTGACCTGTCTGTTTAGGGTGCTCGAAATGATTTGCCGTGATTTGAAATCGGTTTATGCCGCGGCTGCGCCTGACTAATCCTGCCGGTACAGCCGGATCACGTGAATGCCTTCGATCATCTGCTTTTGCGGGATGGCTTTTTCGATCACCACCCGGTCGCGGGTTTGCCGCGTGCCATTACGGTTGCTGCGATCGGCCAGCACCGGCAGCACCGATGGCGGCAATCCGGGCAGTTCCTCGCCGTTGACGATCAGCCCGCGGTCGGAAATGCGAATCTGGATAAACAGGCGATCGTTGCGCCGTGCCTGGCGCAAAATGCGCAGCAGGCTGGCATAGGAATTGGCGGAAAACTTGCTCGGCATGATTCGGCGCTCGTAGCGGGTCAGATCGGGTCCGCCGCCCACCACAATGTTCAGCACCCGGCCCTGAATGGATTCCGGAATCACCACCTGCTGTTTTTGCGTGAACGGCACGCCCTGGTACGGCCGGATGCGATAGCTCACTTCGATGGTATCCCCGGGCACAAACCGCGTGCGGTTCACCCACACGCTCTCCAGCTCTGCGCTCTGCCGCCCGGGGATCGATTCGAACCTCAGGCCCACGCGCGAAATGGCCACATGCTTGAACGGATTGGTGGTAATCGCCGCCAGGGTCGACGCGATCTGACCAGTGCTGTGCAAAATGCTGTTCAGAAAGGAAAACACCGGCAATGGCTGGTACCCCGGGAACAAGTTGTCGAGGATCAGTTTTTCGCCGTCATCGAGTACCACCACGCCCTTGAGGCGCAGACTGTTGAAGCCGGTACTCAGCCGCGCCGATTCCAGCGCCGAGATCAGCGCAATGCGCAAAATCAGCGGCGAGATGGACGCGATGCTCTTTTCGCGCGCCACGGAAAACGAAAACTGGCTTTGCTGCCCATCCTCGGAGAGGTACCGCATGGTCACCTCGGTCATGCGCGGAATCGGCCCGAGGATGCCCATGACCCCGGTTGTGCGATCCTGGCGCAGCGTGCCCACCAGCTTGCCGGTGAGGCCGAGCTTCTGCGACGCCATGGCACTGGAGATGGTGGTGATGATATGCGATTGCGCCATGGGCAGCTCGATCGGCCCGTTGTCGAAAAACGGATGCCCGAAGGCCAGCACGCGATCACCGTCGCGGTAGGTCACCGTGCCCGTGGCATCGATGCTCATATCGCCGGTGAGTAGTACGGCGGAAATGGGTGCGCCGGGCACCAGGTCCATGCCCTGGTTTTGCGAACCACTGCTGCCGCCACGGACCGCGGAAAATCCCAGCGGCGCGAACAGCTTTTGCGCCAGTTCAAAACCGTGATCGCTGAAGCCACTCAAATTAAGCAACACCGGTAGTTGGGTGACGCCAAATCCGCCTGCGTGCAGCGATGGCCGCTGTGGCAAAAATGCTTTCCATTCCACCGGCTCCAGGGCCAGCGCCATATCAACAAACCGCTGCATGTGCTCGCGGCTGCCCATGGCCGCCAGTTCCGTGCTCCGGCGTTTTTCTTTGTCAAAAATTTCCAGCATTTCGCGAATCGGGGTGATGCCCATGAGCGGTTCTTTCAAAAAGTTACCGAGCGAATAGGACAGCGAACCGATGATTTTGCCGTTGTAGTACACCGGGCTACCGCTCATGCCGGCCACCGGTCCGGTGAATTCAGCCTTTTCGCCGCGCAGCCGCACGATGATCAGATCGCGTTTTGGATAGAAGTTGCGCAGCATGTCAATAATTTCGACGCCGAACTCTTCGATTTGATCGCCCTGAAACACCGTTTTCGCGGTGGCGACCATGCCGGGCTTGAGTTGATCGACCGGAAGAATCTCCTGCGCAGGGATGGTTCTGGCGGAAAGCAGAAATACGCTCAACAACAGGATGGGAAGCGTTAATCGTTTCATAAACATTCCTTTAGCACTGTCCTGTAGGGTTAGGAAAGCCCGCACGGGCGTTCGGAAATGCGCCGGGCTGCGAAGATAGATATTATAAAAGGAATTTGTGAAAAATTCAAGCTGAATTCGGGATTTTAAGCAAGGTTCACAGCAAAACAGGCACATTTTTTGAATGCATCTGTAGCACAAGCTCCCAGCTTGTGATCTTTAAGACTAGTCACGGCTTGATAAAGTGGCGCAAGCTTCCAGATTGCGAAAGGGAGTGCGTTACAACCCATCCTACACGGTCTCTGACCGTGTATGCGCAAATCATACCCATCGCCTTCCAAACAGCGTCAGGGACGCTGTTAGACCGAGCAGCTTCGTAACCCAACCTTACAGCTTGCGACATGGCATGCAAGCGCCCACCTTGCGACCGGAATGCGCGCAAGCAAAGATGCTTGCGTTACATAGCCTTCACTAAAAAAAGCGGGGCACCTGCCGGCCGCAGATGCCCCGTCCGATTGCACGGGGCCAAACCGGATGCGCTAGGCCGCTGCGGTTTCCTTTTCCGCCGGCCGGAACCGCAGTAGCGCTCCAATGTGCGGAAACTCGTCCGGGAGGGAGTCCGGCTGCACGTGGTGCACAAACACCGCAGCATCGATCGCATAAGTCACCGCCTCATCAATCACGTCCTGCAATGCCTCCAGCGCCGCATCACAATACACGCACCGATCGCCCTCATCATACAGATAACCGCAACTCGGGCAGCGCGCGCCGGATTGTTTCCAGCCTTCCTCCACCACCAGGGTCTGTACGGCGCCACTCTGCAGCATATTCAGGCTTGCTTTCAAACCCACCACGCCGAGTCGGTGACTATTGGCTTCATTCAACAAATCCTGTATAATTTTCTCGTCCTGCTGCCTGCGATAGCGTTTTTCAATATCAGCCACCTCTTCAAGAATGCGCCTGATTGGCGTCAACTTGATGTCCGGCTCGGCGGCGAACCAGCCGATGATGCGCTCGCGAATCCACGGATGCAGGTGCTGTTCAATGACATTGCGCTCGGCTTCATGACAGCCCAGCACCAGATATTCAAATCGCTCGGCTTTGAAAAACTGGAAAATTGCATCGGCCACATTTTTGTAATGCCGATGCTCATGATCGAGAATATGACGCTTGATTTTGTCCTCACCATAGCCGGCCCAGCCGGCAATTCGTACCCGGCCGGGCACATCGTCGCTAATGCGCTGAATTTCATTCAGCTCGCCCACGTAATAATCGTACAAAATGCCCTCGCGGCGGTCCACCAGGGCCACCAGCAAACGGCGGTAATTGGTCAGCACGGCCATGAGCGGCCGGATGTAGGGGGTGCGATCCAGATAAATGGCGCTGCGCAGGGGATGCGGCAGCTCGTACACCTGCCAGAAATCGGGACCGGCAAAAATCGCCAGACCGCGGAAGGAATGCGTGGTCAGAAGCACGCTTTGCATATATTCCTGGATTTTTTCGAGATTGGCAATGACATCGCCTTTTTCCTGCCGATCGATGTCCCTGGTTTCGAGAGCCTCAAAGCCTTCCTGAATCAACTTTTTGGCTGCAATTTTCTGCATGTCCGGATTGAGTTCACCGAGATTGGCGTTGAAATACACGCTGAGCACATAGCCTTTGTCGGGCTTGAAATGCATCAATTCGGTAAGTTGGGCTTGCGAGATCATGGTGGCTATCCTCCTGTGATTTTGATGAAATCGTCCCCCTGATTACGCCAGGAGCCATCGTTTGGATGCCACATGGATCACGCGGCGGCTCCCATGATAGTGTACTCCTTTTTTGCCATTGCGTTTCCTCAGCCACTGGCCATGGCGAGGTCGCGCCCCGATGCTTAATTCCTGCAGCGGATCCCGAAGTACCGCTGCCGGGGGAATATCCGATCGCGTGCGGCTTGCTCCGTGCGCGGCCGCGCGCAGAACCACATTCCGCATTTTGGGCCGTCGCTCGTTTTCATGCTGCGGAATCCTGACAAACGGCCAGGGGAACCGCCATTGCGGATACACATGCAACCGATCCGCCTCGGCAAAAGCCAATTGCACCGGGACCGGCTCCGAAAACATCGCTACACTGGCATGCTGATTGGCGGGTCGGGGATACAGGCACAAAGCCAGCGCCAATGGTAGAAACGTTCGTAGCGAAACGTGATATCGCAGCATACTCTCACCTCCCGAATCGCCTGTTCAGGATGTGTGAATGCCGGATCATTGCACGCTTCTTTCATACGCCTTAAAAGGCAATCTCTGTGCCAATGGAATTTTTCTGCAATTTTGTACGGCTGGCACGGAAACTTTTGCAGAGAGCGGCCGCAATTTGGCAGGATGCCCGGGAATGGGTCCAAGCGATTCATGGACGTCGGATTGCCTTGAAATCGCCGGGCGGAAGCCGATTCGGATATGCGCTCGTCTCCTCGGGAAGGATTCAGCACAATCGGCCGTTTTGGATTCACAATGAGCGGAGCCCCGGCCGGGCGCTATTTTTCCCACAACAGCCCGATCGAGACATTGCGTACTTCGTTCATGTTGCGTTCGAGCTGGGTATAGTGATACTGCAAGACATTTCGTACTTGAAATTGCAACGTGAACGGTCCGCGAACATAGGACAGCCGCACATCCAGTTGCTTTTTGGGAACCCGCGGATCGTCTTTATACAACTGCACCTGCTCGCGCAGGAGTTTCGATGCATAGCTGAAATCGGCGCTGATGGCAAACGCGCCGAGCCGCAAGGTGGGAGAAACAAATGCAATCCAGCGCGGCCGGTAGCTCAGCAGTTGCCCGCGCCGATAGACCACCGATGTGTTTTCAATTTGAGCGTCATACAAAATAATCGGCTCGGTCCAGGTGGCGCTGGCCTCGAGCTGCAGGCGGTTGCGCCACCATCGCCACGATGTGGCCATTTCCACTCCAGCAATGCGCGCCTCCGGGATGTTAACCAGGGTGGCAAAAAATGTCGTCACGTCGGCCACGTACACCGGCTCGATCAAATCCTTGTAATACGAAAGGAAGCCGGTCACTTCAAAATGCAGCCAGCGGCCCAGGCGCTGGCGCCAGCCCAGCTCGTAGGAGAACGAGCGTTCGGTGCGGATGGCCGCATTGGGACGAAATTCGATGGGAATTTTGAACTGTAGGAACCGCTCCCCCAGCGCTGGAATGCGGATGCCGCGGCCCACCGCCGCATGCAGCACCGTGCCCGGGAACGGCTGATAGCTGATGCCAAGTTGCGGATTCAGGTGTTGCTCCTCCTTACCCATGTACAGCGGATTGATCACCGAATCCAAATTCGCAAACTGCGTCTGAACGCGTGCCGTGGGCAGTAGATAATAATGATCGAACCTCAGTCCGGCGGTGACCCGCAGCCGTTCACCGATTTGCCATTTCTGCTGCACATACGGCGACACGGTAAACGAAAAATGCCGGCCGAAATGCCGCTGCTCGGCAAAGTCGTAATGATACTCCACGCCCACTGAATAGGTCACGCTGCTGTCCAGCCGGGCATTGAGCTGGACGTTGGCGCCGGGGCCCTGCGCCGGTTTGAAATCGCCGGGCACGTTGTACTGATTGCCGGTGAGCTGGCGCACATACGACACGCGCGCCAGCAGCTCCAGCCACGGATTCAGTTGCCGCCGGTAGTGCAGATATGCCGCCCAGGCATCCAGCCGAAGGCGGAAGGGCAACTGCTCCGGCGGCACGCGGTACGGATGGTCAAAGCGCGACTCGATGAACTCACCGCGGCGATCGCGGGAATAGGCCACAAACGCCCCCCACTCCGATTGCGCATCGGGCGTCCAGATCAGCTTGAAGGTCGCATTCCAGCGCTGGAAATGCCGGTTTTCGCGGTCGCCGGTGGATTCGTGCCGGCCGAGGGTGAAGCGCACCCCCCAGTTGCCGAATTGCCGGGAATAACTGAGATCGGTGCGGTTGAAATTCAGCGTGCGGTCGGTCCAGCGCCATTCGGGATAATAGGGCCGGTCGTACACGCCGGCAATGGATCGAACCAGAAGGTTGCCTTCCGGCGTCGGATTGTGGGTGATGATGTTGATCACGCCGCCGAGCGCAAACGAGCCGTACAGGGCCGAGGCCGGGCCTTTCACCACTTCCACGCGCTCGATATCGGTTACCGGAATGATATCCCAATTCATGTTGCCGAGATCGCTGATCAGCACCGGCACGCCATCCAGCAGCACCAGCACCCGGCTGCCGAGGCCGCGGGTGTAGCCGGTGCTGTTGCGGATGTTTACGTTTTCGCCCATCACGTTGACGCCAGGCACGGTTTCGAGCACCGCGTCCAGGCGCAGGGCGCTGCGCCGCAGCACCGCTTCCGCCGGCAGCGTGCTGACGCTAACCACGGCATTCTGCACTTTCTCCGGCTCGCGGCTGGCGGTGATCACCACTTCGTCGAACAAAATCGGCTGCGGCCACAGCTCAAAAGTCACGAATACAGTGTCTCCGGCGGACACCTGCACGGTTTGCTCTTCCGGCGCAAAGCCGATGAAGCTGGCGCGCAGCCGGTACGCTCCTGGCTGCAACCGCGGCAGCCAGAATTCGCCGCGCACATTGGTGCCCGCGCCGCGCGAGGCGCCGACCACCTCGACATTTGCCGCCCGCAGCGGCTGCCCATCGATGCCGCTTTTCACCACGCCGCGAATGACGCCCCATTCCTGGGCCGCAGCGGGGCGACCGGCCAGTAGCAACCATGCCGCGCAGGCGGCAGCCCGTCCGGTCTTGCCAATCCGCAACCATTGCATGGCTACCGTGCAGTTCAACCTCGTTTTCATTGCCTGTGCCCCGCCGGGCAGGGACCGCCCTGTTTGTTGTATCTCACACCGCCCGGCAGGGTGGAAAAATCCACCACAATATCGACACCGGTGACGGTTTCGCCGCTGGCTACTCGGACTTCCCGGGGCTTCATCGAAGCGGTCGGGCAGGCGTGAAAGCCGATGGCCTTGATATCGAAAATCGCGCTGCCCTTGCCTTTCCAGAACACGGCAATGAATTTGTACGTGCCGCTGGCCACGGGGGTGCGGTAGTGATAGGGCTCGCTGCGGAACAGCGGGATGGTGATGTCCAGCGCCTTGATGGTCAGGAATTCGATTTGATTTTCGGGGATAATCGGGAACATGCCTAGCGCCAGAATTTCGGTGTTTTCCGGCCACTTGCCAACGAAATAAATGTTGCCTTCGACAAAGGCATCCCGGTAGGCCAGCTCCCAGTCGGCAAGAATATCCACATGTTCCACCACCGGATGCTGCTCGTCGATGATCACCGGCTTTGGTGCAAATTGCAAAGGATCGGTGTAGATACCCAGGATGTTGGTGATGTTCCATTCTTCCCCGCTGCGACGCCACAGCACGCCCACAGCCGGGTACTCCCCTGTCTCGGCCACGATTTCGTAATGCACGGTGTCGATGGCGCCGGCGGGCAAATTACGGCGGAACGACAGTTTGTCGCTGAACAATACATCCGAGGTCAGATTCTCCGGGGGGAAACGCCGGGTGGCCACCACCCGGGTTTCGGCGGCGTACGGCGGCGGCGGATTCTGGAACAGGATCCGGCCGGTGATTTTGGTTTGAATGGGTTTGAGGCCATGGTCGATTTCGCAGGCGCCCCACAGCGCCGCAAACGTCCCCATGATCAGGATCAGACCAGCATATTTTCGGTATGGTTCGGCCTGCATGTAGCCCCGTCTGTTTCATCCTGAAAACGGTTATGGAAAAAGAGGATGGCGCAGGCGGCCCACCATGGCCAGGCCACCTGCACGGCTCTGCAATCATCCTACAACATAACAAAATCCGGGCGGAGTTGCAAGGTTTCAATGGAAATGGCGCCCCCTCCTCCCCAAAGCCAATGCAAGTGAAATGGAATTCACCCAAACCGGTTGCCGCAGGCTTCAGCCTGCGCTGAACCAAAATCCATCCAAGGGTAGCCGCAGGCTTCAGCCTGCGCTGAACCAAAATCCATCCAAAGGTAGCCGCAAGCTTCAGCTTGCGCTGAACCAAAATCCATCCAAAGTAGCCGCAAGCTTCAGCTTGAGCCGAGCCGGAATCCATTCAAAATACCCGCATGCTGCAGCCCGTGCCGGGACCGCGATCTCCCGTTGCGCCTGCTGGCCAGGGAAGGGCGCTGCCTCATTCGGCGATGATCAGAATTTTTTGCGCTCGAGCAGCAATTCTTCCCGACGCTCCGGGGTGAGAATTTTTGGAGTGATGAGCACCAGCAATTCGGTTCGGGTGGTTTCCACACTGCGCCGCTTGAACAGCCAGCCGATCCCGGGGATACTGCGCAAAACCGGAACGCCGGTCTCGACGATGGCCTTGTGCTCACGCGTCAGCCCACCGATCACGGCGGTCATGCCGTCATCCACGGTAATTTTGGTGTGTGCTTCGCGGGTGGCGATGCGTGGTACGCCCTGAACGGCTTTATCCAGCACCTCACTAACTTCAGGGTGCACTTCCAGCACTACCCGGCGTCCGCCATCGATGGCATGCGCCACAATGGTCAGTTTAATACCCACATCCACAAATTCCACTTGCTGCAAAAAGCCACCGGATGCGGTTTCTTCGGACACACGGGTGTAAGGCACACGCTCGCCGGCCAAAATGCTGGCCAGTTCACCGCTGGTGGCAACGATGCGTGGCCGCGACAGCAGGCGCGCATCCCGGCTTTCGTCCACCGCCTCCAACAAAGTGGTTAGTTGGTTGCTATTCAGATAGCCCAGTTGCAGAATCGAGGTAAGCTGCTGTTGAAACTGCGAACTCTCACCGATGACGGAAAAGTTCCCCGACGAGGCTGTGCCCTGCCATTGCACGCCCAAATTGCGCGTCAATCCATCGGAGAGCTCAATGATCTCGGCCTGAATCAGAATATCGGGACGCTGTTCATCCAGGCGGGCCAGCATGGCCTCGGTTTGCAGCACTTCCGCAGCTGGACCGGAAAGAATGATGACGTTGCGCAGCGAATCGGCAAAGCCTGATACTCTGGCCAAAATCTTTTTGAACGCGGGCCAAATATTCTCGGCGCGGCCATGCTGCAAGGTATAGATGCGAGTCAGGTTTTCATCGGCGCGCCGTATATGGATGACGCCGTTTTCGAGCCAAAACACATAACCGGCCGGCTGCAACAGCGACGTCAGCGCCTCCTGCAGGTCTGCATTGTAAAGCGATTGATTGACCCGCGCATTGAGGCTGTCACTGGCCACAAAGTTTTTTTGAAATGCATGCGCCACCGTGCGCACCGCCTGCCAGAGCACTACATCTTCAAATTGAAAACTGACGCGAATCGAATCGGACGGGACTGGCATGGAGGTGATTTTGGAAGCCTGTACCGGTTCGGTTACGATGGCAAAGTGGTGGCGATCGTCTGGCGTCGCATCATAATCATACCACTCGAGCGGCGCGGGATCTTCTTCCGGCACCATGAGCTTCTGCGAGCTGCCGGCGCAGGCCAGAGTGCCCATCATCAGGGCCGCGACCAGCACCGTTTGCATCCGGTCGGTTAGCCTACGCCATTGTATTCCCATAGCAACGCGCGGCTTTCGTATCATCTGTCTGCTCATAAGCCTTTCCTGCACCCCTTTGATGTCATCCTCTCCATTTCAGCGTGATGATTCGCTCATCGGGGAACACGCGAATCCGCACGAATTCCGGCTTGATTTCCAGCACTTCGAAATGGTCATAACGTTTGCCTGCCACCACCATCCGGTTGTTGATGATCGCCGCGCCCTGGCCGTTACTCCACATGATGCCTTGCAACCGAAACTGCGGTTGTCTTGGTTCTGGCTTTTTGGCTGGTTTTCCTGGCTCGGGCTTTTTTATTTTCCGGCTCACAGGTAAAAATGGATTGCGCTTCCATCTTCGGCGCACCTCTGCCGGCACCGAATCCGCACTGGTAATGGTGACCATCGGCTCAGAAGTCGAGGCCTCAGCCAGGCTGCGTACGGTTGCAAGCGCTTCTTGCAGGTCATCTTGTGTGTTTTCGTCGCTCCGCTTGCAATGCCATTGTGTCATGGCAATCGTCAGTATCGCGATCCACCACCCGGTTTTTATCACTGCTTTCATTGCGCTCCCGGATCGACCGTTAGTACCATCACCATTTGCCCAGGATCGATCGCCTTCCCTGCCAGCGCCGGGGCATTACGAATTTTCACATTTTCAAAACGAACGCCTGCATGCTCTTTTAAAAACGTCAAATACGAGCGCAGCGTTGGGTAGGATCCGCGAATCTGTATTTGCAGCCGCTCGCGCTCATCATCGCTGCTTTCCGCACTGCGGTATTCCAGCTCCTGAACTTGTAGGCCAGGCCAGCGCGTGGTGAGCAGATAAGCCATTTTCTGCGAAACCGTCATATCAGAAGAGGACCGGCCCACCTTTGTTTGCCCCGTTTTCCCCTCGGCGGTTTCGTCATCGGTCGCCAGTGTTTCGAGTTGTTGCTGCATAGACATGATGCGACGTTCAAGCTCAGCCAGTTCCGTCTTGCGCGCCTGCCACATTTTAAGCGGACGATACACGCCCAGGAAGCTCAAAAGTACCAGCACCAGCATAGCCGTTAGAAGGATAAGCCGCTTCTCGTTTGCGTTTGCCTGTTGCCAGAATCGCAACATGATCACCTCAATCGCCATCTATTATTCGGATTGCAATTTTGCTGAAAATCGGTACCCCCGCTTTTCCAGTTCAGCTTCGAATTCCAGCAACCGTCCCGGACGATCTTCGTCAGCCAGCATGCGCTGCAGCAAGATACGCACATCCTCAATGGACAGAGCCTGCCCTTTAACGCGCACCTTGTCTTCTGCTACATTGGAGATCTGAATGCTATTCAACCAGGCATCCGCCGGCAAGTTGTCTGCAAACCAATCCAACATTCGGATAATATCAATGGTCATTTGGGCTTCGAGATCGGCATCATCGGACCAGAATTCATCCGAGTTGGGGGCGAACATTTCGAGGCGGGCGCTTAACTCTTGCACATATCGATGCCGTTCTTGCAACTCCCTTCCGCTCTGATGCAACAAGATTCTTGGCCAGATCACCGCCGCCAGTAGTACGGTGCCGGCGATCAGCACCATCAGAGATTTGGACATTGATAGTGGCAAATTAAACCCCTTCCTGGCCACTGGCAGATTGCAAATCCCGGCGGTCGGTTGAGGTGGTAGAGCCAGACCGATGGCCACTGCGAACCGCGGATACCGCTCCATAAACCAGTCGAGGTCATTTTTGCAAGCCATAATGATCCTATCGGGCAATTTGGCGCACTGTATTCGCATACCCAATTCGAGCTCGAGAATTTCGGTGAGCGCCGAAAGGCGCGCGCCGCCGCCAAGCAGCAAAATATCCTCCACGCTCTTCTGATGATGCAACTCGAAATACGTCAGGGTGTTGCGGATGTCGGTGATCCACTGTTGAATGCTCCACACACTAACTTCCCGTCCGTTGATCGCCAGCGAGTGCTGGTCGAGTTCATCGGCGACTGAGGTCAGAATCGCCTTTCTCTTGCGAAACTCTGCATGCGCCCGATCCGACTCCGAGTTCATGAGCTCCCGAGTCAAACTTTCGCTGCCGGTGGGCACCTCCCGCACCAGCGCCAGCTTGCCATGAGAAAGAATTGAAATACGCGTGTATTTTGCCCCGAGATCCACCAACGCTACAGTTTTGCCGGCAGCCAAAGGGAGGTAAATCGTTGCTGGTCCAAGCACCGAAGGCCGAATGAACATCCGTGCATTCAGAAAGGAATTGAGCCGTTCATACAGATTCAGAAGGTTTTCTTCTCTGACAATATATACCAGCCCCATCCAGCCATTCATATCTTCATTGTTTATTCGAGCAATGGGAATGACTTCCACACGGTCAGTCAGTGTTTTAAAGTCTGGCCCGCTTTGTATTTCCAGTTCAACGGCCTGACGAAATTCGTTTTCGTTTTCTACTGGAAGTTGAAAAAAGCGTACATAAACTTGATCCTGACTGGTGCCAAGAACAATCTGATCGACCCCACCGATCTCTTCCATCCACCCCCGCAAAGCCGCCACCACCTCTGCTTCGCTTAGAGAACCGGTTTCCGATTCAGCTTCATAGATGCCCCACCATACAATTTCCGTGGCCTTGCCGCTTTTCAACACCACAGCTTTGAGGGTGTTGCTGCCAAAATCGATGGCCAGGGTGAGCCGCTTGGGCTTGCCATCTATCGGGCCGGAGGTTTTGCGCACAGGCAAATGTGCGGTATCACCGCCAGAGTCGCCCTCCGAATGCGGCAACTGCACCACGTCCAGCTCACCGTCACATCGGTCTGGTTGGTCTTTTTCAGCCTTCGGAGATTTCTCCTCCATCGATTCGATTATCGAAATATCATCCGGGCTCATGCTATGTGCGCAATCCTTTGCAATCTTTGAAAAAGGTGATAAACTTCTTCGAATCTGCCTGCTATCATCGCTTCGTCTTCATTAAAAAATCGTCAAAAATGCGGTTCAAGCGTGAATTCTTACAAAAAGTTCAAGAATGCGCTTTATGTCATGGCATGGAAGTGGCACATATCCTGGCAGGCCGGGCGCCTCAATTTTCTTTCCAGTGCACAATTTTAATATCTTTGCCGCCGCCATGGCCGGAGAACGTCACCCCCTGCAAATTGCTGACATAAGCCGAGTTGAACCGGATCTTCAGCTCATCCCCTTTGAGTTCGATCTTTTTTCTGGAACAGGCGGAGCCGACAAGGGTGATGGTGTCGCCTTTGAACTTCAGCTCCTTACCTGCATAAACGAAACCTTTGATTGTTAATTCATCGCCTTTTAGCTCCACTTTTTCTTTACAGAGCAGCACCGGCTGCCCGGTTTTCGCAGGCTGCAAAATGATCTCGTCGCCGTCTATTTTGATTTTCTTCTCGGAAACCAGCACCCCGGAAAACACGACGTGATCTTTGATTTTCGCCTCTCCGGCCACATACCAGACGCCGCTGTAAGGGCTGCCGCGTTCATCAAAGGTTTTTTTGCCGTTGACGAATTGTCCGGTTTTCCGGGCCTGTTGTTTGAAGAAGTCCCAATCGATTGCAGGCGGTTGCACTTCGGGCTTGCCTTCGGTCACGCTTCCCTGTACGAACAACCGGCTGGACCGCTCCACCTCATCGTTGGCATGCACATTGCCGATAATCTGTCCCTCAGCATCATGCTCCATTTCGATCTCTTCGCCGGCCATCAGCCCATAATCCCAACCCGCTCCGCTTTGCAGCACCGCCACGACAATTTCAGTTTTCTGGTTATCAAATTCACCAATCACAAGGAGGGTATCCGCGGCCACTTTCACAATAGTATATTTCCCGCCAGCAAAATCGTCCATCGAATTGCTTGTGCGCTTTTTAGCAGGATTTTTAATCCAATACTCGTGCAGATAGGTGGCCAATCCGGCTTCGGCGATGTAACGGGCGCGCTCGCGGGCTTCGTAGCGGCTTTCGGTGTAAATTTCGTAGTACACGTACATGCCCATGGCAAAGGCGATGGTCGCCAGCGTGGTCAGCATAATCAGCGTGCTGGCCAGAAGCCAGCCTTGCTCGTTATGTAATCGCGGGTCAATCATAGGGCCGGAAGGATTCTCGCAACGTGAACGTTTCATGGCCATTGCGCAGAGTGGCCACCACGGTTTTGCTACCGGCCACCTTGAAAGACAAACTCAATGGCGGATTGCCATGCGGCATTTTAATGATCACATCGCCAGGCCGCTTGCGGAAGGTTTTCTGATTCGGTGAGGTCATGCGGGTCACGGTCAACCCGGCTGCTGTGCTGTCCACGGTCCATTTCACATATTGACTGCCCTGCCACAGCACCAGCGCCTTTTTCGAGGCGAGGATAATTTCCCGGCCGAGTCGCACATCGTGCGCGAACTCCTGGCTGAACCGCATCCAGTCAAAATCGATCCGGGCTTTGGTTTCGATTTTTTGCCAGAGATGAATGCTGCTCCGAAATCCGGCGAACAGCATCACCGCAATCATCGACGACAGCCCGATGGCGATGAGCAGCTCCACCAGGCTGAACCCGCTTTCGCACCGTTTTGCGCTCAGTTTTGCCATTGCAAAAGTCGCGTCGTCAGTTGCACTCGCCCATTCGGATAGATCACGGTTACGGTGACTTCCAGTAGTCGGTCGCTGATTTTGTGAATTCGGGTTTTACGAAGAAACAGGGTAGAATTCAGTACCTGGTCATCAGGATATGCTGTCGGCGATACGGCTGCTCCCCCTTTTTCCAGTACGACCTGGCGTATCGCCTCAATGCGCTCCATGGCCAGTTGGAAGGCCAGTAGCCTTTCGTGCTGGCGAACATGGAACTGGCTAGACTGGCTGTAAAACGATAGCAGGCTAACAACGCCAATGGTGAGAAGACTCACGCTGACCAGCACTTCCAGCAGCGTGAAGCCTTTTTCATTTCCCAATAAATCTGCTGATTCTGATTGTCCCCATTGGCGCGTCATGATTACGGTTTTTGATGTTTTTTTATCAGAACTCTACATACTTATCCGGGAAGGTTGCCCCCCCGAGGTTCGGCACAATATTTCCGCTTTTGGCTTCGTAGTACCAACCATTATTTCCGTTGGCATTCTGAACCGCTTTAACCAAATCTTCCAAAATCCGTTCATTTTTACGATCAATGACTACCTGGTCGGCTTTTGACTTATCCGTATAAAATGGATTTTCGGGAAATTCTTTTAAATACGGGCCAAATCGATATCGACCGGATTTTTTGCGTGACACATATCCCCGTTCATCTGTGTACCAGGTCAATTGCCGCTTAAATTTGGTTTGATCGCCATTTTTATTATAGGCATCCATTGAAGTACAGGGATAGAATCCATGGTCTGCATAAAAAGCTGTCAAAGCTCCTCTAAGGAGCTTGACATTGGCTCGCAGTTTCGCTTCTCTCGCCGAAGTATCCGATCCGCCCATGTTCATGACCACGATGGACGCCAGCACCGCGATAATGGCAACCACGATCAGCAGCTCAGCGAGAGAAAAGCCCCTTTGGCTTTTATTTTGGTTAAGCATGATTATACTCCTTTTAATTTAAGCACTCCCATCACATCCCTTAAAGCACAAATGCTTTATCGTGTTATCGACGTACAAAAATCATTTATGAAAAAACAAAATTATTGTAAATTCTCCTTAATGGCATAGACGAACCGCGCTTTAAATGGATCGGGGGCCCGCTGCGTCACGAATTTCAATAAAACGATTGCACCGCTTTCATAATGGTGCTAATCAGCGCAGATGCGATCAGACCAACGAATAGTGAAATCATCAACAGCATGCCCGGCTCGAATAGCTGCACCGCCCTTTTCAATTTCGATTCCAGCTCGGATTCGTAATACTCGGCGGCCTGCTCAAACATACGATCCAGCTTGCCGCTGCGCTCTCCTACCTCGATGAGGCTGAGAAACAGATCGGGCAGAAAGTGAATTTTTAAAAACGTGCTGTGAACATCCACCCCCGCGGTCAGTTCATTTTTCATGTTTGCCAGCAAATGTTCGGCATATCGATTGCCAATGATTGGAATGGTGTGTTCTAGATTTTTTAAAAACGGCAGGCCGCTCTTCAACATCATGGCCATGCTTCGTGATAGCCGCGCCGTGACGGCCAACGATGTGAGAGACTTCACAAAGGGCAGTTTGAACTTCAACCGGTCGACGAAAAACTGCACACGCGGCTGCCGGAGAATGAATCCGGCAACGACCAGCAATACCATGATGCCAAGGCCAACTTCGAAGATATTCTGCCGCAAAAACTCGCTGGCTGCCAGCATAATCCGTGTCACGGCAGGCATTTCAAATTTGTTGTTATCCAGGATATCTGCGAAGCGCGGCAATACATAGAAGGCCAGCAATAAGATCACCGCAATACCGATAAAAAACAAAATGGCCGGATAAATCATCGCCCCCTTGATCTCACGCATCAACTTGATGCGCTTTTCCAGGTACTGTGCATAATGCAGGAAAATCGTATCGACGTTGCCGCTTTCTTCACCGGCAGCGATGAGATTTACCAGCATATCGCCGAGGTCCTGCCGGAAGGTGGTAGCCGCTAAATACAACGACTTGCCATGCTCAACATCCCTCTGCATGCTTTTCGCAATAGCCTGCAAGCGCGGATTTTGTTTCTGCCCGGCAATGATGGCGAGCGCCCGGGTCACCTGCAATCCGGCGTTCAGCATGGTGGCCATTTGCACACAGAAATACTGCACCTGGGTGGGCTTCAGCCGCCGCTGAAACGAAAAAAAATTGTAGCCTGACCGCTCGGCGTTGCTTTTTGCTTTTTCAATTTTGATGGGGATAATGCCACGCTTCTTTAATAAGCGAAACGCATCCGCGATCTCCTCGGCAACAAGGTCCCCCTTCGAAATCGCCCCATCTGCGGTACGACCTAAATATTGAAAAACCGGCATCGTCCTTCGTTATGAGTAAGCTTGAATTGGCAAGCTGTCCTGTTTGTGCAGGCTAATCCTGCGCACTTATATCCGCTCAGCCACTTCGATCTTAACGCGCTTGATCGCCTTTTTTCGTTGCCCTCCTCATTTACTGATCGCCAGATCAAGCAAAATCGGCCTCCGGCTGAATGTAACAATGTTACGTGGATTTTATCGGACAGGCTCTGGAAAGCTTGATGATATCACAGTATTTGCGTAACCGTTCAGCTTTACCAACAAAATCCATTTTTGCTTTGCCCTTCCGGTTTTTATCAACCGGTTATATTGATTGATGAAAAATACCAGAATATCAAGATAAAGAGGATTTGGGAGACAATGATTACCAGTTTCGGCTGGACTTTAATCGATGAAGGTGGAACATGACGGGGAGGTAAGGGACCCGCTGCCGGACTGGAAGCAGGCCCGGGATTTATGCGGAAACGTCGGCTTGCGCCACCACGTCTTCAAACAATTGATCGAACTCCTCGATACGGTTCTGCCAGTCGAATTTGCGCATGGATTCTGACAGCTCAATGCGGGTCTGGTCGTATTGCCGATAATTCAAAAGCAAATGACGCAGTTTGTTAAGCAGGTCTTCCTCGTTTTTGTAAAGAAACGCCTTATGAAAGCGCTTGTCCAGAATCTCCGGGTAGCTCAGCCGCCGGGGCAGCAACGGCAGGGTGTAGCAGTAGATCGCTTCGGTCACCGAAAAGCCAAAATTTTCCTGAATCGCGGTGGATACCACGATGTCGGACATTTCCAGAAAATGGGCATAATCCTCTTTGCTTTCCACGAACCCGAATTGCAGAATACGATCTTTAAGCTGCTCGCGCGCCTGCAAAAATTCCTTCGGATGCACCTGATAATTTTCCCCCAGAATGACCAGCTTGAACGGCACGCCTTCCTCAGCCAGGCGATACAACACGCGGAAAAACACCTGCGGCTGTTTATCGAATTCCCACCGGTGGTTCCATAAGATCACCGGCACGTCGTTTTTCACTGGCCTTACGTTCTTGAAAGCGCTGAAATCGCAGCCCATGTAGATCACCCGGCTCTTGCGGCGAATGGTAGCCGGTGCTTCCAGCGGCACGAATTCCGGAATCCGGTTGACAAATTCCGGCAATTCTTCGTTGAATCGTTCGAGCTGAAAAATGCTGTTAAACAGGTTCAAATCGGCCGCCAGTGCAGACACGATGTTGATCAGGCCAAAATGCGGATCAAAACTTTCGCGCTCCGGCAGCGGATAGGTGAGCTGATTTTCATGAAAAAACATGACCATCGGCCGGTCATAGTTAGATAGCGCCTTGAACTCGGCCAGATTGAGCATGTCGGTGGCGATCAGTAGATCGTATTTTTTGACACTTTTAGCATACTGCTCGGCGAAATACAGCGCCGAGGCGCGCAGGCGCCATTTCCAGAACCGGGCCGGCAGGGTAATCGGCTCAATTTGGTGTCGGCTGTACTTGACGAGTCCATCCAGAAAATTTTTATGCGAACCACCGTAAAAGCTTTCCAAAAAAACGATCCTCATGAAATTCGCTCAGTGCTTTTTGCAGGGTAACGGCTCCCGCCCGGCAGGCTGAAACCAGCCGGGATGACTTCGATGACCATCGTGTTTTGCAACCATTTGGCCATAGCCTATTTTGCGATTCCGGCCTCTGGCAAGCACATACAGATCGCCGCCGGAATTCCGGAATTGCGTCCTCTGCACCAATTAAAGGAGAGGTCCCGGAATGTTTCGCCGTTCCGCTATGAGAGAACGGCGAAAACCTCGGAATGACAAAAAACACCTGGAAAATGCCAGCGAAAAGCCAGTCATCCGCCATGGCGGCAAAACCTTTTCTGACCTATTCCCGCTTGCCCAACCGGTGATCCATCATCAAAATGGCCGGTCCGTGGTTTGCCGTCAATTTCAATTGTTCCACAATTTCGCTGGCCGTTTTTTCCTCTTCCACCTGCTCTTCGATAAACCACTGTAGCATCACCTGGGTGGGATAATCGTTCTCGGCAAGTGCCAGTTTGTACAGTTCGTTGATGCGGCCGGTGATGAATTTTTCATGTTCCAGCGCCTGCTGAAACGCCTCCAGGGGCGCGCCGAAGTCAGTGGGCGGTTGCTCGATGGCCTGCAGCGTTACCGTGCCGCCACGATCATGGATGAAGTCGTAAATCTTCATCGCGTGGCCCATTTCTTCGTCGGCCTGCTTGCGCATCCACTTGGCGAAGCCGGGCAAACTCTGACTCTCAAAATGGGCCGACATGGCCAGATATAAATAAGCCGAGTAGAACTCGTGTTTGATCTGCTCGTTCAGGGCCGATTGCAATTTGTCACTCAACATATCTCTGTCTCCTCTGTTTATGATTTAGTCCTGATTCAACACCTTAAACATCGAGCGAATTGCCATTCGCTTGAGAATGGATTTGGTGAATCATGGGAAGCGCCACGCCGACAGGTTTACAAACTCAACGCTGCAGCGCTTTTCCCGGTATAATTAAGCTATTTTATGCACGAAATTCAATAAAAAAGCCACGCCGTAGCGTGGCTTGCCATGGTCAACCATTTAAAAAAATTTGATCTTTTTTACCATGCGCTTCAGCTTGCGCCCGAACCGGACCGGGGTGATGCGCACGTGACGTTCCTCGCCCTCGCCGAAGGACGCGGTCTCAACGCTGTCCCAGGATTTCAGCGTGTCATGAATGATAAAGCGCTCGTAATTGCTCATGGGCGGTAGATCCACTTCCTCGCCCAGCTCCAGGGCTTCACGCGCTTTTTCTTCCGCCAGCTGCCTCAGCTTGGCAATCGGAAACACCCAGAGCAGGTAATCTTCGCCGTTGCGATAGGTCTTGGTCTCAAAGTCTTCTTTGTTATCAAAGTACTGATGAATCCGTTTGCGCTCGTACGCATTCAGATCTTCCAGACAAATCGCCTGATTCGTGTCCGCCAACAGATCATTGATATTGCGGATCAGCCGCTGAATCTTCTCGTCTTCCTCCCTTCGGCGAGGCCTCTGGCGATTGGCGCGTCCCTGTCCCTGTCCTTTTCGCCCTTTCCGATACTGTCCTTTGGGGCGTCGAGGTGCTTTCGTTTTCTTGTTGTTGTTCATCTTCCTTACCTCATTGTCCACGTTTATGGTTCAGAACATGCCAGAGCTTGGTTGGCATGCTATTGAAATCACCGTTGCTCATAAAAACGAACACATCGCCGGATTCGGCATGCTCGGATAGATACGCCAGCATGGGCTCGCCCGGGGCGATGCTCTCTGCCGGGATTGCTTTGTCGCGCAGGGCGTTCAAAATGCGCTCGACCGAAAGCCGCTCGGCCTCGGGCACTTTGTCCGGCCGGTGCAGCGGCGCAATGATCACCCGGTCGACGCCATCAAAGGCTGCATAGAACTGTTTCTCAAAAACTTTCCGTTTTGCTGAGGCCGTGCGTGGCTCAAAAATGGCCCAGATGCGCCGGCTCGGGAAATGGCTGCGCACCGCTTTCAGGGTTTCTTTGATGGCCGTGGCATGATGCGCAAAGTCATCGAAAATCACCATGCCATCCACTTCACCGATGCGCGTCAGCCGGCGCCGAACGCCGCGAAACGTGCGCAAGCCCTTGAGTATATGCTCGGGCCGAAAGCCAAGTTGCGTGGCCGCCACAAACACGGCCAGTGCGTTCTGCACGTTATGCTCGCCCCACAGGGCGATCTCCGCCTCTGCGACGGTTTCCCCGCGATGCTGAATTACAAACCGGCTGCCAGTTTCGGTATGTGCGATCTCATCCGCGCGCCATTCGGCTGCGGCGGATCGGCCGAACGCGTGCAAATTCGAATAGCAGGGCTGTACCACCTCCTGGACCACCGGATCATCGGCATTAGCGATGATGTGCCCCCGGCTCGGAACGATGCGTACCAGCCGCCGGAACATGGTTTTGATCTCATCCAGGTTCCGGTATATATCCGCGTGATCGAATTCGATATTATTTATTATAAGCAAATCTGGCATATAATGCAAAAACTTCGGGCCTTTATCGAAAAAAGCCGAATCGTATTCATCCCCCTCGATCACGAAATGTGGTCCGTCGCCCAGTTGAAAACCGCGACCGAAATTTTCCGGCAGGCCGCCAACAAACAGGCCGGGCTGCAATCCGGCCGATTGGAGCACCCAGGCGAGCATCGAGGTGGTGGTGGTCTTTCCGTGCGTCCCGGTGACGACGCACGAATAGCGCCCCCGGATGAAGAATTCCCGCAAAGCAGCCGGCAGAGAAATATAGGGGATTTTTTCGTTTAAAACAAATTCGACTTCGGGATTTCCCCTCGACATGGCGTTGCCGATGACCACCAGGTCCGGCTTTTCTTGCCGGATGTGTTCGGCATCAAACCCCTGATAAATCGGGATGGCCTGTTCTTCCAGAAAGGTGCTCATTGGGGGATAGACATTTTCATCCGAGCCGATCACCCGGTAGCCGCGATTTTTGAGCATCGCCGCAAGCGAGGCCATGCCTGTACCACAAATGGCAATATGATAGATGGATTTTATCCTCGATAAATTGAGCATACAGCCACAGACATTCCGTGTTTTGAATCGAATCTTACCACTCTTTCTTCCTGCCACCGATCAAAGAAAGGCCTCACCAGCCGAAGGCCAGATTGGTCAGTATTGACGTCAACATCGTGTCGATGGGTTCGGGCAATTTCATGGTTCGGTAATATTCAAGAATGTAAGCCCAGTCGTCTTCCAGGGTGATGCGCGGCGTCTCTACCACCCGTCCCAGATCCAGTTGGCCCTTAAAAAAGATGAACGTGGGCACCCGCTCGATGCCATAACGTTCCGCCAGCCCCTCTTCATCTCGCTTGCCGCGGTCCAGCCCGTAAAGCCTGTATGTAAACACCGGATTGTGAATCGCATCGATGATTTCGAAAAAGCGCGGTACCTCGCGCTTGCTGTCGCTGCACCAGGTGCCCAGAAAAATCAGAATATCGATGGAGTCCGGCCAGGTTCGCAGGAACTCTAATGCTTTGGGCGACAGATCGGAAAAGCTCGGTTGAAAATCCGGCCAATTGAACTCCAGCGAATCTCGTGAACAGGCGCCGAGCAGGTGCGGCTCTTCCAGCTCCTGTGCCAACCCGGACCGCTGCATGCCACACAGGCCCAAGAGTCCTAAAAGAAAACTCAGGATGAATCTGAACGATATGGTCATCACATCAAATAGAAAATTGGATATCCTCGTGATCGGTCATGCTCAATGCCGCAGCGTATCGGCATTGGCCTGGATGTTGTTGCGCGCCACCGTGGTATCGGCCACGGTTCTGGGGCGGGAGAGGCGCTTGTGCACAATACCGCTCTTATCGATGGTCAGCCGGGCGACCTGCCCACTTTTGCCGATCACACCCAGGTCCCTACCATTCAAATATAAGCGAACGCCACCGGCATTGCCAATAATTAATCGGAATTCATGCTCACCGTCCCACTGATATCGGTTGCCGGGTTGGAAGGTGTATTCGCTCTCGTCAATCCCGTCGATGATCACTTTCATCCATACGTTTTCAATGGCCTCCACTTTGAGCAACAATGGGGCTGGCCGGACGGCCTGGGATTTCGGACCAACAAGAGCTTCCTCGGGCACGGTCGGGATCAGCGTTTCTTGCACCCGCTTCTCACTCTCGGCCACCATCTCTTCGATGGGGATCTCATTGACCTGCTCGTGGTTTGCCGTCAGCTCACCGGTGGATTCCCCCCGTTCCGGGCTTTTGCCGTTCTGGGAGAAATAATATAGCAGCAGCAAAACGCCCACGACCAATCCTACCCCGCCGAGGATTTCTCGGGCATAGCGAGTCATCACCGGGGCAGGTTTGGGACGTTTTAGTTCCGGGACAAGTTCTGCAGCACTCTCAACCGGCGCACCCATTTCACCGGCTTCTTCCTGCAACCTTTGCAAATGCGCTTTTTCCGCTTCCAGCCACTGATTCACCAGGGCATGCCCGTCTAACTTGACCTTATGGGCAAAGGTCTTTAGATAGGCCACCACATACGGCCGAGGTAAAAAATCAAACTGCCCTTCCTCGATCTTCTTCAGATATTCCGGATTGATTTTGGTTTCCTGAAAGATGTCCTCAAAACTTTTCCCCAGCTTTTCCCGTGCAGCGGCGATGGCTTCCCCGATCTCCTTTTTGACGCCGTCTAAATCCATATGCACCTCTCAATTCCCTTTGAAAAACTTCGCCTTACACGTCTGGTAAAATCGCGCCAGCGGAAACCCCACCACGTTGTAAAAACAACCATCGATTTTTTCGATGAAAATGGCACTCATATCCTGAATGCCGTAAGCGCCGGCCTTGTCCATGGGACTGCCGGTATCCACATAAGCTTCAATCTCCTCGTCACTGAGCGGCTTGAAGGTTACGCGCGTGCATTCCACCGCTTCCACCCGAACGCCCTCCGGAAGCTGCAGCACGGTAAAACCGGTATACACCCTGTGGTGCTGCCCGCTCATTTTGCGCAACATGGCCACGGCATCCTGCCGATCGCGGGGTTTTCCGAGGATCTCATCCTGCAATACAACTATTGTATCGGCAGCGATGATGAAAGCTTCTCGGTGCTTCGGCGCGATCGTTTCGGCCTTGCGCCGCGCCAGTTCCGTCACGATTTCCGCCGGGGGAAGCCCCGGTTCAACGGCTTCTTCATCAATATCCGGAACGTCTATGATAAATTCAAGGCCAACCAGCCGCAGCAATTGTTCGCGCCTTGGCGATTTCGAGGCCAGCACCAATGGCCGGTCCGCAAAGATGCGCTTTACCAGTTCCACGACACCCCGCTCTATTTGCTTTCCACCAACAGTGTGACCGGTCCATCGTTGTGTATTTTGACCAGCATCATGGCGCCGAAGCGCCCCGTGGCCACGCGCACGCCATGCCGGCGCACGGCCTCCACGAACTTGTTATACAACGGCTCACTTTCCGCAGGCCGGGCCGCTTGCGTAAAGCTCGGCCGGCGCCCTTTGCGCGTATCGCCGTATAAAGTAAACTGCGAAATGATCAGCGCCTCCCCGTTGGTTTCCAGAAGGGAGCGGTTCAAATTCCCATTTTCATCGGCAAACATTCGTAAATTCACGCATTTCTGCGCCAGATACTCCGCATCTTTTTCGGCATCACCCTGGCGAATGCCCAGCAGAATCACCACGCCCGGGCCAATTTCGCCCACCACCACGTCATCGATGGAAACCGAGCCATAGGTCACTCGTTGTAGTAAAGCTCGCACATGCCCTCCTGTTAGCCCAGATAAATCGCCATCAGTCCAACCAGCATATCCACTTTAAGAATACCGTTGATACGTCGGAGGTTCAGCGCTTCCTTTTTCCACCACAGTGCGATCAGCACGGCCAGCAATACGAAATCCACCCCCACCACGACCGTGATGAGATACATCCTGCCGTACATTTTGGCCGCGTACGGTACTAACGTCATCAAAATGAGCAATCCATATGTGGCAGTCACCCAGAGGTACGCGATTCGTGAACCGTACCGAATGGGAAGGGTCATGGCCGACATGGCCGCGTCTCCAGCCACATCGTCCAAATCCTTGATAATTTCGCGGCCAAAATGAAAAAGAAATGCAAACGTGGCAGGGATAAGCCCATCTTTCCAATTCCCGGCGGCCAACGCACCGTACACAAAGGCCAGAGCGGTCATCAAACTGACAATCGCGTTCCCCCATAACACCGTCCGTTTGTACCGCGCGCTGTAGCCAATCAGTAAAAAAACGCTTGTTATTGCAATAATTACAGCAATTTTCCCAATAAATATACTAAAAAATACGCCACAAACAAACAAAATAATCGCAAATTGCAGGGCAAATTTCATGCTCAAGCGCCCGGAAGGCAACGGCCGTGTAGGCCGGTTGATCCGGTCGATCTCGACGTCATACCAGTCGTTAATCACATTGGCGCCAGCGGTCAAAAGCATACCTGAGAGAATCGCAAACCCGACCGCGGCAGGAGATTGAATGGGGCGGGCCAGAAATGCCGCAATCCAGATGCTGAGACCGCTAATCAGGCAATTGTGCGGACGAACGATGTGTAACGTCGCCCAGATTTTCTCATCAATACCGATCACTTCATCTCGTGAGGTTGGTGTTCTGATGCGATTGAAGGCGTTAGAACCAATTTGGGAAATAAATTTTTGCGAATCGGCGCCTGATTTCGTAATCAAGACCATGCAGGCTGCGAATTCCTGAATCGCCATGCACTCTGCATCCGGTATGCGCCCTCTCAGCAACAGCACGAACAGTCTGGATTCACTGGCGAGAACGCCACGCAATGGCGCCCCGCGCTCAAGATCGCTTCTTTGCCTGCGCCATTCATTACGTTTCCGGCTATCCTATGCATCGCACAATGCTGTCGTTTATTAATATAAATATCAAATTCCATCGAAAAGCAATTGTTTTTTCCAGCGTGACGGTTTTGTTTGCTGGGGCGCCAGCCGCGGCAAATATTGGCGATGACCCTTTTGGACATGCGGAAAAGAAGGACTGGGAATGGACATGCATCAAACGCAGCACACCCTACCTCTGGTGACGCGCCATCTAAGGAGATACTGTTTTAATGTAGGGAAATGCTTTTCGCAGAATCGCCAGACCTGAAAAAGTGTCAGGGGGAAATTCGCCTGTATTTACCGTGGAGAGAATTCAATGTAGAGCACTTTATGGCCCATAGATGATTTCGAACGCAAATCGAGCGATTTTTTAGTCTTTACAATGCAGATCGGTAATAAATCGCTTGACAGGTCAGGACGGTATTAATAAATTGTTTTTACAAAAGTTAGATTTCAATATGCACAACTCTTCAAGTGAAGCGGCCCAGTAAAGAACCTGTCATTATAAGCCTACGCCGACTGGCGGATCCTCGCAATGACACCTGGAGAGCTGAATAGTTACTGGTACAGGCTGAAGCATTCGCCATGGGATACTGTCAGCGAACCGCAGGAAGGGAGGCTTGAGGGTGATGTGGAACTGTTGCACTCGGTCCGGCCTCGAATGCAACTGTGAAGATAACTCTACAGCCTGTTCATATCCAACCCCAAAACCGGATCAACGCTGGCTTTTCTACAGGATCAAGAATGTCGCTGAATAAAAATTGATCGTCTATTAATGAAATGTGCTTTTTGGAGAAAGCGATATTTCTGACCGCAATTAGCCCGAATCTGCCCAATATGTGAATAATTCTTGTCGCCGACGCTAAAAGGCAAATATGCAAACATGGATATTTCAAAACTCAGTCATAACGCCCTGATTAGCTACCTTGCCAATAACCTGGATGACCGAGATGGATGGGAAGAATTTCATAGGCGCTTCAATCGATTTATTACATCTGTTATCATCCGAACCTGCCGGAAGATTCCGTACCGTCGCGGGCTGCACCAACTCGAGGATCTCGTCCACAACGTGTATGTCAAGCTACTGGAAAAGGACGGAAAGGCATTAAGGGGATACAAAGGCCAATATGAGAATACCATTTTCGAATGGTTGCGGGTGATCTCGATTCGGATCGTGCTGTACGATTTCAATTCAATTACGTCACAGTCACGCTCACCAGAAGGGGGGATTTTTTCAATGGATGAGCCTTTTAACGGATTCGATCAGGATCAGCCAAGGGGATGGCAGGAGCTCATTCCCGAAGCCACCTTTGGCGAAACCACCAAATTTGCAGAACTTCGGGAAGAGGTTGAATATTGCCTGGAGAAAAGCACCACCGGTTCGCGGAGGCCGGAACGCGATCGATTAATTTTTTATTTATATATATTTGAAGGCATGGATGTTCCCAGCATCACTGCCTTTGCCGGTATCGATTTGACAGAGAAGCGGGTCTCCAATCTGATCAGCGAATTGAAGGAAAAAGTTCGGCAATGTCTGCAATCTCGGGGGATCAGACCTTAATTTCGGGAAAAATCCGGATAAATCATATCTTAATCAGTGTCAACAAAATTGTGTTGCAATTTCGCTTTGGTCGCACTAATAAGTGCACATCGGGTTCCAAAAGTGGGCTAAATCCATTGGTGCCCTACTCGCGAACTACAATGAACGGAAAAGCCAAAATATACAAACTGATCAGGTTAGATTAATGAGTCGGAACATCAAACACTTCAGGGATTCGGAAGGCCCAAATGGTTCCAGGCACCTTGACGAAGACGTTTTGATTCGATTCTTCAACAGGGAACTCGATGAATCGGCAGTTAACCAGGTTTTTCGGCATCTCAACCGATGCGACCTGTGCCGACATACAGCTATCCTTTACTTTCATCAAATCCAGACCGAGGAGAATCTCGACGATATCCTAAAAGAGTTTGAAGATCATCCGTCCCTCAATGCTTCCCACATACTTGACCGTCTGTTTCCTCCCCCAAAACCCGACAAGGCCAAACGTACTCGCAATCCGCTTGTGAAAATCTGCCACTGGCTTTTCTCCCCCGATGCTGGGCTCCGCTGGGCAGCAGCGCTGGCAACCATCGTGCTGATTGTGGTCATCTGGGGAATACCGGCTTACAAACACGGGAAAAGCACATCCCTACTTAACCAGAGCCGCCTCCTGATGACCGAGAAACTGGCCATCAGCGATCGCGAAGCCTTACGTCCCTCCGGCGGATTCGAATATGCCGAATTCGGCATCACGCGTGGTGCATCCAGCGAAAGCGAAGCTCCCTGGGTGGTCAGCCTCAAAAAGGCCATCGAACTCAATCCTCGCAATGCGGAAGCCTATCAATTGCTTGGAGCATATTATCTTTGCTTCAAGAGCAATCCAGAACAGGCAGAAATGTTTTACACCAAAGCCCTGAGCATCGATTCCACGCTGGCATCGGTTTACAACGACCTTGGCGTTCTTCAATGGAAACGCTCTGAATGCAAAAGTGCCATCCCATTTTTTAAAAAGGCGCTCAAGTATCAACCCGATCTCAAGGAAGCTCTGTATAATCTCGCCATGGTCTATCAGCATTTTCCTGAATTTCGTCAGGAAGCGCTTGCAACCTGGGAAGCTTATCTTAAATTAGATTCCGATTCCAACTGGAGCAAAATCGCGCGCATGCACCTGGAACGCCTGAAAGAACAATAAATCTGGAGATTCCACCCCCAGGGGACGTTTACAGCCGATCGGTTGCCTATTTACAATGGTAGGAGGCCCTTCCTTGAAGATTCGCAAGGTGTCACAGGTCTTCTTTTTTCGCCCGCCTGTGCTGGGGTTAACGTGTGCCCTACTCAATGCCTTTGCCGTGCTCATCGTCACGCTTACCGCTCTGGCCAGTTCCTCTGTTCACACTTTCACGGAGTTGTATGAAATCATTTATCCGGGATACCGCCTCAATGTGGTGGGGCTTATTGCAGGGCTTTTCTGGAGTTTGATTTACGGCCTTGTGTTCGGCTATCTCGTTGCCTGGATTTACGGCTGCCTGGTCAGCCGGCATTTGCATGCCGCATCCCGGCAAATTTTTCAGCTCGATCCATCTCGCAAAATCAATGTATTTCAGGAAGGCAGCGGCGCCCGGCCATTTACTGTGGTGTTCGTGGCCAATCCAGTTATTGCACATCCCCGGGACAGCCGATTTGAAGCCGACACCATTTTAAGCAACCCGGTGGTATTTTACCGCACGGTACTGCGCGTTTTGCGGAGTTTTGCCAATAACGAGCTGTTGCGGCTGCCGCAAATCGCCCGGCGCATGCGCATCATCACGCTGTTCGATACCACGCGTACGGCATTGGAGGAGGCCAATGCGCTGTGCGAGTCGATCTCCGACATCGATCATATTCTGGCGCCGCGTCTGAATAGCGCCCTGGTTGCGGATTTCGTAAAAAGCACCAGCGACCATGACCGGCGCATCCACTATGCGGACGTGATTTTCGTCATTTCCGCCTCAGAAAAGCTGACCCGCTCCGCAGCTCGGTTTACGGTGGACGGACCGGATGGCCGTACTTTCAAGTTCACATTCAGTGAAACCGCCGATGGACCGCTCACAGAAAAACAGCACGCGTTTGAAGCGGCCGTTCCTGGGGTGGTGGCGCTATCCGCATGGGATGACCGGCTGAAAACACCCCTGCACGAATTCGCGCATGCGCTGTCTTCACTGGAGAACGGCGCCATTATCGACGAATATCTCGATCAGTATGCCGGTAGCACCGAAAGCCTATTGCAATTCGTCATCAATCGCAAACGGCGGTTGCATCCAACGGACCCCGTGCCCGATGTGTATGCGACCTATCAGGGGCCTGGTTCCGAAGCCGTGCTGTACTATTCCGACCGCTACCGCAGCGACAAACCGACCGACTGGACTTCCTACGTTGCCGAGCGCCCCAAAATGAGCTCGTCCTGCATTATGGATATCGCTTACTTCGATTACCACTACGACAAGCTGATTTTTGATTTTCTTTACGACAAGTTGCTGGTTAAAATCAATCGTCCAGGCAGTTAACCAGACCGGAAACCCAATCATGTCTCCCATGCATCCCAAATTGCGCCAGGCGCTGCTGCGCGATCCGGAGCATCGTCGCCGCGGTCTGACCGCACAAAAACTGCTGGAATATGAGCGCTTGCTGACACAATTGTTTTTTGCAACCCATTATGCACCCCAAAAAGGTCAGCAACCGGCTCGCCCCGGGCCGCCCGATGACCTTTTAGAAGAAATCCGCAAATTTCGTCAGGATTGGCTTCCCAATTTCGATGCCATCCATGCACGCTGGGTGCAGGGGCAAAAACGGGCACTGGAGTTTCGAGCGCTGGCCTTCCGACCTTCGGGCCAGGCGCTGAAATCCATTTTCGGTTTGCTGAGTCTCTGGCTGAAATCGCATTTCAAAAGACAGGCGAGGGAAAAAGAACGGAGATGAGCACCAAAACCACAGCGTCGATGATCATTCTGCTGATTGTTGCGGCGGTCGCCTTTTGGTTGTATGAGTGGCATCGCCGTTTGCCGGAGCTGCCAGAAGCGGACATCTTCTCTTTCTTCGAAAAGGACGCCCTTCGGCCTGCCGACCAGGCGCTGTATGATTCGCTGCATGCGTTCCTGGAGCAGGATGACGAGGCGCAAGCGCGCGCCATTTTTACGCGCCACACCTTTCGCTACCGCCAGATTTTTCATGGCATCCTGCGCCAGGCTTTGCACCACGAATACCGTGGTGAGCTGGATCGGGCCGATCCTTTGCGCCGAACGGCGGAATGGCTGGCAGAACAATTCGCCAGCGCGCTGAACGATTCCTTTTATCTGGCCGAAATCGATTTTTACCGCAAGCTGAGCCGACGTGAACAGCTCCGCAAGCTGACGCTGGAAATTTTCTACCAGAAGGGGCAGCAGTCGCTGATCAGAGATACGGCGGTAGCGGCGCACCACTATCGGCAGTCGTTGCGCCTGAGCCAGAACATCGGCGATCGCCGTCGGGAAGTGGACAATCTGCTGAAACTGAAATATATCTATTACAAAGGCTCGAAATACGCGCAGGCAGTCAGACTGGCTCGTGAAACCCTGCGAAAGGCACAGGCATACGGCTATCGCTACCGCGAAGTTTGGGCACGTCACGCGCTGGGTTCGGCGCTGTTTTTCAACGGCGATTATGCCGAAGCGGCTCAGCACCTAAAAAAGGGCCTCGTAATGGCGCATGAGCTGCAGGATGAGCTGGCCATCTCTAATATCCTCGAGCGTCTTAGCATTGCCGCACGGCGCATGGGCGATTTTCAGACCGCCTATAGCTCGCTCACCGAAGCCATGGAGCTGGCGAAAAAGAACAACAGCCCCTACGACATCCTCATTTGTTATATCAATTATGGCCTGCTCTACCGCGGCATGGGGCAATATCAGAAGGCCATGCGCTATTACAAAAAGGCGTATGAGCTGGCGGAGCGCCTGCCATCGCGAGAGAACATGGCGCTGGCGCTGCTGGATATGGGATATTTGCACCGCGTTCTGGGCCAATACAGGCAGGCACGCTCGAAGTTCCTTCAGGCGCTGGATATTTATATCGGGCTGAAGGATTCCTACCGCATCGCCACGGTGCTGAAAAACATCGGCGACATCCATTTTGATGAGCGCGCCGACTCCACCGCCCTGATTTACTACCGCCGCGCCCTTGATGAGCTGGCCGTCGCCCTCTCTCCCGACCAGCGAAAAGCAGCCAACCGCATCGAAGGTGAAATCCGCATCGGCATTGGCAATTTCTATCAGCGTCGCGGCGAATGGCAGAAAGCCGTGAATGAATATAAACGTATGCGCGACATTTTCAAAAAGAAGGGGTTCAAAGAAGGGCAAATCCAGGCAACGATCCGGCTGGCGGATACCTATGCACACATGGATGACGTCGAAGAAGCGCTGGACTGGTATGACGAGGCGGTCGAGTTGGCAGAAGAAGTGCAGGATCCCATGTTACTTTACAACGCCTACTATTCACGTGGCCGGCATTACCTGGTGCACGAACGGCCCGATTTGGCCGAGCAGGAATACACGCTGGCCATCCGCACGATTGAAAACACGCGCCGGCAACTTTCCACGGATCCCCAAATGAGCTATTTCGCCACAGTTCAGGATGTGTACGACGATATGATTTTGTTGCAGTTGCGGCAGAATCGCATCCAGACGGCGTTTGAATTCTCCGAACGCGCCCGCGCACGCACGCTGTATGACATGCTCAATCCCGCTGACACGGAAACCCACAGCGCCGTTCCGTTCGCGGCCAGTTTCCTGGAATTTACGGATGTGCAGAACCGGTTTGCCGAAAATGCGCAAATTCTCGAGTACAAACTCACCCGCCACCGACTGCTGGTCTTCATCCTCAATGAGCAGGGGCTGCGGGTGCATGAGTCTGCAATCGAGCGGGATTCGCTGGAAGCGCTCGTGTCGCAATTTCTGCGCAGTATCGGCGCGGATGCCCCGGACCGGTTCAGGGCGGCGGTACGCAAACAACCGCGCGCAACCTTCGAACGGTCTCTGACCCTGGGTGAGCAATTGTATGATCTCCTGGTGCAGCCCATTCTGCCGGAATTGCATCCCGACAAGATCACGTATATCATTCCAGATGGAGTCCTGTCGTACCTGCCGTTTGCGGCCCTGCCATTGCCGGCCAGCCAGCCGCACCGACCTCGCTACTGGCTGCATGAAACCGCGCTGGCTTACGCCCCCAGCGTGGCCGTGCTGATGCGCCAGCGACAGCAGGTGGCCGGGCGGAACGATACGCCAGCGTCGAAGCTGCTGGCAATCGGTAATCCCTCAGGCGACCTGAAAGGCGCCGAATCGGAAGTCCGGCAGATTGCGCGCCTGTTTTCGAAGTCGGTCACGTTCATCGGCGCACAGGCCACGGAAGCGCGCTTCCGCGCGGCGATCCGCCATCGCTTTGATGTGCTGCATTTTGCCACCCATGCCGCGGCCAATGAAGAAAACGTCTGGGGTTCGTACCTAATGCTTGGCCCGCAGACCACCAGCATGGCGCTGTACCGCTCCTCTGCCGATGTGCTGCCCGAGGATTTCAGCGATAACGTGCTGACAGTGGATGAAATCTTGAAATTCGATTTCAACGGCGTGCGCCTGGTAACGCTCTCGGCCTGTGAAACGGCCAGCGGCCGCCTGTATCGCGGAGAGGGCATTTTTGGCCTCACTCAGGCGTTCATCCGCGGTGGCGTTCCCACGATCCTGACCAGCCTGTGGAAACTGGATGACAAATACACGCAATTTATGGTGGTACAATTCTACCGTAAATGGCAGACGGGCGCCACTTTTGCCGGCGCACTGCGCCAGGCCCAACTGGCGCTGATTCAAAAAATGCGATCCGATCCGATCGTCCAGTATCCGTTCCCCTTCGCCTGGGCGGGATTCATCCTGGTGGGAGCGCATGAATAGAACTTAACCTGGAATCGCCAGAAACGGGAGGCATTCATATGCTATCCAGATGGCTTACTAAAATGAAGTTGTATGAAGGAGACCCAAAGAGCGGTCCACCGCCGGGCCCGAGCCTTGCTCCATCCCAACCACAAGAAAGCGAACAGCCTGCAACCGCCAAAACCACGCTTTTGATGCTCTCCGAAGCGGATCCTAAAAGTGGTCCGCCGCCCACGGACAATTACTATCCCGATCGCTCGCGCTTTAACAGTGCCTTGCTTGACGCGCCGAAATTTGGCATCGCCCTGGGGCTGGCCAGCGCACTGATTTTTCTCATCATCTCGTTGCTGGTGGCTTTTTCCGGGGCCGGACATGTGCTGTCCTTTTTCGAGTTGATATTCCCGGACTTTTCGGTCAACACCATGTTTGGTATGGTTCTTGGAGTGCTGGAAATGTTCGTATTTGGATTTATTCTGGGATTGTTTATTGCCATTTTGTACAACAGTTTGATGCGACACCAGATACAGGAGAACGAAAGCTGGGAAGTGCTTGGTTAAGCATAAGCTGAATGAAAATGGGATTTGAATGCCGGTTGGCGCGAAGCATTGTCGAGGTACTTCGCTTTTTTTGTTTATCGGGAGAGTGCCGCGCTTTTTCGGAATCCTTTTCAGTCAAATGACACTAACCAGCCACACTACAATTTTCAATATTCGTTTGGTCCTATCGGTTCCGCCATTTGCTGGAAGTTTTCATGACGATTCTCTAACATGCCGTTCAGCCTGCTTAATTGCAAACCAGACTATGGATGGGTCATCCTCACCAAATTCATCCAATCCACGAAAAAAACAACAAAATTTGATTTTTTTTCGGGAAAAATCTTAAGACTTATTGTCTTTTTTAAGAGAAGCCATTGAAATTGGTTGCTATGAATAGTCCCATGGCTTCGATGCGGTATAACGAGGACGGCTTTCATCGAGGGGGCTATAGCATTATGGGGCCAGGGGGAACAGGGGGACTCGTGAATGGGACTATCGCACCCGGTTTGGCGCTGGCAGCCGATGCTGCCAGCGCCATTATCACCGGGATAAAGCTACGAATGAGGGTAAAAAACTTCTTGAGCGGACGTTTCCCCCAAAACCTCCGTTCCAGCTCAATGCTTCCGCTACGGAAGCAAAAAAGCCCGAGGCTCTGCTTCGGGCTTTTTTTATGCAATCACTAAACCTGAAGGATGAATCAGAGGGCCTATGCAACATATTTTTGCTCATCAATTTGCGCTCTTTATCGGATAGTTTCAACAGAACCGCCGGACATCCAATTCGGGATCGATGCGACGGCCACGCAGGAGGAAATCAACCAGCGCGCGGGCGGCATAAGGCGACATGGAGACGCCTTTGCTGCCAAGCCCATTAAAAATGGCCACCTGCGGGTACTCAGGATGCAAACCAATGACCGGTCGTGCATCGGGCAGAGTCGGACGAATCCCGGCCATGATTTTGCGCACTTCAAATGGCGGACGGATGAAATCGCTCAGCTTGGATTTCAATTGTTCAATCCCCGCTTTGGTCGGAATTTCAACGAAGTCACGGTGCAAATGCGTTGAGCCAACTCGGAACCGACTCCCTTCCTCGGGACGAACAAAAATGCCACGATTCAGCACCCTCTCCGCAGGCAAATCCGGGATATCCACCACCATCGCTTCACCTTTCACTGGAGAAAATGGCAGCCACGAAAAGAACGGGTTGCTGACAGCCCGAAATCCCTCGCAACAAATGATTTTTTCTGCTGAAACATCCCGCCACACCACACGGTCATTTTCAAATTCAACGTCTCTCAGATTCAACGTGGCTTCAATAAGGGCTCCTTCCTGTCGCAAGATTTGGCGCCACCGTGACAGTAGCCCTTCCACATTCACCAGCGCAGCCCCGGTAATTTCGATACCCCCCAGGGGCGCATGGACGAACGGCAAATACGCTTCCCATTGCTGCGGCTCGGCCAGGTAGGGCTGAAACTCCGGCCGGTCCCTTTTCTCCTCCCACACGCGCTTTTGCTTCTCATCGATAAAAAAGCGAATGAGGTTTTTCTTTTCAAATAGAGGAACGCTCAGCTCGCGCTCAAGACTCCGGTACCACTCTTCGGCAAACGGGAACACCTGATCCACCTTCCAGGCCAGTTTCAGCTTGCGCCCGGTAACTGGATTCATCACCCCGAGATTGACTCTGGACGCCGCGGCGGGATTACCGTTATCTACCACCAGCACCGACCGGCCTTCCCGCCTGAGCATGGCCGCAAGCTGACTTCCGGCCAGTCCCTGACCCACGATCATGAAATCCACTTCACGTCGTTTCATGATTTTGCCCGAAATATAAGGTTCCAGAATTCATGGTTGTCCCTGTTGCAACGAATCCACCATGAGCCCCAACTTTTGCCGCTCCGATTTCCGGCAGCCTGCGCTGACTGCTGGCAAAGCCGATCAAAAAGCAATTCGGCGATCAGAGCATGGCCCGCGGCATTGAAATGATTGTCGCTCATGAAATGCAGGCGACGGCCGCTTTGCGCTGCCCGGCGAAACAGTGCCAACGTTTCCACGAACTCGATGCCCTTCCGCTCGCAGAAGTCATGCAGCAAGCGCTGCGGCCAATCGAAATCGATTTCGTTGGCATCCAGCCCATAGGTTCGCAGAAAAATCTCGCGATCGCGCGCATAGATTTGTTCCTTGAGCGGAAACATCCACACCAGAAGGCGGATGCCACGCTCCTGGCAAAGTTGGTGTATTTCGGTAATCAAATCAAGGGTGAGTTGCCAGCGTTTTTGCCAGTCCGGCGGCATTGGATTTCTGTAAACATTCACCCACGCGGACGGCACGTTGCTATGCAGAATCCCCTTACGCTGCAGCCATGCCACCCACTGCGGCGGCGCAGCCTTTAACCGCTGGGCGATGAAGGCATACAGGTACAGGTGCCGACTCAGCCAGGCTTTGGCGCCGGCCAGAGGTGACGCAGATTCTTCTTCCGGTTCTGGTGTCCAATCCGGCGGCCGGCCGGTGAGCACCGGGCTGTAGATTTGCTGCGATGGCGGCTGTTTCGGCACGGGCACGCCGCGCAACGCCAATTTCCCGAGCTCATCATATATAAAATACGGTTTCGCAAATACGCGGCCGGCCGTGTGCACGGTCACGTTGTTCTCCGGATCATTCGCCGGCACCACCGCCAGCACCACCACATCCGGCTGTAAAGCCAGTCCCCGGCGCTGCAAAAACAGCAACTCCTGATCCGTACCATAGCCGCGAAATCCGGCATTAATGACCCGATAGACTCGCGCCGGATCGCAGCGAGCGAGCCGCTGTTCCAGTCGCGCCTCCAGGGTGCTGTCTTTATCCACCTCAAACCCCGCGACCACGGAATCGCCCAGCAACAGGATACGCACTTCGTTATCGGCTTTGGTGGCCGGCAGCTCATCATCGCGAAGGCCAAGGCGGTTGGTGGCCACCGTGGTGCGAAACTCCGGCCGAACAAACTCGCCGCGGGCGTTGGCCTGCATGGACCAGCCCAGCAGGGAATCGTATTGCCAGAAAAGGCTTTCATCGGTGGCGCCGGCATAACGGCCCGGGTGCTGCCAGAACAGGCGCAACGCCAGCTCCGTCGCCAGCACAACCGCCAGCGTTGATAGAAGCAGCAGCATTAAATTCACAAACGCATTTTTTATTTTCGTATATCGCACGTGCACTCGCATCGAATCGGTTCTCGAACTATTTTGCTAAAACGCCTGTGCACTTATGTCAGAAAACCGGCAACGATTCATCTGTTTTCAAAATTCATTAATGCTTTCTCAGAGGCGCCGCAATCGCAGCGGGAATTTTACGGAATGATTGCAGCAGTAAACCATGGGGCTCCTCTAAAAATACAAAGGATTCGGGTGAAACACAAGCAGGGGATGGCCGGTGGTTATCATCCAGGCGATTTGCTTTGACAAGCGGTAAGAAAAAGTGTAGCTTTACCTGGGATCACCAAAGCGAGGAGATACACATGGATCTGCAAACCATCGTCGGCGTTGCCCTGATTTTCGTGGGCATGCTCATGATCGTGGTTGCCGTGCTGGTTTCCATCGGGTGGATCAAGCCGGGCGCGCCCCGACCGGCGAGCACGGGTGAATCGGGCTTCTGGAATCTGATCATGGAGCTGCTTAAAAAGGCTCCCTGGTATGCCGTGGTGGGATTGCTGTTGATCTATTTTGGGCTCAGAATGCTTGGGGTTCAGCTTTTCTAACGCATGGCCGGAACCGGTTTTTCATTCTTTCCACTCATTACCCCAAAATGGACCGGGAGGGCATGGCCCTCCCGGCATGAATTCATTTGCCCCGAGGGGCCCGTGGGGAATGCATTCGAGGACCGGGCCTCCCGGCATGTTTATGCATGCCGCGTTTGCCTTTTTTGCCCGACAGAATGAAGACATCAAACTTTTTACGCTGCTCGGGTGTGAGCATCTGCCGAACTTTTACCTGGTGGCGGACTCGCGCCAGGCTGATCTGCTCCTGTACCTGACTGATCTCGCTCTGCCTGGCTTCAATCTTGCGCATGTTCGGATTATCCTCGATCAGAAGCAGTTTCAGGTCCGTCCGCAGCGCAACCAATTTGGCGCGCAGAGGTGCGATCTCTTTCTGCAGTTCCAGACGCAGATCGGCCATTTTCGCTTTTTGCTCGTCGGTCAATTGCAAACCGCCCATGTGTTTACCATGCATGGCACCCATCATGGGCATGTGCATGCCTTCAGGCGGGCCTTCCTGAGCCCAAACGAGTCCTGCGCTCCACACCATAAGCGTCAGTACCACGCCGAGTTGCATCCATGTCAGTCTCATTACGCTTACCTCCTTTTGGGTTGATTACCAAGACGGTTTTGAAAATCCATTCTTCGATGTCCTTTCAATCTGGATTCCATCATCCTGAACAGGGCCACCTGTTGCTCCGGGGTGAGGTATTCTTTCTGCGCCAGCAGGTGGTCCACCAGCAATTTTTCCAGCCACCACTGGCTTTTCGAAATCTGCATCAGCAAGCTGTCGATTTTGCTGCTGTCCGGCTGTTCGCTGAGCAACTCGTCCATCAAGGTGAGCCGGGCGATGCGCATCTTGCGGGAGATGGAATCGGCCTTCCACCTGAACGCCCGTTGCGATTCCCGGAACCGCCGGGTCTGTTCCGGAGTGAGATGCAGCATGCGCAGATGGTGCCGCTCCGGCTGGTGCGGCATCATGTGAACGCGGTCCGCTCGCGGCCTGTACTTCTGATAAATCCAGAATCCGAAAGCGCTCAGGTTGATCAGAGTCAGCCCGGCGAGCAGGATCAGGAAGAGCTTTTTATTCATCGGTCTCCTCCCCCAGACTTAAATACACCGCCGCCAAGGATTCCTGCGTGAGCGTCTCAAAGTACTCGATGGACAGCATGTCCTGGGGCTCTGTACCATTGTTGTTTAGCGCCGCGGTGGGGGTGGCAAGCCACCGACCGAGGAAAATACTGACCAGCATAAACATCACCAGGGCCGTCGGACGTAGCGCCGGCAACAGCCGGTCTTCCCACAGCTCCGCCATCCGCGACGGCCTCGACGACTCGCTCTGCAGCCGTGCCATCACGCGCTGCCGAAACGCCGGCGAGGCATCGAGCTCCGGCAACTCTGCCTGCCACACCCGCGCCAGCTTTTCAACGTATTCGGAGCAGGTGCGGCATTCCTCCCGGTGTTTTTCGAGCTCCTGGCGCACCGCATCATTAAGCCGATGGTCCATCAGCAGCAATGCCTGCGTTTTGAATTCCGAGCATTTCATACTCTCACCCTCTATCTGTCTCTTAGACCCGCCAGGTCGGAAAACCTTGCGGTGATTTTTCGAAAAGTTTTGTATGCTTTCATTTCATCCACCGGGACAAAATGGTTGCGAGCTTTTTGTAGGCGCGATGTAATCGCGATTCGACAGCGGACACGCTCACCCCCATGATATCGGCGATTTCCTTATGCGATAGCCCTTCCCACCGATGCAGGATCAGCACCGTCCGTTGCGCCTTGGGCAATTGCAAAACCGCCCGGTGCAGCAACTGCTTTGCCTCTTCGGTTTCCGCCAGTCGATCCGGATGCTGGTTCAATTCCGTTTGCCAACGATTGATCTCCTCCGCTTCCAAAAACGAAAACAGCCGTTCCCACTTTCGCTTGCGCAGATGTTTCAGCGCCAGATTCACCGTAATGCGATAGAGCCAGGTCTGCACGCTGGCTTCGCCCCGGAAGCGATCGGCCGAATGATAGGCGCGCAAAAACGCATCCTGAGCGATGTCCTCGGCAGCCGACCGATCGCCGAGAATACGAAAGGCCAGATTCACCACCTGGCGCTGATTCTGCAGCACGAATTGCGAAAACGCCTGCCGGTCACCGGCAGCAATTTTCGCGACCAGATCAGCATTCTTCTCCAGCTGGATTTTGTCCGTCGTCGATTTCATCATTCATTTGACCCGCGAGCGGTAAAAACCTTGCGCAGATTTGTGTAAAAAACTGGGGCTCATGTTGAATTGTTTGGGTGGCCTATTCATTTTTTGATGGGCTTGACAGGATAGACAGAAAATATTCATGGCCAAAATAGGTGACTAAAAATCATCCTGTCAATCATCTCCAAACTATTTCCAAAGCGGTAATTTCAAAGCTCCATTCCTTTCGGTATGAAAGTATGATGAATATAATTTTCGCAAGCTCCAATAACCCAAACGAATACAGAGCGACGATCACCGGGCCTTTAATCCGTTTTATGCTTATCAAATTAAGAAATTATCCAGTCCTGTAAATCAGCTTGTGCAGGCTTCATATCAATAGACGCTCACAATGAACTTTTGAAAGTGGCCTCCCCGGGAAGGGATCATTTTGGTTGTCAAATAGGCAGACCCATTTCATAAGTGACAGGATACGAGTATAAAGCATCTTTATTGAACCATCTGCCAGTCGCAGCGCAAAGTCTTGAGTCTATCCGGTTGATCTTATCGATCCTGTCGGGAAACTATCCACTTAATTAATAATGACATAGAGCTTAAAAATCATCATTTGTTCCATAGTCGATGGTTCTTTTTCAGAATACGGCATCCAGCTTTAGAATGACCCGGGTACTGGAATGCAAGAAACCCAGCCCATCCGTCCGATGCGGTTATCACTTCTACCGCAGAGCCTTAGCTCTACCTTCGATCATGGCTTAAAAAGTGCCTGCATGCAAACACCGAAGAAGTTACAGTTTTTTAGGCAGCTTGCCGATCAAAAGGTGTAAAGTGCGTATCAAAATCAAATGGTTATAATTAGATCGTGTAATAAGTCTATTTTACCCAAAACTCTAATTTTTAGATGCCTTTTCGCTTTTTGCCATTCCATGAACGTGGATTGGTGATAGATACTGGAAGTTCATCTTTTTTGATACAGTTCGGAGATGCGGGTATCCAGCATTTCAGCCTCTTGCATCGGTTTGCCATAAAAATTCCAGAATGTCTCATTGCAGGTTATAGATAGAAAGTGACTGGCAAATTTAATATTCATAGCGACACCGGTTCCGATTTGTTCTATCTGAACCACGTACTATCCAACGTTCATCCAGTCATTCGCCTTGCACGTGACAATGAAACATAGGCAAAAGGCGTAGGAATAAGCAAGCCTGAATGTTTATCATGCCAGTTAAGATCAAAAGACCAGACATTCCATCGTTTTATAGTTACCGTAGCAAGCTGATTGCAGTGTTTACCTTACTGATTGCCGCGATTTCCTTTTTTATTTATCTCTTTTTCCCCAACCGCTTTGAAGACGGCGCTTATTCGCAATTTATTGCCAACACCAAAAGTATTACTCGCATGACCGCCTTCAGCATCGGTACGGCCGTGTTTTTTGAAGACATCGAAGGGATTGAAGATGCGTTAGCAGGGGTACGTCAGAATAAGGACATCATTTACATCCGGGTCACCAACCGTGAGGGCCGAGTTTTATGGCACTATTCACAGAACTCCGGGATAGTCATTCCCACACACCTTGTGAAGAGCCAAATTTCAGAAGACCGCCTGACCTATCATGTGATTGAGCCCTTATACCAAACCAATCGGCGGGTCGGTACACTACAGATGGGCTTTTCCCTGGCCAGCTTGCGAGCCGAGGTCACCAAAATGCGCCGCACCATTGCGCTGGTCAGCTTGGTCGTATTCTTGATCGGCCTGGCTGCCGTCTCTTTTTTCACCACCATCATGACCTTGCCGCTGGTTCGCATGGTAGAAACTGTGGAGAAAATCGCCCACGGTGATTTGAGTCAGCGCGCTCCGGTTAAATCTCCAGACGAAGTCGGTCAGCTTGCCGAAGCCTTCAACCGGATGGTGGCCAACCTGGAGGCTGCACACTCTCAACTCGAAGCAATCAATCAGGATCTCGAGAACCGCGTGGAAGAACGCACTCGCGAATTGCGCGCCGCCAAGGAAGCGGCAGAGGCGGCCAACCGCGCCAAAAGCGAATTTCTGGCCAACATGAGCCACGAAATCCGCACGCCTATGAACGGCATTATCGGTATGACAGACCTGGCGCTGGAAACCGAACTAACTCAGGAACAGCAGGAATATCTGGAAATTGTCAAATCGTCTGCAGATTCGCTGCTTACCATAATCAATGATATCCTCGATTTTTCAAAAATTGAAGCCGGCAAGTTAGAACTGTTGGCTGAAGAGTTTTCGTTGCGGGAGAGTGTGGGCGATGTGCTAAAATCACTAGCGGTAAGTGCCCATTTAAAGGGGCTCGAATTAGCTTATTATGTAGCCAACGATGTACCGGAAAGCCTAATTGGTGATCCCGGTCGCCTACGGCAGATTTTGGTCAATATCATCGGCAATGCGATCAAATTCACTTCCGAAGGTGAGATCGCGGTGTATGTAACTTGCGACAATTTACAGAATCGTGAAACCACATTGCACTTCTGTATTGCAGATACGGGGATCGGCATCCCACGTGATAAACAAAAAATGGTGTTTGAAGCATTCTCTCAGGCCGATTATTCCTTGACGCGGCGCTATGGTGGAACCGGTCTCGGGCTGGCCATCACCACCCGGCTGGTGAAGCTGATGAATGGCGACATCTGGCTCGAAAGCCCTTCGACGCTTATTGACCAGGTCAATTCCGCCGATATCGATACATTTCAACAGCTTATCCAGTCGTGCCGTGTTTCACCACCGCCCCCATCGACAACCCACGATGATTCCCACAGCGCTGTTGGAAGGGGAACCTGCTTTCACTTCACTTGTCGTTTTCAGATGGCGCGTTTACGAGCGTCCTGGCAAGAATCACTGGATACAACGTCCCTAACTCATAAAACCATTCTCATCATGGCGCGCAATGCCACGGCGCGATTTTTCTATCACGACCTGTTTAAAAGCTGGCACCTGCGGACCATCATTTTTGGTGAATCCGAGAATTTGAGAAAAGCTCTCGATTCTTTCTCGTCCCTGGATCAAATTGCCTGTATTCTGCTTGATTTCCCGACGGCAAGGGACCGAAAACACGAGTGGCAACACCTGCTCGACGATTTCCAAGATCATCGGAAAATTCCGCTTTTAGCGCTCCTACCTACCAACCAGCTTGATCAACGTTTTGCTGCCCAGGGCCATGACCGACACATCCATTTTCTAATCAAACCGGTTAAACCGCGAGATTTGTTGCAAGCCGTCATCGCCCTGTCAGTGGAGAACCAAATCACAGTAGTGGAGGACACGAATGTCACCCATTCGGCGCAGAGTTCCATTCCAAGATATCTAAAAATTTTGTTAGCCGAGGACAACCCGGTGAACCAAAAATTAGCCACCCGGTTGCTCCAGAAATTGGGCCACCAAGTAGTGGTGGTAAACAATGGTAAGGAAGCGATTAAAGAGCTAGAAAAGCAGGAGTTCGATCTGGTACTCATGGACGTACAAATGCCCGAGATGGATGGCCTTGAGGCAACCCGGCTGGTGCGACAAAAAGAAGCAAAAACTGGCCAGCACATTCCCATCATTGCCTTGACTGCCCATGCCATGAAGGGTGATCGCGAGCGCTGCCTGGCCGCTGGTATGGACGATTATCTCTCCAAACCGATTCAGGTGAGAAACCTGGAAATCCTTCTTAACCGGTACACCTGCCACTTGAGTCAGCTCAAAAGCTCACAATACTCATCCTGAGGTAAATTCCTCAGGATAAAACGCCAACAAAACTCGCGTTGGCACCGGCCACTATTGATTTTTTCGCACTTCCATCTGGAGCAACCATACCACGACAAACGGGAAAGCCACGGTTAATACCACCAGACCAATAAGTGAAAAGGGTTCAGGCAGATAGGTTAGAATCGGGATCGCCAACAAGGCTGCCACAGCAATAGCAATGATGTACACTCCTATCGGCATTGTCACACCCCTAACGTTGAATGTTCCCCATATAGATCCCCAGTTGCTCACCCTTTTTTACCTTCACAGGTTATTTTTGCGTAGATTTATCCAGCAAAGTTTTGTAAAATCTAACATCGTATGCCGTCCCAAATTCATAGAATATTTTGCGCAAATTTTACGATAACGCATTTTAGCGGAGGTCGCTATGGCATCTCAGGATCCTCAGAAACGCGTGGACCGTTTGCGAAAGGCCGATCCCCGGCGCGAACGCAGCCAGGATGAACAGGAGCGAGTACCACCCGGGCAATATATCACCAGGAAAATGCCGGTTTTGACCTATGGTGAAACGCCCATCATCGATTTGCAGAAATGGCGGCTCAAGGTTTGGGGGCTGGTGGAAAATCCTTTTGAGCTGACCTGGGAGGAATTTCGCGCCCTGCCACGCAAAAAAATCAAAACCGATATCCATTGCGTCACCCGTTGGTCAATTCTCGATACCGAATGGGAGGGCGTTCCGTTCTCCGTCATCGTGGAGAAAGCGCGACCTTTGCCCGAGGCCAGCGCGGTCATGGAACATGCGTACGGCGGCTACACCACCAACATGCTGCTGGAGGAGCTCATGGACGATGACGTGTTGCTGGCCGACACCCTGAACGGAGAGCCGTTGCCCATCGATCACGGCGGGCCCATGCGGCTGGTGGTGCCCAAATTGTATTTCTGGAAAAGCGCCAAATGGCTCAATGGCCTCGAGTTTATCGATAAAAACGTGCCCGGTTTCTGGGAACGCTACGGCTATCACATGCACGGCGATCCATGGAAGGAAGAGCGCTTCGGCATGGGATAAAGGCACTATGATGGACTGCCAAGGCCGACGAAAATCTCCCTACCATTCCGCGCCGGCTGCATATGCACAATTCAAATCAGTTGCGAATTTTCTTGAGGGAAAATGGATGCGTCGTTATTATTACGGATTCCTGCTTATGCTAATCATGCCCGGCATGGCGGCTCAGGCCGGGGTGAAACGGATCGAAATCACGTCCAGAACGCCGGTGCTGGATGGCCGGTCATTCGGGGAGGCCGGGGCATACGAATTGCTGGAGGGCCGGGCGTATTTTGCATTTGATCCGGCCAATCCCATGAATCGCCGGATTGTGGATTTGCAACGGGCTCCCCGAAACGCCGAGGGGCAGGTTGAAGCATGGGCCAATTTGGTGGTGCTGAAACCGGTGCACCAGCAAAAAGACGCCGGCGTGGCCCTGGTTGAAGTGAGCAACCGCGGCGGCAAATTTTCGCTGCGCTATTTCAACCGGGCCACCCGGCGTCAGCTCGACCCCGCCTCGCCCGAAGCGTTCGGCAATGGACTTCTCATGCGCCGGGGCGTGACCGTGATCTGGGTGGGCTGGCAGTTCGATGTGCCGCGACGCGACGCAGCTCTGCGGCTGCACGTGCCGCGCGCACGTTACCCGGACGGTCGCCCTATTTATGGACTGGTACGCAGCGATTGGACGCTCGACCAGCCGCAAAGATCGCTGCTCATCAGCCACCGAAATCACATTCCCTATCCCGTGGCCGACCCCGATGATCCGGTCAATGTGCTTACCGTACGCGACGGCCGCGATGCCCCTCGCCGGGTCATACCGCGCCACCGCTGGCGATTTGCACGCGAAGAAAACGGGCGACTTGTGCCAGACAGCACCCACATCACGCTGGCAGGTGGTTTTGAGGCCGGCAAAATATACGAGCTGGTGTACCGGACCAAAGATCCGGCGGTTGTGGGCCTCGGGCTGGCGGCCATCCGCGACATCATCGCCTATGCGAAATACGACAGCACCTGTCCGTTTCCCGTGCGGTATGGCATTGCCGCGGGCGTGTCTCAAACCGGGCGCTTCCTGCGCCATTTTCTCTATCAAGGCTTCAATACCGATGAGGCGGGCCGGCAGGCCTACGACGGGCTGATGATTATCACCGCCGGCGCCGGCCGTGGCAGCTTCAATCACCGCTTTGCGCAACCGTCCCGCGACGCGCATCGCTACTCGGCGTTTTTCTACCCCACTGACATTTTCCCGTTCACCAGCCGGACGCAATTCGATTCGCTGCAGTGGCGCTCAGATGGCCTGCTGGCGCATATGCATAATGATCGCCACCGGCCGAAAACGTTTTATATCAACACCGGCTATGAATACTGGGGCCGGGCAGCTTCGCTTATCCACACCACCGTGGATGGCCGCGCCGATGTGGAACCGCTGCCGAACGAGCGCATTTATCACTTGGCCAGCGGGCAGCATTTCGTGGGGCGGTTTCCCCCACGCGCCAAAATCTCCGGGCCCAATGTGTACCGCGGCAATCCGCTGGATTTCAGCGTCAACTACCGCGCGTTATTGATCCGCTTGCTCGAATGGGTGAAAGATCGGAAAGCGCCGCCCGATAGCCGCTATCCACGCATCGACCGGCGCACCCTGGTGCCGATCGACCGCGTGCAGTTTCCGCGCATTCCGAAGGTCGCGTTTCCGACCGTGGTGCATGTGGCCTACCGCGCCGATTACGGTTCGCGCTGGCTCGAAGGCATCATCGACCGGCAGCCGCCACGGCTGGGCCGACCCTTTCCGTCACGCGTGTCGCAGGTGGATTCGCTGGGCAATGAAATTGCCGGTGTCCGCAATGTGGAGCTGCGCGTACCGGTGGCCACGTACACGCCGTGGAATCTGCGCATCGGCTTTCCTGCCGCCACGCATGAGCTGACGGATTTTCTGGGCACGTTCATTCCGCAGCCGCGCACCGAGGCTGAAAAGCACCGTTGGCGCGATCCGCGGCCCAGCCTCGAGGCGCTGTATGCCTCGAAGCAGGAATATCTGCAGAAAGTACGCCAGGCTACACTGGCGCTGGTAGAAGAAGGTTTTCTGCTGGCCGAAGACGTGGACTATGTCGTGCAGCGCTCCAGCCTGGTCTGGGACTGGATCCAAAAGCAGGATTGGTAATGAATTCCAACGATTGACGGATGGGTGGGTTTTAGCGATGATTTCGTGGCTATTTGCTGGAAGAAATCCTCTCGCAGAGCTCGCTGAGGCGGCTGGGGCTTAATTTTGAGGATTTCAGAATAGCGAATGCATCATTTCAAGGCCGCAGAAACACCACCCGCGTTCAATCCGCATGCATCCGTGGCTCTCCAAAATCAGTGCCAATCTGTGAAATCTGTGGTTCATTATGTAACGGTTCAGCTTCCTCCCGTCATCGCGAGGAGCGGAGCGAGGAAACGATCTCATGTTAGGGATTTCACCATAGCGAATCATTCATTTCAAGGCTACCGGGACACCATCCACCCTCCGGCGGCCCGTGGCTCATCGGATGCCTTCGGCCTGCATGGCCGCAATCAGGCGGTCGATATCGCGCTCATCGTTATAAATATGCGTGGAAACGCGCACGGCGTTGAGCATGGGCACCACCTTCAGGACAATACCTTGCTTCTGCATGGCGGCGACAAAATCGCGGTTGCGGCGGTCGGTGAGCGCAAAGGCAAGCATGCCGGAATCCAGCCGGACATCGCGCGGACGGAGCATCCGCAGCGATTGGAATGCCGCCAGCCGCTCGTATGCATAGCGGCTCAATGCCAGCACGCGCGTTTCGATCCGCTCCGGCCCGAGAATCTGCTGCCAGTCGATGGCCGCGCCGTGACCGACCAGTCCCGGGAAATGGCGAGTGCCCGTATTCGCGGTATAGGCGCCGAAACCAGCGGCCAGGGCCACCGGCACCACCCGTTTCTGCATGGCTTTGCGCAAATATAAAATCCCGCTGCCCTTCGGGGCCATCAACCATTTATGACTGCTGCTGGCATAGCTATCGCAGCCAAGGGCATGCACATCCACCCGCAGCATGCCCGGCGCCTGCGCGCCATCCACGGCCAGAAACAGCTCGTGTTCCCGCGCCAGTTGCGAGAGCAGCTCGATCGGCATGCGCAGGCCGGTACTGAACAGCACGTGCGACACGCTGATCACCCGCGTGCGTGGCGTGATGCGGTCGCGAAAAAGCGCCACGATTTCCTCGGGCGTGCGAGACTGATCGTTGAGATCGATCCGAACCAGCCGGGCGCCGGTTTGCTGACAAACGTATTTCCAGCCCACCACGCCGCCAGGATGCTCGTGATTGGTGGTCAGAATTTCGTCATCCTGATGCAATCCCACCGCCTGCGCAATCCAGTTCATGCCTTCGGTGGTGTTTTGGGTGAACGCCACCTCATCCTCATCCGCACCGATAAAACGCGCGGCCTGCTTGCGGGCCTCGTCGGCGGTGTGAATCAGTTCACGGAAGCCGACGATCGCAGGATTGCGCTCCAGATGCTCCCAGGTTTTTTGCGTGACCTCAAACACGTGCCGGGGGCATGCGCCCAGGGTCCCGGTATTGAGATAGACCAGCTTCTCATCCAGCAGGGTTTGCCGTCGGATTGCATGCCAGTCGATTTCCCCATGGCTGTAGCGGTAATGCCGTCTCAGCGCATGCGCATGGCCTTCGGTGAGCGATTCGGGCAATGCCAACGCCGCACTGAGTGCGGCAAGATGCTTCAGAGCCTGGTTCAAAAAAGCTCGACGGTTCATCATGCTCTGCTTTGCTTGAATCAATGCAAATGAAAACTAGTTATAAATATTTTGCTTTTCTCAATTTCATAGATCAGGTCATCAAGGGCCACTTAAAAACTGTTCCCGGATTTGGCCAATGGAATTCTTTATAGTAAATAAGCCAGCCCCGGTTTGCAATGATTTTTTAACCAGCATGCACCGCGAAAGTGCCTTGCTTCGGCAGTACGGCCGCCCCATCTCGCTTTGTTCAATTTTTCTAATAAAACGCCCGACTGAGCTTGCACATTAGACGCGCTTTTTTTATATTAGCGCAAATGATTTTGCTCAACTGACTTGGGGAACGCCATGGAAACGGCCCTTACCCTGCATCGATTGCAATTCGCCTTCACGATCATGTACCATTATCTGTTTCCCCAGCTCACCATGGGGCTGGCGCTGCTAATCGTGATCATGAAAGGCCTGGCGCTGTGGAAAAAGGACGAGCTGTACAATCGGAGCGCCCGGTTCTGGGCTAAAATTTTTGCCATCAATTTTGCCATGGGGGTGGTGACCGGCATCCCCATGGAGTTTCAATTCGGCACCAACTGGGCCAAATTTTCCACCTTCGCTGGCGGTATTATCGGACAAACTTTAGCGATGGAAGGTGTTTTCGCCTTCTTTCTCGAATCCAGTTTTCTAGGCCTATTTCTTTTTGGCGAAAAAAAGCTGGGACCGCGTGGCCATTTTTTTGCGGCCTTCATGGTCTTTCTTGGTTCCTGGCTTTCCGGCTATTTCATCATCGTCACCAATGCCTGGATGCAACATCCCGTGGGCTATAGCCTGGATGCAGAGGGCCAGGTGCACCTCACCGACTTTTGGGCCTTCCTGTTGAACCCTTGGGCGCTGTGGCAATACCTGCATAACATGCTCGGCGCCGTGGTCACATCCTCGTTTGTGGTCGCTGCGGTCGGTGCGTTTTACTGGCTCACTGGGCAACATCTGGAATACGCCCGGCGATTCCTGCGCCTCGGGCTGGCATCCGCGGCCGTATCCAGCCTGCTGGTCGCTTTCCCGACGGGTGACATGCAGGGGAAAATGGTCGCGAAACACCAACCGGTGACCCTGGCCGCCATGGAAGGCCTGTTCCAGACCAAAGAAGGCGCCGAGCTGATCCTCATCGGCCAGCCAGACATGGAAAACCTGCGGATCGACAATCCCATTCACATTCCCAATTTGCTTAGCTTTTTGACGTACCACCGTTGGAAAGCCGAGGTCAAAGGCCTGGATGCCTTTCCGCGCGATGTATGGCCGGACAACATTCCGCTGCTGTATTACGCCTACCACATCATGGTCGGGCTGGGCACGATTTTTATCGCCGTGGCCGCGCTGGGTATGCTGCTCTGGTGGCGGCAGAGGCTTTTCGACAGCCGCTGGTATCTGTGGATCGTGATGCTGAGCTTTCCATTTCCATACATCGCCAACACCGCGGGCTGGATGACCGCCGAGCTGGGGCGGCAACCGTGGCTGGTTTACGGGGTATTGCGCACGGCCGACGGTGCATCCCCGCTTGTGTCGGGCGGGAACGCGCTTTTTACGTTGCTAGGGTTTATGGGCATTTATGCCACGCTCTCGCTGCTGTTCGTCTTTTTAATTTTGCGTGAAGTATCGCACGGGCCCGATCATGTTCAGCAACCATTACCCTGAGAAGTGAGGGATTGAACATGGAAACATTCTGGTATATTGCCCTGTCATTCATGTTTATCATGTACGTCATCCTGGATGGCTTTGATCTGGGAGCGGGCATTGTGCATTTCTGGGTGGGTCGGACAGAGGGTGACCGGCGCATCATTTTAAATGCCATCGGGCCGTACTGGGATGGCAATGAGGTATGGTTGATTGCAGCCGGCGGCACGCTGTATTTCGCTTTTCCGAAGCTGTATGCCGCCAGCTTTAGTGGTTTTTATCTGCCGTTGATTCTGGTGCTATGGGTGCTCATTTTGCGCGCACTGGGCATCGAGCTCCGGCATCATGTCCAGCATCTGATGTGGAAGGCATTCTGGGACCGCACGTTTTCCGTGGGCAGCTTGCTGTTGACCGTATTTTTAGGCGCTGCACTAGGCAACATCATCCGCGGCGTGCCGCTCAATCAAGATGGCTATTTCTTTGTCCCATTATGGACCAATTTCTTGCCGGGGCCCCACCCCGGTGTTTTGGACTGGTTCACTTTGCTATTTGTGGCTGTAGCCGTATCCACTCTTACAGTGCATGGCGCGCATTACCTGGCCTTTAAGACCGGTGGTGAATTGCAGCAGCGCGCGGCGCGGGTGGCGGGCCGAGCGTGGTGGGGACTAACGGTCTGCTCGGTACTGGCGCTCGTGGCCACACCGGCGGTGCGCCCCGGTTTCTGGGCCCGGTTTGGTGAGCATCCGTGGGGGGGGGCGTTCGTTCTGCTGAGTCTGGCCGGCTGGCTGGGCATGTACGCGTTCAACCGAAAGGGGGAGCACTTCCGCGCGTTTTTGGCTTCCGCGGCGTTCATCGCCGGCATGGGCGCGGTGACCGCTTTTGCTCACTACCCGGTGACGCTGTACTCCAGCGTCAATCCGGCCTGGAATTTAACCGTGCACAACACGGCTGCCGGAGCGTATGGCCTTAAAATTGGCCTTCTGTGGTGGATTCCCGGAATTTTGCTGGCGTGCGCCTATTTTGCCTATCTGTTTTATATCTTTCGCGGGAAGATCACCTCGGTGCCGGAGGATGCCGGATATTGAGCGCCATCAACCACCTTTGCTCCTCACCAAGCTTCAAGAACCAGCCTTGAAATATACTAATTTGAAATATACTAAAATTAATTATGGAGGGAAAGAAACTGAACAGGACCAAAAGCGAGCCAGGCGAATTCGGTGGCCAAACCATCCAATCCTATACCTGGTCACGCAGTACAGCCTTTTAAAAGTTGCGACGTGGAGATGCGTTGTTGGAATTGCTCCCTGAATCCTTTAACCGATGGAGGGAAATCCGATGTACAGTATTCTACTATATATCCATTCGTATTTGCGCTGGGCCGTTTTGATTCTCGGGTTGTATCTGATCGTGCGGTCTTTTTTGAATCTGCGCACCGATTCAAACTCTGTGGACATGCCAAAATGGCTGCGGCAATTCGTTATTTTGTTTGATGTGCAGGTGATTGTGGGGGTGCTGCTGTATGCCGCTTTCAGTCCGGTGGTGCATCAGGCCATGCAGAATTTCGGCCAGGCCATGAAAACCACGGCGCTGCGGTTCTGGGCGGTGGAACACCCCACAGTCATGCTCCTATCGCTGATTCTGACGCATGTGGCCAATTTCAAAGTGAAGCGGGCCGGTGATCCGCGTGCTAGCAACCGGGCCGTGCTGATCTATCTGGGCATTGCGGTGCTGCTTATGCTGGTGATGACGCCCTGGCCGTTCGGGCAAACTCACCGGCCGCTGTTCCGGTTCTAAAAACAAGGGCGACGCACTTTCGCAGTGGGTCGCCCTTTTTGCTTTCGGTCAGACATAACCGATCCGAAACCTGAACGCCCGGTTTGTCATTTTGGGCTTAGCCGGTCACTACATTGCAACAAATTTCTACCAACGATGTCCTCCCAATCATAAATCCGGAAACACCGTCCCGGGCTATCGTGTTTCACCAAAAAACCCTGCGGATATAACGATGGGATCGCCACCGATGTGACATCGAGACCATCGGTTTTGCGCGAGTCTCTGGTCAGGATGGTGGCCATCAGCGGATGCCGGTGCGGATCGCCGTCAAAGCCTTCGCGCGGATACACCTTGACCGTGCCGCGTTTCTGGCTGGAAACCAGAATGAAGCCAGTCTTCTCGTCGCATTTGTAAATGGCAATGCCTTCCCGGTCACCGCGAATGCCATCGTTGACGGCGAACTCGGTGATCTGAGCATCGTTGTTCAGGTCCGGATCGGCGTAATATTTTCTCACCGCATATTCCTCATCGGAGGCGTACAGATAGCCTAGCTCGTCATCCGCGGCCATGCCTTCGACCTTATCCCGAATGGAGTTTTGAGCAAAGGTGCGCACGAGCCGGCCCGCGACCCGCCCCGTGCCGTCGTCTTCCAGGCGATACTGGTACAACTGATACGCCGATTCGCCGTCATCGCTGCTGCAAAACACGAACATGGCGCCGTCCTTCCTTCGGTGATACAGCGCCACTCCGCCGGGCTCCTCGAGCTCCGGCGTTTTGATGCCAGCGCCGGTAGTGATGTCGGTCAGCCGGCGTGTTTGGGGATCGATGGCATACACGCGCAGCTCCTGATCGTTGCGCAAATTTACCACGGCGATATCCACAGAGCCGGCGCTCAAGGTCATGCCATGCCGCACATCGATGTTGTTGGGCCGGCGCAGAGGAATAAATTGCAATGGATTGCCTTCGAGGTCCCAGACATAAATGCCTCCTTCGGTTTTGGCCTTGTCGATGCCAATGATCAGGCTTTGTTCGGGCGCCGTGGGATGAATCCAGATTGCCGGATCATCGGCATCATACGGCACCGCCGTGGTCGAATCTTTTGGAAACATCCGGATGATTTTCAAATCGGGGTCTGACATGGCCAGGGCGCGTCCCATCATGATCAGCAGACAGAACCAAAGAACCGTCATGACACGAGCGTACGTACGGCAAATCATGGTTTCCTCCTGATACGTTGGTGAGTCCTCTATTTAACGTAAAACTTGGGCCATGCATCAAATGCACGGGCTTATCGGATCTGTCTGGCGAGGTGGAAAAATCTCCGATCCCGACGTCTGCAAGGGGGCTTCGTTTTTGTGCGCCCATAATGGCTGAACTGAACATCTCCAAAAATGTGCATGAAATATATCATTTTTTCCGATATCCATTGTCATGAAAATGCAAAAATTGCGTAAAACCATGGCCACTCTCATGGGCCATTGCCCACCGCATTGGCTCCGCATTAGCCCGAGACACCCACACCCCTGCGTGCCGCACATCCGTCCCATTTGCAGATATGGTCATTCGCCACGTCATTGCCTATTTTTTCCTTCCGCCAGGAGGGGATGACGAAACACGCCGCGACATCGATCCGTGCAACCATCCGCCGGGGGACATTCCGGCTGTCCGGCGCTCTTCCATCGCTGCCGCCGGAAGCCGGAACGACAATTTTAAATATCGAAATTGTTGCTACGGCTGCTTCGTTACCATTTTTGGTAAATTTTCAGTCTCCCACCCGTTATCGCGAGGAGCGGAGCGACGACGCGATCTCATTCTTATATACAAAGAGATCGCCGTCCGCCAGCAGTCGGACAGGCGCACCCGCCTTGCGGCGGCTGCTCGCGATGACGGGCAAGATTTCATCAAACGGGAACAACTGAATAGTTACCTTTTTTCGGCACTTACTCATTGATTTTAAACTCATTATTGTTTATTGTTAGATTTTGGAAACCCGATCATGAGTGCAAACGTTGTTTTTCAAGCGTTTCGAAATTTGAATAGTGACTCATTGTTAAAAGGATTCATGCAAGGTCTGATAAACTCATAACGGCGATGGAATCATGGCAACATCTGATAAGCTAAAGCAATTGCGCGAACTGAAGGAACGGGCCAAACTAGGCGGTGGCGAAAAGCGCATCGCCGCGCAGCATGCCAAGGGCAAACTCACCGCGCGCGAGCGCCTCGAACTGCTGCTGGACGAAGACAGTTTCGAAGAGTTGGATATGTTGGTGATGCACCGCTCGCACGATTTTGGTCTGGACAAACAGCGCATTCCCGGCGATGGAGTGGTCACCGGCTACGGCACCATCGACGGCCGCCTGGTTTATGTGTTTTCACAGGATTTCACCGTGTTCGGCGGTTCGCTCTCAGAGGCGCACGGCCAGAAGATTTGCAAAATCATGGACCTGGCCATGAAAAACGGCGCGCCGGTCATCGGCCTGAATGACTCCGGCGGTGCGCGTATACAAGAGGGGGTGGTGAGTCTCGGCGCCTACGCCGACATCTTCCTGCGCAACACCCTGGCCTCCGGGGTTATCCCGCAAATCTCGGCCATTCTCGGTCCCTGCGCCGGTGGGGCAGTGTATTCGCCGGCCATCACGGATTTCATTTTCATGGTGAAAAACACCAGCTACATGTTTGTCACAGGCCCGGAGGTGGTCAAAACCGTGACGCATGAAGACGTGACCTTTGAAGAGCTGGGCGGCGCGGAAACCCATGCCATCAAAAGCGGCGTGGCCCATTTTCTGGCCGAAAATGAAATCGAATGTTTGCAAAATATCCGGCGGTTGTTGGGCTTTCTGCCGCTGAACAATGCCGAAGACCCGCCCATCCGGCCGACCCAGGATCCGTTCAACCGAACCGACGAATCCTTGAACAGCATCATTCCGGATAACCCCAACAAGCCGTATGACATCAAAGACATCATCCTGAAAATCGTCGATGATGGCGAGTTTATGGAAGTGCACGCCGATTTTGCCCAGAACATCGTGGTGGGTTTTGCGCGGCTCGCCGGCAAACCGGTTGGCATTGTGGCCAATCAGCCGACCGTGCTGGCAGGTGTGCTGGACATCAACTCGTCGGTCAAAGGCGCGCGGTTCGTCCGCTTTTGCGACGCTTTCAATATTCCCCTGCTCACCTTCGTGGACGTGCCCGGGTTTCTCCCGGGCACGGAACAGGAATGGGGCGGCATCATCAAACACGGCGCCAAACTGCTGTACGCCTTTTGCGAAGCCACCGTACCCAAGCTGACGGTCATCACGCGCAAGGCCTACGGTGGCGCGTACGACGTGATGAGCTCCAAGCACATCCGCGGCGACATCAATTTCGCCTGGCCGTCGGCCGAAATCGCGGTGATGGGCCCCAAAGGCGCGGTGGAGATTATTTTTCGAAAAGACATTGAAGCCGCGGATGACCCGCAGGCGGCGTTGGCCGAAAAAGAAAAAGCATATCGTGAAAAATTTGCCAATCCGTATATCGCCGCTGAACGTGGCTACATCGATGACGTGATCGAGCCGGCCGAAACCCGGCCGAAGCTCATCCGGGCGCTGAATATGCTGGAAAACAAGGTCGATACCAATCCACGCAAAAAACATGGAAATATTCCTTTATAAACCGGAACTGTCGATTTGGGGAGCCAACCATGCACTACACAGTAGAACATAAAAACGACGTGTGTATCCTGCGTGTCCATCACGAACGTCTGGATACGGATGTGGCTCATGATCTGAAGGTGGAGCTGCTGAAGCTCATCTCGGCCAAAAACAAATCGATTTTGCTGGACATGGGAGAAGTGCAGTACGCCGATTCGACCGGTCTGGGCGCCATTCTGTTCGGCATCCGACAGGGCCGCGAACAGAATAGCGTGCTCAAACTGGTCAATCTGAACGAGCGCGTGCTGAATCTGATCCGCATTGCCAAGCTGGATGATGTGATCGAATCGTTCGATAATGAAGACGAGGCCGTGGCCAGCTTTGCGAGTTAGTGATCATTTCGCCCAAAAGCCACGGAGCCGTCGTTACATCGTGCATAAAAAGCAAATTTTTGTAATCTCACACGAAGCCACGAGGGATCATCCACGTTCAACTTTGTGGCTTGAGGCCTTTGTGTGCGTTTAAGCAGAACCATTTCAAACTTCGACCTACGGCAAACCATGAAAACGATCGCCAAAGTGCTTATCGCCAATCGTGGGGAAATTGCGGTGCGCATCATACGCACCTGCCGCGAGATGGGCATCCAGACCGTGGCCGTCTATTCCGAAGCCGACCGCACGGCCTACCACGTGCGCATGGCCGATGAAGCCTATTACCTCGGCCCGCCGCCGGCCTCCGAAAGCTACCTGCAGCAGGAGCGCCTCATCGACATTGCCAGACGCGCCGAAGCGCAGGCCATTCATCCCGGATACGGCTTTCTGGCCGAAAATCCACAATTCGCGGAGAAGGTCCGCGACGCCGGGCTGATTTTCATCGGCCCACCACCGGAGGCCATGCGCATCATGGGCGACAAAACCGCCGCCCGCGAGACCATGCAAAAAGCCGGTGTGCCGATTGTGCCGGGCAGTCCCGCTCCCCTTGCCAACGCTGACGAAGCCCTGAACGTGGCCAGAGCCATCGGTTTTCCGGTTCTGCTAAAAGCCACGGCCGGCGGCGGCGGCAAGGGCATGCGCATGGTGGCATCGGAATCGGAAATAGCATCCGCCTTTCGCAGCGCCTCCTCCGAAGCGCAATCGGCGTTTGGCGATGGCCGCGTCTACATCGAAAAATATGTACAGGGCCCGCGGCATATCGAATTCCAGGTTCTTGCCGATGAACACGGCAACGTAGTGCACCTGTGCGAACGCGAATGTTCGATTCAGCGGCGGCATCAAAAGATCATCGAAGAATCGCCCTCGCCGCTGATGACCCCGGAGCTGCGCGAACAGATGGGCGAAGCCGCGGTGAAAGCCGCACAGGCCTGTGGCTACGTGAACGCCGGCACCATCGAATTTCTGGTGGATCAGGACCGGCACTTTTATTTCCTGGAAATGAACACACGGCTCCAGGTGGAGCATCCGGTCACCGAAATGGTCGTAGGCATGGACCTGGTGAGGCTGCAACTGGAGGTGGCCATGGGCAAACCGCTGCCGTTTTCGCAAGACCAGGTGCACTTGCAGGGCCACGCCATCGAGTGCCGCGTGTATGCCGAGGACCCGCGCAACCATTTTCTGCCATCCATTGGCACGGTCGAATTCCTGCAAAACCCCGACGGGCCGGGCGTGCGCGTGGATTCCGGTGTGACCTCTGGCGACGAAATTTCGCTGTATTACGACCCCATGATCGCCAAACTGATTGTGCATGGCGAGAACCGCTCACAGGCCATCGAGCGGATGATCCGGGCGTTAAAGGAATACCGCGTGCTCGGCGTCAAAACCACGATCCCGTTCTGCATCTGGGTCATGCAGCATGAGCGTTACCGGACTGGCGAGTTTGACACGCATTTCGTCCCCAACGAATACCTCCCCAAACTGGATGAACTGGATTCGGACCTGAACGCCGATGAGCGAATCGCCGCGGCCGTGGCGCTGGCGCATTCTATGGAAAACGGGCAGGGACTGGTTCCACTGGATCAGGCCAGAGAAACCGATCACCGTTCAACTTCGGCCTGGCGCATTCGCGGCTGGAAGCAGTTGAAGCGGGTGTAGTTCGCCATTCCGTCGCCCGGCAACCGGCGAGGCAGGCCGCCGTCAATCAGCGAAACATCATCAATCGAGGATTGCGCATCCATGCATTTGCAATACGACCGAATTCGCGACCATGTCCATCGCATTTTGATCATCAAACTGCGGGCCATCGGCGACGTCATTCTGGCCACGCCCGTTATCGAGAACCTTCGCCGGGCCTTTCCCGAGGCACAGATCGATTTCCTTACCGAAAAACCATCCGCGCCACTGCTGAAACACCATCCTGATCTCGATGAGGTGGTGGTGTTCGAGCGAGGCTATGTCGACTCGCTTTCCGGCTTTTCCTGGCTGCGGGAAAATGCGCGGTTTTTCCGGGAGTTGCACCAGCGTGATTACGATCTGGTGTTCGATTTATTCGGCAATCCGCGCTCGGCGCAATTTACCTGGGCGACGCGCGCCCGTTACCGAATTGGCTTTGCCTTTCGCGGCCGCAAATATGCCTACAATTACCGCATCACCCCGCGCGGCGATCGCGTGCACGAGGTGCAGTTCAATCTCGACGCGCTGCAGGCCATTGGTGTGCCGGTGCACACGCAGAAGCTGCGCGTGCAGCTCAGCGATATCGAAGAAGCGTTCGCCGATCACTACTGGCAGGAATCGGGGCTTTCCCATGAACTGGTGATCGGGCTCAACGGCTCCGGCGGCTGGTACACCAAGCGTTGGCCGCTGCAAAAATTCGCCGACCTTGGCGACCGGCTGGTTGAACAACTGCAGTGCCGCATCATGCTGTTCTGGGGGCCCGGTGAGCTGCAGGATGCCCAGGAGGTGGCGCGGCTCATGCAACACGAACCGATCATTGCACCACAAACCGATTTGCTGGAACTGGCGGCGCTGCTCAAACGGCTGCACTTGCTGGTGAGCAATGACAGCGGCCCGATGCATCTGGCGGCGGCGGTGGACACGCCGGTGGTGGGCCTTTTCGGCCCGACGCGCCCTGAGCTGCAGGGGCCGTGGGGCGAAGGCCACCACGTGGTGCAACTCGAAGGCCTGCCCTGCCTCGGATGCAACAAAACCACCTGCGATATTCAAACGCTGGACTGCATGACCAAACTGGAAGTCGAGCCCGTATTGCAGGTCACTCTGCATGCGCTGGAATTGCAGAGGGATATGCCATGAAGGACACGCCGCCGCGCCAGCACCGGCTATCGGTGACCCTGATTGTGCAGAATGAGGCGAACAACATCCGCGAATGCCTGCAATCCGTGGCCTGGGCGGATGAAATTGTGGTGGTGGATGGCGGCAGTACCGATAACACGGTGGCGCTGGCGCAGGAATTCACCGACCGCGTGCTGCACCATCCCTGGCCCGGCTATGCGGCGCAAAAGCAGTTCGCCCTGGAACAGGCGACCTGCCCCTGGGTGCTGAGCATCGATGCGGATGAGCGCGTCACCCCCGAGCTGCGCGATGAAATCCTGGGCATCCTCAGCCAGGAGGATATCCCCTTTGCCGGCTTTCGCATCCCGCGCCTGAGCACCTTCCTGGGCAAATTCATGTATCACGGCGGCTGGTATCCGGGCTATCAATTGCGGCTGTTCCGACGGGACCGGGTGCGCGTGACCGAAGCGCGCGTGCACGAGGGCTTTGAGGTGGATGGCGCCGTCGGCACGCTGCAACATCATTTCGTGCATTACACCCACCGTACGCTCAGCGAAAGCTTCGAGCGCCTGAACCGGTATTCCTCCCTTGAGGCGCTGGACCGCGCCGGCGGAAAGCGCGTACGGTGGTACCACATCTTGCTGCATCCCATCGCGGCGTTCTTCAACAAATACATCGGCCTCCAGGGCTACCGCGATGGCATGCACGGCTTTCTGCTGGCCCTGGTCTCGGCGATGGTCAAAATGGCGCTGTATATGAAAATCTGGGAATTGCAACACCGGGGGGAAATTGAAAGTCAGTACGAACTGCCGCAAATGGCGCAGGAAACCGAGCGCGCTGAATGATCCGTCACTCGCCTCTCCACGCTTCCATCAAAAGTAATATTGCAGGCTGGCGAAATAGGCGTTGTTGAGACCACCAAGCTCGCTGTCTTCGGCGCCGGCAAACAGATAGGCGCTGAACAGGATTTCCAGATTCTCCGTCAGAGAATACGTCACGGCCGGTCCCCAGAGCGCGCTGCGGTCATTGAGGTTGGCAATAGCGTACCATTCCAGCTTGAACAGCGGCGTGAGATCTTTGCTCGCCAGTGCGGCCACATAATGCCGCGCCAGCCCGAACGGCTCGCCGGTTAGCAGCGCCAGCAGGTTGTACTCTTCTTTTTGGGACGTCCCCCTGCCGTTGAAATAGTATTCAACCAGTGTATAGATGCCATTCGAGAAATTGTAATCCCAGTTGGCGACGAAACGCCAGTAATCCCCGCGATCCGGCTGCACGGTGTAGGCCCATTCGGCACGGATCGCTGCGCCGCCCATATACGCCACCAGATCGCCGCCCAATAGCCACTTTCCCTGAAAGCGGCCTCCCATCAACGAAAAATCTACGCCATGCGCATTAGCATGCCACCGCACCGCGGAGCGCGGCTTCATGCCGGATTTTCCCGGCGCCACGGCCGCTTCCAGTCGCGACAATGCTCCCAGCGGCACGGCCACATACAGCGCATCCACACCGTCTTTTTCTTCCCGTTCGATGGCAAACGGATTATATGGGTTGAGCAAATCGGTGGGATTCCACGCAAATCCGGTTCCCCAGGCGATGCGCTGTCGGCCCACGGTGATTTGCACATCGCGAATATAGGCGGTGGCAAACAGCCGGAACAGCCGCTGCTGCACCTGCAGCCGGTTTTCGGTCACCACATCCCAGTCGAGATCGAAAAACCTGGCCGGCCGCAGAAGCTGGCCGAATTTGAAATCAAGGGTCTCGAGAAAATCGCCGGCATGCATCTCCGTGTCCAGCCAGCCTTCGAGCTGAAAGGCATTGCCGACGTACACCTGGCCTTTAGCCCGAAACCGCGAAAGATCATAAAAATAATTCTGCCCCGTGAACAGCGACTTGCTTTGAACGGCAAGCGATTTGGCATAACCCGAAACTTGCAATCGGATGTCCGCCTGCGGAAACGCCGCCGCAGGCAGCCAAACTAGCAGCCCCACCCATCCGCACAGCCAAACCCTGGGCCATTGCCACCATCGTCTCATCGCCGCTGCTGATCCTCCACAATTTTGCCATCCCGGATCATGATCAGCCGGCGGGCGCGCTCCATCACCATTTGGTCGTGCGTGGAGAACAGAAACGTGATGCCCCGGCTCTCATTCATTTCGCGCATCTTATCCAGCAAAAGACCGCCGGTTTTGGAATCCAGGTTGGCGGTGGGCTCATCAGCAAGAATGATCCGCGGCCGCGCAACCGTCGCCCTGGCCACGGCCACGCGCTGCTGTTGTCCGCCGGACAGTTCGGACGGTCGCCGCCGCATCATGTCTTCATTGATACCCAGCTCGGCCAATTCACGCCGCGCCCGCTCGGTGCGTTCTTTTTCCGGCACGCCCTGCAAAAGCAAAATGAATTCCACATTCTCCAGTGCGCTCAGCACCGGGATCAAATTGTAGGCCTGAAAAATAAATCCCAAATTGCGCAGCCGGAATTCGGCCAGCTCGTTGCCGTCGAGCGCGCTCAAATCCTGACCGGCCACCCAGACGCAGCCGGAGGTTGGCTTGTCCAGCCCGCCGATCAAATTGAGCAAAGTGGTTTTGCCCGAACCCGACGGCCCGGCAATGGCCGTAAATTCGCCCTCGCCGATCCGCAAATCGATACCATCCAGCGCTCGAACCGGCACCTGATTGTTGTCCTCGTAAACCTTGACCAGTTTCTCCGTTTTGACGATATCCATTTTCCCACTCGTGTTTAGACAAAATTCAATGCATCCACGACGTTAAACCGACTCGCCTTGAAGGATGGATACAGCACCGCAATCCAGGTCAGCAGCACGATGACCGCCAGGCCAAGCAAAAGATCCGATAGCAGAATTTCGGGATAGATCACCGTGCTGATGCCGAGTTTGCCAAGCGCATCCGAAGTCGCGCTCAAATCGAGCCCGTGGCGGCGCCAGTAGCCGAAAATGAGGTAGGACAGAACAATCCCCATACCCGATCCGATTAATGTCAGAAACAGGGTTTCCCAGTACAGCATGTGGCGAATCTTTTTCGGCAGCACCCCCATGGCCATCATCACGCCGAACTCGCGGATGCGTTCGTAGATGACCATCAGAAAAGAATTGACAATGGTGAACGCCACCGCGGTGACGATGATAAGCAAAAACAGAAAAATGAAATATTCGTACACTTCCAGCGACAGCACAAGCACCGGGTCGCGCTCACGCCAGGTTTGAATCTTGAATGGGCCGTCGCCGAGGGCTTCTTGCATGCGATGCACCGTCTGATTCAGATCGTATCCCTGCTGTAGATGAATGGAAAAAGCGGTTACCTCATCGCCGTAGCCGACCAACCGCTGCGCATCTTTCAGGCGGATGAACACGAAAGCGCGATCGAACTCGGTGCTGACGGTGCGAAAAATGCCGACCACGCGGAAGGCGCCGCTGGCAATGTTCTGATCCACCGAATTGGCCATGAGGACGATCTTTTCGCCCAGCCGCACGTGCAGCCGCTCAGCCAGCTCCTCACCGATGATCACCGCATTTGGCAGTTCGGATTCCAGATAGGTCCCCTCGATGATCTTCTCCGACAAAATGGTCACATGGCGCTCCTTCTGCGGTTCGATGCCGTTGATGACCACGCCACCGGAAGCCTCACTGCTGCTGGCCATGCCTTTGAAGGTGATCAGCGGCGCGAAGGTGATGCCGGGCACCCGGGACAGCGCCTGTTCGAACCGCGCCGGATTAGCCAGCCGCAGCTTGATGTTCGGATTGACATCGTAGCCTTTGGGAATGATCTGAATATGGCCCGCGTAGTAGCTGATGGCCGAATTGACCATTTCGTACATAAAGCCTCGCGTGAAGCTGGTGGTGCCCACGTAGCCTATGACCGCAACCGCCACGGTGGTGATCAGTACCCAGCTCCGCCGGGGATTGCGCCAGATGTTGCGCCAGGCTATTTTCAGATTGGTTTTCATGACTTCATTCCTATCTCTCACAATTGCCCTTTCCGCAGCGCGTCCACCGGCCGCAGCCGGCTGGCCATCCAGATGGGATAAATGATCGACAGCACTGCAATCACCGAAATGGCCACCAGCGGCTCGAGAAACACGCGCGCTTTATCGGTGAAGTAAAAATCCGTGAAAAAGCCCCAGGCTTCCATGGCTTCTTTAAGCTCGCTGCTGAGCGGGATCGGATAATCCTTGGTCAACTGAATGAAAATAAACGTCAGCAGCAGCCCTACAATGACTGCGATCACGATTTTCATGCCGGTTTCCAGCAGTAGCATCAGCGAAACCTGCCGCGGCTTCACTCCCAGCGATTGCAAGATGCCGAATTCTTTGATCCGCTCCATGATGGCCATCAGCGTGGTGTTCATGATCTCGAAGCCGACGATCAAAAGTAGGAACAGCAGAAAAATCGCGCCGCTGATGTTATCCAGCGCAATGAGCTGCAGTAATTCGGGCATCAACTTCTGCCATGGCAACACCTGCAGCTCCTGGCCGTCCATGGCGATATGCATGCGGCGGGCATACTTCTCCGCCAGGCGGAAATCGTCGGTGGCGAGCACCACCTGGGTGATGCGGCCGTACAGCGAAAACAGGTCCTGGGCATCGCGCAGGGACATGACCATTAGCGCGCGATCCAGTTCCTGATTGCCGCTGCGAATCAGCCCCTTGACGATGTAGCTGTCCGCGCCCAGCTCATTGCGGTAGCCCTGCGTCAGCACCACCACCGTGTCCCCCGGCGCAACATTGAGGTTTTCCGCCAGGCTTTTGCCCAGCAAAATGCGATGGTCGTCTGCATCATCGAGGGTTTCGCCAGCCGTGAGCTGGGTGGTAAAATGCGTCACCCGTCTTTCTCTTCCCGGCTCAATACCGATAATCATCGCGCCGGCGCTGGTGCTGGCAGAGCCCACCAGCCCGTAGCTGGTAATGCGCTTGGCATACGCTTCGACGAAATCGTACTCGTCCACCAGCCGATCCCACGGAAACAGGTTTTCCGGGAATGAATAGGTCAGGGTTTGATGTTCATGAAATCCCTTGTTTTGCAATTGCAGTTCGCCCACCAGTAGCCGGACGGCATACGATTCCAGCGCATCGTAAGTGCCATATTGTAATGACCGGGTAACGCCGGTGATCAAAATAGCGAACACAATGGCTCCCATGGTGATCAGGCTACGGCGCCGGTTGCGCCAGATATTCCGCCAGGCAATTTTTAAAAATTTCGACATGGTCCTTCACCGCGCACGTTTCAAAAAAGTCATGGTGAACACGGATTTACGAATGGGACGATCGAACACCACATTTTCCAGCACCAGCACGGTGCGATTGCCAGGCTTTTTCTCGTTCAGCAGCTCCATGCGGGTAGGGATGGTCCGCCCGCCCATGCGTTTGATCTCCTTGAACAGCATGGTGCGAATCCGCTCGCCGCGCTCGTTGTAATAATCCGCCCGTAAGGGCACGTAATCTTTTTTGCGTATCCACTCAATGATTTTACCCCACACCACGGCGGCCTCGGGCTTGGGCGTGAGTTCAATTTTATAGGCCAGATCGCCGTCTAGCTTCTCCTCGCCCAGAAACCTGTGCTCGTAATCTTCCACCACGTTCGATTCCTTCACCAGATCATCATTGGTGAAATCCGAGCCCATCCAGGACTGCAACATCATCGACGGCGGAATTTTGATAATGCGGTTGATACGCGGGATGTAATTCCACATTTCGTTGTTGATCTTCAGGAAGGTGATCCCCTTTTCTTTTGCGGGCTCCAGAATGAGGATAAACGACTTCTCCGTACCTTCCGACCAGAATTTAAAACGCATGGACCGCTGCCATTCGGGACGAATGACGATCATTCGGTAGGTGCCCTGTTGCGTTTTGCCGCGCAGCAATTCATCGGCCCGTCGAATGATTTCCATGGCACGATCCTCTGCCAGGGCGTTCGCCCGGACAACGAATATCAGCATCCAGATGAAGCCGCATCGCCATTTCACGGCATACCTCCTTTCTTCCTTCGCTCACGCCTCCGACGCCGCGGCCGTGGTCAGGCCGCGAAACAACGTATCGACGATATCTTCGGCCATCTTCAGGATATCAAAGGCATCCGGATCAATGATCCATTGCAGGAACGTGCCTTCCACCACGGCAACGAGAATCGATGGCACATTTTCGCTTATGTCTTTGCGAACCTGCCCTGCCTGCTTCGCCTCTTCCAGCAGATTTCGGCCCAGCGCCCGGTAGTCCGCATACAGCTTGCGAAAATCCATTTCGGTGATGTTTTTGTTGTGTGTGCTCTCGATCCAAAAATCGAAAAACACGCGCATGATTTCGGGATCGCTGGCATAAATGCGAATGGTTTGCAGAATAATCTCGCGAACTTTTTCCAGCGGGGTAATCGGCCTTGCCAGGATAGTCGCGATGCGCTCGTTGCTGATTTGCATATAATGATCGTATGCGGCCAGCAAGATTTCTTCTTTGCTGCGGAAATATTCATAGATCGTGCCCTTGCCAATATTGGCCTCCCGGGCGATGTCGATCATTTTGGTGTAGTTGTATCCCTGGCGTGCAAATACTTTTAAGGCAGCCTGCAGGATTTCTTCCCGCTTCGCGGCTTTATCAACAATTTTGGGCATAATATGTTAAACTTGCAACCTCTCGCTGTTCCCTAATGGCATTTTTTTGACCGACCAGTAGGTCAACTTAATCGGTCAATTTTAAAATTGCAACTATTTTTTCATTATTTTTGCACTTACCCACAATTGTCATGTTTTGTATCCGGCCGGTCATCCTTAGTGTCATTAGATGGATCGCCAACAGCAATGAATGCTGCGTACCATGCCCAGTAGCTCATGTGCTACCTAGCCAAGCCGCTTGTCTAATGATGTAAACGCTGGATGCAGAAACCACATCCGCTAACCGCTGTGATGATTATCGCTTTACAGAATATTTTTTCCCACACTCATAACACGCTAAATTTTACCAACAGCACGGGACAAAGTTGAAAAGGACCGATAAATTTGTTATATTGAAAACGTACCAATCGAAATTGATCATTCACACTTGATCTCTTCTTGTATCCAAGCTTACCTTCACATGTCCTTACCGATTCACGGGAAGGAGTATGTTCTATGCCGTTGCTCAATCCCATTTACCCATTTGACTGGGATGGAGTGGATGATTTCCATTATTCACGGGATGAAAAGGGCTTACCTCTGGTGTACATCAATAAGCGATGGGGATTGCAGTACAATCCGATCACGATTGCTCAGTTTGGATTGCATCATTTACGGTTACACTTCAAAAAGAAAGACGCGGTGGCGTTAGAGACAGCAAAAACGGCCGCGAATTGGTTACGGGAAAACGCCCGCCCCTGGCATCACGACGCTCTCGTCTGGCTCTTTCAATACGATCTTGATTTTTACGGTCCCCGGGCTCCCTGGATCTCGGCTATGGCCCAGGGAGAGGCCATTTCCCTACTATTGCGCATCCATGAAATCACTGGCGATGATCGCATCCTGCCCATCGTGGAAAAGGCGGTGATCCCATTTCTGCGCGAAGTCAAAGATGGCGGCGTGCTATCTCATTTCCCGGATGGTTCACCGATTTTCGAAGAATTCCCCACCGATCCGCCCTCTCAGGTTCTGAACGGTCATATTTTCTCGCTCATCGGGCTTTTTGATTATTTGAAATTCTTTCCCGATGAACGCATACAAGACCTGTGGTCGCAGGCGATCAATGGACTCAAGCGGAATTTGCACCGGTACGATCTGGGCCATTGGACGCTGTATGATCTGCATCCAACGCACCGGCTGGCATCGCCCATGTACCTTCTGGTGCACGTACGGCTACTGATGATCCTCTCGGATATGACAGGTTCGGCGTTCTTTGCCGAAAAGGCGGACAAATGGCGCAACTATCTGAGCTCGTCATGGTGCCGAACGCGTTGGTTCATTGGCAAGGTGTTGGAAAAGGTCCGACTGAGGGGATACAGCCAAGCGCTGTTATAGTCGATACAGCATCCAGTACACCGCTACACCGCTGACGGATACGAACATCCATACAGGCCAAAGCCAGCGCACGATACGCCGATGCTTATCAAAACGCGCATTCAGGGCATGCCATACGGCGAGCAGAATAAATGGCGTCATTATTGCAGCGAGAATCACATGCGGGATCAGAATGGCAAAATAAACGGGCCGTGTCCAATCGTAATGCGGATACTTAACAGAGCCCACCTGGCTGTGGTAAATCAGATAAGAGGTTAAAAACAACGCCGATGTCGCAAGGGCGGCCAGCATAAATTTGCGATGTCGTTCCCTGTGTCCGCGTTTGATGTGGATAAATCCCAGGGTCAACAGCACGGCGCTGATGCTGTTCAAAATTGCGTTCAGGGTGGGCAGGTCTTCTACGCTCATGGCATCCCGGCAAGCATCTGGCGAATGTGCATTTTCAGTTTATGGATACTGAGGTTGTCGTACGGATCATAATAGCCGCGAATCCGGCCCTGCTCATCGATGAGAATCAATTTGGTGCTGTGCATGCCGGGCAACTCGCCGCTAAGCTTAAAGCCTTCTTCCGCCAGCTTTTTCACATCCTCGATCGGGCCGCGCAAAAACAGCCAGCGAGTGTCAGTCACGCCGAGTTTATCGGCATACGCCCGCAATACTTCAGGAGTGTCGTATTCCGGATCCACAGAGATGGAGATGAACTGCACCCGATCCGTGCCCCGAAAAAGATTGTACAGTTGCAGCATCTTACCGCTCATCACCGGGCAGGCGGACTTGCAGCGCGTGAAGATGAAATCCATCACCGTAATTTTGCCCAACAGATGCTCCGAGCTCACCTGGCCGCCACGGCACTCGGCAAAACGGAATTCCGGAACAGTACCAAGAACCTGTAGTTCTTTTGGTGCCCGTCCTGATTGACGGATCATGTACAAAGCGCCCGCGGCCACCAGCAGCAGCCCGAGTGCGATCAAAAGCAAAACGCGAATGATTCTCTTTTCCCTACTCATGATTTCCCTGCCTGCTCATTGTCACACTACCATCGCCAGCTCACATTCAATTCAACCATCAACGCAAATGGCTACGACCTTCCTCATCTGGCTCATTACTCCTCATGGTGATAATCATGGCCATGAGCGGCTTTTCCGTAGCCCCGCAACTGATCATACCGTTTGACCTGATGCGGCGACAGGATATCTTTCTGCCGCAGATGCGCTTGCAAATGCACATAGCGCAATTTCGCTTTTAGAGAGCCGATCTCCATGACCATACGCTTCAGTTGCACCGCATCGATGGTACCGCTGGCGAACATCTGGTCAAGCCGCCGTTCCTTTGCGACCAACTGTTTGCCAGGCTTAACAGCCTGCTTTTTCATGGAGGCAAAAATGGCCCTGGTTTGTTCAAGCTGCTCTTTTGTCAGTTCCAGCTCGTTCGCCAGGTCGAGCACATGTTTTGGTCCCGGATGGTGGTTGAGTTCCGCTGCTTTGGCGAACCCCATGCCTTTGCCGGTGAGATAGCCTTTTATTTCGGATGCCGAAAGCGCTTTGATGCTCCGTGTCTCCTGACCAGCATACGGCGATTCTTGCGCCAGTGCGCCATACACCGGCAGCAGCATCACCATGGCAATGCAAAAATTTACAGGGTGTTTCATTTTTCCTCTGGTTTTTCAGACCATTGAATTGCTATAGCCCGATATGCTTTTCCATTACATACGCAGGTTTGTTGCCCACTTGGGACGCCAATGCGGTCCCACACTTTCAAGCAACCACAAAAAGAAGCCCATTCTGCTCCCCTGAGCTTCAAGCAGAATGGGTTCCTGGATTTTCAAGCCATTGTTTCGCAAATGACCGAATTAATGCTGACCATCGGTCTGGTCGGTGGCTGCAGGCTGTTCATAAATAATGGCGTTCGGGCGAATCGGTTTGGCTACCTCCTCGTAAATCATGTCCCGTTTCATGGTGTCAAACATGGTCAAAATGATGAAGATACCTAAAAACATCAGGCCAGAGATGAACACGGCCATGAACAACTTATTATCGTAGTAAAGATGCATGAAAAACAATGCCACCAGCATGGCCTTAAAGGTGGCAATACCAATCGCCACGACCAGATTAAACGGACCAAGGTCGACATAAGAAACTGCGACCGTAATGACCGTTAAAAACAGTAAGGCGCCACCAACAGCCAAATAAACCAACAGTGGAGTCGAGTGTTTGTGTTCTGTTTTTGTATGCATTGTCTCACCCTACCAGATACAGTAAAGGAAATAAATAGATCCAGATTAAATCCACAAGGTGCCAATATAAACCGGCATTCTCGACAGGGGTATAATATTCTGAATGAAAATGCCCTTTAATCGTACGGATCAATATCCAACCAATGACTATCATACCGGCAAGGACGTGCAGGCCGTGAAGGCCGGTCATGGTAAAATATACAGTAAAGAAAATGTGAGGATTGGTACCTTCGATGCCAGTATAAGTGTAAAATTTACCGGGTAACATACCGAGGTGAATTTTGTGACTATATTCGAAGTACTTAATCACTAAAAATGTAGCGGCAAACAGCAGGGTAATGGTTAGAAAAAGAATGGTCTGTTTTCGTTTGTTGTGCTGAATGGCGTGAATCGCCAGCGCCACCGTTACAGAACTCAGTATTAACACCACCGTGTTAATACTGCCCAGGACAACGTCGAGATGTTTATGCGCGTTGTGAAACATTTCCGGATACCAGGCCCTATAAATGGCATACGCACAAAACAGACCACCAAAAAGCAAAATTTCCGTCAATAGAAACACCCACATGCCTAATTTTGCCGATTCCTGCTGCTGTTCAGCATCGGTAAAGTGTTCGGCAAGATAGGCCGGTCGATCAGTGGCTACGTCCATGGTTCTTCCCAAAGGTTTTCAATCGTTTCGTTTCCAAATTTAAAGCAACTACAATTTATTGAAACTGAATCAGGCCGTTTCCAATTCCTTTTCCAAATCGGGCTCGACCTTGATAGTATCGAAATCATAGGGGCCATGCGTCCAAACAGGCACCTCATGGAAATTGTGCGGATCCGGCGGCGAGGTCGTTTGCCACTCAAGGGTCAGACCACCCCACGGATTGTTACCGGCGGGTTTACCCTTGAAGATCGAATGTATCAGGTAAATAGCCATGATAACAAATGCCGTACCCAGCAAATAAGCGCCATAGGTAGATAGCTCATGCATCCCCTGATACTGTGGCAAATAATCAAAATAGCGTCGGGGCATACCATGGCTTCCCATTATAAATTGTGGGATAAAGGTCAAATTAAAACCAATAAACACCAGCACGGCTGTAATTTTAGCGATCCGTTCGTTGTACATTCTTCCCCAAATTTTAGGCCACCAGTGATGCAGCCCCGCAAAAAAGGCGATCACCGTTCCACCCATCATGGTGTAGTGAAAATGCGCTACCACAAAATAGGTGTCGTGCAAATGGATATCCACAGATAAGGCGCCCAGGAAAATTCCAGTCAATCCACCAATGGTAAATAAAATAAGAAAAGCAAATGTGTACAGCATTGGTGTTGTGAATCGGACGGCACCTTTATATAAAGTCGCAACCCAATTAAATACCTTGATGCCAGAGGGCACGCCGACAAAGAAGGTAAGGAATGAGAAAATCATACCAGCCAGCTCAGATTGACCGCTGACGAACATATGATGGCCCCAAACCAAGAAGCTGATGAAGGCGATTGCCAGACTGGAATATGCGATGACCTTGTAACCAAAAATCTTTTTATGGGAATGAACAGAAATAAGCTCGCTGATAATCGCCATGCCAGGAAGAATCATGATATAGACCGCCGGATGCGAATAGAACCAGAAAAAGTGCTGGAACAGCACCGGATCGCCACCGAGAGCCGGGTTAAAAATACCAATTCCGGCCACGCGTTCGAGAATAAGCAGCAGCAGGGTAATACCGAGCACCGGGGTCGCTACCACCTGGATGATTGACGTGGCGTACAGGCCCCAAACGAAAAGTGGCATTTTGAACCAGGTCATACCCGGAGCACGCAATTTATGAATGGTCACCAGAAAATTCAAGCCGGTAAAAATCGAGGAAAAACCCAGGATGAAAGCACCTGTGGTGAGCGATATCACCGCCGTATTGGTCTCAATACTGTAGGGCGTATAGAAAGTCCAGCCTGTATCGGCCGCGCCGGCGATCATGGAATATACCGCAAACATGGCGCCGAACACATAAATATACCAGCTCGCAAGATTCAGCCTCGGGAAAGCCACATCTTTAGCGCCCAGCATTAGCGGCAAAATTAAATTCCCCAACGATGCTGGAATGGATGGAATGATAAAAAGAAAAATCATTATAGCGCCGTGCAGGGTGAAAAGCTGATTATAAGTATCAGCACTCACAAAATCCTGCCCTGGATGAAATAATTCCAGCCGAATCATGAGAGCAAAAATACCGCCCACAAGAAAGAAAAACATAATGGCAAACAGATACATCAGGCCAATGCGTTTGTGATCAAGGGTAAACAACCACGACTTAAGGCCTTTTGGATATGTCAGGTAATTTTTTTCAGGGATTATATTCATGGTAAGCCTCTCTTTCCGTTACTCTTTCAGAGATTTAATAAAAGCAATTAAAGCGTCCACCTCCTCGGGCCTCAAGATGCCCTGGTACGGGGGCATTACCGGTTGAAAGCCGGCAACCACCTTTGCTTGAGGTTCCAGGATAGATTCACGAATATAATTCTCGTCGGCTAGCACAGTTTCTCCGTTGGCCAGTTTCACCTCATGGCCGAAAACGCCCTTAAAGGTTGGACCGATTTTCGCCGTCCCATCAATGGAATGGCAGGTCATACAACCTTTGTTTTCGTAAACCTGCTGGCCGAATTCTTCCAGCGTTAGGCCCTTGCCAAGTTGCGAGTTCTCGTTAATCCAGTTTTCGTAATCCCCTTGCGACAGGACTCGCACCTTGCCAAGCATTTTCGAGTGTTCGGTGCCACAGTATTCCGTGCAGAAGAGCTGGTGCTCACCAAGGTCATCGGCCTGGAACCATGCGATGGTATAACGATTTGGCACCGCATCCATTTTGAGGCGGAAATCCGGCACAAAAAGACTGTGAATCACATCCCGGGAAGAGATGAGAAGCTTAATGGGCTTACCGGCGGGGACAACCAGATCGCCAACCGAGTTGACGCCTTCCTGATAGTCGAAACTCCAAAACCACTTTTGCGCCGTAACCCGGATTTCAATAGCGTCTTTCGGTACAACCCGCATTTTCATGTAGCCACGAAATCCCCACACGAACACCACCATAATCAACAGCGTGGGGATGACAGTCCATGTTACTTCCAGTTTGGTGTTGTGCGAAATGCCCGGGGTCAGCTCCGTTTTGCCACGTTTTCTATAACGAATACTGAAATAGATCAACCCGAAAACCACCAGAACAAAGAAGACCACGGACGCATAGAGAATAAAATAAAATAAACCATCCACATCAGCAGCATAGGAGGATGCTGCTTTCGGTAACCAGAAAGAGCCCGCATTTTCCATGCTTGTTTACACCTTCATTGCATTAAATCATTTATTTGAATTTATCTTTCTTCCAGAGTATCCCTAGAAGAAGGCTCAAAACAATCACGGTTAGCACACCTCCCAGGCGCATCAGGTTGGTGGCAAACAGCGTGTAGCTTTGCGAATCCGGATCGTAATGGTAGCAAAACAGAATGATACGATCCAGGGTGTTGCCTATTTTTCCTTCGCTCGCTTCCAGCAGAGCCAGGCGCAGATCGCGTTCCTTGAATTCGATGCCATACAAATAGCGTGAAACGGTACCATTTTCGGTCAGAATAAAGGCGACGGCGGGATGTGCGTAATTGTCCTGGCTGGGGTCATATTTGTAATGGAAACCTAGCGCGTCCGCCAGCTTTTTAGACTGACTCTCTGCCCCGACCAGAAACACCCAGCCATCTTCGGGCACACCAGGCTTGCCCAGACTGCTCAGGTACCGATACTTTTTCTGGGCCGCAAGCTTCGGGGTTTCTCCCGGATCAATGCTCACGGTTACCATCTGGAATTCTTTGCCCGGCGTCCACGGGATATCCTGCAACGCATTGGTCAGGCCGTTGAGCACCAGGGTGCACAACATGGGGCATTCGTAATACACCAGCGAGAGCAGCACTGGCTTACCCTGATTGAAATACTGCTCAAGGGTTACAGTATCGCCCAGAGAGTTGACAAACAGCAGATCTAACGGTATGGTATTACCGAGCTGCTCTTCAACACCGACATCCATCAAAGGCCGCGGCGGTTTATCCGAAACAACCTGACTCCATCCAGTTGACATACTTAGAAAATACAACAGCAGCCCGTAAAAGACCCTGCCGAAATATGCTCGCCCGTTCATGAGTTCAATACATGGCTCTAAAAAGATTAGCGTCTGCCGCGGCGCGGTTCGCTTTCCTTCGCCAAAATTTTCATGGCGCTATCTATGGGAATGCGATAAATGCCTTTATTGGCATCAATGACCGCGTAATTATTGAGGACATCTTCTTCTGTGATTCGCAGGAGCATTAGTTTCTGCGATTCGGGTTGCAACACCGACTTGTATACTTCTTTTTCTTTTTCCACCACGAAGTAATCTACAAGGAAGACGACCATGGCCGCGATCGCGACGATTGAAAGCACCGCCCAGCCAAAAACGGATTTAATATTGATATCTTGCTTCTCGTAGCCGCCGCTATCCTGATGATGCAAATCGTGCGCTTTTTTCTCACCCATGATTTTTCACCTTAAATATTTTCAAACTGAACAGAGGCTGCAAATTTCGGGTCCTTCACCGGAACGATCGGCTGGCTCACAAATCGGTTCCAGAACAGCCAGATGAACAGCCCACCGACGCCGATCATGGTCGTTATATCCATCCATGTAACGACCGCACCTTCTTTATGCAAATTGGGCATGACCAGCCAGTAGATATCCACCCAGTGCATTACCAACAGCCAGACACTCATCACTTTCAGGATAAGCAGGTTTCGCTTTGCAGCTCGAGTCAGCAGCACCACAAATGGTACCACGAAGTGTCCAAACAGAATGATCATGCTAACGGCTTTCCAGGAGCCGTGCCAGCGATGATCGAAAAACAGGGTCTCCTCCGGAATGTTCGCATACCAGATGAGCATGAACTGCGAGAATGCAATATAGGCCCAAAACACGGTGAAAGCGAATAAGAGTTTACCGAGATCGTGATAGTGCTCCACCGTGACAACATCCTCAAGAATCTCTTGTTTTCGCAGATACTGGGCTAAAAGAATGATAAACGATAGTATGGCCAGCACTGTACCGCTGAACACATATACTCCGTAGATGGTAGAATACCAGTGTGGATCCAGAGACATCAACCAGTCGAAGGAGGCAAAGGTTAAGGTCAGACCAAACAGTACCATCCCAGGTGCGCTGACGCGTTTCATCTTCATGGTCAATTCCGGGGAACTTGCCTGATCTTCCTGTAGCGAGCTGTTATATAGCGTACGCGACAGCAAAAACCAGACGACAAAATACAGCGCCGTGCGGATAAAAAAGAAGGGCATATTCAAATACGCCTCTTTACTCTTCAGAACAGCATCGTGCTCGACCACATCTTTATGGGTCCAGTGATACAGGTCGTGCATGCCAAGAACCACTGGAAGGAACAAGATAATCAGCATGGGCAGTGTGGCCATTACTGTCTCGGTCATGCGCCGCAAAACCACGCTCCAGGTGGCGCTGGTTAAATGATGCAGCATGGTGAAGAACAGGCCGCCCAGACCGATGGTCGCCCAGAAAGTGAAGGCCGTCAGATAAGAATAAAAAAATTGCTTCGAATCAGTAAGGTATCCAGCGGCACTGATTGCCAACCCGGCAACACCGGCGATCAGGGCGAATTTTCCGATATTTCCGGCTTCGGTGATTCGAAACGTGTCTCGATTGAACTTAGTTTTCATATTGAGCCCTTATCTCCTCTGGCAAGTCTTCAATCGTAGCATTTTGACTTCTTTGTAAAGCGCGCATATAGGCAACGATCGCCCACCGGTCTTTCACGTTAATCTGATGACGGTAACCGGGCATGTTTCGAATTCCGTTGGAAATGACATTGAACAGATAGCCATCCTTTGCCTTACGCAGTCGATCCTGATGAAACGTCGGCGGGGGCAAAAAGTTGTACTGCACGACAATGCCCTTGCCGTCGCCGACCCGGCTGTGGCAAGGCGCACAAAAAATATTGTAACGCTCTTGTCCTCGCTTCAGCAGCTCCATAGTAACCGGAACCGGAATTTGCCGTAGGGTATCTCCCTGGGCATCGACACCAAAATAGAACGCCGTATCTTCATAAAGTTCTCCGCGCGCTACCGTGCCCGGGACCGGCATACGCATGGCAGCGCCATCCACAAAGAAATTGCTCGGGCCCTGCGGCAAATATTTGGGCTGATTTTCCATACCATGCGGCACGTAAATCGGTGTATTCTCAAATGGTTTGCCGCGAAAACAACCGGCCAGCAATACCAGCGCCAGCAGGCTGACGGGCAACATCGGTCGTGCTATGGCTCGTTTTCCATTGATTCGAATTCGCATTGCTATCTCTCTAATTCAATAATCCCAGATTCAACGCGTTGGTCTATCCGGCCCGATTTGGCATCATACCGCCTCTAGGACCGCCTCTTCCTTTACTTCTTCCTCGTCTTCTTTCAACAGTTCGATGTGCACGGCACCGAGCGACTGAAACAGCTCCTGATTTTTCTCCACATCAAACTGAGGATCCGTAGATTCAATGGCAACAAAAAAACCGTCGTCAGTGGCTTTTGAAAAACGCTCGGAATAGAATACTGGATGATGCAATTGGGGCAACCGATTGAAATGCCACATCCCGAACACGGCTCCGAATGCTGATAAAAGTACGGTCAGTTCAAACACCACGGGGATAAACGCTGGCAGGCTAAAAAACGGCTTGCCGGAAATCACCAACGGGTAATCCACGGCGCTCATCCACCATTGCATGAGCAGACCGCCCGAACCGCCCAGCAATCCCATGATACCAACCACAAATCCCAGTTTGGACCGCTTCAAACCCATGGCACGATCCATGCCATGCACCGGAAACGGCGTGTAGCAATCAAAATCCTTGAAGCCGTTGTCACGTAGTGCACTGGCCGCCTTCACAAGGGCGGCCGGATTCTCAAACTCGGCCAGAATGCCGACAATGCTACCCTTTTTCTCGCTCATGCATGGCTCCCAGCTTTAACCGATGCTTCTTTTCCGTTTCCATGAGGTTCATAGTAATGCGGGTTGGCCTGCGGCAACACGGCCTTTACTTCGGCCATCGCAATCATGGGCAGAAAACGTAAGAACAACAGAAACAAAGTGAAAAAGAGGCCAAATGAACCAATCAACATGCCAACATCAAAGATAGTTGGCTTAAAATAGTGCCAACTGGAAGGCAAGAAGTCGTTGGCCAACGAGCTTACTACGATAACGAATCGCTCGAACCACATGCCCACATTCACCAAAATGGACACGACAAACATAACTGGAATACTGCGTCGCATCCGCCGCGACCAGAATACCTGCGGCACGATCACGTTACAGGTCACCATGGTCCAATAGGCCCAGGCGTACGGTCCTGTAGCTCGGTTCCAGAATGCAAAGCGCTCAAACGGATTGCCGCTATACCACGCTACAAACAACTCAATGCTGTAGGCATACCCCACCATTAAACTGGTGACCAGAATAATCTTATTCATATTCTCAAGATGGCGCATGGTAATAAAGTTTTCCACGTTATAAACCTTGCGCGCGATCAATGCCAGAGTCATCACCATGGCGAACCCGGAGAAAATAGCACCGGCCACGAAGTATGGCGGGAAAATGGTGGTATGCCAACCGGGCAGATTGCTTACGGCGAAGTCGAAACTCACAACACTATGCACGGAAAGAACCAGTGGAGTTGCCAGGCCCGCCAGCAGCAAATAGGCCAGCTCATAATGCTGCCAGTTGCGATGGCTGCCGCGCCATCCCAGAGCGAAGGCGCCGTAAATAGCCTTGCGAATCTTGCTTTTGGCCCGATCGCGCAACGTGGCCAGATCGGGAATCAAGCCAGTGTACCAGAACAGCAATGATACGGTGAAGTACGTGCCCACCGCGAACACGTCCCAGAGAAGCGGACTGCGAAAGTTCGGCCACATGCTCATCTGGTTGGGCAGCGGAAACATATAGTAGGCTACCCATACACGACCGACATGAATACCCGGGAAGGTCCCGGCGCAGATCACAGCAAAGATCGTCATCGCCTCGGCGAAGCGGTTGATGGACGTGCGCCAGGGCTGCCGCAATAGAAACAGAATCGCCGAAATCAGGGTGCCGGCGTGACCGATACCGACCCAGAACACGAAGTTGACGATCGCCCAGCCCCAGGCCACCGGAATCTGCAATCCCCAGATTCCCACACCTTCCCAGAACAGGTAGCCGATCATCGCAACAAATATCAGCGCTATCGAGCTGAAGAAGCCAAACAGCACGTACCACGCTTTGGTCGTTTTCACTTCCACGATTCGACTGATGGACTCCGACACAGTATGAAAAGTCGGATTCCCCGCGATCAACTGGCCATCTTCGGCTTGAAGAGCCGTGGTTTCAGCGCTTGCTTTCACGATCTTCTTTTTCCATAGTTAAAGTTTACGATTTTGCTTTTCAACTTTCTGCCACCAACTCCGGATTGGGATTCCGGAGCTTGGCCAGATACGATGTTCTTGGCTTGGTATTCAGTTCAGACAGGACCTCGTAATTGCGGTTCTGACGCTTGATTTTCGAGACCTCACTTTCGGGATCATTGATATTGCCAAATACGATCGCATCCGTCGGACAGGTCTGCTGGCACGCGGTGCGAATCTCGCCATCGCGGACTTCACGGCCTTCGTTTTTGGCGCGAATCTTCACTTCGTTGATCCGCTGCAGGCAGAATGTGCATTTCTCCATCACACCGCGAAATCGCACAGTCACATCCGGGTTCATCGCCATCTTGACGATTTCCGGCGTATCTTTTGTATAATTGAAGAAATTGAACCGGCGCACTTTGTACGGACAGTTGTTCGAGCAGTAGCGCGTGCCGATGCAGCGGTTGTACACCATCACGTTCAGCCCTTCCTGATCGTGCACGGTGGCAGCCACCGGACACACCTGCTCGCACGGCGCCATCTCGCAGTGCTGACACATCATCGGTTGATACACCATGGCCGGCGAATCCAGATCTTCACCCTGAAAATAACGATCGATGCGTATCCAGTGCATCTCGCGGCCACGCCAGACCTGCTCTTTGCCCACAATTGGAATATTGTTCTCGCTCTGGCAGGCAGTGACGCAAGCATTACAGCCGATACACACATTCAGATCAACGGTCATGCCCCACTGATAGCCGGTGTCATAGGAATGCTCCTTCCACAGCGACTTCAGCGGCGGATGCTCGACCATTTCCCTGGCGAACTCCGGATGCTGACGGTAGTGCTCCAGATCGGCGTCACGCACGATGGGCCGGCCCTCCATGCTCCAGTGATCCTGGGTGGTGGCCAGAATATAGCGCTCGCCGGTGCGCACCAGGCTCGCACCAAGAACAAAATCCGGGCTGGCCGATCTACGCAGGCGGTAGGTATTAAAACCAACGCCATTGCCCACACGCCCGGCATGCGTGCGCCCATATCCCAGCGCCACGGCCACCGAATAATCCGGCTGTCCGGGCAACACAAACACCGGCAGTTTCATGCGACGACCGTCCAACTCTACCAGCACCATGTCGTTGGTTGCCAGGTTCAGGTCCCTGGCCGTTTTGGGACTCATCAGCAGGGCATTGTCCCAGGTCACCTTGGTGGCGGGATCAGGCAACTCCTGCAGCCAGCCGTTGTTGGCATGGCGCCCGTCATATACCGCCGGTGAAGCGAAAAACACCACTTCAAGTTTATTTTTGTCGGCCGCATCCTTCGGAAACGGATGCGCACTCAAATAGCGGGCAATTTCAGCGGCCCGTTCGCGCGGCGCCTGCGCCGGCATCTGGCTGTTTTCTGCGATACCATCATGCAGCACACGTCGCCATTTGCGCTCGAAATTGCGATTACCCAGCTTCGCTTTCCAGGTTTCGCGCACCACGTCGTAGCCGCGAGCCTCTTTACCCGTGGCCAGAAGCGCCGCAAACTCGACATCCGCTTTCGCACCAAACAGCGGCTGGATCAGCGGCTGAATCACGCTCATGGTGCCATCCAGCGAGCGGGCATCGCCCCAGCCCTCCAGAAAGTGCGCCTGTGGCACGTGCCACTCGACCTGACTGGAGGTTTCATCTACATGCGTGCTAAAGTGAATCGTCTGCTCGACGCGCTTGAGCGCGGCCGCAAAGGCCGCATCCGCAGGGGTGTTATAGACAGGATTGCCTCCAAACATCACCAGGGTTTTCACCCGGCCGGCCTTCATATCTTCCACCACCGCCATCAGGTCGCGTGTGCTGGGCAGAAGTTTATCCACGGGATCGACATACGATACGGTTTTGCCCACATTGGCAAGGGCATTGTTGATGGCAAACACCAGCGCATGCACGGCCGCCGGCTGGCGGCGTCCGGCCAGCACCAGGCTCCGGCCGCGCGCCTGCAGCAGGTCTTTGGCCAGTGCATCGATCCATTTTTGATCGAACGAATGACTGGCGTATTGGCTCAATTCACCGGCAACGCGAATGCGCAGCCCCAGTTTTTCTAGCGCCAGAGCCAGGGCCGCGGTAAACGCGCCGATTTGCCGCGCCTGCAAGCGCATCCGGTGATCCGCTGAGGCGCCGGTCGCGGTGTAAGTCGATTCAACCACATACAGACGGTTCATGGAATCGTTGACGTCACGCACGCGGCGGCCATTGGCAAATCCTCTGGCGTTCACCAGACTGTCGCCTTCCATGGTCAGAAAATCGGAATCCAGCGACAGGATAACGTCGGCCTGATCGAGACGATAGACCGGCAATTGCTCGCGGCCGGTGGCCACGCGGATACCTTCAATCAGATTTTCATCGCTCACCGGCTCATAGGCCACCCAACGCGCGCGCGGAAAACGGCGCAGGAATTCGGTACGCAGCCGCGCCAGCGTCGGCGATGAAAACGCCTCGGACAGCACCACCAGGCCTTCGCCCTGATTTTGCGTATATTGATTGAACTGCTCCTGCCAGTATGTAACGAAATCGGCCCATTGCGCCTGTTGGCCCTGGCGCAGCACCAATTTAGACCGGTCCGGATCGTACAAATTCAAAATCGATGCCTGATGAAACACACCGGCCGCCCCCAGCGACGCGGGATGTTTCTCATTCCCCTCGATCTTGGTCGGGCGTCCTTCGTGACTTTCCACCAAAAGACCGGTGGCAGCCAGCCCCATGGGCATGGTAGTGGCATAGTATTTCGGCACCCCTGGAATGACATTTTCCGGCGCCTTCACATAGGGTACGATTTTTTCGACCGGGCGGCGGCAACCCATCAGACCGGCCAGCGCCATGGACGCCCCCATTAACGTCAAAAATTGCCGCCGAGAAATCGAATCACCCAGCTCCGAAGCACCCTGTGGAAATTCCCGATACAAAAATTCTTTGAACTCCGGGGTTTCTGCGAGCTCTTCCAGACTGCGCCAATATGCTTTTCCCTGCAAATCCTTTTGGATCTTTTTTTCTATCGATGACATGCTGAACAGTTCTCCGGTGGCAAAATGTTTCGTTCCTTCTTCACTTTTGCCGCATATTCCCGCTGATTCGGTGGCGGCACCCATTTCATATTTGTGATTTGATCCAGCGGCCGAAGGTGCATATCCGGATCCCGATGACAGTCGAGACACCAGCCCATGCTCATGGGCTCAACTTTGGTGATTTTTTCCATCTCTGCCACATTGCCATGACAACTGGCACACCCCACGCCCGCGCGCAAATGCGCACTGTGATCAAAATACGCATACTCAGGCAATTTATGCACACGAATCCATTGCAGCGGACGGCCGGTCGTCCAGCTTTCTTGAATGGCAACCAATTTTTCACTATTGGGCTTGATCAAGGTATGACAATTCATACAGGTTTGAATGGGAGGGACATTAGCCTCATGCGAAACCTCAACAAAATTATGACAGTATCGACAATCCATCCCCAAATCACCTGCATGCAGCTTGTGGCTATAAGGCACTGGCTGTTCCGGACGATAGCCGACTTCCAAATACTTCGGCGAACCATAATACCAAAAGAAGCCGACGCCCCCACCAACCACAAGCAATCCGCTCAACGCCATAATGAGCGGGAGCCGATTAGTCCACTTCGGGAAAATTTGCGCCAACGGATTTCTTCCTTCTGCTTTAGATTACCCTGAATACAAAAATCCAATTAGCTAAAATTCTATCAATGCAATTTCGTTTCATTAAGTGAATCAGGAAATTAGTCATCAGGCAAGGCATAGAAGATCGATGAGATTCCGCCAGTGTTATGCCTCCGCCATTGCGAAAAGAGGGGAATGGGCACAAGGCACAAATATATATCGCCTATTTTCAATGCGCAAGAAAATTTTTTGCAATTACATCAATTTATTTTAATAGCTGAATAATAATGTGCTTATGAATTATTAATTTTTTTAAACATCTTCTGCCAAATGCCCTCCTTACAAAGCCGATGACAAGTGGTCTAAAAACGAACTATTGTTAAAAAACGCCTCTATCTCTGGCAACTGTGCAATCAGGTTATCTTTCTGGGCCAATCTACGAAATTAGTGGTTTCCCGAACGCTTTGCGAACTCATCCCTTAACCGCCTCCAATCATGAGGTTGTGCCTATTCATTCCCAGGCCCATTTTTGCTATGCCGGCTTCCGCCATCCCCTAAGTTGTCGCCGAGAGCTCATCCTTTGTCCTTTTTCAATACCGTCCGTAGGCGATCCAACAAATCATGCTCATGTAAAATAAGTTTAAACCATTCAGTATACTTTTCCGGTTGGAGTCGCAGCGATGACAAAAGCGAATCCATCTTCATCCACCGGTAATCGGCCACCTCATTCGGGTTGGGTTGAATGGTTCCATTGTATAAGCCATAAAAAACATGATCCAGCTCGTATTCGATGAGGCCGCACGTCAGACGAATCTTGTAAATAAAATCGAAAGCCTTTTTGATCGGACAGGTGATTCCTAACTCCTCGCGCAGGCGGCGCCGGACCGCCTGCAACAAACTCTCGCCCGGCCGCGGATGACTGCAGCAGGCGTTGGACCATAGTCCGCCGGAATGATACTTATGCTCCGCACGCTTTTGCAGCAACATATGGCCTTCTTCATTGAAAATGAAAATAGAAAACGCCCGATGCAAAAGCCCTTTACGATGAGCCGCCAGTTTTTCTGAAATGCCAATCGGCCGGTCGTTTTCATCGACCAATACCACCATTTCTCTGCGCATTCGCTCCTCTATGCCGTGATTCTATTCCGTTTGTTATCCATACGGAAGAAAAAGTAGATATTGCCGCCGCAAACGCGTATATTTAAGAAGATATTTGCATAGCTATTCAGCCGTATCAACAATTTCGATATTTAAATTATCATTCCGGTAAATTGTCATTCCGGTTTTTTCGCCATTCTATGAAAGAGAAATGGCGAAAAATATCGGAATCTCCTTGTCCCCTTCATCCAAAGTTAAACTTGGGATGGAGGGAAAGGAAGTCTTACCTGAGAAGGATGAAAACCACGGCGAGAGGGTATCCTTTGCGATTTTTTTTGCGAATGTCTGAATCGAAATATTCATAGAAAAGCGATATCCATGTTCATAATGGATACAGACCTTTTCGCGTTGCCGGGGCAGAGGGTCGCCCATAAGCGTGTTATCAAAAATTGATTTGCAAAATTGCAGGGGAATGGTTTTATTTATTCTTCGTCTTGATACAACACCAGAACAGCGGAACCCTTGCGAGAGAATTTTGCCGCTTCCGCTGCTGCAAAAATCTTTGCGCTTCTCGAGCTCTCTGCCGATACTGTATTTTGTCTGCTACCTCAATCATCATTTTGGGAAGGAAACCATGGTTTCGCTTGTTGCTCATTCCTGAGACAGCCAAACACATTTGACAACAAGGATATGCGATGGACAAAAAGGAGAACCTTAAAAAAATTTTGGAGTCGCCGACATATCGCAAGGCCTACGAAGATACCGATTTCATGAAACGCAGCGAGCTGCGGCCGGTGCGCTTGCAGTTGGAACTGCTGAAGCCGGAAATGATCATGAACGAGCAGAAGATTCGCTCTACCATTGTCGTGTTTGGCAGCGCGCGTGTGCTGCCGCGTGACGAGGCCGAGGCGAATCTGAAGGCGGTGGAAGCGGAGCTGGCGCAACATCCCGAGGATCCTACCTTGCAACGCAAGCTGGCGCGGGCCAAACAGCTCGTGCAGCAGGCAGAATACTATGAAGCCGCACGCGAATTCAGCCGGATTGTGTCCACCAGTTGCCAGATCAACGGAGATTGTGACTATGTGATCGTCACCGGCGGTGGACCGGGCATCATGGAGGCGGCCAACCGCGGGGCATTCGAAATCGGTGCCAAAAGCATTGGCCTGAACATCACCCTGCCGCACGAGCAGGAGCCCAACCCGTACATCACCCCGGAGTTATGCTTTCAGTTCCATTATTTTGCTCTGCGCAAAATGCATTTCGTCATGCGAGCCCGCGCGCTGATGATTTTCCCGGGCGGCTTTGGAACCCTGGATGAACTCTTCGAAACCCTCACCCTGATTCAAACCCAAAAAAAAAGCCCCATCCCGGTTTTACTATATGATCAGAACTATTGGTCCCAGTTGATTAACTTCGATTTTCTGGCCGAGCAGGGCATGATTTCCCGGGACGATCTGGAAATCTTTCAATATGTTGAGAGTCCGCAAGAGGCCTGGGAGATTATAGTGCGGTTTTACGAGCGGGCCAATGGAAAATGACCTTCCCTGACAATTCGATCAATTTTAGTTGCGAAAGAAAAATTTCAAATTATATTTAAAAAATCGTATTTGTCCTGAATGGTTCATCAGCAGGCGCTGTAAAGCTACTATCCAGTGCGAGAGATAGCCCGTAAAGCAATTCGCTCATCAATCTCATGAGATAGAGTTGCCCTCGAAGTGGGGGCGTTAAACTACGGATAGTAGCGAAATGAGCACGGACAACGAGGCTATTCAGCCATACCAGTAATTTCAATATCGATTTTATCATCCCAGTATTTTGGCCAATCGGCCATGATGGTTGACGAGAAATGCCAGAATCACTTCTCAAAGAGCGAGCCCGGAATGGATAATAGTCCAAAGGCCGAGTCGAAGGGAGCCGTGGATTCTTTGCGTTTCGCACACGCAGCGTCCGGTGGATATTTCTGATCAGCTCAGCGGTTGTACATGAGCAGTTGTCATTGCTGCCAGCTTATCATCGAGATTTGTCTCTTTTTGAAACATCTCATGTTTCTTCAAACGAACGCCATGAACACTATATTTTTTTGACTGGCTGCATTTTTTGACTCGATCCGGGAGTAGGCAGGAACAGGTCATTTAAACAAGAGGAGAGGCTCTATGGGCAAAAACAAACAAAACAAGTCGCCGCAAGGTACCTCTGATATTTATCATCCTTCGCCAGAGGTCGTCGAAAGAGCCCATATCAAGGATTACGATTCGATGTATAAACGCTCTATCGAAGATCGCGAAGGTTTCTGGGCGGAGCAGGCGGAAAATCTCGAATGGTTCAAAAAATGGGACAAGGTCCTCGACGACAGCAATCGGCCATTCTTCAAATGGTTCGTGGGCGGCAAAATCAACATTGTGCACAACGCCATCGACCGGCATTTAAAGACCTGGCGTCGGAATAAGCTGGCGATCATCTGGGAAGGGGAGCCCGGCGATGTGAAAACCTATTCGTACCATGCGCTCAACCGGGAGGTGTCGAAATTCGCCAATGTGCTCAAGAGCATGGGCGTAAAAAAAGGTGAGATCGTCACCATTTATATGCCGCAGATTCCCGAACTGGTGATTGCCATGCTGGCATGCGCGAAAATTGGCGCGGCGCACAGCGTGGTGTATGGCGGTTTCAGCGTGGAGGCCCTGGCCGAGCGCATTCAGGATGCCAAGAGTCGGGTGCTTGTCACCGCCGATGGCGGCTGGCGGCGCGGCAAAATCACCGATCTTAAAAAAATCGCCAACGAGGCCATCGAGCGTTCTCCCACCGTCGAAGTGTGCATCACAGTAAAGCGCACCGGCCATGAAGTGTACATGGAAAACGATCGCGATTTCTGGTGGCACGATCTCATGTCGTTGCCGGTGGCCAGTCCGAAATGCGAAACCGAGGTGATGGATGCCGAAGATATGCTGTTCATCCTGTACACTTCGGGCACGACTGGCAAGCCTAAAGGCGTGCTGCATACCCATGGCGGCTACGCGGTGTACACCTCGACCACGCACAAGTTCGTATTCGATATCAAGGACGAGGATCGCTGGTGGTGCGCCGCCGATCCGGGCTGGATCACCGGCCACAGCTACATCGTGTACGGACCGCTTATCAACGGCTCCACCATCATGATGTACGAAGGTGCGCCTAACCATCCGTATCCAAACCGCTGGTGGCAGATGATCGAAAAATACGGCATCACCATCCTGTACACCTCGCCCACGGCCATCCGCGGCCTGATGCGTTTTGGTGAGGAGTGGCCTAATCGGCATGATCTCAGCTCGCTTCGGTTGCTGGGATCGGTGGGTGAGCCAATCAATCCGGAGGCCTGGCGCTGGTACTATCGTGTGGTTGGCCAGGAGAAATGCCCGATCATGGATACCTGGTGGCAAACCGAGACCGGTGGATTCATGATCACACCGCTGCCGATCACACCGCTGAAGCCCGGTTCCGCCACCAAGCCGTTTTTCGGCAACGAAGTGGCGGTGGTGGACGAGAACGGTAATGACGTGCCTCCCGGTGAGGAGGGCATTCTGGTGATCAAATCGCCATGGCCTGGCATGGCGCGTACGATTTATGGCGATCCCGATCGCTATAAAGAGGTGTATTGGAAAGATTTTGAAAAGCAGGGCTGGTATAAGGCTGGAGACTCGGCTCGAATTGATAAGGATGGCTATGTGTGGATTATCGGCCGCATCGATGATGTCATTAAGGTCAGCGGCTACCGCCTGGGCACGGCAGAGGTGGAGAGCGCACTGGTGAGCCATCCGGCCGTGGCTGAAGCAGCGGCCATTGCATTGCCTCACGATGTGAAGGGCAACGCCATTCATACGTATGTAATTCTGCGCGCCGGTTTCGAGGGCAGTCCAGAGCTGGAAGAAGAGCTGAAAAAGCACGTGGCGCATGAGCTCGGTCCTATCGCCCGGCCGGAGACCATCACGTTTGTGGATTCGCTGCCCAAGACGCGCAGCGGCAAGATCATGCGGCGGGTGCTGCGCGCCAAGGCCCTCGGGCAGGATGTGGGCGACTTGAGTACACTGGAGCAGTGACCATCCGCGCGGATGATGAACCGCCAATCAGCGACGGGGCTGGTTCGACAGGTTCGGGCAGCCCCGTTTTGCATTTAGGAGCAGGGGGAGGATTATTTGAAGCGCAATTGAAAGCCGATACCGGGAAACAGCACCAAATCGCCTTCGGGAAAGCGATAGAAATTCACTTCCAACATCATTTTATTTTTCTTACCGAGGGCTAGACCGATCATTCCTCCGGGAATTACCTGCCCTTGACTGACGGTCTCTGCATTAAAAAGTTCCACACCCTGACTGGCATACAAATACACAAGCTTAGCACCAACAAAAAAACGATCGCTGCCGAATAGCAGACTCGGATACAGCCCCGTCAGACGTGAGTCTTCGATGCCGAAATAGGACACACCAAAGTCGAACGCTACGGTGGGACTTCCGGTGGCGATGGCGTATTTGCCATCCAGCATGATGCCGCCGAGAAAGCCAAGCGGAATGCCGAACGCTTTGATGCCGACATCCATGCGGTCTGAGATGCCCATGCGGCCATAGATGTCCGTAATGCCAAAGGCTGAGCCGTCAGGCGAGACAAACCCGGACACCCCCATGCCAAACATGGCTTCTCCCTCTTTCAACGGCGTCGGAGTTTGAAAAGTGGAAAACGAAGCGCAGCCAGTGAACAGGCCGATGAGCAAAACGAACATGACAAGCAATCTGGATTGACGAATCATTGATTCTCTCCTGAGTCAGGGTTCGGGTTTCTCCCTGCAAATTCCGCTGCTGCAGCACATCGTGTCCAGGAATAGCAAGGAGATGTTCGTTCGCTTGTAATTATGAAAATTTCATTATGGAAAGCAAGAAAAATTTGCGGGTTTTGGGTGCGCAAAAAAGGGAAGAACCGCCGGGGTGTGGAAAACGCAGGGAGGCAACAACACGCCGGGCACCTGCCCGTGCAAACTCCAGATCCTTCACGGTATCGGGAGTTTCGGAAAGCAAAGGGTAGATTCTTGCAACCAAGTGCGGAGCGCAACAAATGTCGCCACTTAGCGGTCCATTGAACCCATCCCTCAATCCCTTCTGGCGGAGGGGAATTTTTTCTGCTTCTTGAAGGAATGAAGGATGGCTTTAAAAATGAATGGTCATGGGCCGGGATACTTGGGTATTCAAACACCAGACACCTCAAAGGTGCCAGGTGTTTATACCCTGCGACTTTTCTATATGCCCTTTTGGCCTTTGTAGTGAGAAAAAACCTTCATACAAAAAAATCCCGACCAGACAAGTCTGGCCGGGATCCTGTGAGGGACAGCCGGTGAGGAACCGGCCTTACATCAGGGGGCTGAGGGGAGGATTATTGCAACTTCCGTGCTTCGAACATATGTAGTACAAAAAAAATGCCACATTCCATTTTCTTGAAAAATTTTCAAAACTGTCGATACTATAGCAATGGAACGACACAATAGTAATTCAAGAAAAACAAAGCTATAACTTTGGACCTGTTTTCGTGCCTTAAGCATATCCACCGCATGCCCAGATTTCAAATTGGTACTCCGATTTCATTTTTCCGTTTCAAACTGCGCAAAATATTCACACCGTTTTTGGGAGATATGAGCAAAATTTGCAGTTCCGCAAATTTCTGGCGAAATGTCATCAGCTCCTGGTTTGGTTTGCGCCGAATGCAAACTCTGCGCAATCCGGCTGTGCAGTGTGTGAATATTTTGCTCAATCGGCCGGCAGCCGGCGAGAACAGCCAGCAGGCTCTCCGGTGATGAATTTCCATAACCGCTAGAAATTCAAATAGATAGGATGAGCTTATTTAGCCGTTTTTAAGCGTGGCATGGATTTTGATATATCCTGTGCCAGAAGTGGGTTAATCAACAGGTCGTTTAATTACTGCACAAGGAGGTTATTATGAAGCAAATTTATAACGTGGGATTGGCTGCAATACTGATGATAGCTTCTGCCATCCTGACATTTGGTGCCAGCTATGGGCAGCAGCCGTTCGTGCTGTCAAAAAACAGCGATTTCAGCACCGATGATCGTTCATTTAGCAACAGTGATACGCTGTATATCCTGGTAAACCGGCCGGATATTGATTACACCAATTTGAAGGACATGGAATACCGGCTAAAGTCACGAAACGGAGGCAACGAACTGCGCGGCACGTTTTCCAATCATATGGACGGTACGTACAGCGCGTGGATCGACCTGTCCGCCGCGGACCCCAATCAGGCCTACTGGGAATTGCGGATGGAGATTGAGGATCACGCTGAGAATAAGTTTGATGTACGCGTTCCGCTCACCATCACGGCCGATGGCAGCACGCCAGCTCAGCCGAGCATGAAATACACGGAGATCAAAGGCGTGATCAACGCGGTTCAGGATGGGAAGCTCCTGGTTCGCGGCCTGTGGATTCTGGTCAATGATCAGACGCAAATTGTGCGTGGTAACATGAATTTGTCCTTCTCCGATCTGCAAGCCGGTTTATGGGTAGAAGTGAAAGCGTACACACAGGCTGATGGCAGCATCCTGGCCACGCAAATTAAGGTGAAACAAAAAATGGGGGGAAACGACCAGGAAGTCGAACTAAAGGGTTTCATCAGTTCAATCGGCCCGGATACTCTCGTGGTGGAAGGCACGACGTTTTGGGTAGATTCCAATACAACGATCCAGGACCGAGAAGAAAACATGATACAGCTTGCTGATCTGAAAGTCGGTGATTTTGTAGAAGTCAAAGGTTTGGTGCGCGATGATGGAAAAATTTGGGCTTTGCGCATAAAGATGGATGACGACTCCGGATTCGAAAATGAAGTTGAAATCAAGGGGCCGATTCAGGTACTGACGGATAGCAGCTTAACTGTTTCCGGAATGGAATTTTGGGTGGATACGAATACGGTGGTAAAACGCGAGGATTATGATGCCCCCATCGGTTTTTCAGCATTGGAAGTCGGTGCGGTTGTGGAAGTGGAAGGTGAATATCGAAGCGATGGTCGGCTTTGGGCCAGCAAGATCAAATTGGAAGAATCTTCCAAAATCGAACTCGAAGTAAATGGCGTGATTGAGTCAATCGACGGTGACATTTTTGTGGTCAACAATATCACGTTCCGTTTTGATTCGACCACAGTTATCGTAGGGGAACATTATGCAAAGCTGGATGCTTCGGCACTGCAGCCAGGATTGTATGTGGAAGTTAAAGCGTTCTATCAGCAAGATGGCAGCCTTTTAGCCGTGCGTATAAAGATTGAGGACGAATTCGAATCTAAAATTGAAGTCAAAGGGGAAATCCAGGCCCTGTCTGCAAATACGATTACGGTATTCAACACCACATTTGATGTAGATACCAACACGGTTATTTTAGGGGATGACAAATCACCGCTCACTTTTGCAGATCTACAGGTAGGTATGGTTGTAGAAGTGAAAGGTCTGGTTCAATCCGGCGGCAATCCCTACGCTGAAAAGATCAAAGTAGAAGATAGTTATAGTGATGAAATTGAGGTGAAAGCGGTCATCGACAGCCTGGCGAATAACATGGTGTATGCCGGCGGAATGGGCTTCCTGGTGAATGACAACACCATCATCGTAGATTATCAGAAACAGCCGATCGCCTTTGGCGATCTCCAGGTCGGCGACCGTGTGGAAATCAAGGCGCGCCGGTTGCCCGACGGCACCATCCTGGCGCTGCGCATCAAGCTGGAGAACAACTCGCTTGTGGAGATGGAACTGAAGGGCACCCTGAACCACATCAGTGGCGACACCATCGTGGTGGAGAAAACCACCTTCCTGACCGATGCCAACACGAAATTCTACGATCGAAGCAACAATCCGATCAGCCTGGCCGACTTCAGCGTGGGTGAGATGGTGGAAGTGAAGGCCACATCGCAGGTGAACGGCATCTGGCTGGCGGTGAAAGTGGAAAAGGAGAATCCGGTGTCGATGCAGGGTCAGGTGCAGGCGGTGGTCAATGGTCAGATGACGGTGCTGAATACCTCGGTGCAGATCACCGATAACACCCTGATCGTGGGACCGTTCAACGTGCCGCTGACCGATTCGGCGATTCAGGAAGGCGCCAACGTCATCGTGCAGGGCAGCGTATCGCCGACCGGTGATGTGGTGGCCAGCACGGTCATCGTGTCCACCAGCAGTGTTACGGGCATCGTGGATCCGGATGTAACCGCACTGCCGAAGGCGTTCGTACTGGAACAGAACTATCCGAATCCGTTCAATCCGGAAACCACGCTACGCTACCACATCCAGACACGCACGCCGCAGCGTGTGGTGCTGAGCATCTATAACCTGATGGGACAGCAGGTCGCCACGCTGGTGAACCGCGTGCAGCCTGCCGGCAGCTACGCCGTGACCTGGAACGGTCGCAGCGATGCAGGCCATGTGTTGCCATCTGGAATTTACTTCGCTAAATTGCAGGTCGGAACGGTAGCCGAGGTGCGCCGAATGGTGCTTAATAAATAATCGTTGCTGCATGCTCCTGCAACGGTCTTTTTGCCATCGTTAAGGACGATGATTGGCGAAGACTCCGCAAAAGCCACCCAGGTTTCCGGGTGGCTTTTTTTGTTTTGTTTGAGGGAAAGGTGAGACTGCCATTTAGTTCTGGTCATGATATTAATATCCAGACTTTTCCCGCGGAGAGCGAGTTTGGTTCCTTTCACCATCCCGCGCTCTTGGAGTAGCATAAAAAAAGCAGGCTGACCAGATACATTGCCGATTTACAGATTGGGTTGCAAATGAAGAGGTTGCAGCGGTAGGTGCTATTGCCAGCTCAGCCACATGCCAATAGCCAGGCGATCGGAGCTAATTTCAACAACGGGCCCCACTTTTCCGAGCCCGGGAGCGGATGGCGGTGGATAGAACAGGGCGTCCAGAAAGCCAGCGAGCCAGGCCACGCCGGTAGCCACGGTGAGGTGATTACGCCAGCGGTGATAGCGATTGAACGTGTCGTACCGGTTGCGGATGTCCAGCGGAGTGCGCGCCTCGAGGTACTGCTGTTCGGCGCGCTGGCGAAGCAGGTGGGTGGCCAGGGTGGATGCGGCCAGCATGGCGGTCACGCTGGAGATCAGCGTACCCCGGCGTTTCTGCCCTTTGTAAAACTGCCCCCATCCGGGTAGCAACAGCGATCGCCACGCTGCAGCCACCCTTGGATCGGGTAGGGGGAGGTAGCGAATTTGCGGCGAGCCAGTGCCCGCCGTATCCGGCAAAATATCGTTGGTTTGGCTTTTGGATTTGAGCTCGTTGAACATGTTTTGCATTTTGGGCGAAAAGAACAGAGGATCCAGCTCGAGCGCGGGATCGAGGCCGGCGGCGAGAGCGAGATGGTTGGCGGCTTCGGCTTCAGCGCCGTCGTGGTCGTAAATCAGCGCGCGCAGGGCGTGAATTTCGGCCAGGTGCCGCGGCTTGAAGCGGAAATACACCGCCAGCGCCGAATCCGCCCGGCTTTCGGCGAGACGGTAATCGGCCTTGCGCAGCGCATCATAAATGCCTTCGATGATGCGGTCTTCCGGTGTCTGCGCGGCCAGGCCGGTGACCATCTGTACGAAAAGAAAAAATCCCAGAATTGTCCAGACTTTTGACATGTACACCCGGATTCGAATTAAACAAATTTTCGAGACAGGCTGCGTTGCCTGAAGGGGGCATAGCCCCTGGTCATCCCAATGGACTTTCAGCATACCCAGCAGCGGAGCCGGAACGTCCGTCTGCCCCAAATGCGTCTGCGAGCGCTGTTGGGCGGTGTTGGCGCGTGGCGACTTGCAGGTCATTTTATCGTAAAATCAAGTATATAGCAGCGCGGGCAATTTTGCAAGTAAATTTCTTGATGCGGAGGAAATTATTGGTAGCAGGAGCTTTTTGGGCTACTTGGAGCAGATGCCGCAAAGGGGCGCGAAAACGGCGCAACGTGAACGCTTGCCTCGGAATGCTGGAATGATTGCGAAGTCTTAAACCGAAAAATGGTTGAATCCTACAAGCGAGCAAAGCTATTCAGGCTTCGGAACGCGGGTTACATTTTTTTTACAATTATTGCTGGGTTTCCTCGAACAGATTGATGGAAAGGCGCTGGAGCTCTCCGGCTTTAAGCAGCACCCGTTTCTCTACGCTGCCAAGGGTGGGATGAATAAGGCGGATCGAATGCTCACCCGGGAGCAGGATGAGCGGAGTTTTGCTGGAAAAATCCTTGATTTCGCGGCCGTCCACGTATACATAAGCCCATGGTGTGATAGATAGCTGCAATTGACCCAGCCGGGGCAGCAAATCGAACTGCAGTGTGTCGGGTGTATCGGCGGAAATTTCCACCGTGAACTCGAGCCGCGGTAGGCGCGGATTGACAAACGCAATGCTGTGTTGACCAGCCTGCAGATACACCGGCCCGAGGTCCGAGCTCATACCCAGTGAATCGCCATTAACGAAAATGTACGCCCATGGTAGGGAGTGAATGGTGATGTGCTTGCCGGCAAATGGCGGTGCTTGGGGTGGCTCTTGCTGTGGCTGTCCCACAGGTGAGGTTATGGCCGGCGTCTTCCGGCTTTCCGGTTCGGCCACGAGAGCGCTATCGTTGGTCGCTACCGCGGTCTGCGGTTGTGCCAGCGTGTCCGGTTCGGTGGTGCCGGCCACAGGTTGTTGCTCTCCGGATGCCGTGGGCTGAGACGCAGGGAGCTGCATGACCGCCTTGTTGGTTTCGGGCGCTTCGCCGACGGACGGCTGAAAGACCAGAAAGTACAACGAGCCGCCCAGCAGGCCGGCCAGCGCCAGGGCGATCCACATAAACGGGCTTTTTTTGTCAGCAGGCGCGGGATCGGCAACCGCATCCGGGGTGGCCTTGCGCTCGGACAACGGTCGCTCCTGATATGCCAGCGGATCGCGCACAAATTCCGCCAATGCGGCCTGACGCTGCTCCGGATCGGGCAACTGCAGACGGGATTCAATGTGCTGCAGCAGCTGCCGAGCCGAAGCCGGGCGTTGCTCGCGATGCTTGGCGAGCAATGTCTGACTTAGCTCCTCGAAAAACGGTTCAGTGACCACACCGACTTTGGTTAATGCGATGGGTGGCGCCTGAGTGATGGCAGTAATTTCTTGCTTGGCGCTCTCACGTTTAAACGGTCGCATTCCGGTGAGCAGTTCGTACAGGATCACGCCGGTGGAGAAAAGATCACTTTGTGGCGATAGAGGTTCGCCAAGGATGGCTTCTGGCGCAAAATAGCCCACCGTGCCGGTGAGCCGGTTCGAAGCCGTAGCCTCGGGCGTGTTTTCGAGGGCGAGATCGAAATCGCAGATTTTGAGCCGGCCCTCGGTGGCAAGAATCAGGTTCTCTGGCTTCAGGTCGCGGTGAATCAGGTGGTTATCGTGGATGAATTGCAGGCCTTCGAGCAGGTCGATCAGGCAAAACAGGGCGATGTCTTGCGGCAGCGGGCCATAGTCGCGGATGATCTGCCGCAGCCCGGGCCCATCGATAAATTCGAGCACCAGATAGGGATACAGCCCTTCCACGCCGATTTCGATCAGTTGGGCGATGTTGGGGTGATCCATTTTGCGGTAAATTTCGCCTTCTTTGCGCAACCGCTCCAGCGCGGGGTCTTCCTGGGTGGCTGGGATGGACGCCAGCTTGACGATGACGAACCGCTCCTCTTGTGGATCGTAACCGCGGTAGGTAGTGATGCGATCGCCGCGTTTGACCTCCGCCACCAGCCGAAATCGACCAACCTGTCTCATAATCCCCACTCTTTGAGGCGATAGTGCAGCCAGCGCCGGCTTACGCCCAGCGCGCGCGCCGTTTCCGACACATTCCCCTGATGCTCGTTGAGCGCTTGCTCCACGATCAACCGTTCGTATTCCTGCAAGGTGAGCCCGCTGGGTAGCGATGCAATACGCCCTTCTGGTTCAATTTGCAGATCATTGGAGGTAACGAAATCGCCTTTAGCCAGCAACACTGCGCGTTCAATACAATTTTCCAGTTCGCGCACGTTGCCGGGCCAACTATAGTTGCGCATCGCTTCGATAGCGTCATCCGAAAAACCCTGCACCGGCTTTTCGGCTTTCTGGGCTGCTTGATCGAGGAAATGCTGTGCCAGCAGGATTACGTCATCGCCGCGGGCGCGCAGTGGCGGCATGTAGATGGTGATAACGTTCAGCCGGTAGTATAGGTCCTCTCGGAACCGGCCCTCCTCCACCTCTTTTTTCAAATCCTTATTGGTGGCTGCGATGATGCGCACATCGATTTTGCGCGGCTGATTTTCGCCGATGCGTTTGATCTCCCGTTCCTGTAGTACCCGCAGCAGTTGCACCTGTACGCGCGGACTGATGTCACCGATCTCATCCAGGAAAAAGGTCCCGCCGTCGGCTTCTTCAAACAGGCCCTTTTTGTCGTGCGTGGCGCCGGTGAACGATCCGGCTTTGTGGCCGAATAGCTCGCTTTCCAACAGCGATTCGGGCAGCGAGCCGCAAAAGCATGCGATGAACGGTTTGTCGTGGTAACGGCTGTTAAAGTGCAGCGCGCGGGCGACCAGTTCTTTGCCGGTGCCACTCTCGCCGAGGATAAGCACGGTGGCGTGCGTGTCGGCCACATTGCGGATGGTTTCTAAAACCTTTAGCATGGCCGGACTGCGGCCGATGATGCCGCTAATCTCATGCTTCGATTGCAGGGTTTTGCGCAGCCGCCGGTTTTCGATGCGCAGGCGTTCGTACATTTGGGCATTTTCAATGGCAATGGCCGCCTGATGGGCGAAGGCATTTAGGAACGGTTCCATCTCCGCGCGGAATTGCCCGCGCGTTTCGGTGCTGTCAATGTAAATGGCGCCGATGGGTTGGGATTTGATGCGCAGTGGCAGGCACGCCGCCGCCACGATTTTTTGTTCTGCAATGCTCTGCGCCGTGCTGAATCGTTCGTCCTGCAAAATGTTGTAAGAAATAATGGTTTCGCCCTCTTTGAGCGCGGCTTCCACCACGCTGCGTGAAAAACGGTCCAGTGGCTGGTCGGGCGGCGTATCGATATTGTGCGACAGCCGAACGCGCAGTTTGTCGGTCTGTCCGTCCTCGAATATGAGCACCATGCCGCGCTGGGCATTCACTGTTTTCAGTACGATGTCTAGAATCTTGCGCAGCAGCTCGTCCAGATCGTAAATGGTGTTGATGGTTTCGCTAATGGCTGAAAGCGCTTTGAGAGGATCTTTAAGAATGTCGGTCCGTTCCATGGCGTTATCTCGAAGGAATTAATGTAAAGGTCTCATCTTTTGATCTCGTCCAGTTACCAAAATTATCAAACAAGATCACCGCCCAGAAATATTTACCCACCGGCAATGGCAAGTTGAAGGTCAGCGAGCTATCCGAGGTTACATTTTTGACCCGCCGGGTTACGAACTCGCCTACAGAAATAAATTGATTGATTTCTATCTGATATACGTAGGGAAATGCAGGGCGGTTTGGATTGCGCCAGCGGAAGGTAATGGGCGCCGTCACGGTGGTATCGTTTTTCGGAAATTCGATGGCGATTTTCGTCGGGATGAAACGAATGAGAAAGTACGGGCCGAAACTGTTTTTATGCACCGCCGAGTTGGCTGTGGAATACACATCGATGATGAACGGCTTGCCAAGATAGGCCTCGGGATCCGGTACTGGCAGAGCATCCAGCGGCATGTCCACGCTCCATTCGGAATGGTCTTCGTTGGGCGATAACGGAAACTGCACCTGCAGAGAATCATTGCGGCACACCACCGAATCAATGTCCAGGTTTCGATCGGGATCCAAGAGAACCACATTTATCTGAATCAGGTATTGCTCGGCTCCGTCTGGCGTGTTGAGTAGCAGGTGACCGGTATTGAAGGCGATGGACTGCAGCAGCGGCAGCGCGTCGAGAGCGAATTGCAGCTGCCGGGTCTCTTTCGGCCCAATGACCACCATCTGTGAATCAGGGGCAAAACCGTCTTTTCGCACGACTACCAAATACGTATCCGGAGGCAGAGCCGTGAACCGGAAGCGGCCACTGGCATCGGTGCGCGTCTCCCATTGGCGGTTAACTGGTGATGGGCTTTGAGGCTTCAAAACCACGTCCACGTCCGTTACGGGCACCTGCTGATCGTATAATCGGGTGCAAACGCCTTCCAGCGTTGCGTTGGGGTCGTATTTGGGCGAGAGTGGATCCAGTGGGTTGGAATGCGGTGCATCGCTGGAACAGCGCTGCGTTAGCACGCTGAGTAGGATCAAAAAGAACGCTTTGATATACGGAAGCTTTAACCTGGCTATCATCCGCAAACTGGTTTCCTTATGAATGGTCGTGTACGAGCGAAGCTGCTTTTCCTGTTTGCCGCCCTTGTGAAGTAACATGCATGACTCTGTTCCATGCAGGCCAACATGGCATGAAAATACAAACGCCGCGCAATCTCTTAATTACATGGTCCAGGCTTTGCATAAAGGCGGCTGCCAATTCCCTGGCGTATGCCCCTAAGATAAAAAATAATCCGGGCATGCGCAATATATTCGCTGGAAGAATGCAAGAAAGCGCAAAATTTGCACAAAATCTGTACTATTTTGAACCATCTTGAAATCTACATTCAATATTTGACAATGGCGTGAATATTTTGTAATTTGATTTCGCTTTGTGTATGGTGGTGGAGCGTGTGTAACGTTTTGTTCGTTAGATGATTATGGCGATTTTGCATCGAGTGAGTATTCTCCGGGCTTGGATCGTCATAGAAAAATGTTTCAGAAAAGCGGTATTGGCATAGAAGTTGTTGTGTTTAACAGTAAACTATAGTGGATCAAAATCCTTGGTGTCTTACTTATTGCAAAAAGCAGGCCGTCCTGAAAACGAAATGACGAACGTTCAACAAAATTCCGCAATTTTCAAGACCATCTTGCTTGGCGGATGGCTATTGCTGTTGCCGAAGATCGTTGTGGCTCAGGCGCTGATGATCTCCAGCTCCGCGGATTTTTCTACCTTCACCACGCACTTCACCTTTGAACAGACATTGTACATCCGCATTCAACCTTCACAAATTGATTTTACCAATATAACTGAAAACAGCTACTCACTGGAACCGGAAGCCAATGGTTCAAGCTATGAGCTGGAAGGTAGCCTGGTCAACCACTGGGATGGTACATTTACAGCAAGTATTTCGCTTTCTGAGTTGCCACGTACCTTCAGCCAGTGGATGTTGGAAGTCAAACTCGAAGATCGCCGTCAAAACCATTTCAAGGAATCACTCCTAATCACCATTGTGGAGGGAAGCAGCGTTCAACCTGTCGGCGATATCATTATCGAGGGGACCCTGCAAACCATCGCTTCCAATTCAATCCTGGTTTCCGGCCAGTCGATTTTTGTGAATCAATACACCGAGGTTTACAAGGATGGCTCGTTATACTCGCTGGATGATATCGAGGTAAAACTGCAAAGTATCAAGGTTTACGGTCAGAGTCAGACAGATGGTACGATCCTGGCCAGACGGATCGATATTCTGGATGAAGGCTCAGTGAGCATCGAGTATGAAGGGCGCATCGCGGTCATCGCCGAGTCCCGGTTTTTCATGTCCGGCGTCTGGATCCTGGTGGATGCCGATACGGAAATCAAGGGCCGGGATGGCCGGGAAATGGCTTTTTCGCAATTGAAAGTGGGTTACAAGGTCAAATGCGAAGTCGTTACTCTGGACAAAGGTACGGCTCTCGCCAGCGAAATCAAAGTGATGGATACGCGCACCGATAATTACAAAATTGATGTGTTTGGCGAGGTGACGCAGGTGCTGTCGGATGGCCGTTCGCCGGATACCTTGAAAGTGGATCATGAATATTACGAGGTCCATTCAAAGACAGACATCATTGGTTTTCATGGTGAAAAGCTGGCGATCACCGATCTGATTCCCGGCGAGGACCTGCAGCTCAAAGCAAAGACCCGCAACAATAAGATTCCGTTGATTGAGAAGATTTACCGTGTGGTCAACCGCAACCTGCCGATGACCGCCCGTGGCAAGATAACGGCCGTCGGAGACGGTTCGCTCAATATCAGTGGCCTCGCGCTGGTCACCGATGATCTGACCATCATTCTGGATACCAGCAAACAGTTCATCGAGCCCTCGCGGTTGAAAGAAGGCGTGCGCGTGGAAGTGCTGGCCGAGCCGAAGGATGGCCAGTTGTACGCCAACACGGTTCTGCTGCTTTCCGAAAGTCTCGGCGCGGTGCTTATCACGGATGTGATCCAACATATCGAACAGGACCGCATCAGGGTCGGTGATTTCACCTTTTTTATCGATAGCAGCACGCAATTTTACGATGCCATTGGCCAGCCGGTCGATAGGGAATTCTTCGAAAATGGCGATCTGGTGGAAGTGCGCGGCATGCACTTGAACGACGACAAGTATCTGGCGCAGGAAATCTGGCAGCGTAGTCTCAAACAGGACGAAGTGTCCCTTCGCGGCACCATCGCTTTGATGCAGAGCGACCGGCTGGAAATTGAAAACACGGTTTTTGTTTTGAATAGCGATACACGTTACTTCCTGGCGGATGGCTCGGAGACCGGAGACCTCGGTCAGTTTTTCCCAGGGCGGATCGTCGAAGTGCTGGCCCGGGTGAGCGGCGGACAGAAATTCGCCCGGAGCGTGAGCCTGGTGGACAAGCTGGATGAAGAACTCGTGCTCACCGGCCCCATCGACGCAATTGGACCGAACTGGCTGAAGGTGGCAAACGAGAATATCCAGCTTTCATCGGTTTCGGAGCTAAAAGACGAGACCGGTGCCAGCATGGGGCTGAATGCCCTCCGGCCGGGCGATCGGGTGGAGGCGCGTACGAAAATCCTGCCCGCGGGCGGGCTGTTCGGCTGGCAGATCCGCCGGCTGGCTCAGCCGCACGACTCCATCCATGCGGAAGGGCCGGTCGATCAAATCCAGGGCGGCCAGGTCCGCGTGAACAACCTGTCCTTCCTGATTGATGCCCAGACTGCGGTCACCGATGCACAGGGCAATGCAATTCAGCTCGACGCCATTCAGCGCGGCTGGCTGATCCGGGTGGAAGCCAAACGTATCGGCAATTTGTATCTCGCCGCACGAATTCGCGTGCTATCACGGATTCAATATACCGGCACCATTGAAACGATTTCGGCGGCGCAGACCACGATCACCCAAACCACCTTCAGCCTGCCGCAAAACGTGCTGGTGTTGAATTCGCAGGGCGCACCGGTTTCGGTGGATTCGCTTCGCCCTGGCGATCAGGTGCAATCGGTGGCCGATCTGTCCGGGGATGCCCCGACTTTGCGGCGTATCCGCATTCTCAGCAAGCGCAATGTGACCGGTATTGAGGACGTGGATCCGCCTGCGACGGTTCCGCGAACGTTTCAGGTCCTGCCGAGCTACCCGAATCCGATCACGCGTGGACGTATCGCTCGTGAAGGCAATACGTTGAGGCTCGTGCTCAGCCAGGCGGAGCGGGTTTCCATCTCGGTGTACAATCTGCTGGGCCAGAAGATTCGCGATCTGGTGGCAAACCGGCTGCTGTCGGCAGGCGAACACCGGGTGCGATGGGATGGCCGCACGGCCAGTGGCGTCAGCGTGGCCGCAGGCGTGTATTTCTACCAGATCACCAACGGCACCAACCGCTTCATTCGCAAAGTACTGATTCTTCCCTGAAAATAGCTGGGTGTGATGGGCGGTGGATGTGAAAGCAAGGAAAGTGGTGGCCACGGATGCGCACGGATGAAACGCGGATGTTGAGCTGTTTGGATTGTTCAATCCATTCAAAAAAACCGTAGAGGGCACGGAGAGCGCAGAGTGGATTGCCGCTTTAAATCGCACTATGAGGCCCGAAGCAAAAGCTAACAAAAATATTTTGTAACTATTCAGCCGTATCAACCATTTCGATATGTAAATGGTCATTCTGGTCCCGCTAACTGGCGGATGTGTCCGACTACTGGCGGATACCGGTATCTCCATGTTCGCAATAATCCGGGCTGTGAGATTCCGGCATTTTGCTTGTAACTATTCATCATGAATCGGACACTACCATTTTGAATAGCAATGAAACGCCTGGCTAATGAATTTGGATATCGGCTCTAAAGAACCACCGATTTCACAGATTCACACTGATTTTTGGGGGAACCACGGATGCACACGGATAGAACGCGGAGGTCTCCCTAAAGCCTTGAAATGATAAATTTGCTATTCCGAAATCCTTAACATGAAACCTCGGCGCCACTGCGAGAGCTTCGCTTTTTTTCCTTATGAGTTTTTCAGCATTCGCTAAATAGTTGCTTTTGCTTTATCCTGCCGCAAAAGCTATCTCAGGCTGGATTTGCCAAAACGATTCAATTTCCAGCTCTATGCCTTCCCAATCCAAAAATCCTGTGCATCCTGACAATCCGGTCAAAAAAAACTTTATCTGGATTTACCGGATCAACGGATGGTTTTGAATGGAAACGATTCATTCGTGCTGACTGGCATTATAGCCAGGAGAATTGAATCAAATCCCGCTTTCCCCTCTGCGAGCGCGGCGTCCCTGCGAGAGATTTAAAAAGAAAAATGTGCTGTCACGCTCCCTCAAGCAATTCCCGGTACCGGAAACAATCCACGATGTGGTCGTTGACCATGCCCACGGCCTGCATGTAGGCATAGCAAATCGTTGGGCCGACGAAGCGGAAGCCGAGCTGCCGCAGGGCTTTGCTCATTTTCTCGGATTCCGGCGAGGTGGCCGGAATCTCCCGCCAGGTTTTCCAGCGATTGACGATAGTGCGGCCATTCACAAATTGCCAGATGAAGGCATCGAAGCTGCCGTGGTTTTCCTGCACTTGTAGAAAGGCGCGCGCATTCTGGATGGCCGCCTCGATTTTCATGCGGTTGCGCACAATGCCGGCGTTAGCCATCAGCTCGGCGATTTTACGCTCATCGTATGCGGCGACCTTTTCCGGATCGAAATGATCAAAAGCGCGGCGGAAATTTTCGCGCTTGTTCAGGATCGTCATCCAGCTCAGGCCAGCCTGGAAGCCGTCCAGAACGATGGCCTCGAAATGCCGGCGGTCGTCGTGCACCGGCACGCCCCATTCCTGATCATGATAGGCGATGGACAGTGGATGGTTCTCGACCCAATCGCAACGTACCACCTGCACTGAGTGCCTGTCCGGTTTCAATGCCCTTCTCCGTATTTTTTCTCACCCGCAGTGACGCGAATCGGCAGCCGGTTCTGCTCTGGCGGCAGAGGACAGGTAGCATACGGCGTGAAGGCGCACGGCGGATTGTACGCTTTATTGAAATCGATGAAGGTGAGGCCATGGTCATCCGGTTTGGGGACGTAAAGAAAACGCCCGCCGCCGTAGGTCTCGTCGAAATTGGTGGGATCGGCGAAGATGATAAACAGCTCATCCCCGGATTCACCGGACGGATACAGCCGGTACGTCTGGCCCTGCAACTCAAACTCCAGTGCCATGGATACCGGTTCTTCCAGCACATCGCCGATGACCGTGGGAATTTTCAGGGTTTCTGGCGGCTCCACTTTCACCGCACGCGCCTGCACGCGCCAGGCCGGATCCACCGGATAGCGTTCCACGCCGGTGAAATATTTGGCGTCCGGATGTTCCAGGTCCCGCAGGCGTACGCCAAACCGCTCGTTATGCTGTCCGCGGCGGATGATGAACCAGCGCAGTGAGCCGTAGCTTAAAACAGTGGGCTCGCCATCGGTGTCCGCCACCATGCGCATGCGCGTGACCGGCTTGCCATCGTGCAACACCTCGACGCCCGGCGCAATATCTACCGTGACTGTGGTATCCTGCCAGATGAACTTGCCCATGTATTTCGGCGCGCTCTCCGGGAACGAGAGGTTGTTGTCGTTCGCCGAACCGAAGCGGTTTTCACCAGGTTCGAGCCAGTACAGTCCGGCCAGATTAAGCCAGCCGGTTTCGCTTTTCAGCGAGGCCATGCGCTCGTTGTGCCATTTTTCGATGGATTCAAAATAGTTTTCAGGCAGGTCGCTGCTTTTTTTGCCGCAGGAAAACGCCGCCGCAGCCAGAAGCAACCACGAAATGGGTCTGGCGTATTTCATGGAATCTCCCTCCGAATTCGCAGCCGGTTTCAGCGGTAAAAGATCGGATATTTTTGCGGATTGGCTTCGTGCATCAGGTCATACACGGCCTCGAAAATTTCTTCCACGTTGGGTTTCGACCAGTAATCGCCGTCGGAGCCGTAGGCCGGCCGGTGCGCCCTGGCCGAAACGGTGCGGGGCTCGGAATCGAGCCAGTAGTAGCCGCCCTGGTTCTGCAGCACTTCTTGCAGCATGTAGGCCGTGGTGCCGCCGGGCACGTCTTCGTCGATAAACACGATGCGGTTGGTCTTTTTGAGCGAGTCGAGAATCACGCCGTGGATGTCGAACGGCAGCAGGGTTTGTACGTCGATGACCTCGGCCTCGATGCCCACCTGATGCAGAACCTCGGCCGCTTCCAGCACGATCCGGCAGCAGGCGCCGTAAGTGACGAGGGTGACATCGCTGCCGGGGCGCAAGATTTCCGGCACCCCCAGCGGCACGGTGAATTCGCCGATGTTGTCCGGCAACATCTCTTTCAGCCGGTATCCGTTCAGCACTTCGACGATGATAGCCGGATCATCGGATTGCAGCATGGTGTTGTAAAAGCCGGCGGCCCGGGTCATGTCACGGGGCACCAGCACGTACATGCCGCGCACCAGGTGGATGATGCCCGCCATCGGCGAGCCCGAGTGCCAGATACCTTCGAGCCGGTGGCCGCGCGTGCGCACGATGACCGGCGCTTTCTGCCCGCCTTTGGTGCGCCAGTAAAGCGTGGCCAGATCGTCCGACATGATTTGCAGCGCATAGAGCAGGTAATCGAGATACTGAATTTCGGCGATGGGCCGCAGCCCGCGCATGGCCATGCCGATGGCCTGGCCCAGAATCGTGGCCTCCCGGATGCCCGTGTCGGTGACGCGCAGCTCACCGTACTTTTTTTGCAGACCGCGGAATCCCTGGTTCACATCACCGAGTCGGCCCACATCCTCGCCAAAGGCAATCACGCGCGGGTCGCGAGCCAGCGCCGCATCGAAACAGGCGTTGAGCACTTCGAAACCGTTGACGCGCGGCGAATTTTCGGAGTACGCCGGTTTGATTTCCGGTACGTTCAGGGCGGAAGCGGCGGCGTCGCAGTACAGGTGCGAACTGTAGCGCTCCTCGTTGAGCCGCTGCTGCGCGTTTTTCCAGTCGATGAGTTTCTGGCGCGCCGGCGATGATTCGTTGCGGGTGGCCACCAGCGCCTCGCGGATAGCAGAAAAAATATCACGGCGCAGCGGCGCTTGAATGGCGAACAACCGACTTTTGATGGCTTGCAGGGTTTCGCGCTGTGGCGAGGTCGCCGCCATTTCATCCAGAAGGGCGCCGACTTCCTGGCGCTCCTGCCGGATGGGCTCAATGTACGCCTGCCAGGCGGCGTCGCGTTCGCCCTTCACGAATTCGCGGTCTTCCGCCTCCATTTCATCCAGCTCGGATTCGCCCACGATGCCCTCGGCGAGCATCCACTCGCGCATTTTGACCAGGCAATCGTGCTCGCGTTCCCACTGCAACCGCTCTGGCGATTTGTAGCGCTCATGGCTGCCGGAGGTGGAGTGGCCCTGTGGCTGGGTCAATTCAATCACGTGGATGATGGACGGCACATGGTCCTTGCGCGCGGTCTCCGCGGCCTTCATGTACGTGTCGAGGAGCGCCGGATAATCCCAGCCCTTGACGGTGTACAGGTCGTAGCCCTCGCGGGAGCGCGGTTTGCGTTTGAAGCCTTTCAGCAGTTCGGAAAGATTGCCCTTGGTGATCTGGTACTCGTTAGGCACGGAAATGCCGTAATCGTCGTCCCAAATGGAAATGATGGCCGGTGATTTGAGCACGCCCAGTGCATTCAGTGATTCCCAGAACAATCCCTCGGCGCAGCTCGCATTGCCAATGGTGCCGAACGCCACTTCGTTGCCATTGCGAGAGAACTGGGTGAATGGCTTGAGCTCCTCCAGCTCGCGAAACAGGCGGGAACCATAGGCCAGTCCCACCAGCCGCGGCATTTGCGAGGCCGTCGGCGAGACATCGGCCGAAATGTTGTACATGTCGGTGAGATTTTTCCACGAGCCGTCGGGGTTCAGGCTACGGGTGGCGAAATGGGCGTTCATGGCCCGGCCGGCGGTCATGGGCTCGTGGTCGAGATCCGCATGAGCATAAAGCTGAGCGAAGAACTCACGGATGGTATGAATGCCCAGCGCAAACAGCAGGGTTTGATCGCGGTAATAGCCGGAGCGCCAATCGCCTTTTTGATAAGCTCTGGCCATGGCAAGCTGAGCGACTTCCTTACCGTCCCCGAAAATTCCGAACTTGGCCCGGCCGCCCATGACCTCTCTGCGGCCCATGAGGCTGGCCTGACGGCTGCGGTAAGCGATGCGGTAATCGCGCAAAATATCCTCCGCCGTCAACGTGATGTATTTGAATTTAATTTCTTTCGTTCGGGCACTCACTTCGAACATGCGTTCCGTCCTTTGTTTGATCATACAAAATAGCCGGTTCAAGTTGGAAACGGCATCTGTTGACTGAAAGCAGTGGTTTCCTCATATATCGGGCGCCCACCGCTTATTGCATTACCGGGAAAGGCATTCTTTTCAGCCCCGTCCCCATGCCAGCCACCACGCCGTCATGATAATTGTCCCTGAGAAAGTAGCGGGAAAACGCCGCAAATTGGCGTCTTCCGGCGTTGCTGGAAATCGCCATACAGCCAGGGCTTAGACAGGGGAAGGCTGAATGCTTGCGATTTGTTACGATTCAGACTGGATAACAAGCGCATTCGATGCACAAAATTCTTTTAGCGCGCCTGTCCCCGGTCCGCGAATAAAATCAGAGCCAGCGATTTTTCAACAGGGTCAGGGAATCACAACACGTTAAAACGCTATGGCGGCATCAGGCCGAGTCCGCTCCCAGGGTGCCAATCCAGCCTGAGATTTGTATAGGCAGACTCACCGCAGGAAGCGGTGGTTGCGGATGGGGAATGGATGCACTCCCGATGCAGCAAGCCCTTGTATTTACAGAAAATATGCAGCCGGGATCATCGATTCCGCCTACCCATGATGGTCATGAACTACTTTTTCCAGAACCGCCCTGTTTTTTCTTCTTTTTTTTCGGGCGACTTTTTCCCGTGGTGCCACGCCAGATTTTTCCGCGTCGAGTTCTACGATCACCTTTTCCCATAAAGATCTCCTTATTTGGTTCAGGTTATCGTTTTTGTTGTTTGTTTTTAAACTCGAAAAGGCGAACAATCACGAAAGCAATCAGGGCGAAGATGAAAAATAACAACAACATCCAGGCAATGCCCTGCAGCGTGCCGAGGATAGTACGGTATATTTCCAGAATCCAGCGATCCAGATTCAAAACAATGGTCGTGTTGGATGCTTCATCGGCAGTAATGTACCGCTCCAATTGATGAAGCCGAACGCCGGTGGAAATGCCAACCACGTAAATGGCAAACATCAGGTAACGCGTCCACGCCGCGCCGATGTCTTCGGCAAGGATGCTGGACAGAATACGCTCGATTGGCGATTTGAAAAAGCGCGCCGCGATCACTGCCACGATCAGCGCAATGATGAACGTGACGCCCAACAGAGTAATAAACATGCCCCTTCCTCCTGACGGTTCTCCGGAGCAGGACACGGAACGGATGCCGGGATGATCTGGCGCGCGGTGGAATCATCCGGTGCCGCCCTGGTACAACCAAAGACCGGTCCGGTTTATCGCGATGAAAAAAAGAGTTACTTGCGTCCGCAGAAGACCGCTTTATTTTTGCGGCACGCCGGGTTCGGTTTGCCGCCATGGATCGAGCACTTCGTTCAGCCGGTCTTCGGACAGCACCTTGTGTTCCAGGGCCACCTGCCGCACGGTCTTGCCAGTGGCGTAAGCCTCTTTGGCAATTTTGGCCGCGGCATCGTAACCGATGATCGGCGCCAGTGCGGTAACCATGGCCAGGCTGTTTTCAATGAGCGATTCGGCGCGTTCTTTGTTGGCCTGCAGGCCGGTCACGCAACGGTCCACCAGGTTGCGCGCGCCATTGGACAGCAGCCGGATCGATTCCAGCAGATGATGCACCATCATCGGCATCATCACGTTCAGCTCGAAATTGCCGTGCTGCCCGCCGATGTTAATGGCTACGTCGTTGCCCATGACCGTGGCGCATAGCATCATCACCGATTCCGGGATCACCGGGTTGACCTTGCCGGGCATGATTGAGCTTCCCGGCTGCAACGACGGCAGGATCAGCTCGCCAATGCCGCAGCGCGGACCGGATCCCAGCCAGCGAATGTCGTTGACGATCTTCATCAGGGAAGCGGCCACAGTTTTGAGCTGCCCACTGGTCTCCACAACGGCATCACGGCCGCCCTGCGCCTCGAAATGATTCGGCGCTTCGATGAATTCCAGCCCGGTGATTTCGGAGATTTTTTTGATCGCCAGCGGCGGAAATTCCTTCGGCGTGTTCAGGCCCGTGCCCACCGCCGTGCCGCCCAGTGCCAGCTCGCGCAGGTGCGCGCGCGTGCTCTCGATCCGCCGGATGCCGTGCTCGATTTGCGACGCATAGCCGCTGAACTCCTGTCCCAGCCGGATCGGCGTGGCGTCCTGCAGGTGGGTGCGGCCGATTTTCACGATCGGATCGAATTCTTTGGCCTTTTGCTGTAGGGCCTCGTGCAGATAGTTTAGCGCTGGCAGAAGGTTGTTCTCGATGCTTTCCAGCGCCGACACGTGAATGGCGGTGGGGATCACATCGTTGCTGGATTGCCCTTTGTTGACGTGGTCGTTAGGGTGCACCGGCTTTTTGCTGCCGATTTCACCACCCAGAATTTCGATGGCGCGGTTGGCAATCACTTCATTGGCGTTCATGTTAGTGGACGTGCCAGAGCCGGTCTGGTACACATCCACCACAAAATCCTGATCAAACTTGCCTTCGATGACTTCATTGGCGGCCTGCACGATGGCCCGGCCAATGGTCTCGTCCAGAAGTCCCAGTTCCATGTTGGCTTCGGCCGCCGCCCGTTTGACGATGCCGAGCGCCCGGATGAATTCTCTTGGCATGCGGTGATCGCTGATAGGGAAATTCTCTTTGGCACGCTGGGTTTGCGCGCCGTAATAGGCCGAGGCCGGGACCTTCACCTCGCCCAGCGAATCGGTTTCAATGCGATAATCAGCCATGATCTGCTCCCTTCGTAACCTGTCATCACATGATCATAAACAATAACCTTTCAAAAAATCGTTATTTACGGGCGGCATCGCCAGGGGAATGCATATCGCTGGCGATAGCCGCGCCGGGCAAGCTATCATCTGAAACATCCGGTCAATTGTCCGAGAGTTCCACCATGGGCCGGATGGCCGGAGCGGGCGGCTCCTGCTGCATGTACAGATAAAATCCCTGCCGGCGGGTGAAAAACCACATGCTGCGATGATCCAGCCGGTCAGCTCGGGTGAGGCGTACGATTCTAGCGCGCGGACGAAAGCGCAACAGCGTCAGCCGGGACATTTCGAAAACGATTTCGAGCCGAGCCACCAGATACGAAATCAACCAGATCGCAACACCTTTTTTAAGCATAGCTTCCCGCCGGAGTTGAATGGATCAAAAATTGGCTGTAAATCTTTTTAAGATACATATTGCAGGGAAAGGTCGCAAGGAAATTTCTTGAATCGCGGCAAAAGCTGCGGCGGGCCGGAGAAAAGAAGCGCATTCCCCTGCGAATGCTGCCCGGGGCCGGCTGCTTTCGCTGAACGGGCCTGCGGAACATCAGGATGGGCGCGGCTGTTCTTGCATGACTTTTTCGATAACCTCAAACAGTTCCTTTGCTTTGATGGGCTTGCTCACATATTCATCCATTCCCACAGCTAAAAACCGCTCGCGGTCACCGGTCATGGCATGGGCTGTCAGCGCGATAATCGGAATGTGCTCGCCGGTCACCGCCTCGCGTTTGCGGATGGCCTGCGTGGCCTCGTAGCCGGTCATCACCGGCATCTGGATGTCCATCAGAATTAAATCGAAAGGCTCTTTTTCCAGCAATTCGAGCGCCTGCTGGCCGTTTTCCGCCACGGCCACCGAAAAGCCGTGTTTTTCCAGCAGCCGGACCGCCAGTTTTTGATTGACCAGATTGTCTTCGGCCAGCAGGATCCGGAGCTTCCGGGTCTTTTTATCGTCAGAGGGTGTATTCTCCGGCTGTTTTCCTGGCTGATCGGCCTGCTTGGCGATCTCCACTGCAGAAACCTGCCAGCCGTGATCATCGGGAGGCACGATGCGGATATTGGCTGTGGAAACCTCGACCGCTTTTGACAGAGCATATTGCAGCTCCGCGGGCTTGGCCGGCTTAAGAATGCAACTGATAATCTCAAATCCGGCCGAGGTGGTGTTCAAGCAGCGGTGCGTGCGGGAATCATCCAGGATAATCGCCGCACGCAAAGCTTCGTGCGCTTCTCGGGCCTTTTGCAGAAATTCGATAAACTCCATGTCCGGTAAAGTGAATGTACTGATAATAACCCGGATAGCTTCGCCGCGATCCGAGGCCTGTTTCAAAGTCGCCAGCGCTACCTCTGCCGATGCAGCGGCCAGCACTTCCACCTGCCATTGTTGTAGCCAGGATTGCAGCACTTGCTGGGTTGTTTCGTTCGGCTCCAGCAGCATAACGCTCAATCCGTCAAAGGTGGGCGAGGTTTCTATCTCGGCGGCAGGGGAGACGTCGAAACGGGCGGTGAAATGGAATGTACTGCCCTTGCCCTCGGTGCTTTCCAACCAGATTTTGCCGCCCATCAGTTCTACCAGCCGCTTGCTGATCGCCAGCCCAAGCCCGGTGCCGCCATACTGGCGGGTCATGGAACCGTCGGCTTGCTTAAACGCTTCGAAAATGATGTTCTGTTTGTCTCTGGGAATTCCGATACCGGTGTCCCGAACGGCAAAATGCAGCAGGATGCTTTGCTGGCCATCCGTGCCATTGTTGGCCGGGGGTGCCTCTTCTGGCCATCGTTTGCACGTCACCACGACTTCGCCATGCTCGGTGAATTTGATCGCATTGCCGACCAGGTTGATGATGATCTGCCGGAGGCGGGAGTCATCGCCGAGCAGTGCATCCGGCACATCCGGCGCAACGTCATAAACCAGTTCCAGGCCTTTGTCATGCGCATTGACCGCCACCGCTTTGAGGGTGTTGCCGAGGTGTTCCCGCAACCGAAATTCGTTGTGATGGATATCCAGTTTGCCAGCTTCAATTTTTGAAAAATCCAGAATGTCATTCAGCAAAGTCAGCAAAGCATCCGCCGACGTCTTCACGGTCAACAGGTATTCGCGTTGCTCGTTGTTCAGCTCCGTATCGAGGGCCAGCTCGGTCATGCCAATGATGGCGTTCATGGGTGTGCGGATTTCGTGGCTCATGTTGGCCAGGAATTCGCTCTTGATACGGTTGGCTTCTTCGGCTTTGATTTTGGCCCTTTCCAGTTCCTGCTTTTGCTGCTTCAGTTGCGTGACCGTGGATTTGATTCTTTCCACCATATCGGCAAACGCATTGGCCAGCACGCACACCTCATCCGTACCGTTGCGCTCGATGTAAACATTATAATTGCCTTGGGAAATTTGCTCAGCGGCGTCGCGCAAACGGAGCAGCGGCTGGGTGATCCGCCGGCTGTATATCAGAGTGATGGCAATTCCTATTAGCAGAATCAGGAAACAAATGTACAGGGTGGTGCGCGTGCTGTGGGCAATGTCGGCGAACATGTTTTCGAGCGACGTGCCCAGCAGCAGGGTTCCGTAATTCTGGTCCTGATAGTAAATGGGCAGGCGCACGATGTGCATCCAGGTGCCGTTGAACTTCAGGATCGCATCGTCCTGCGTAAACGCGTCCGGCTGAATGTCCAGATTGCCATAATTCAGTTCGGCGAATACCTCGTTGTTTTCATCTAATACCAGGATGAAACAAAGATTCCGATCTTTTTTGGCCCATTTCAGAGCTTCCGAAATGGCCGTGAAGTTGCTGGTCGCCATGCCGATGCCAATGCCCAATGCCAGCATATCGGCCAGCCCCTGGTCCTTGATCCGGGCTGTTTTGAGTATGAGCTGCTTTTGCGTTCGCGGATAGTAAGCAACAATGAAAACGGAAATCAAAATCAGGGTCAGCGTGGAGCTGATCAGCAATTTGAGCCGGATGCCCATTCTTGAGTAGCGCTTCTGCATCGAATCCTTAAATTTGGGTTTAAGGGTGATTCAACCTTGGACCAACTATTGTAACGGGTACTCCTTGTCGGAAGGAAGCTTGCCATTGATCTTTAATACTTTGACTGAATCGTCAACATCGCGAACATCGATAAAGGCAATGGCACAGCGGTTTTCTAACACAAATTGCTTCATGGCTTTCGGATTTTCGAACTGTTTCGGTGGGGCGGCTCCATGACCGGCGAATATCAGCCGAATCCAGTGCTTGCGGTACCGGTAGGGGGACATTTTTACTACCTTTTTTAGAAAAAGATTGTGCAATGGCTTGTATGCCGCCAGGGCGAATTCCCTTCCGGCCCGAACGGTGGTGATTTGCCCAAGAAAGATCAATCTCAGCTCTTCCATGCTGAGATCGGTCACGGAACACGTTTTGTTCGTGATGATGGCGATTTGCGAAAACGCCACTGATTCAAATTGCAATAGGGAAATCCCGATGATGAACCCGATTAAAATAGCGCGTCGCACAGTATTCTCCTGATCAAACCGTTAAAAGGCTACTGCAACCGATGCAATAAACAGCTCGTAGTCCTTCTGATTCGGATTGACATAATCAATGAAATGCACCTCGGCTTTGGTGTACACGTTGTAACTGATGGCGATATTTAGGCCGATGATGGTATGCTTTTCTTCATTCCGCCGAATGCGTGTATCCCTGTCAAAAACATCGAGGCGCATAAATGGGGTCCAGCGATCGCGCAATGTGTAGCTTCCCTGCATGTAATAGCCCCGACTGTGCAGAAAAACGCCGTTTGGCCGGTTCTCTGCGTCAACGCGTTCGCCTTTGGCCAGCAACATCTCCGACTGCAATTCGAAATTGCCCCAAATCCAGTTCAGGTCCAGTCCGATGGCCACCTGCCGTGTATCGTAAGAATTGCCATCCCGATCCGCATAGTAAGAGGCACCGATCTGCAGAAAATCGACCGGTGGCACTACAACAAAGCGCATGCCCAGCGCTTTGTTGGGATTGTTATCGCGTTCCGCGGGCTTCGGACCCCGGCCGTTGCTGATGTAAATATTGTATTTAAGCTGCCATGTGTCCACGAACAGCGAACCCAACGCCCAGACACCGGTGGCGAATTTCGAAAATAGCCGTCCTTTTTTGTCCACCGAGTTGAGGTGATCGCCATAAATGGAAAACGGGAGCACCGTGGAAATAAAAGTGGGAGTGGCGTCATGCCTTTCGTTGTAAATGCCAAAGGGGGGCAAGAACTTGCCGGCCCGGATAAGTAACAGGTCTGAAAATTTATACTCAAAAAAAGCGCGGGCGAGGTATATTGTGCCATACATCTCGGTTGCCTTTAAAAAAGCGCCGTGCTCCCATTCTAATTCGCTGAATAGGCGGATTTTTTCTTGCAATCGAAAATTGAAAATGAGATTAAGATGATGCTGATCGAAGGTCCAGTTGCGCGAAGCGGCATCGCGGTTGCTGACTTCGGCTTCGAGATCGAAAAAGCCGGATATTTTCATTTTGGAATTTTGGGCAAGGGCTCCGGCTGGCGAACCAAATATCAATAAAAGGATCAAGAACCAAAACTTCCCGGATTGCAATGGTCGCTCCTATTTCTATGGTTTCATGGTTCTGTCCATTCTTGTTAGCTGAATGTTTCGGAACTCTTATTAGAGGTTCGGCATGCAGATAATTAGCTTTATATTTTTTAATGGATTAGACTTTGAATTTTTTAAAGAAGTATTATCATTGGCAATTATGGATGGAGATTGCATTCGCCGGCATATTCGTGAACACACCGGTGACTGTGCCGGCCGAACTTCCTATATCATAGCCGCATTATCATTATCTCTGGCTTTCTCTTGACCTGTATGGCGACCTGGCCATTATTTAAAGGGGGTGACAGGATACAATCCCAAAGCTTTTATATTGAACCATCTGCCATTCGTGGGACAAATTTTCATATCTTCATATCTATCCGGTCAATCTTGTTGATCGGGTCCGGCCACGACCCAGAAAAAACGACATTCGTCAATTTGCAATGCTGATATGCAATAAATGCCGCAATTGCATTTTCGAAAAAAGACGTAATGATAAAATCGGCAATTGGCTGAATCATTTCGGATTTCATGCAGTCCGGTGCACCCGGATGGCCCTGTTGTGATCCAGTGCGTTCGGACTTTTCTGCTTTGATCATGGTTGCAGCTATTTTATATTTCATGCAATCACAGTCAATTCCAGCAGCATGAACGTCAATCATCGGGAAGGGCAATGGCAGAGCAACTGAAACTGGTGGCTGTAGGGGGACTGGGATTGATGCTCAGTCCCGCCGCAACACATTTGATGGGCGACGACAGTCCGGCGAAGTTTGTGCGCGTACACGATCGCGGCACCCGCGACGAGCGCCGGGAGCGGGCGCGCGAGGCCTGGCGGCAGCACGGCGCGGAGCTGGTTTCCACGTTTGACGATCTGGTGGGCGATGGCCGCATTGACGGCGCCGTGATTTGCGCCGGCAAAAACGGCGATGATCTGGCGATTCTGCGCGAACTGGTGCCGTTGATGCGCCGCCGCGGCGTCGAGTCGGGATTCATTTTGCATCTGTCCACCGTGAGCACCAACTTCGCCGAAGCTGCGGAAGCATTTTGCCGCGACCATGGGCTGGATTACGGCAACTATCCGCTCACCGGCGGGCCGGCCGGTGCCAAAGCCGCCACCATGCTGATTCTGGCCAGCGGGAACCGTGCACTGTACAACCGGCTGGAGCCGGTGTTGCAGAAGCTGGGCAAGCCGCGCTATTTTGGCGAGCGGGTGACCGCAGGCGCCGAGGTGAAGCTGATCGGCCATTTCATGGTATTCAATGGTCTCATGGGCATTGCTTCGGGAGCCGCGTTGCATGCGGCGTGTTTCGGCTATGAACTGGGCGATCCGGCGCAGGTGGACTTTTTTGAGTTTTTGAATGCCGGTGCGGGCGGCACCCGGCAATGGGAGGTGGCGATTAGCAAAGGCATCCGCGATCACGTGTGGGATCAGGGGTTCATGCTGCAGCATGCGGTGGTGGATGCCATTTATGCGGCTAAGCTGGGCATGGATCGCGGTCTGGCGGGCTATGCGCTGACGTCCATGCTGATGACCGCGCTCGGTTTCGCGTTTTTGCTGCAGACGTATCCCGGCCAGCCGCTGGCCACGCACGCCATCGTTCGTGAGATGATCGGCGCAAACCGGCAGGCGCTGGACGATTTTGTCCATTCGCGGCTGAATCCGGCCGATGTGGCTGGTACACTGCGGCAGTGCGTGGAGGCCTTGCCGGAGGCCATCCGCCAGACCGTGTTGCTGGATATCCAGCGGAGCGATTTTGGTTAAAACGCCAAATCCATATTCAGAGGGGGAATATGTGTCGTAATGTATGACTCCGGAAGATCGTGAAGATTACGGAAAAAGATTTTGCTGCCACGGATGAAATACGGATGGAATAGCACGATTCAGAAAGAGCTTTTTAAAACCAGGAGGGAGGGGGGAGCTATGCAAATTGGAAACTTAAATAAAATCATTAACTTGTTTGTTGTTGGCTTTTTTGTGAATGCCATCATTGTCCTGTTCAATCTGTACGTTTATCCGCAGAATGATAGCCGCCTCATTCTATTTTTGCAAAAATTTGACTCCGAAGCGTCCGTTGTTTTGTTATTGTTTATTTCCATACCGGTGGCGCTATTCTGGGGCGTGGTGGTCGAAGCGCTGACAGAAGTTTGGCGATGGGAATTGATGCATGCTTTTCACCCGAAATTGGATGAAATCCTGGCGAAACTATTAACAATTCATAGCAGTCTTGAATTGTATCGAATATTCTGTACAAAAATGCAGAAGGCGTTGCAAAGTCTATCGATTTATAATGATGATTCAATAGCAGCCCCAGAAACCAAACAGGGAAAGGAAGAATCAATCCTTCCGACCAGGTATTGGACGAATATTGCCGCGGCCCTGTTATTCCGCCATGGCACAAAGGAGCAAATTGAGTACGCCATTCAGCATTATTCCATGTATTTGCTGGCGACGAATTTCGCATCGATTTTAATCGGAATTATTTTGCTCTGGGCGTATTTCATGAGTCCGCTTCAGATAAAACTTTTCGGCGTGGTCGTCTTTCTGGTTGTGTTTTATTTTCTTATTCGCTATGCAACCGATAAGTATTATTTTGCTTACGCGCATATTTACCGTTTTGCTTATATTTTTGCTCGAGAAAAATTGAATGAAAACAAGAAGTAAGCTTTTTCTCCTTTTCCTTTCCCTGATGGGCATGGCGTCTGTGGGGTGTGCCCAATCCTTTGCCGATTTCGTCGCCCGCGTCGGAGCTGCACCGGATTCGGCGCGGACGGCGCTGATCGATCGCTTCATGCAGGCAATACCACAATTCCCATTTAGGGAAACCGCTTCCACGGTGCACCTCATTTATCGCGGGCCGGCATCCACCGTGGCTGTGCCTGGCGACGCCAATGGCTGGAACCCGCGTCGGGCGGCCATGCAGCGCCTCGCCAATACCGACCTCTGGCACCGCAGCGAGACCTTCATGCCCGTGGGAGTGTGTGGGGATATAATGCGAATCGTCGGACGGAGAATCATTGCCGGCCGGTAACTATTCAGAACAAATCGGGCATTGCCATTTTGAATCGCCATGAAACGCCTTGCGAAAGAATCTGGGTATCGACCTCAAAAAAACACAGATTTCACCGGTTGGCGCTGATATTCGGAGAGCCACGGATGCACACGGATTGACGCGGATGGTCTTCCAGAAACCTTGATAAGGATGAATTCGCGATTCCGAAATCCTTGAAATGAAATCTCAGCGATCTCAGCGCCACTGCGGTAGGTTTGCTTTTTTTCCTTATGAGTTTTTCACCATTCGCTGAATAGTTACGCCGGCCGAATGCTATACATGAAACCGTAATCGAAACCGTGTGAGATGCCATGAAAAGCGAATTACAGGACATGTCGCCGGAGGAATTCCGGCAGTACGGTCATCAGTTGATCGATTGGGTAGCGGAATTTTTTTCGCATATCGATGACATTCCGGTGCTGCCGGAGGTGGCGCCGGGGGGCATCCGCCGCCAGTTGCCGGAGGCCCCGCCAGGCCGCGGCGAGCCAATGGACGCCATTTTGCGGGACATCGATCGGGTGCTCATGCCGGGGATGACGCACTGGAACCATCCGAAATTTTACGCCTACTTTTCCATCACCGGCAGTCTGCCCGGCATTCTTGGCGAACTCCTGGCCGCGGCGTTCAACGTCAACGGCATGCTGTGGAAAACCTGTCCTTCGGCTACGGAGCTGGAACAGGTGGTGCTCGACTGGCTGCGGCAAATGCTCGGACTGCCGGAAACATTTTGGGGGATTGTGTATGATACCGCCTCGGTCAGTTCCATGCACGCCATTGCCGCCGCGCGGGAGCAGCTCCGGGATCTGCAATTCCGCGAAAAGGGGATGGCCGGTCGCGGCGAGGTGCCGCGCCTGCGCATGTACGCCTCCGACCAGGCGCATTCGTCCATCGATAAGGCAGCGATCGCTCTCGGTATCGGCATCGAGGGCATTCGAAAAATACCTTCCGACGATCAGTTCCGCATGATTCCCGACGCGCTCGCCGAAGCCATTGCCGAGGATCGAGCGGCGGACTGGTTGCCATTTTGCGTGGTGGCCACCGTGGGCACCACCTCCACCACCAGCATCGATCCGGTGCCGGCCATTGCGGACATCTGCGAGCGCGAAAAGCTGTGGCTACATGTGGACGCTGCATACGGCGGCTCGGCGGCGGTGGTGCCAGAGATGCGGCACGTGCTCGATGGCTGCGACCGCGCCGATTCGATCGTCGTCAATCCTCACAAGTGGCTGTTTGTGCCCATCGATTTCAGCGCCTTTTACACCCGCAAGCCGGACGTGCTGCGGCAGGCGTTCAGTCTGGTGCCGGAATATTTGCGCACGTCTGAAGACAGCGAGGTGGAAAATTTCATGGATTACGGCATCCAGCTCGGCCGGCGGTTTCGCGCGCTGAAAATGTGGTTCGTGCTGCGCTATTTCGGGCAGGAGGGTATCGCCGCGCGTATCCGCAAGCATATCCAGCTTGCGCAGGCGCTGGCGCGCCGCATCGATGAGCATCCGGACTTCGAGCGCATGGCCCCGGTGCCGTTCAGCACGGTGTGCTTCCGCGCGCATCCGAGCGGTATGAAAGACGACGAACTCAACGCGCTCAACGAACGATTGCTGGAAGCTATCAACGCGGATCGAGAGATTTTTCTGTCGCACACTAAATTGCGCGACCGCTTTGTGCTGCGCTTTGCCATTGGCAATATCCGTACTGAGGCGTACCACATCGATCGCGCATGGGGGATAATTCAGAAAAAATTAAAAGAAAGCGGTCTTTAATGCCAACAAGGCACCGTAATAACAAAAAAAGCCCGAAAGCGATGGCTTTCGGGCTTCAATAGGGAGATTATCCTCAAAGGATAATGGGGAATCTCCTAAAAAGTTTACTGATTATTTCTTGAATTCCCGCAAGAAGCTGGTAAACTCCTCGCGGTGGGCTTCTTCATCGGCCAGTAGGCGAATGGCCAGGTCCTGCGTGACATAATCCTGCCCATCGGCCAGTTTGATGATCTCGGAATATGTCTGAATGGCATCCTCTTCGGCCTCCAGCACCCCGTTGATCACCGCCAGGATATTGGTGGTGTCCTGTGGGGTCTGCAGGTAGCTCTGCTCTGCCTTGAAGGCTTTTGAGCCCGGCACAACTCCCCCGAGCTCCTTGATGCGGCGGGCCAATTCTTTCGCGTGGCCCAACTCCGCATCAATATCAGCTGCTAGGGCTTCTTTAATTTCTTTGGCCTGAATACCATCCAGATTGACGGACAGCGCCAAATAGTTTTGCACGGTTTCGAGTTCTTTCCAATAAGCATCGATGAGTTTATCAATAATGGCTTGTTTGTTACTCATATTGACACACCTCCTTTTGCATGATTCACATTAGTCATCTCATTAAACGCACTAGAGTCGGGACAGGATCACTTTCCTGTTTTTGCCTAATGCTGCAAGCCCATCGGCAGTCAATTGAAAATCTACCATAAAATCGAAATTTAGCGCCAGGTGACGTCGAAACGGTCCAGGTTCATCACTTTGTCCCAAGCTGCCACAAAATCTTTGACAAATTTTTCCCGATTATCGTCCTGCGCATAAAACTCGGCCAGCGCACGAAGCTGGGAATTGGCGCCAAAGATGAGGTCAACCCGGGTAGCGGTCCATTTCAACGCCCCGGTTTTTCGATCATATCCTTCAAACACATCTTTCTTGTCTGAGACCGGTTTCCATTCGATATTCATATCCACCAAGTTCGCAAAGAAATCGTTGGTGAGGGTTCCTGGACGTTGCGTGAATACGCCGTGCCGGGTTTGCCCATAATTGGCCCCAAGTACGCGCATTCCGCCGACCAGGACCGTCATTTCTGGAGCGCTGAGGGTTAACAGTTGAGCGCGATCGAGTAACAACTGCTCTGCGTATTCACCACATCCGTCTTTGGCATAATTGCGGAAGCCGTCTGCTACGGGCTCGAGCACGGCAAACGCCTCCACGTCGGTCTGCTCCTGCGAGGCGTCGGTGCGTCCCGGCGTGAAGGGAACCTGCACGTCGTAGCCGGCGTCCTTTGCGGCCTTTTCGACAGCGGCGCAGCCACCGAGAACGATCAAGTCTGCCAGAGAGACTTTTTTGCCATTGGATGCCGCTTGATTGAATTGCTGCTGAATGGCTTGCAATGTATTCAGCACGTTTTGCAATTGTTCTGGTTGGTTCACTTCCCAGGTGTTCTGCGGAAGCAATCGGATCCGAGCGCCGTTTGCGCCACCACGCTTGTCCGAACCGCGGAAGGTTGATGCGGCCGACCAGGCGGTATAAGCCAGTTCGGAAACCGACAAACCGGAATCGAGGATTTTTGCTTTTAATTCAGTTACATCGTTAGCGTCGATGAGTTCGTGATCGACGGCAGGGAGCGGATCCTGCCAGATGAGCTCCTCATCGGGAACTTCCGGGCCGAGATAGCGCGAGCGCGGTCCCAGGTCCCGGTGCGTCAGCTTGAACCAGGCGCGTGCGAACGCCTCGGCAAATTCCTCCGGATTGTCTTTGAAGCGGCGGGCGATGGGGCCATAAATCGGATCCATGCGCAGTGCCAGATCGGTGGTCAGCATAATCGGCTTGTGCCGCTTCGATGGATCATGCGCGTCTGGAACCATATTTTCCGTTTCTGGATCGGTGGGGACCCATTGCCATCCGCCGGCGGGGCTTTTTTCCAGGGTCCAGTCATACTTGAATAAAATATCCAGGAAAGTGTTGTCCCATTGCGTCGGGGTTGGCGTCCAGGCGCCTTCCAGACCGCTGGTAATCGTATCCGCGCCTTTGCCGGTGCCAAAACTGTTCTTCCAGCCGAGGCCCTGTTCTTCGATCGGAGCGGCTTCGGGTTCCGGGCCCACATATTGATCCACTGCGGCGGCGCCGTGCGTTTTACCGAAGGTGTGCCCGCCAGCAATCAAGGCCACCGTTTCTTCGTCGGTCATGCCCATGCGGGTGAAGGTGATGCGGATGTCCTTGGCTGCCGCCAGCACATTCGGCTCGCCGTTTGGCCCTTCCGGATTGACATAAATCAGGCCCATTTGCGTGGCCGCGAACGGATTGTCCAGCTCCCCAACATGACTCCGGCGCTTATCGCCGAGCCATTCTGATTCCGGCCCCCAGTAAATGTCTTCTTCCGGTTCCCAGCCATCCACACGGCCGGCGGCAAACCCGAAGGTTTTGAATCCCATGGATTCCAGAGCACAGTTGCCAGCCAGAATCATCAGGTCGGCCCAGGAGATTTTATTGCCGTACTTTTTCTTGATGGGCCATAGTAGGCGCCGCGCCTTATCCAGGTTGGCGTTATCCGGCCAACTGTTTACCGGAGCAAAGCGTTGATTGCCCGTGGAGGCGCCGCCGCGGCCATCGGCAATGCGGTAGGTGCCGGCGCTGTGCCAGGCCATGCGGATAAACAGCGGGCCGTAATGGCCGTAATCCGCCGGCCACCATTCCTGCGACTTTGTCATCAGGTCATACAGGTCTTGCTTTAGCGCCTGGTAATCCAGCTTGCTAAATTCTTCGGCATAGTTGAAGTTTTCATCAACGGGACGAATGGTGGGAGAATTTTGATGAAGAATTTTCAAATTCAATTGGTTGGGCCACCAATCGCGAATCGACGGTCCACTCTGGATCGTCGTTGGATTAGGATGTCCGGTATAAGGACATTTGTTTTCGCTACTCATGTAAGGCCTCCTTGATAAAAATGGTGCATTTTCATCCAATTATGGATTTCGCCTCTATTATTCAGGCTGGGACCAAAACAATCGCAATAATAGTGCCAGAAAAATGGGAATTACATAAATGTTGACTTTTCAATACATTGTCGTTATATTGGCTCGACAAATATCAAAAAAAGAAACGATAATTCGGTGGAAGCGTCAACGAAATATCGGTGACTCGAAATGTCGTCGTGATGTGAGGAGAGACGGCTTTATGTACAAAGAAGAAATATTAAACACTCCCATATTAACTTCGGAACGTACCCTGGAAATCGTGCTGGATGCCATCAAAACCATTGTGCCGTTCGAGCTGGCGGTGGTGCTGAGTCTGGAAAAAGGCAATGTGCTCAAAGTGCGCTGGGCGCAGGGACCGCTGTACACTCCCAAGCTGCGCGATTTTACCATCAACCTGCAGGAGCGGCCGGATTTGCAGAAAGTGCTGGACGTCGGCAAGGTGCAACTGTTTTCGGACGATCTCCCCGATAATCTGTTGGAGCAAGATACCTATGAAGGCGTCATCGATTTACCAGACGGGCATTCTTGCATGGTTGCACCGCTGCATGTGGAAGGCAAAACCATTGGTTTGCTGACCCTGGACCATCGCACTTGCAACATGTTTACTCCGCAGGTGGTCCGAGTCACGGAAGGGTTATCGCGCATTATCGCCCTGGCGCTGGCGCAGTCCATGGCCACCGACACGCTGTTGAGCGAGCGCGAGGCGCTGGTGTACGAGCGCAACACCCTGCTGTCCGATTTCCCAAGCGAGAAAGACGGGCTCATCGGCCAGTCGCCGGCGTGGAAAGAGGTGGTGGAGAAAATCCGCATGGTGGCGCCGGCCGATGCCCCGGTGCTCATTGAAGGCGAAACTGGCACTGGCAAGGAGCAGGTGGCGCGGGCCATTCATGCGCTGTCCGGGCGGGCGCACCGGCCGTTTGTGGCGCTGAACTGCTCTGCTTTGGTGACAGCGCTGGCGGAAAGTGAGCTCTTCGGGCACGAGCGCGGCGCGTTCACCGGCGCCGTATCGCGGCGGCGGGGCCGGTTCGAGCTGGCCAACAATGGCAGTCTGTTTCTGGATGAAATCGGTGACATGCCCATTGATATCCAGCCGAAACTTTTGCGTGCTATTCAAGAAAAGAGTTTCGAACGCGTCGGCGGCGAAATCACCATCCACGCCGATGTCCGGATCATTTGCGCCACGCACAAGGATCTCGAATCGCTGGTGCAGCAGGGCCAATTTCGGGAGGATCTATATTATCGCCTCAATGTGTTTCCTATTCACCTGCCGCCGCTACGCGAGCGCGGTGATGATGTGTTTCTACTGGCCGATTTCTTTCTGCAAAAATTAGCCCGACGCTTCGGTCAGGAACGGTTTTATCTCACCGATGCGGCGCTGCAGTATTTGAAATCCTATTCCTGGCCGGGCAACGTACGGGAGCTGCAGAACACCCTGGAGCGCGCCGCCATCCTGTGCCAGGGCTCAACCATTGATGGGGAGCATTTGCGGTTTTCGCAGCGATCGCGCCGCAGCCGGTCTGCAAAAAAACGGACAGTCTCGTCGCATGGAGAGATTGAGCCGCTGGATGAGGCCATGCGCAGGCACATTCTCAGAGCGTTGGAAGCAACCGGGGGGAAGATTTACGGCCCGGAAGGTGCGGCGGCCCTGCTGGGCTTGAAACCGACCACCCTGCAAAGCAAAATGAAGAAGCTCGGGATTCAGCGTGAAGAATTGGCCAAAGGATAACCTCGTGCGAAGCAGCATGCAATCACCCATTGCTGAGAAGGCCATTTATTTTCAATCCTAAAATCGGTTTACAATCGAAGGGAGGGAGGCATGAAGGTTACGAAAAGATGGCACTGGATTGGCGTGGTTTTGCTGCTGGCGGCACCGATGTACGCCCAACCGCCGGGCGCATTTTTGGGGGAGTTGACCTGGCCTGAGGCCGAGCATCGCATCCGCACGGCGCCGCTTGTGATCATTCCATTTGGCGCCGGCGCCAAAGAGCACGGTCCGCACCTGCCTATGAATGCTGATGCGGTAGTGATGGATTACCTGTGCCGCAAGGCGGTGGAGCAGTTGCCGGTGCTGGTGGCCCCGCCGATTTTACACGGCTGGTTTCCGGCGTTTCGCGATTATCCCGGCACCGAGGTGGCCGATCCGCATGTGTTTCAAAAATACGTGTTCGAGGTGGCGCGCTCGCTGGTGCGGCAGGGAGCGCAGCGGCTGGTGTTTCTGAACACTGGTATCACCCTGGCGACCGGCCTCCCACTATCGATTGTGGCGCGGGAAATTCGAGTGCAATTTGGCGTGCCGACGCTGGTGGTGTCCTGGGATGATCTGGAAACAGAGGCCATGGAGGCATTACAGGAGCAGCCCGTCGGCGGCCATGCGGATGAGATCGAAACTTCGATTCACCTGTATTTGCAGCCGGAGCGGGTGAAAATGGAGCAAGCATCACGAGATGTGGCCGGTGGACGGAAAAACTATCCGGGGTATAAACCTGGATTATTTTCCCGCAATCCCAACGATCCCGCCTATTCTGAGACCGGCCTGTTTGGCGACCCTACCCTGGCCACGGCAGAGAAGGGCAAAAAGACGCTGGCGATTTTAACGAAGCAATGGTTGAAGGCATTGCGGGGTTTTGCCTCGGCGAAGCTTCGGAAAACGAAATGAAACCGGGCCATTGTCTGTGAGAAACGCCGGGCACCTCGAAGGAGCCTGGTGTTTGATCCGGGCCGGTTCAGAATATGCAAACCGCAACTAAACAACACGCTTATGCATTTTAATCAGAATTTTACACTGCAATTGCTTTATAATCGAATCATTAACCTTATTTTAGAACACTTTTAAGACGCAAGGCAACCCGTCATCGCGAGCGAATCCGCCAATTGGCGGATGGCGATCTCCTTGCTTGAAAGATGGAGATTGCGTCGTCTCCTCCGGCTGGCGGATCCTCGCAATGACGAATTGCCAGATAGTAAGCCC
>JAUZRQ010000019.1 GCA_030950365.1 Candidatus Zhuqueibacterota bacterium | reverse complement strand
TGTGACCACACGCAAATTTACGGTGGATGAATACCACACGATGATCCAGACCGGTATTTTGCAGGAGGATGACCGTGTGGAGCTTTTGGCAGGGGAGATCGTGGAAATGAGTCCGATTGGTAAACTCCATGCGGCTGTGGTGAATAAACTGGCAGACAGCTTTATCGCGCGATTGCGAGGGAGGGCTGGAATTAGTGTGCAAAACCCGGTTCAATTAAGCCCTTATTCTGAACCACAGCCGGACCTGACGCTTTTGAAGTTTCGTGACGATTTTTATGTAAATAATCTTCCTCAGCCCAAAGATATTATTTTGGTCATCGAAATCGGTGAAGCGTCTATCGACCACGACAAAACGAGCAAACTGCCGCTATATGCTCAAGCGGGCATTCCCGAAGTCTGGCTAATCGATCTGAGAAACGAGATTGTTGAGCAGTATTGGGAACCTCTGGGAAATCAATACAAACGCTTTAAAAAATTTGCCATTGGCGATGAGCTTGCGCCGATGGCTTTTTCGGAATGCCGTCTTGCTGTTAAAGGCATTTTGCTGAAATAAAGGGATATCAACATGAGTCTTGCCGTAACCACGCGCAAATTTACCGTGGATGAATACCACGCGATGATACGTTGGGGAATTTTGCAGGAGGATGACCGGGTGGAGTTGCTATCAGGGGAGATCGTGGAAATGAGTCCAATCAGTAGCCGGCATGCGGCGTGTGTGAATAACCTAACGCGGCTTCTATCGCCGCTGAATTTACGGCAAAAGATTGTCCTGGCCATTCAAAATCCAGTTCTACTTGAGCCTGATTCCGAACCTCAGCCAGATGTATCTATTTTAAAGCCTCGACAAGATATGTATCAATTCAGACATCCTTCAGCAGAGGACGTATATTGGCTCATCGAGGTGGCAGAAACCTCTCAGCATATCGATCGCAATGTTAAAATACAACTTTATGCCAGGAGCGGCATCCGTGAAGTCTGGTTAATTGATTTGACGCAGGAGGTGGTAGAGCGGTATATTGATCCATCAGGCGATCGATTTATGCACGTTGAAAAGTTTGTCACAGGTGATGAGATCTCTCCACATGCATTTCCGGATTTCCATCTCGCAATTAAAGATATTTTGCTGAAATAAAAGGATGAAACCATGGGCGTTCCCATTGCCACCCGTAAATTCACGGTGGATGAATACCACACGATGATCCAGTCCGACTTTTGCAAGAGGATGATCGTGTGGAGCTTTTGGCAGGGGAGATCGTGGAAATGAGTCCGATCGGTAGTCGGCATGTGGCGTGTGTGAACTTTCTTTCAAAAGTGCTTAATCGCTTTTTATCGGAAGCAATGATTGTGGCAGTTCAAAACTGGGATCGTCCGGGCAAGTTTTCAGAGCTGCAACCGGATTTGTCCATCCTGAAGCCGCGAGAAGATTATGGTCAATCACGCCCTCCATCCTCAGAAGACTTTTACTGGCTTGTTGAGGTGACCGAAACCTCGCAGCATCTGGATCGGGATAGAAAACTGCCCCTGTATGCACAAGCAGACATCCGCGAGGTATGGCTGGTGGATGGGGTAAATGAAGCGGTGGAGCGCTATCTTGTGCCCTCGGGAGAACGATACAGGCGCATCGAAAAGGTTGAAATCGGCGATGAAATAGCCCCGCAAGCTTTTCCGGAATTTCATCTCTCGATAAAGAACATTTTGCGGAAATCAAATTGAGCATGAAGAAAAATTTTTCCTACGAGACGTCCATCAAATTCCACGAAACCGATGCCGCCGGTCGGCTATTTTTTGCGCATCAACTGAAATTGGCGCATGATGCGTATGAGGCCTTCCTGCAAACATCCGGCCTGCCACTGGCAATCATTGTGCAGGACAGGCCTTATGATCTTCCTATTGTTCATGCGGAGAGTGATTATCTGGCGCCGCTATTTGTGGGGGATAAGATTCGCATTGAGTTGACCGTGGAGCGCATCGGGAACAGCTCCTTTACACTTGGCTATGATTTCAGGGGGCAAAATGGCCAATCCGTAGGCCGGGCCAAAACCGTGCACGTGGCGGTTAACTCCAAAACGGGGGAGAAAATGGCTTTGCCGGAGGAAGTGCGTCGAATACTCGAATAAACTCTTCTTTCTACCCTTCTTGATTTACACACCTGAGATTGCTTCCCGAAATTCCATATACTGCTACGGAAAGTTCACAAGATGAATGGTTCCGCTGAAAGTCAAACAAGGAATCTACGCACGGCGCCGGACAGCGCCAGCGCCATGCGCGACTGGTTGGCCTATTCAAAGCCGGTTCAGGTTACCAGCACCAGATTGAACATGGACGAATCGATGTGGATCTTGTCGAGCAGGGCTTCGTGAATGCGGATGGAGATGCGATCGCCGTACTGGGAGAGCCGTTTCAGCATGCGTTGCAGATGCTTCACCTGATGGTCATGCAGGGTCTCGATGTTCAGGGTAATGGAAGCCGCAGAATGTTTCAGCACTGCATTGAGGTGCCGCACCGAGCGCTTGAAAAACGGCCTATCGAGATGGCCGCGCAGGGATATCAGCAGATTGGATGCCGTGTTGCGGGCGTGCTGAATGGAAATCTCGAGGTCGCCTGATTTTAAATAGCGCTGAAAAGCCTTTTCGACGCGAGCCAGATAGCTGCGCAGCACGTCATCTAACCGATCTTCCACTTCTTCATACTGAAAATGACGGTCGATGTAATTGCGCATGGCGAGGGCCAGAATCCAGTCTTGAATGGCCATTTGCATTTTAGCAACGCTGGTCAGCGGCAGCGAGCGCAGGAAGTGATAGATTCGCGAGATGCCGCCCGGCATCAGGCCTTTGAAAACGAACCGAAATAGAATGTGGGCAATTTCCCGCAAGCTGTACGATTTGTTGATCAGTGGATTCTTCAGCAATTGCAGCTTCCGCCGTACGCGGTAGGCAATGTTGCGATTTTCCAGCAGCCGGAAATACAGCGCCTGGTAGGCTTTGATCATGGCGTTGTAATCCATTTGCTTGGGGATCACATTGGTGCCGAGTTTGGTGTTGTCGTAATGCTCGATGTCGGTGCGTAGCCGGCCTTGCTTTTGCAGGCGGATGTATAGCGGTGTTTTGGGCGGTGCGGTCAAAAGCCCCACCATGGCCGCCTGGATGCCGGTTTCCATGATAAAATTGTACTGCAAATCAAAGGTTTTCATGGTGTCGTTGTCGAAACCGATGATGAAACCGGCGAGAATATCGATGCCATTGGCGTAGATTTTCTTGACCGAGCTAAAAATGTCTTCTTTAACGTTTTGGAACTTCTTGGTTTCTTTAAGGCTGGCCTCGTCCGGCGATTCGATGCCGATGAAGACCCAGCCGAAATTGGCCTTGCGAAACAGATGCAGCAATTCATCGTCATAGGCCAGGTTGAGCGAGGCCTCGGTGCCGAATTGGAATGTATAGTGATGCCGTTGTTGGTACTCATACAAAAACCGCAGCAGCTCTTTGGCCACGGGCTTGTTGCCGATGAGATTGTCATCCACGAAAAAGACTTTGTGCACGCCGCGCTGGCGTAGCAGATCAAGCTCTTTGCCAACCTGCTCCATGGTTTTGGTGCGCGGCTTGCGGCCAAACATGACGATGATATCGCAAAATTCGCAGCGGTACGGGCAGCCACGCGAAAATTGTAGGCTGACGCTCTGGTATTTGTCCAATTGCAACAGATCAAACCGTGGCGTTGGTGAATCGTGCAGGCTGACTTCCCCGGTTTCCTGATAGAGCTTCTTTGCCCGGCCGCGGGCGAAATCGTGGCAGAATTCTTTCCATATATATTCGGCCTCGCCCACCACCACGGTGTCGGCGAGGTCTTCGTAGAGCTCGGGGCACAGCGACGCATAGCTGCCGCCGGCCACGGTGGTATAGCCTTTCTTGCGGTAATATTGCAACAGCTCTTTCTGGCGTGGAAACTGCACGCCCATGCCGCAGACGCCGACGATATCCGCCTGCGGATTCAGGGGGATGGATTCGATATTCTCGTCCACAATTTCGATCTGCCAGTCTTCTGGACACAGGGCGGCGAGCGTGGCCAGTCCCAGGGGCGGATTCACCGTCCGCTTGTTTGGAATCACCTGGTCGATGGCCCATTTATAGCTCCAAAAACTTTCGGGGAAACGGGGATTGATGAGTAGGAGTCGCACGATTGGTACCTCCGCGAAAATTAAAAAAGGTTATAAAAAATAGAAAAGGTTGTATGAAATCTACAACAATTGTGCAGGAAAGCAAGATTAAAAATACGATTTCGAAAAAAAGATGGCGTTTTGCCGCGAACGGTGGCCTTTCTGGAATGCCAATGGCGCCGCGAGGGGAGTTTTCATCGGCATGCAAGAATCTGGCGTGGCGGCGCAGGGCATGGACACGGTGGGATGATTTTCTGCGGGGAGGTTTTCACCGGTATTAATTTGTAACTATTCAGCCGCATCAACAATTTAGACATTTTAAATTGCATTCCGGTTGCGCCAGCTGGTGGACGTGTCCGACTCCTGGCGGACGTGTCCGGCCACCGATGGATACCGGAATCTCTTCCCTTGGAACAAAAGGATATGAGATTCCGGCATTTCAGCGTCTCCCTTGCGGTCGCCGCTGAAAGCCGGAATGACAAATAATGCCACATGCAGAAAAGTTGCATGTATTTTTTTGCCATTCTCCATTCGCCGAAAGGCGAAGCAACCGGACTGACAAAGTGACTATTTTTTACCTCCTTCCCAAGTTTAACCTGGGAAGGAGAACTACCCATCAAGGCCTGCAAGATAGTTCGCAATTCTTCATGCTGCTTTTCAGCAGCGCGCACGAACAGGCCCCGCGGAGGAGCTTGCGCAATGGTGCTTGTGAATTACCGCTGCCGGGCCTGGCAGAGCGAGCCAATCGCCTTGAGCAAAGCGTGGCGATTGAACGGTTTGGGAAAGGCGTATTTAGCCCCGAATGTTTGTGCGGTTTTCAAAATGTCTTTGGAGTGGGAAGCCAGAATGCCACCGCCCGAAATGGCGATGATGTTATCGAAGCGATGATTTTGCCGCAGCTCGAGGATGAGCTCCAGTCCGTCTTTTTCAGGCATAAAAATATCCAACAAAATCACGTCTGCAGAATGATCAAGGAAGAGTTTCAAACCTTCCGCCCCATCTGAAGCCACCAGGGTTTCATACCCTTCCCGCTGCAGCAGTGTGTTCAGCATCCCGCGGGTGTGGGGATCATCTTCGATAATCAGAACTTTAGACAATTTCTTTCCTGCGATACGTGTCCAAAACGTTTCGAACCACCTTTGCCAGATGGGAGGGTAAAATGGGTTTCATGATAAACTCACTTACCCCCAGTTCCTGAGCTTTTTTGGTCAGTTTTTCTTCTTTATAACCGCTCATCAGAATAATCGGAATATCGGAACGAATGCTTAAAATGTTTTGCACCAATTCCAGACCGGTCATTTTCGGCATGGTGGAATCGGTGATCACCAGATTGAACCGGTGCGGGTTTTTCTGAAAGTGGAATAGGGCTTCATAGCCGGAGTTGGCCTCCACGACATGGTACCCGAGCCGTTCCAGAAGTCGTTTGCCGATGTGTGTCAATGCCTTTTCGTCATCCACCAGCAGAATGTGCTCCTGCCCGGCGGGTATATCCTGATGGAACGCGGCGTGATCGTCCACCTGAGCCGATTCCATACGCGGCAGAATGATAGTAAACGTCGTACCTTTGCCAGGCTCGCTGGTCACGTAGATATCACCCTGCATGCTTTTGACGATGCCGTGCACCACCGACAGGCCCAGGCCGGTGCCTTCACCCACGGGTTTCGTCGTGAAGAATGGATCGAAAATGCGGCTGACGTTCGCCGGATCAATGCCGATGCCGGTATCCTGAATTTTGATTTTGATGCAATCCTGCTTCAGGACTATGCCTGCGGTTTTGGTTGGGTCATAATTCATAGCCTCTTGGACTTTCTGCACCTCGATGGTCAGCGTGCCGCCGTTTTCTTTCATGGCATAGAACGCATTGGTGCAGATGTTCATCAGCATCTGATGCAGTTGTGTCGAATCCCCGAGCACATAACCCAGATCGTTTTCCATATTCAGCCGGATATCGATGGTGCTGGGGAGCCCGGCCCGCAGAAGCTTGATGCAATTTTTGACTAGGTCTTCCAGCTTTACCGGCCGGTAGTCCTTTTGGGTTTCACGGCTGAAAGTGAGGATCTGCCGGACGATGTCCCGGGCTCGGTAGGAGGCCACCAGGACCTGATCAAGATCATCCTGCGCCCGGCTGTTGGGTGGAATATCACTTTTGGCCATTTCGGTGTAGCCGATGATGGCCGACAGGATGTTGTTGAAATCGTGGGCAATGCCGCCGGCGAGCTGGCCAATGGCTTCCATTTTTTGTGACTGCAGCAATTGTTGTTCGAGCACTTTTTTTTGCGTAATATCGAATAAATAGCCGAAAATTTGCGTCAGACAGCCGTTCCCGTTATATTTGCCAATGAAGTTGGCAATGAGGTACAGCGGATTTCCGCTGATATCCCGCATATTGATTTCCAGATCGGTGATTTTTTCGCCCTGTCGCAGCCTTTCCAGATAATAATCCATGTCATCCGGTCTCCAGAACAGCTCCTTGATGGAGCGATTCAAAACATCGGTGGCTGTCTTTAAACCAAAAATTTTTAGGAAGGCAGGGTTGACATCGGTGATGATGCCCTCGGGCGTAAGGGTGAAATCACCGGTCAGGTCTTCTAAAAAGAAATTTTTGTAGCGTTGCTCGCTGACGCGCAGCCGGTCGAGGGCTTCTTTTAATTCGGTCACGTCTTCGATCATGCCGGCCATTTTTATAGGTTGACAGGAATCTGCAACGACTGGCATACCGCGATCGCGCATCCAACGGATACTGCCGTCGGACTTGACGATCCGGTATTGAATATCGAAGCTCGCTTTGGGATTTTGATGATAGGTGTTGCGAACAAACTCCCGATCTTCGGGATGAATTCGGTCAAAGAATTTTTGCGGCGAGCGGTACACCTCCTTGATCGGCAGGCCCCACATGGATGCGATAGCCATGCTCACGAAAATCCACTGCCCGGTTTGAATATCGCGCAGCCAGAAAATCTGAGAAATTTGCTCGGTCAGTTGTCCGAAAAGCGTGGCCAGTTCCGAGATCGTTTTGTGCGCCTCATCGCGTTTTTTTTGCAGGGCCGAATTCTTCAGGCTTTTTTTGATCAGCTCCGGCAACTGATTCAGTTCGCTTTTTTTAATGTAATCGCTCAGCCCCAATTTCATGCCTTCGACAGCAACCTTTTCGTCGCCGGAATCGGTGACCATGATCACAGGCAAATAGGGATCGCGTTTTCGAATTTCGCGCAAAATTTGCAAACCATCCTGCCAACGCAGAAAATAGTCGGTGATCACAAGATCAAACTCACCGGATTTATAGAGTTGTTTCCAGTCTTTTCTGGAAGACACCTCCAGAATATGGATGTGGCCGATCGCCTGTTTGATTTTGCGGATGATCAGTTGCCGATCGCTCGGGTTGTCGTCGATGATCAGAAACCGCATCTATGGTCTCCTTTTGAATTTCAGCCAGAATTCACTGCCTTTGCCACGCTGCGAATGGACGCCGACATCCCCCCCCATGATTTCCATAGCACGTTTGACAACCGCCAGCCCCAGTCCTACGCCCGGATAGGCTTCCACACCATGCAACCGGTTAAATGGTTGGAAAATTTGCTGTGCAAATTGTTTGGGAATGCCGATGCCGTTGTCATGAATTTTGACGATGTATTCGCTTTGATTGCGCTGCCCGGTGATACGAATGCGCGGTCGTCGTTTGGGCGGAACGAACTTGATGGCATTGTGAAGCAGATTTTGCAGCACGGTTTTGGCCAGAAAAGGATCCACTGCGACTTCGTCCGAACTTACCTGAATATCGATTTGCGTGTGGCTTTTTTCGATTTCGTAGCGCAAGCCATTGACCACATCGGTGATCAGCGAGGATAGGGATACCGAGGTTTTCTGCACCGTGCGGCGGTCGCAATTCAGATAATTCAAAATCGAGCTAATCAGCTCTTCCATTTCTTCCGATGAGCGCCGGATCCGATTGAGGTAGGCCTGCAGTTCCGGTTGGCCGCTAGCCAGGTTGTCTTCGAGGATGGCCTCTGAGAAGCCCTTGATCGCGCGTAGAGGAGCCCGTAAATCGTGGCTCATCAGGTGAATGAACGATTCGAGGTCTTCGTTACGTTTTTTCAGGGCAATGGATAGATCGCGCGTATGCAGCAGGTTCTCAATGGTAAGCATCAGCTCGAATTTTTCAACCGGAGGGTACAGCAGGCCGCTGATGGGAACCTTGAATTGAGAGAGCCGGTAACGGATGCTGCGGCTATGCGAGAGCAGCAGAACCGGTAAATAAAGCGGTGCCTCCATTTTCACGCGGGCGGCTAGGTCACCGGCATGTTGCAATAGCGAGGGGGCGTCGATAATAATAAGATCGCAGGGACGATCGATGTTGTGTCCTGTGAAATCGAGAATGACCTGATAATCGTTCTGGAGCGCCCCCCGCAGTAGAATACCGTTTTTTTGATATTTAAACAGCAAAAGGATACACTTCATGACCTGTGCATGTCAATAGTGATCGCTCGATTTGATAGAACTGGAAGCCGGGAGTAAGGAGCCTGGGTACAGCGGCAACAGAGAAGGGAAATGAAACCACCATAGCAAACCAACACAAGCCCGGAAGAGTCGATGAGTGCACAACAGAATTGCTTTTCAGGTAAAATAGATAGAGCTGCCAACACACTCCGCAGACGGAAAAGCCTTCTTTCCCCATCTGAGCCGGCGAAATTTAATAAAACAAAGAACAAATTACAATCTAAAATCGCCCATTTTTCAAAATTTGCAAAAATTAAATTTTTGCTCTTGCAAACTTTGCCTGGCCGCTAAATCAACCCAACCGTCAATCTGGTATTTCGACGAGTCGTGCATCGAGTATGGGATAAACTTCAGGAGGTTGCGATTTTGCCTTCACCAGCAAGCCGATCGTTTCCCGTCTTCTGCAAAAGGAATGATGAACTCCCGACCGAAGTACTCAGGAGGGGCCAAACATGCATGTTGTGCAGGTGTCATGCTTGCGAGCTTCGGACAGGCCTCTAAGAAAAGCCGAAGCAATGGCCGATTTATCACCGATTTTGGGATTGGAACGAAAAAAAATGTCCGCCTTTTCGGCATGGAGGCGGCATCGGTTTCCTGAACCCGATCGCCGAATCACGCTCATGAAGCTTCGCCTGCGGGCCAGTCTGGCATGCCCTGCAAGATGCCGCGCAAGTTGGTGAGCGGCGCGCCGACCTGGATGCCTTTTTCGGTGATGGCGATTTCACGTAGCGTCCGTTCGAAATCGGTCAACCGTTTTTTTAGCACGCCGATGGCGCGACGCAACTGGCCACGGTACTCCAGATATCGCATAAAAATGATGTTGTCCGCCAGATAACTGATGCCGGCTTCGGTGGCTTTGAAGATGCCGCCGGCAATGGTTTCTACTTCATTGATGAGCAGCACCGTCACCCCCATATTGGAGAGGTATTTTGACAGGGCATGCAGGTGCTGAGCCAAATCGCCGCCCAGCAGCGACAGTTTGTAGCCCGCGATGCTGTCGAGCATGACGATGCGGGCGCCTTTTTGCTCCACTTCGCGGCGAACGAGATTGGCCAGTTGATCGGGCAGGTATTTCAGCGGCTCAATATGCGTGATGTTGAGCGTGCCCCGTTTGAGCAAATCGTTGACCGACAGGCCAATCGACTCGGAACGATGCATAAGCGTATCCACGCTTTCTTCGAAAATATATACCGACGCGTATTCGCCGTGGGAGGCGGCTTCTTTGACGAATTGCATGCCCAGGGACGTTTTGCCCACCCCGCTCGGGCCGCTGATGATCGTCACCGTGCCGCGCTCCAGGCCGCCGTACAGAAGCCGGTCGATTTCCGGCACGCCGGAGGACATAGTCTCAGGAATGAATTCGCGGCCAAAATCTTCCGGGATGAGTTTGGGATAGACCACCATGCCGCGATTCGTCAGGGCCATGGCATGCGGACCGGAGCGGAAGTCGGAGCCGCGGAATTTTTTGATGGAGATGCTGCGGCCGGCTGAAGAAAAGTCGAGCTGGATGACGCCGTCGCTGAGAAACTGCAGGTCTTCATCAGGGGCTTCGGGGCTACCCTCGGAGGTCAGCAGAACCGTGGCCCCGGATTCGATCAGGAAACGCAAAAAGGAGAGCACTTGCCTGCGGTAATGGTAGGTATCTACCGTGAGATAGCGAAGCTGGGTAATGGCGTCGATAAAGACGCGTTTGGGTTTGAGTTTTTTAACCGCTGTAACGATTTTTTGCGTGGTCTCTTCCTGTTCAACTTCCGCGGGGAAGAATATAGTGTAATCTTTTGAACCAGAAAAATGAGCAGATGTTGGACTCAGGTCCAGAAAATGCACACGGGATAAATCGAACCCGAGCCGGCCGGCGTTGTCGCGGATGATGTTCTCATTTTCAGAAAGAGTGATGTAGAGTGATTTTTCATTATTCTTCGCACTGGCCGAACACAGAAAGTGCAACCCTAATGTTGTTTTACCGCTTCCAGGAAGCCCCCGGATCAGGTAACTTCGATTTTGAATGAAGCCACCCTGAATGATCTCATCAAGGCCGGGGATCCCGCTGGGGAGGCGGTCTTTCGCATTTATTGACATCACTCCACTTGCAGCAAATGAATGCGCCAATTAATGTTTCGCAAAAATAGCCAAGTTCCCGATTTCTGTCAAGTTTTATTTATCTCAAATGTTCCAATTCTAACAAATTTCCAATGCAGGGGGCATGAGTTGGAAATAGGAAATTGAGAGAATGAACATTTAAAGCCAATTTAAATTTTAATGTTTGTTTTTGCAAACAAAATTTGAACGGTTCATTGAATTTTCTGAGTATGTTAAATCAGAGAAGAATTATAGATGGTCAAAGCAAGAATCAGGATTTACCATCGAAGGGATGAATAGTCGATGTTTGAAAGATTGCAACCCCTCTGGCATAACTGCCCGGAGCTTACAAGACGAGTTCCTCGAATTTTCGAAAACTGCTATACAAACAGCCGGTAAAGTGCTGGCTGAATATTAAATTTCATTAATAGTTTCGCATTGAAATTTTTTAAAGGTATTAATAAATAAAATTTAGACAAAAATACCGTTAACCACCCAACCATACCAGCAATCTGGTCATTCCGGCTTTTTCGTAATTTATAAAGATGCAAAGGTGAACTGGCGGAAAAAGTTGAATTTCATTCCCGGGATATTTTGAGCATGATATACCGATCTTCCGGTGTCCACCTTACGGAGGCACCAGAAGGCGATGTGAAATTTTGCTGGAGGTTGAACAGGTGCCAATAGCAGGACGAATGGTTAGGAGGATTTTTATGCGTCAATGGATACCAATGCTTCTGGGCGGTATCAGTATTTCGACAGGAATTCTGATGGTTGATTCGGTTCAGGCGGGGGAAGTAGAAGGTCAGCAATTCGGCAAATGGACCGTGGAAGAAAGTCCGTACGTTGTCAAAGGGGATGTTGAAGTTCCGGCGGATCAGACGTTGATCATAGAGCCGGGCGTGACGTTGCTTTTTACTGGCAAATATCGAATCGTCGTATATGGCAGCCTCATCGCCGAAGGCACATCCGGCAATAGAATTGTTTTCACCTCCGTTCATGATTCACAATTTGCCCGCAACAACCGATCGGGCCAGCGAAAACCCACCAAGTTTGACTGGAGCGGCATCCGATTTTTCGCGCAGGGCGAACAGAGCAAGCTAATCATCCGATATGCCGTCATTCGCTATTGCTTCAATCCGGTGTACGTGAGCAACGGCGATCCCGTGCTGGAAAACATCCTCATTGAGCATTGCAATGCCAACGTTTTGATGATTAACAACAAGACCTTTAAAATCACGCAGGGGAAGGAGCAGAGCTTTTGGCTGTATCCGAAACCGGAACCGCGGGAAACATTGGTCTCGAGGGAGGCGGTGCCGGTGCCGGATCGCTCCGCACCCGATGAAACTCGAAACACCGCCGATGGTGCTACCCTGGAATCGGATTTGGATGCCTTTAGCTTTGGCGAAATCAGCGTGATCTCTGCGACGCGCACGCTGCAGAACATCATGCAGGCGCCGTCGGCCATTTCGGCGATTCAGGAAGAAAAGTTGCAGCAATACGGCCATCTGGGGCTTGCCGACCTCTTCCGCTTCCTCCCCGGCGTGGATGTGTTTGCCACCAATACGGGCAACCTCAATATCAACCCGCGCGGATACAATCGCCTGTACTCCAACCGGACCCTGGTTTTGGTCGATAACCGGATCGTTTACACGACTTTTTTTGGCACGGTGTTCTGGAACACGTTTCCCATTGGCCTGCAGGATATCCAGAGCATCGAAATCATTCGCGGCCCGTCCGGTTCGCTGTACGGGGCCAATGCCGTAAGCGGTGTGGTCAATATCGTCACCAAACGGCCGGGGCTGACCAACGGGCTGAGCGTGCGATCCTACCTGGGAAGCAAGGAGAACACCTTTGTTTCGGAAATCAATTACAACTTCCACAAAGGCGACTGGGGAGCGATTTTGAGCCTGGTGGGCACCAATCTTGGCAATCCGGCACACACCAGAGATTTCGACCTGCAAAGCCGCAGAGGCCGGCTTTATATCGAAAAGGAATTCGGGCTCGACCGCCGGTTTTCGGTGGACGTCGGCCGCGGTCGTGCGTTCCAGAATGAACTTCTGCCATGGGGCTTTTTCGCCATGCCGGTGTTCTCGGAACACAAATTGGATTATGCCAAAGTAAATTTGCAGATGGGGCCATTCAAACTGCAGAGCTATTATAATGATATCTGGTTTAACTCGGTGGGCCGGGGCGTGCCGTTTCTGGTGCAAATCCGCAATTCCCTGTTTCACAATTCACTGGAATTTGCCAGCCAGCTCGGCCAGCATCAAACCCTGGTCGCCGGACTCGTTTACCGCCAGGATGCGTTTAAAGGCAATGTCACGGCGGATCAGCGCAAAACCATCACGCAATATTCCTTTTACCTGCAGGATGTGATTGATTTTTCGCAGGAGCTCTCGCTCACCCTTGGCGGGCGGATCGATTCGAAACCGCTGACGACCACGGAGATCCCTCTACGCGCTGCGATGCTCTATTCGCCGCAACCGAATCATAGTTTCCGGCTCAGCGTCTCCCGCGGGTTCCGGTCGCCATCGCTGGTGGAGTACTTTGTGGTTTCGCAATTTGGCAGCGCTAAAGTGGTGGGCAATACCAACCTCCTGCCGGAACAGGCGACTTCGTATGAGTTCGGTTATCGTGGCATCTGGATGCAGGAGCGAATGTATATCGGACTCGAGATTTACCACCAAAAGCTGTCGGATTTCATTTTATTCGCGCCTCAGGATTCCACCACCATCTCCTTTTCCAATGGCGGCGAATCGTCCAACACCGGCGGCGAGCTGGAAGTGGGATTGCGGTTGTCCAACAAATGGCAAATCAATTTCACCTATGCCTATCAAAAAATCAACGATAATGCAAGGTTCTTGGGTTTCCAGGAGGCCTCGCCGGCAACCAAACTGATGTTTGGGTTATACCGGAATCCCAGCCGGGGCCTTTTTGTCAACCTGTGGGCTTATTATACCAGCAAAACGGTTTGGAACATTGCACGGCCTGGCGAGATGCCCGCGCCTGTCGTAGTACCGGATTATGCCACGGTGAATCTGTATGTAGGTTATGCGTTTAATCCCAAAGCACGTATTGGGATTTCCATTACCGACCTGTTCAATAACTCACAGAATCAGTTTCCATTTGCAGATACCATGGGAAGAGTCATTACGGCGGGGTTGGAAACGGGATTTTGATTTATGGGCTTCATGGCTAAATCATCAATTGGACATTGGGGGTAATGCGGGAGGCAACAGGATGAACCAGAAGAAGGTGAAACCTGTCTTGTTGTTGGTAGCGGTCATGTCCACTTTTTCATTGGGGGAAGGCTATTCTCAGAATGATCGTCGCCAGGCTATTTCTTGGTTCAAGGTTGGCGTGAATGCGAAAACGGCTTTGGAAAAAATCGATGCCTATGAACGAGCCTTGAAATTCGATCCCAATTTCACCGAGGCGCTTTACAACCTGGGCATCGCCTACAAGCAATTGGGCGAGTATCGGCAGGCGGAGCGCTATTTCGAGCGCGCTTCGCAGACCCGGTTTGCGTACTCTCCTGGCAATTTAAAGTTAGCGGTGCATTATGAACTGTTTCGCGTACGCCTAAGGCTTGGCAAGCTCCGCGAAAGCGAACAAAGCCTGCGTCAATGTTTGAAATTGACGTCCGACCCTCGCCAGATGGGCAAGCTCTGGGCCGAACTGGGTGGTTTGCTCTACGATCAGGCACGATATGAGGAAGCCGTTGAAGCGCTGAAAAATGCGATGCAATTTGAGGGGACCAATCAGACCGAAATCCGCCGCATGATTGAAAACTGCCGTACAGAAATTGAGCTCCGCAAACTCTATCAATCGGCGCTGTCGGCGGAACGGCGGCGCGATTATCAATCCGCAAGAAGTTATTTGCAGCAACTGCAGCAGATCCAACCGCACTTCAGGGATGTCGCCGAACGAATCGCGACATATGACTCCATTTTGAAGGAAAATACAAAGCAGGAAATCAACGAGATATTGTACGAAAAAGCGCTGAAGCTGGCCAGCGAAGAACAATATCAGCAGGCGGTGGAAATCTTGCAGCAGTTGCTCGAAGAAAATCCGGGATTCAAAGACGCGGATTCCAAACTGGCACGGTACCGCGAGCTGTTGGATAAGCAGCGCCGCCAGCAAGCCATTGCGCGGTATTTGAACGAAGGCACCATCGCCATGCGGCACAAGATGTGGGACCGGGCCGAGTTGGCCTTCAGCCGTGTCCTGGAAATGGACCCCAAGAACAAACTGGCAAAACAGAAGCGGCAACAGGCCCGCCGAAAGGCCAAACAGGCAGACCTGACACGGAAGGCGGAAATTAATTACAGTGAAGGCCTACTGGCCATGCAGCTTAAGGATTATTCCGCCGCGATCAAAAAATTTGAGACGGTGGCGCGAATCAATCCCCGCTACCGCGAGGTGCAATCCTTGCTGGAAGCCGCCAGAAAGGCCGAGCAGGGCGTGGTGGCTGCAGAGGCCGAATCCGAGCCGCTGGCGCAAACCGCCGAACTGGATATTGGCGAAGCCGTGGATGTGGAGCCATACGAAGGGGCCCTCGCCGAAATGGAAATGAAAGAGAAAAAGCCTGTGGTTCAAAACACCGATCTTGCAGCTTCGAAAACAAAACCCTGGCAAAATATACCGCCCTGGCAATTGGGAGTGGTGGCTTTTGCATGTGGTGTGGTCTTTTTCGGGCTGACCTTTCTGGCTTTTTCGCCAACTTCCCGAGCGAAGATGCATATCCTGCGTGGTAACTATGCTTCAGCGGCGCGGATTTATGAAAAAATACTGGAGAAGAATCCCGAGCGCATTCGGCTCTATGCCGAGTTGGCCGGAATCTATCTCATGCTGGATAGGAACGATGAAAAAGCCTTCAAGGTGTACCACATGGTGGCCCGCCTGAATCTGAATCCGCCTTACAAGGCTAAGCTCGATTCAAAATTGAAAGAACGAGCCTCATAAATTGGATACCTTCGGTCGGGACTGGGTGGCATCAGGGACGGCTTGAACCGATTCAAGCAATCCCTGTACAACCTGCGGCAAACCAGCGCAGGAATGGCGGGGAGGCCTGCACGCCGTTCGACGCGCCTGCGAGACAGGGATCGCACCGACTGGCTTTGAATCCGGCGTTCCGATTGCCAGCCGGGTTGATTTTGCACACCGGGATCGAATCGTGGGACTCCAAATGAGCTCCCTGTGTTGCCGCGTTTTTTTGATCTTTCGGATCAACATTGTCCTTCAGTCTGCTGTGCGACTAGGCATTGTCATCCCATCCCATATCTTGTCTCCTTGTGTTCAAACAGGGCCTTCTTTCCACTTGCATCGCGTCCAAGCGGTATCCCAACAAAGATGAATAGCGGTTTGGTTTACCGACGTCGAATACCACAAAAACGCCTTGTGCGTTTAAGAAATGAGTGCAGAATTTTTGCATAATAGAGATTCTAATTTCGTCATTATTATATTTCTCGAAAGGCTTTCATTGCGTGTGGGAGTCTTTTGCGGTAAAAAAATTGATCCGCTAAAGGAAGATCTGGAGTTGTACCTCGAATTTGGAACCACCGTTACGGGCTGACACCAATTTCGACGTGTTGAGACATGCACGTGTTTCGCAAAAAGGAAAAATTTCCATAGAAAAAGATTGACAATTCGAACACTTTTCGTTAATTTTTCGTTTATTGAATCAACAAATGAATCGGGAATATGAACAAATCCAACTCCAGGCAACAGACGGTCATCAGTGGAAATGCGCGCGTGGTTCGCAACGTCAATCGGGCGGTGATTCTCAATCTCATCCGTGAACACCAGCCCATTTCCCGCACGCAAATCGCCGCTCTTAGCGGACTCAACAAAAGCACCGTGACCAATATCGTGGCCGAGTTGCTGGATGAGCGGCTCATTTATGAAGAAGTTTACCGCGACAAAAGCATCGGCCGCAATCCCATTAACCTGCGGTTGCGCCTCGATGAACATTACGTCGGTGCGCTTAATCTGGATTACCCGCTCACCAGCCTGACCATTGCCGACCTCGACGGCAGCGTGACCGAGGTGATCACCCTGAAAACCGAGCCCGAGGACCCCACGGCGTTTTTGAGCAACTGCCTGGACAGGCTTACGGGCCTGCGCAAAAAAATCGGTGGCAAGCCGCTACGCGGCATCGGCGTGAGCGTCGCCGGCATTGTCGATCACGAATCCGGCGTGGTGAAATTTGCGCCGCATCTCGGCTGGGAACATGTCGAGGTCAAAACCATCCTGCAGAACCATTTGCCGGACGACTGCTTTGTTTCCGTGAATAACGATGCCAAGGCGTCCGCATTGGCGGAACTTTGGTTCGGCAAGCATGAAATTGAACTGACCAATTTTGTCTTCCTGTCGGTTGGCGAAGGCATTGGCGCCGGCATTATCATCGACAAAAAGTTGATTTCGGGGCAGTGCAATGCTTCGGGCGAGTTCGGCCACATGACCCTGTACGAAGGCGGAGAACTGTGCACCTGTGGCAATTATGGCTGCTGGGAGGCCTATGCCTCGGATTACGCCACCCTCAAGCGCTTTCATATCCGCAAGCGGAAATCGCCGCACAGCGAGGAGAGCTACACCATCGAACAACTGGTGGAACTGGCCCGGCAGGGCGATGAAGAAGCCCGCGAAGCCCTGCGCCAGACGGGCTATTATCTAGGACTCGGTATTTCCAACATTATCAAAGCGCTCGATCCGCAGGCGATCATTCTGGGTGGCAAGGTAACCCGGGCGTTCGAGATTTTATATCCGGAAATCATCCAAACGGTAAGCCGCCGGGCGTTTTTCGGCAAGGACGGTGGCGTGCATATTTTGCGGACATCGCTGCAGATCGCGCCACGGTTGCTTGGCGCGGCCACCCTGGCGATTCGTGAAATCTTTCACGATTATCAAATCATCCTGTAAGTTCGCCTCCCCGTTTGCGCGACGCCCATGCTTGCATTGCTACGCTGGCTTGACCACATTCGCGATCCGAAGCGCGTATTTCCTGATACACGGATGAAGGACTTCCTATGGCCAAGAAATCGATTATGGCAGGTATCGATATCGGTGGCACCACAACGCGAATGGCACTGATTGACGAAAATGGATACTTCCTGAAAGAGGCGGTTTTACCGACTCAGAATTTTCCGCTGTTTGATGATTTCGCGCAAGAAGTCGCCGCCATTATGCAACGGCTGCTGGATGAGGTCTCCGAAGAGGCCACCTGCCAGGGGATTGGCATTGCCGTCCCCAGCGTGGATGCCGCCGGTCGATTGGAATCCCCGGCCAACCTGGATTGGGGGACGGTGGACCTGAAGGCCGAACTGGCCAAATTCTTTTCTCTACCCATCGCGGTGACCAACGATGCCAATGCCGCGGCGCTGGGCGAAATGACGTATGGCGGTGCCCGCGGCATGCAGAATTTCCTGATCGTCACGCTCGGCACGGGCGTCGGCGGCGGGGTGGTGATCGACGGCCACGTGTATGCTGGCCAAAACGGCTTCGCCGGTGAGTTCGGGCATATCATCGTCGAGCCCGATGGCCGGCAGTGCCGCTGCGGGCGGCGCGGATGTCTGGAAACGTATGTCTCGGCCACCGGCCTGCTGCGCACGGTGCTGGAAATGATGGCGAAAGATTTACGAAAATCCTCCCTGGATGGGTTAAGCGCTGAGAAAATCGATTCGAAAGTGATTTATCAACATGCCAGCAACGGCGACCCACTGGCTATTGCGGCGTTTGCTGAAACTGGTCGGATTCTCGGCCAGGCGCTGGCCAATCTGGCCGCGATTTTCGATCCCGAGGCCATCTTTCTGTTCGGCGGTCTGGCCGAAGCGGGTGAGCTGTTGTTGAAGCCGACGCAGCAGACGTTCGAGAACTCGTTGCTGTATCTCTACAAAGGCCGCATCGCCCTGCGGCTGACGCAAATTTCCCAGAACCGCGGTGCGGTTCTGGGCGCCGGCGCACTGGCCCGCCGGCGTCTGAGCCATTGATCCCGGTTGCATTGGTCGCTGGAACGCATCAAGTGCGGCGAATATAAGCCGACGGGTTCACGAAGCCGGTATGCCCCGATGTCTGGCGTATTTTTTAGCGCAGCTCCAGGCGCAAAAGTCGGGCGAGCCGGTCGTGACCGTGCCATGAATGACCTGCTGGGTGCCACCGACCATTGTGCTCAGGGCCACGGCATAGTCTGAATGGCCAAAAACAACCGCGGAGAATGGTTGCAATTCTGGATGAATCAATAGGAGCCGTTGAAAGACATGACTTCACAGGTAGAACAGCTTGCGATTGAGCGCTCAGGACAGCGCTTGAAATATGAGCCGGATGAAAACATCGGCGTGATTATGGTGGACAACTTCCCGGCGCTGGGAACCCTGACGGCGTTGCGCTTTCTCGAGTGGGTACAGGCCAATCCCGGCGGCGTGGTCTCGTTGCCCACTGGAAAAACGCCGGAATATTTCATCAAAGAAGTGCAGCGGTTTTTAAACGGCTGGGACCGCAAAGCCATTCAACAGGAACTGGCCGAACATGGCATCGATCCGGCCACCAAGCCGGACCTGCGCAGCCTGCACTTTGTACAGATTGACGAGTTTTATCCCATCGATCCATCACAGCACAACAGCTTTTATCATTACGTGCAGGAATACTATATCAAAGGCTTTGATTTGGATCCCGCCAAAGCCCTTTTGATCAATTGCGAAGAAGTCGGGCTACCGCCCGGGAAATCACTGGATCAGATCTGGCCGGAAGGCCATGTGGATCTGTCCTTGCGCTACCGACAACCGACGACGCGACTGGAGACGATTCAGAAGGACGTACTGGAGAAGATCGATACCTGGTGCATCGACTACGAAGAACGGATCCGCGGACTGGGAGGAATTGGGTTTTTCCTGGGCGGGATTGGCCCGGATGGGCACATCGGTTTCAACGTACGCGGCAGCGACTTTTTCTCGACCACACGGCTCACGCAGACCAATTACGAAACCCAGGCCGCGGCCGCCGGCGATCTCGGCGGCATCGAGATTTCGCGCAGCCGGCTGGTGATTACCATCGGGCTGTCCACCATCACCTACAACGAAAATTGCGTGGCCATCATCATCGCTGCGGGCGAGGCCAAGGCCGAAATCGTGGCGCAATCGGTGCGCAACCAGATGAGCATCCGGTATCCGGCCACCGCGCTGCAAAAACTGCCGAATGCGCGCTTCTATCTGACCCGCGGCGCAGCCAAATTGCTGCGCGAACGGCAGGCGCAAATCCTCGCCAGCCAGCCCAATTTTTCCGACCAGCAAATCGAAAAAATTCTCATCGATATGTCGCTGGCTGCCCGTAAGCCCATTACGCAATTGAGCCAATCGGATTTCGAGAACGATCGTTTTGGCCGGCTGCTGCTCGAGCTCGGCAAAAATGTGGAAGCGACCCGGGAGCAGGTCCGGGACCGGCTGATCGCCAAACTCGATGAAGGCATCAAAATCGAAACCGGTAAGCGCTTTTTGCACACCGAGCCGCACCACGATGACATCATGCTGGGCTATCTGCCCTCTGTGGTGCGCCATATTCGCGAACACTCGAACCGCCACTTTTTTGCCACGCTTACCAGTGGCTTTACCGCTGTGACCAATGCGTTCATGATCGAACGGCTCAAAAATCTGCAGAAGCTGCTGGGCAGCAAGGCCAACGGCGCCTTGAAAAACTTTCTGCATGCGCTTGAGCAGGCCGGAGACCTCGACTTTGAGAAAGATGTGGATGTGTGGATCTATCTGGATGGCGTGGCCGCCAATTCGGACGAACGCAAAATCGAAGGCTACTCGCGGCGGCTGGCGCGCAACATCATGCAATTATACGGCCTGAAGGATTTGAATGCGCTAAAAGAAAAAATCGAGGAGTTGATTGGCTACTTTAAACGCCAGTATCCCGGTCAGAAGGATGAACCCGACAAGCAGCAGCTCAAGGGCATGTGCCGGGAGTGGGAGGGGGACTGTTTGTGGGGCTATTTCGGCTGGCACTCCGACGCCATCGACCATCTTCGGTTGGGATTTTACAAGGGCGATATTTTCAACGAAGAGCCGACCATCGAGCGGGATGTAGAACCGGTTTTAAAATTGCTGCGCCGAAGAAAGCCGGATATCATCACTGTGGCGCTGGATCCCGAGGCCAGTGGGCCGGATACGCATTACAAAGTTCTGCAGGCCATCAACGAAGCGCTGAAGCTGTATCGGCAGGAGACCGAGCCCACGCCGGACGTCACGGTCATTGGCTACCGCAATGTGTGGTACCGGTTTCACCCGGCGGAGGCGGATATTTTCGTGCCCGTGTCGCTGAACATGTTCGCGCTGCAGGACAATGCGTTCAAGAATTCGTTCCTGTCGCAAAAAGATGCGTCGTTTCCGAGTCACGAATACGACGGGCCGTTTTCGGAACTGGCGAAGCGCATTCAGGTGGAGCAGTACGAAAAACTGAAGATCTGCCTGGGCAGCGAATATTTCAACAACCACGAAAGCGCGCTGATCCGTGCCACGCGAGGCATGGTGTTCCTCAAAAAGCTGACACCGGAAGCGTTCCATCGGTTCTCGCGCGAGCTACGGAAGAGTACGGAGAATCGGTAGTTCACGGCTGAAAAAGCCGAATCGATAGGCCAATTTATAAGCTATCGCGTATGACAATGCCTATCGCGGGGGAAAGTTTTATCCTCTTTGCAGGGCCTGATTTCACGCCATCAAAACTGTCGCCGGGAGGCCGGTCTCCCATCGAGTTGGATGCATCCAATTTTTTATTGAATTTAAGCTTCAATTTGGTTATGCTTTAAGGACCGGAAAGGATGCTCGCTTGCGAACTCTCTTAAAGTCCGCGGCGTTTAAACACAACGAGCGCCTTGCCAAACATGATTGATGCGCCCTGATGTTGAACCATTAAACCGCTAATCGATGGAGGCGTGTTATGAGCGATATCCTGAAAAAAGGCTACGCCCATTCGGAGGTGCTGGTGTCCACGGAATGGGTGGAGCAACACATAAATGATCCCAACGTGCGGATCATCGAGTCCAATGAGGACCCATTGCTGTATGCCTCGGGCCACATCCCCGGCGCGGTGCATGTGGACTGGACCGCCGACCTGAACGATCAGGTGCGGCGCGATTACATCCAGAAGGAGCAATTCGAAGAGCTGATGTCGCGCATCGGCGTGACGCCCGACATGACGGTGGTGTTTTACGGCGATAAAAATAACTGGTGGGCGTGTTACGCTTTCTGGGTGTTTCAACTTTTCCAGCACAAGAACGCCAAAATCATGGACGGCGGCCGGCTGAAGTGGGAAAAAGAAGGCCGTCCGCTGACGCGCGAGGTGCCGACCTATCCGCGTACCGAATACCGGGCGCCGGAGCGCGACGATTCGCAGATCCGGGCGTTTCGCGAGCAGGTGATGGAACATTTGAAGGCCGGCAGGCCACTGGTGGATGTGCGCTCGCCCGAGGAATACACCGGCGAACGGTTGCACATGGAGGGCTATCCCAACGAAGGAGCGCTGCGCGGCGGCCACATCCCGGGCGCGGTCAATGTGCCGTGGAGCCGTGCGGCCAATCCGGACGATGGCACCTTCAAACCGGCCGATGACCTGCGCAAGATTTACCTCGAAGAACAGGGCCTCAGACCGGACGATGAGGTGATTGCGTATTGCCGTATCGGCGAGCGCAGCAGCCATACCTGGTTCGTGCTCAAATACCTGCTCGGTTTCCCGAAGGTACGCAACTACGACGGGAGCTGGACTGAGTGGGGCAATCTGGTGGGTGCCCCGGTAGAAAAGGGGCCAGGCAAACCGAGGAGCGGATGAGATGAGTGTCTATCCCGAAAAACTGGCCGAAATCATCGAGGACATCCAGTCCATCACCGATCCGTACGAGAAATCCGAGGTGCTGATTGAATACGCGGATCAGTTCAGAGAAGTACCGGAGACCGTTGCCAGGAGGCCGTTTCCCGAGGAACACCGCGTGCCGTTTTGTGAATCCGATGCCTACGTGTGGGTGCGGCAGAATCCGGACGGCACGCTGCAGTTCTATTTCGCGGTGGAGAATCCGCAGGGGATTTCGGCGAAAGCCATGGCCGCGATCCTGGACGAGAGCCTGTCCGGTCAGCCTCCGGAGGTGGCGGCGCAAATTTCGCCGGACATTGTGCTGAAGATTTTTGGCCAGAACATCTCCATGGGCAAGGGCCAGGGCCTTATGGGCATGGTAGGCATGGTGAAAAACCTGGCCCTGCGTTATGTGTCGGAAGATTCCAGGAAGTGAAGTAAGCATATAATAAAAAAAGCCAGAGGTGGATTCGAAGTAGAATCGGCCTCTGGCTTTTTGATATAAAGGGCTAATGGGGGTGCGCGATTTGAATTCAAACCATAGGTATGGAGGAAAAATATCTCGCAGAGCTCGCTGAGCCCGCAGAGGTCGAATGAAGAAAAAATCAATTATGAAAAAAACGGAAAAATATTGTCCTTTAAAATGAAATAGGATGCATCCGTGTTTGATCTGTGAACATCTGATGTATCCGAAATATCCATGTTCTATGGCAAGCAGTGCCCGATGCAAATTTCTGCAATACCTGCAAAATTGCCTATGCGTTTCCGATGAGAGTTAATTGCCGATTTTTTCCGCCAGGAAGTGGTTGGTACAATTAGCTCATAATAGCGCAATCCAACCCAAACAATCACGATCCAGCCAACGTTTTCGCCTTCTCGATAATCCCCAGAAACCGGTCGGCGAGTTTGTGCTGTGCGGCGGCCTGTTGCAGGGCCTCGACGGGCAGTAGGTTTTCTTGCCGCAGCCAGTGGGCAATGGCGCACAGAGCCGCGCCTTTACCGCCGGCGGTCTTGCGGAACGGCAACGACGCCACCGAGCCGGGCGCGTCCGGCCAGCTCAGGGCGGCATCCAGCAAAATGCGCGTATCGGTCAGCCGGTTTTTCATCATGGACAGTCCATCTTCCGAAACAATGATGGCCATATCCGGCTGTTCGATGCCGGTGTGGTGAATCTCTTCGGACGACAGAATCACCTCGGCGATGGAAAAACCGGTGCCCACGGTCACCGGATAATCGCCTTTTTTCGTGGCATGCAGGCCCGAGGCCACGCCTGCGTTGGCCAGCAAATCCGCCGCCGACTGCACACCTTCGCCCGCCGATCCGGCGACGATGAGCGAGAAGCGTCCCTGCAAGTTGGCCTGAAAATCGACTTTCACGCTGCGCAACTGCGAAAACAGCGAGTGCGTCTCCCGGCGGGGCGCCACGTGCGGCTCGCGATCGCTGCGGTAGGTCACGTCCTGCAGCGCCATTCCGGCGATGTCTTTGATTTTGCCGATGCCGTGCGCCGGGCACGGCCCCACGATTTCCAGCAACGAAAATCCGGGCGTCTGAATGGCTTCGACGAGAACGTCAGTATAATCGCCGCGTTCGATGATGCGGCCAGAATAGGCCGCGCCGGCCGCTCGCGCCAGCTCCACCACATCGAATGGCGGGATGTCTTTCTCATCCGGCATTTTCCGGTCTTTGACCGGCTCGGGCGACAGGCCGCTCACCTGGCCGCCGGTCATGCCATACACCATGTTGTTGTGCACCAGCAGCGTCATGTCCACATTGCGGCGCGCGGCCTCCAGCAGATGCTGCAGACCGATGGTGGCGCCGCCATCGCCCTGGATGGCAATCACTTTTTTCGATGCATCCGCCAGCCCATGGGCGATGCCGAAGGCCAGCGCCGCGGCCCGGCCGTGCAGACCGTGCACCGTGTGCGCCCGCAGCAGCCCGTCGATCAGGCCGCAGCAGCCGATGTCACTCACCACCACCACATCCAGCGGGTGAATGCCGGCTTTTTCGATAGCTCTGGCCAGCACGCGCGTGGACAGATGATAGCCGCAGCCAGGGCAGAACGGCATTTTCATATCGGTCAACAAATTAGTGGTTTTCGTACTCATGACCGTTTCCCTCCCTGCGCTTCGGAGTTCGGGTTCGATGGCATCGACGACAGTTTTTCATAACCGGCCACGATGTCTTCGGGCGAAATCAGCTTGCCAATTTTGTTCACGCCGAGCACGCTGGCGGGCGTCATCTGGCCGTAAATCAATTCACGCAGCAGTCCGGAGAGATTCTCTTCGGCGATGAGCACACGCGCATATCGGCGAAGGATGGCCAGCGCCTCCGGTGGAAACGGCAGCAGGGTTTTGACGACGAGCAACGAAATGGCCCTACCATGCTCTCGCAACCGGCGGATGGCGTCGCGCGCGGCCTCGGCGGTTACCCCGTAGGTGACGAGCAGGGTGTCGGAACCCGGAGCGGCATGATAGTCAAACAGCATGTGCTTTTGCATGCCGGCTTCGATTTTTTCCTGCAACCGCCGCGTATTGGCCAGCGCTTCGGGCGTGGCCTTGCGGATCAGCCCGCTGGCGTCGTGCGTGGATGCGTTGATGCGCACCTGGTGCTGGCGATTGCCCACCGGCAAAAACGGTGGCGGCTCGGCGGGTTTGGCCCGGTACGGCAGGTAGCCATTAGCGCTGCGGTATTCGGGCCACGCGGCCTGCTGGATGTCCGGCAGCCGCGAAAGGTCGAAGCTGCGGCTGGTCATCACCATTTCTTTGGAGGTAAGCAACACCACGGGCGTGCGCATCTGCAACGAGGCGGCCACGGCCCGTCCCGTGAGTTCCCAACAGTCCTCGAAATTGGACGGCGAAAACACGGGTAACGGATAGCCGCCAGAAATCACACCGCGCAGGAGCAAGAGGTCGCCCTGGGCGCCGGTGGTGGCTGAGCCGGTGCTCGGCCCCAGCCGCTGCACCAGCACGATGAGCATGGGCAGCTCCATCATGTAAGCCATGTTCACGGATTCCACCATGAGTGCAAATCCCGGAAACGATGTGGCCGTAACCGGAAATTTGCCTGCGGTGGCAAAACCCGCCATCCATTGCAGGGTGGTGATTTCGTCGGTAGCCGGGAGGGTGGTCGGGAATCGTTGGGTGGCGTAATGATAAAGCCAATTGGCCGGGGTGATGGGATAACCAACGAACACATTGGCGCCGGCGCGCACCGCCGCCTCGATGATCAGGCGGGACGCATCGGTGAGCACCCGCCGGGAAGATAGTTCAGACATCGTTCTCGCCTCCGAATCGAACACACGCGTAATCTTACTTTTCACATAGCCAATCTTACAAATGTAACCCAATAAACGAAAATTTGCAACACATATGCATGAAAATAGCTGCAAGGAATGGGCGGGAAAGGTAAACTTAACATATCCTTGGCAACTGCTCGCCGACGATCCTGTCCACCATGCGCCAACTGCCAATGCGCGTGAGCATGGAGACCTGGCCGGGCTTGTCGGCGGTGACATCGCCGATGATGGCGGTCTGCTTATCGAGAGGAAACACTTTATTGATTGGTTTCTTTGGAAGGCTGTTTAGTAAAAGAGGAAATTGTTATTGAGGAATATTCCCTGAATCATCGAACCTTGACGCTGCCTTTATAAATCGTAACCAAATGCCCCTCAAAATTCGAAATGGGAAAAGCCTGAAAGAACCATTGAATTAAATCCAATTCTTCTTGAGAGGTTAAATTCCCTTTCCGAATAAAAATAATGCAGTAAACCTCTTTCGGCGAAAATCTTAAGCTATTGGTGAAATGATGATCTCTTGTTAAAAGAATCACTTTTTCTTTCTTTGCCAATTCAAAAACGTTAGCGTCTGACATGCCGAATGCTTAGCATCTGCGATGGCAATGACGTCATAGCCTAACCCTTTTAAGTATTGCGCCACCCCATAGCTTATATTTTCATCGACAACGACTTTCATGGAACAGCAATCTCTTTTTCGGTTGCCAGATAAGAGGCATATTCCAGGCAGGCTTTAATATCTTCTCTGGTGAGCCTGGGGAAATTTTTCAGGATGGTGGCAAAGTCATCTCCGGCGGCGAGGTGGCTGAGAATAATGTGCACTGGAATGCGCGTTCCTTTGATGCAGGGCTCACCACCACAAATATTCGGATCCACAATAATACGGTCTTTCATGGCTAACTCCATTTAATCAAAAGCATTTCATATAAGTTATATTGTTGAGTTTCTAATGTCAACGGCAATGGCGGATAAATTTAAATTTATTTGAAATCAATCCAATGAATAGAAACACCAGGCACCTTTAAGGTTCCTGGTGTTTGGATCGCTGCCAGTTTTTTTCTTTGTGCCTTCGTGGTTTTCCCAGAATTCTGCCCATTCAACAAATCCGCGGCAATTGCTCGCCGACGATCCTGTCCACCATGCGCCAGCTACCGATGCGCGTGAGCATGGAGACCCGGCCGGCATTTTCTTCGGTGATATCGCCGATGATGGCGGCCTGCTGGCCCAGCGGATGCTGCCGCATGGCTTCCAGCACCGCCTGGCTTTTGTCGCGCGCCACCACAACCACCACCTTGCCTTCATTGGCTACATACAGCGGGTCGAGGCCCAGCATCTCGCAGGCCCCTTCGACGGCCGGATGGATGGGAATGCGATCCTGACGGATGCGGATGCCCACCCCGGCTGCATCGGCGAATTCGTTCAGAGTGGCGGCCAGTCCGCCGCGGGTGGGATCGCGCATGGCGTGCACCGCCTCGCCGCCGGCGTCGAGAATGACGCGCACCAGGTCGTTCAGCGGCGCGGTGTCGCTCTCGATGGAGGTCTCGAAGGCCAGCCCTTCGCGTTTGGAGAGAATGGCAATGCCGTGATCGGCGATGGTGCCGCTCAGCAGGATGATATCCCCGGGGCGGATGTGTTTGGCGCCAATGGCATACGAATGCTCGATAATGCCAATGCCAGCGGTGTTGATGAACACCTTGTCGCCTTTGCCCTTGTGCACCACCTTGGTGTCGCCGGTAACGATGGCCACGCCGGCGCGGCGGGCGGCATCGCGCATGGATTCGACGATCCGCCGCAATTCATCCAGCGAAAAGCCTTCTTCGATGATGAACCCGGCGCTCAAATACAGCGGCCGGGCGCCGCTCATGCACACGTCGTTCACCGTGCCGTTCACCGCCAGCTCACCGATGTTGCCTCCCGGAAAAAAGATCGGATCGACGACGAAGGAATCGGTGCTGAGGGCCAGACGCACGCTGCCGGTTTTTCCATCCGGCGAGGGAATGTCCAGCACCGCCTGGTCGTCCATGTCTTGCAGCATGGGATTGTCGAAAGCCCATACGAAGAGCTTGCTGATGAGATCATTCATCATTTTGCCGCCGCTGCCGTGGCCGAGCTGGACGGTATCGTACTGCGTGATGGGTAGCGGGCACTGGCCGAAGGTATCAGGGGGAATGGTTTTGCTCATGACCGGTTTCCATGATTTTGGGTTTGCCACAGAGACACGAAGAACACAAAGCATTTGAATTTAAACCGCCGAGGGCGTAGAGAATTTTTTACGTGCCACTTGTATCTTTTATGAAAATTCTTGCTTTTTGTTATTCAATCATTTATTCTAAAAAGGAATCCGAAACAGGTCTAGAACCTGGAGTAGGATTCCCCCGGGCCGGCGAAAGCCGGCTCTTTTTTTATATTTCTACGATTCCCAACGGATGTAGAGTTGATGCCTGTTTTACAAGCACTGGTTCAAGACGCTGATAAAACCGATGCCCGCCTTTTTTCCTCATATATTTGTTAGGTTCATAAAGCTGTTTCGCACAGTAAGAAACGACATCCACCATTTGATGAAAAAATGATTTTTTCGAGTTTCTAAAAACAGGGTCTTCGATTATATAATCTAAAGGCAAATTACGGTAACCACCAGAATATAATAACCTTGAATGAGGAATTGGATTAAACCGACGCATTTTGCGAACCAATTGAGTCAATTTATTGTCATCTGTAATATCTGGTAAAATTAAACCTTTATCATCTGGATTTAGGGGACCATTAAAATTGCGATGGCGAATCGTATTCTCAAATCTTTGAATCAGGGCTTGCCAGCTCTTTATAAACACCTCTTCTTTGGACCTATTTGCTTTTCTACAAACGACCGTAATAATATTGATGTCAGGCTGATTCTTCAACCAATCTATGCATTTTTTTAAGATATCAATTCGGTCATTGCGTTTGATGCGTCTTAGATCACCGGGCCGATTTGCGAAATTTGTAGCATGTATTTCCTCCCTTAATTTTAATCCTTTTGCATCTCTAAGTTGGCGTCGAAAGTCAATCAGGCTGTTTAAAAGAGACATCCATCTTAATTCATGAAAAACGATTGCACTCAAGATGAAATAATTTGTTGGGCTTCTTTCCACACCAATGTCACCACTTTCATCCACATACATTAAAAACATTAGGTAGAATCTCCTTAGAAAATCAAGCGCTTATTTGTCCAATCAGTAAATAAATTTGAATTGCTAACTTTGAAGCAATTTTTTAATTGCTGCATGTGGAACGCGCGTTTCATCACGTCTTTCGACCACAGCGGCCAAATCTTGGAGGTCCTCCAAAAGCTGTTCGAAATCTTTCAAGTCCAATATAACTTGAGTCTTTTTCCCATTTTTATCCGTGATGTACCGGACATTGAGATCCCTGATTGTCAGCATGGTCGTTACCATTTAATTATTTTCTATTCAATTGAAATGATTTGCAAATTTTGTTGCATTTGGGCAGTATTCCAACCAATCTCTGCGGTCTTAGCGTTCTCCGCGGTTCCCAAAATCTCACCCCGCGCTTTCTTCATGCCGGCTGTAATTGAAATACGCCGCACAGGCGCCTTCGGCGGAGACCATCGTGGCGCCGAGCGGGGTTTGCGGCGTGCACTGCTTGCCGAAGGCCTCGCACTCGTATGGCTTCTTCAGCCCCTGCAGCACCAGCCCGCTGATGCATTCCGGCGGTTCTTCCACCTGGATTTCGCCCATGCCGAAGGCTAACTCCGCATCGTGTTCGCGGAATTCTTCCCGCAACCGCAGGCCGCTGGCCGGAATCTCACCAATGCCGCGCCACTTGCGGTCGGCGATTTCGAACACGCGCTGGATGAGCTCCTGCGCCGGCCGGTTGCCCTCGCGGCGCACCACCCGTGAATACTGATTCTCTACTTTCGCCTCTCCCCGCTCCAGCAGTTGCACCACCATGAGGATGCCTTCGAGGATGTCCACCGGTTCGAAGCCGGTCACCACGATGGGAACCTTGTACTCCTCGGCGATGGGGATGTACTCCTCCCAGCCCATGACCGTGCACACGTGTCCGGCGGCGAGATAGCCCTGCACGCGGTTGTTGGGTGAGCTGAGCAGCGCCCGCATGGCCGGTGGCACCAGCACGTGTGACACCAGCAGGTAAAAATTTTTCAGCCCCTCGCGATGCGCCTGCCACACGGCCATGGCGTTGTTCGGCGCGGTGGTCTCGAAGCCGACGGCAAAAAACACGACTTTTTTGTCCGGATTTTCGCGGGCGATGTTCACCGCATCCAGCGGCGAATAGACGATGCGTACGTCGCCGCCTTCGGATTTGACCATGAACAGGTCTTTTTCGGAGCCGGGCACACGCAGCATGTCGCCGAACGAGGTGAAAATCACATCCGGCCGCGAGGCAATGGCAATGGCCTTGTCGATCTGCTCCAGAGGCGTCACACACACCGGGCAACCCGGACCGTGCACCAGCTCGATTTGCTGCGGAATGATCTTGTCGATGCCGTTTTTGATGATGGAGTGCGTCTGGCCGCCGCAGACTTCCATGATCACCCAGTTGTGCTTGGTCACGGCATGCAGCTCTTCCACGATTTTCCGGGCGATCTCGGGATTGCGGTATTCATCCAGGTATTTCATTTTTTGTCCTCCGGCTTGGGCGGTTCGTCTTCGAAGGGCATGCCGAAGATATCCGTCCCTTCCTCGGCGGCCGCCTGCACAAGCTCATCCCAGACAGCATAGGTGCGCTGGGCTTCTTCTTCATCGACGATGCTGATGGCAAAACCGGCATGCACCATGGCGTACTGGCCGATTTTGATCTCCGGCACGTATTCGAGACAGGCGACATTCACGGTGCCGGCGTAGTCCAGTTTGCCCATCTTCAGGCCGTTCTCTTCGTAAATTTCAATGACTTTTCCAGGAATGGCAAGGCACATGGCGATTCCTTTCGTTTAGGGTTCAAATTTTATTGACCACAAAGGCACAAAGAGCACAAAGGAATTTAAATTGGCATGAGAAATGATGCAATTTTCTTCTCTCGCGGAGACGCAGAGATCGCAGGGGATTTTGTGTGAAACCAACAGCGCTCTCTGCACCTCTGCGAGAGATTTTTAATAATTCGTGTCCATCCGCATCATCCGTTTTATCCGTGTTCTATTGTCGCATTTGCAATGGCAATTTGCCCCAGGGCCAGGCCGCCGTCATTGGTGGGCACAAGCGAATGCGTGAGCACTTCGAAGTCGTGCTCCTGCAACCGCTGCACCATGTATTCGAAAAAATAGGTGTTCTGATACACCCCGCCGCTCAGGCCCACGCGCTGCAGACCGGTTTCCTCCCGGGCGTGTTCCGCGGCACGGATGAACAGCTCCGCAAAGGTGCGGTGAAACCGGACGGCGATGCGGCCCACCGGCTCGCCACGTTGCAGTTCCTCCACGATGACACGGATGAGCGGCCGCCAGTCGAGGGCGCCTTTGGCCGTGCGTGCAGGAAGCGCTTCGGCATAAAACTCATCAACGGTTTCGTCGATGTGCATCTCCAGCTCGATGGCCGCCTGCGCTTCATAATTGATCTCGTCGCGGATGCCGAGCAGCGCCGCCACGCCGTCGAACAGCCGGCCGCAGCTCGAGGTCAGCGGCGCGTTCAGGCGTTTGTCGATCATTTGTAGGATGATGCGAACCTTCTCCTCGTGGATTCGCTGCAGCAGCGGCAGGTCCCACAGCGCCTCGCCATAAGCGGCGTACAGGTAGCTCACCGCCATGCGCCACGGCTGCCGGATGGCCGCTTCGCCGCCCGGCAGCGGCACGGGCTCGAGATGGGCGAAACGCTCGAAACCGCTGAAATCGCCGACCAGCACTTCGCCGCCCCAGATGGTGCCGTCGGTGCCGTAACCGGTGCCATCGAGAATGATGCCGATCGTGCGCACTTCCACGCCGTTCTCGGCCATGACCGCGGCCAGGTGCGCATGATGGTGCTGCACGCCGATTTTCGGCAGGTCCTGCGCCAGCGCCCACTTGGTGGAAAGATACTCCGGATGTAGATCATACGCAATGATTTCCGGCTCGATTTCGAGAATGCGCTGCAAATGCGCGATGCTGTTTTCGAAGAACGCCAGCGCCGCCGGATTGTCCAGATCGCCGATGTGCTGGCTGAAGAACACCGTATTGCCCCGCGACAGCGCGATGGTGTTTTTCAGCTCGCCGCCGCAGGCCAAAATGTTGCGCCGCGTGGGCGTTTTGAGAAACACCGGTGCGGGCACGTAGCCGCGCGAGCGCCGGATGATGCGCGGTTTGCCGGCCGCCATCCGGGCGATGGAGTCGTCGCAGCGCTGCAGGATGTCGCGGTTGTGCAGCAGGAAATAGTCGGCCAGATGCGCCAGCCGCTCCAGCGCTTCGCCGTTGCCGATGGCGATGGGCTCCTCGGTGAAATTGCCGCTGGTCATCACCAGGGCGTCGAAGTGACCGCGCAGCAATAGATGATGCAGCGGTGTGTAGGGCAGTATGAAGCCGAGATAGCGCTGGTTCGGCGCCACCGACGGCGCGATGCGGTGGCCGTCGCGCGCCGGCAGCAGCACGATCGGCCGGGTGGGGTGTTGCAGCAGCTCGCGCTCGGCTTCGGAAACGATGCAAAATTTTTCGATGCTATCGAGGTCCGGCGCCATCAAGGCGAAGGGCTTTTCGGCGCGGCCCTTGCGCCGGCGCAGCTCGCGCACCGCGGCATCGTTATGGGCATCCACGGCCAGGTGGAAGCCGCCGAGTCCGCGGATGGCGAGAATGTGTCCGGCGCGCAGCAAATCCACCGCCCTCGCAATGGGATCGTCCGCGTCGATTGGCTGGCCCCTGCGGTCGTACAGCGTCACCTGCGGACCGCATTTCGGGCAGGCGTTCGGCTGGGCGTGAAAGCGGCGGTTGGCCGGATCGTGGTACTCACGCTCGCACTCCGGGCACATGGGGAACACGCGCATGGAGGTGTTGCCGCGGTCGTACGGGATGGTGTACACGATGGTGTACCGCGGGCCGCAGTTGGTGCAATTGATGAACGGATAGCGGTAGCGCCGGTCGCCCGGATCGAACAGCTCGCGAAGGCAGTCGTCGCAGGTGGCGACATCCGGAGAGATGAGGGTGACCGGCGCCGAGTCGCGGCGACTTTGCTGGATGACGAATTGCGTGTCGCCCCTGGGCGGCAGGTCATCATATTCGAACTCGACGATGTGCGACAGTGGCGGGGCTTCGCGGCGCAGCCGCTCGCGAAAGGTGGCCAGCGCCTCGGGCGGGCCCTCGGCCTCGATGAGCACGCCATCGCTGCTGTTGTTCACGAAGCCGGCGATCCCGCACTCCTGCGCCAGGCGATACACGAACGGCCGGAAGCCCACGCCCTGCACGATGCCGTTGATGCGGATTTTTTGACGGATGATGGGCATAGAAATATCCAACCACGAAGTCACGAAGGACACAGAGAGAAACGAATAGGAAAAAACGGCTTTACGCTCTCGCAGAGACGGGGGGATCGTAGAGGATTCAATGTAGAAAAAACGGCGCTCTCCGCGGCTCTGCGTGAGATCAAAATTTTCCTTCCATTTCTCCGTCCCAAATTGGATTTGGGACGGAAGGAATTCGCAGAAGCTTTGCTTCGGCATAGCGCTTTTTGAGCTGCCATTGGAGCAGCTGCTTTTCGAAGCGAAGCTTCTTTTGTTTATTTCCGTCCCAGGTTACACCTGGGACGGAGGGGAAAACTTGCCTTTGGCTTCATAATATGAACTCTAATGATTTCATCGAGACCGGGCTTTCATCACCAGTCTTAAAATAACGGGCTGAGCTATGTAGCCAATGTTCCGGCTTTTCGACATAACCGCGTTTCACTGGATTGTAATGAATATATTCAATCTTTTGTGTCAACATATCTTCGCTGTTGATGAGTTGAGGATGAAATCCTTCCTGCCACACTTGATACTCGCTCCCTTTTTTGTGCCTTTTTTTGTAGTATGCGAACAAATTAAGTGCCCATTTTTTGTTGTCAGATTTCAATTGTGTAATGATTTGTTTGGCGGTATGTCGCTTAAGGCTCTGGAAGGTTTGACTCAATTCTGGAGCCTGGCAAACGAGATGAAAATGGTTGTCCAGGATTACCCAGGCGAAGATATTTAAATTTTTTTGCTCAGCACAAAAGTTTAGCGCCGAAACAAGGATGTCAAAATAGCTTTTGTTGACGAAAATAGGTATCCATGCGGTGATTGTTGATGTGACGAAATATACGCCCTTTTTTTCGTAAATTTTATAATTGCTTCGCATAATTTCCCCTTCCGACCTTCCATTCTCCGTCCCAAATTGGATTTGGGACGGAAGGAACTTGCAGAAGCTTTGCTTCGGCATAGTGCTTTTTGAGCGGTTGCTGGGAGCAGTTGCCTTCCGAAGCGAAGCTTCTTTTGATTATTTCCGTCCCAGGTATGACTTGG
>JAUZRQ010000018.1 GCA_030950365.1 Candidatus Zhuqueibacterota bacterium | reverse complement strand
CGCCGGCACCTCTGGCGCACGCCGACGACCGGTGGCCGGCCGCAGCCGCTGACGCGCGGGACGGGCATCGAGACCGATCCGGTAGTGCTACCCAGCGGCCAATGGATCGCCTACCGAGCGGCGACGGTCGATCATCCGCCGTTGATCACGCTGGCCCGGGCCGATGGCAAAAACCCGAAGCCGATCTTCCCGAAAAAATGGCCCGAGACATTCCCACAACATCAACTGGTGACGCCGCAGCAGGTGGTCTTCAGCGCCGGCGACGGCTGGCAGATTCACGGCCAGCTATTTCTGCCCAAGGGGGCAAAGCCTGGCGACCGCCGTCCGGCGGTGATTTTCATGCACGGCGGCCCGATCCGCCAGATGCTGCTTGGCTGGCACTATCGTGGGTATTATGGCAATGCCTATGCCATGAATCAATTCCTGGCCAGCAAAGGTTATGTGGTACTATCGGTGAACTATCGTTCCGGCATCGGCTATGGGCGGGATTTTCGGCGTGCGCCCAATCAGGGACCACGCGGGGCCTCGGAATATCAGGACATCATTGCGGCGGGCCTGTATTTGCAGCGGCGGCCCGAAGTGGATCCGCACCGAATCGGGCTATGGGGCGGTTCGTACGGCGGCTATCTCACCGCCATGGGCCTGGCGCGCGATTCCGACCTGTTCGCCGCCGGGGTAGATTTGCATGGCGTGCACGACTGGGCCTTCCGCGCCACCGATTTTTCGCCGGGCGGCGGCTGGGGCCTGCAGGGTGAGGAGCTGCTGGAACTTGCGCTGAAATCGTCTCCCGAAGCGGACCTGACCTACTGGACCTCGCCCATCCTGCTCATCCACGGCGACGATGACCGCAATGTGCTGTTCCAGCAGACCACTGATCTGGTGCAGCGGTTGCGCGAAAAGGGCGTGCACACCGAAGTGCTGGTGTTCCCGGACGAGGTGCACGGCTTCCTGCGCCACGAAAGCTGGCTGCGAGCCTACCGCGCCGCGGCGGATTTTTTTGACCGGTTTCTCATGAGGAAATAAAAGCATCTCACGCCAAGACGCCAGGTCGCAAAGGTCCTTGATGTGCTTGCAGGGGCGCGGCGAGGGGGGAGAGGTATCAGTTGTAAAAAATGGTTTGCGCTCTTCATGACTTTGTGATGAAATTAAATTTTACTTACGTTATGGGATATATTTGCAATGGGAAAAGGTTAGAAATACAGAAATCTTTCACGCATAACATAATATATTTGGAAAAGGAATTTATGGAAAATCTTTATCAACAGATTACAAAATTGGTTAAGCAAAACGATGTCCGAGTTTCAGTGCATGGCTACGAACGTTCCAGTGAACATGATATTTTGATAAGAGATATCATTGCTTCGATTGAAAGAGCTCTGGTGGTGGAGCAATATCCAGAATATCGCAAAGGCCCATGCATTCTTTTGCTTCAAAAAGATCATAATGGAAAACCAATTCATGTTTTATGGGGTATTCCAAAAGGAAAAGATTCTCCTGCTGTGTTCTAACAGCTTACCGGCCTGATCCTGAAAGGTGGAATGAAGACTTTTTAACCCGGAGGAAACCATGATTAAAGAACAGCGAAAAAAGCTCATTCAAGAGGGGCAATTTATGGCAGAAGTTGAAGTAGACATTCTTTATACCGATGAAGCCTGGAGTCCCTATCTGTCTCTGAAAGATGCGATGAAGTTGGATGAAGTGCGGGTGGCCTTAAGAAACGGTGACCTTAAAAAGGCAACGAAATTGGCCCGAGTTTATCGGCTTGAGCCGATTGAGGCATAGCAAAAAACAAAGTTAATCCATACAATCCATGGCCGTACGTCCTTGCCGTTATCAAACTTTTGATCGAAAAATCTTCATCACAGGTTCAACCTGGGACGGGATATTAATGCATCTCTCGCAAAGGCGCCCAGGTTTATAAATTCTCTCGCAGGGGCGCGGCGAGCGCGGAGGGTTTTCTCTATACCGAGTTAAACTGCAACGGAGAAGTTGAAAAGGCGCCAGAGTTGATTTATTCTCTCGTAGAGACGCAGAAAGCGTGGAGGTGTTTACTACAATCATAGCCGGAACCATTTCACCTGAGAAGGTAATCATGATGCTAATTTCTTCCATTATCTTTCGAAGCAAGGCGTTCGTGGGTGTTTTTTTATTCTCAAGCCTTTCCGAAGCGTTTGCATTTCAACCACATCCTTCGACTCAATCCTCGCTCATCCAAAAACTCGAATCCTTCATTCGCTATCAAATGGAAGATAAACATCTGCCGGCCTTGTCCATTGCGGTGGTGCAGGATCAGCAGATTCTGTATGCGAAGGGATTCGGATACGCCGATGCGGAGAAGACCATCCCGGCGACGCCGGAAACGGTGTACCGCATCGCCTCGGTGTCGAAGCTGTTTACCGACATCGCGGTGATGCAACGGGTGGAGCAGGGCGAGCTGGATTTGGATGCGCCCATTACCGAATATCTGCCGGATTTCCGGCCGGAAAATCCCTTCGGCAAACCGATTACCCTGCGCCAGCTCATGTCGCACCGCGCCGGACTGGTGCGCGAGCCGCCGGTCGGCAGCTACTTCGATCCCACCGAGCCGCCGCTGGAGCGCGTCATCGCCAGTCTTAAACACACCCGGCTGGTGTACGAGCCCGGGAGCCGCACCAAGTACTCCAACGCCGCCATCACCCTGCTGGGTTGGCTGCTGCAGCAGAAGACCGGCCGGCCGTATGCCGATGTCATCCGCGAAGCCGTGCTCGAGCCCATGGGCCTTGAACGCGCAGGTTTTGTGCCCACGCCGGACCTCCTCCGCCGGCTGGCTATCGGGTTTTTGTGGACGTACGACGGCCGTTTCTGGCCGGCGCCCCATTTCGAATACGCCATCGGACCGGCGGCAAACATGTACGCCTCCATGCTCGACCTGGCGCAATTTCTCAAAGTGTTGTTTCGAGATGGTGAGGGACCGAACGGCCGCATTTTGCGGCGCGACACTTTACACCGGATGTGGCAGCCGCAGTTTGCCGGGCCGGAGCAGAAATCCGGCTACGGTCTCGGATTTTACGTGACCGAGTACCGGGGCTACAAACGCATCGGCCACACCGGCGCGGTGCACGGCTATGCCACCGAGTTCATCGCGCTGCCGGAGCTGAAGATCGGCGTGGCGATGTCCACCACCCGCGATGTCGCCAATTCGGTGCTGCGGCAGATTTCGCTGTATGCGTTCGATTTGCTGATTGCGCAGAAACAGGAGATTCCGCTGCCGGACTGGCGGCGCACCTATCCCGTCGATCCGCAAAGGGCGCGGCTGCTGGATGGCACCTACCGTAGTCAGAACGGGCGCTATCTGGACCTGGTGGAGCGCAACGGCCAGCTATACGCCTGGCGCGGCAGCATGCGCGTTCGCGTGCGGGCAAAGGGCGATACGCTGATTTTCGATGATGCGCTCGCGCATGGCGGCTGGCTGGTGCCGCAGGCAGACGGTTCGTTGAAATATCACAACGGCGTGTATAAACGGCTGCCAGATCGCAAGCCGGAGCCGGTGCCCGAGCGCTGGCGGGCGCTCATCGGCGAGTACGGCTGGGACCACAACACCCTGTACATTCTCGAGAAGCGCGGACAGTTGCATGCGCTCATCGAGTGGTTTTTCCTGTATCCGCTGCAGGAGGTCGGGCCGGATTCGTTTGCGTTTCCCGATTACGGGCTGTACCACGGCGAACATGTGGTGTTCCGGCGCGACGCGCAGGGTAACGCAACCGCCGCGATGGCCGCGGGTATCGAATTCCGCCGCCGGGCGGTGGGCACTGAGGCCGGCGAGACGTTTCGAATCGTGCCGGTAAAGCCAGTAGCGGAGCTGCGCCGCGATGTCACCCGAGCGCAGCCGCCGGTGCAGCAGGGTGATTTTCTTGAGCCCGATCTGGTGGAACTGCAATCGTTCGATCCCACCATCCGCTACGACATCCGATACGCCACCACCAACAATTTCATGGGCGCGAGATTTTATGATTCGCCGAAGGCATTTCTGCAGCGTCCGGCCGCCGAGGCGCTGGTGCGGGTACACCGCAAATTAAAAGAAAGAGGATACGGCCTGCTCATCCACGATGCCTACCGGCCGTGGTATGTGACCAAAATGTTCTGGGACGCCACGCCGGATTCGCTGAAACAGTTCGTGGCCGATCCGGCGCAGGGCTCCATCCACAACCGCGGCGCCGCGGTGGATTTGACGCTGTACGATCTACAAACCGGAAAGCCGGTGGAGATGGTGAGCGGCTACGATGAATTTTCGCCGCGGGCGTTTCCAGATTATCCGGGCGGCACCTCGCTGCAGCGCTGGCACCGCGAGCTCCTGCGCGACGCCATGGAAGCCGAGGGATTCCGGGTGTACCGGTGGGAGTGGTGGCATTTCAACTATCGCGATGCGGAGAAATATCCGATTTTGAACGTGCGGTTTGATGAGATTGGCCAGAAATAGTGCTGCCGATGAACCTATATAGAAATATTATCAAGAAAAACAAAAAAAGCCACTCTCGGGATGTAAGGAGAGTGGCTTTTTTCGCAAATCGCCAACAATCGATTACTCCGGCGGGCTCATGTTGAAGGCTTCGTAGTTTAGACGGATGTAATCGTGCCATTCTTCCGGCACCTCGTCCTCCGGGAAGATGGCTTCCACCGGGCACTCTGGTTCGCAGGCGCCACAGTCGATACACTCTTCCGGATGAATGAATAACGTATCCATGGGCTTGCCGTCTTCCATGATCACGTTTTCCACCACCTGGAGGTTTTTCTCCTCCTTCTTCGTGTTGGCCTCGTCGTTGATGTAAATGCAATCCACGGGACACACATCCACACAGGCGGTATCGGTCGTATTCACACAGGGTTCGGCAATGATGTAAGTCATGATCACACCTCCTTCAGAATTGTACAGTGTCCGTGATCTATCAGGCAAAGCGACAACGCGCTATTGACCTGCCAGTTTTTGGGTCCGCATCATGCACAAGCACGAGCCGGCGACTTCAGCCACGACCTCATCGTAGCTGACTTTGATCAGACCGTTACGCATGTAGAAGATGGTCTGGGTGATCATGCCAAGAATCATGGCCGCGGCCAGGTTGGTATCGATGGGGCGGAAGCGGCCCTGGGCCTGTCCCAGTCGCAGAATCTTGGCCAGCATCTGTTTCGGCTTCATTTTGTTGCGGGAAATGCGCCGTAGCTCGGTGTGATGTGCGGAAAAGATGAAACTATAGCGGCGGTGATGCTTGCGCGCGAACTCGAACACGCCGCGAATAAAGGCCGTGAGCATGTCCTCCGGAGCCGAAGTGTTGCGCAGCTCACGCCGGAGGAATCGCCAGAACAGCTCCAGATTCTGCCGGAACACTTCCTGCGCCAGTTCTTCTTTGCTAGCAAAATGCCGGTAGATGGTGCCTTCGGAGATGCCGGCGCGGAGCGCGATATCGCGCGTGGTGGTACCTCTGATGCCCTTTTTCATGAACAGCGCCAGCGCGGCGTCGATCAGTTCGTCTTTTTTGGTGATCGGTCTGGACATGCTCATCTCAAGTTAGTGGGTAAACACTCACCCGCAAAGATACCAAAATCTGCGCAATCAGTCAAGCAATTTTTGTCAAAATATCGGTGTGGTTGCAAAAAGCTGGAGCGGAAAAATTATCCGTGTAGCCCCGCCTCCCTTGTGGGGTGCCGGTTGGATTCGGAATGGTACCAGTTCTGCCCGCCCGCGATGGGCGGGGGCTATGGCGAGCCGATTTAAACGGCGAGCAAAAAATTACCGGATCACAATCTCATCCAGAAACAGCCAGGTCTGGCCACCAGCACCCGGGTGCCAGTCCGGGCACGGCCCGTAGTATTGCGCGCGGATGCGCACAAACCGCACTTCGATGTTATCCACCAGCATAGAAAAATCGCGCGTAAACGCGCCCCAGCGGTTGTCCGGAAACGTGTTCTGCACCGCGCCCAGGGACGTATAGTTTTTGCCATCCATGGAAATGGCAAACGTCACCTGGCGCGGGAAGAAAATCCAGGAGCCGATATCCTGCAAAAAGCCCACGCGGATTTCCCGGATGCGCCGCGGGGGCACCAGCTCCACCACCGCCTCGAAGTCCTGTCCCTGATAGCCCTGCCAGCGGCCGGTGCGAAAATTACTCTCGCCGCGCAGGCCATCGATGAGCGCGCGGTCGCCGCCGGCAGCATACTGGCCGGCGTAACGGGCATACAGGACAATACGCCGGTCAGCGGGCATCGGGCGGTACTCGGCGGTAACCACGGGGCCGGGCTCCATACCGGGCGCATGGGCGCGCGCCTTGAGCACGGTGGTATCACGGATGACGACCGGGCCGGTGTACAGCGGCGCTTTGCGCCCGGGATCGCGGCCGTCCAGCGTGTAGCGGATGCGGGCTCCGGGCTGCGCGCAGGCGATGGCGACCGACAGGCTATCCAGAAAGGTAAACGCGCTGGTACTGAAATACGGCGCCGGGGTGAGGCGCAGCGTATCGATGCGCGATTGCGGCCGATGCTCCGGCCGAACGCCCCACCACCGGTCGGGCGTATCTGACAGAGTGAACACCAGCTCACCGCCATCCATGATGGCCTGATGCGGCAGCGCGCTGGAGGGCCATGGCCGGCCGTTCAGGCGCGCCTCGCGGATGTACAGCGTGCCAGGCTTTGTGCGCCGCGCGCGGATGGTGAACGTGCGGCCGTTCTCGAGCCGCAAAACCGCTTCCTCGAACAGCGGGCTGGTGAGCGCGTATTCGGGCGAGCCGGGCGTCACCGGGTATAGGCCGATGGCGCTCAGCACAAACCACGACGACATTTGGCCGCAGTCCTCGTTGCCGGCGAGGCCGTCCGGGCGGTTGTGGTACTGGCTGGTCAAAATCTCGCGCACCCGCCGCTGGGTTTTCCAGGGCTTGCCGAGGTAGTTGTACAAATACGCCATGTGATGGCTGGGCTCGTTGCCGTGCACGTACTGGCCGATCATACCGGTGATGTCTGGCTGCTCCCGGCCGGTGATGCGCGACGGCGCGGTAAACAAGCTGTCCAGTTTGCGCTCAAACGACGCCTCGCCGCCCATCAGTGCAATGAGCCCCTGCACATCCTGCGGTACGAAAAACAGGTACTGCCAGGCGTTGGCCTCGGTGTAGTTGAAATTGACTTCGAAAGGATCGAACGGCTCGAACCAGCCGCCGTTGACGCGGCCGCGCATGAAGCCGGTTTGTGGATCGTACACGTTTTTGTAAAATTGCGCCCGGCGGATGTAGCGCTCAAAGTCGGCATTGCGGCCCAGCGCGCGGGCCATGATGGCGATGCACCAGTCGTCGTAGGCGTACTCAAGGGTGCGGGACACCGATTCGCCATCCTGATCCGCGCCGATGAAGCCCTGCCGCTTGTAATACCGCAGCCCGCGGTGCTCCCGCTCGGCGCTGTGTTTCATGGCTGCCAGCGCCTTCTCGGCGTCGTAACCGTGGATGCCCTTGATGTACGCATCCACAATCACGGGGATGGCGTGGTAGCCGATCATGGTTCCGGTGTAGTTGCCGGCCAGCTCCCAGATGGGCAGAATGCCGCCCTGTTGGTATTGCGCCATAAACGTTTGGATGAATTCTCGCGTGCGCTGCTGTTCGATGATAGTAAACAAGGGATGGGTGGCACGGAAAGTGTCCCACAGGGAAAACACCGTGTAATGCCGGCGGCCTTCGGCGCGGTGGAGGCGGCCGTCCATGCCGCGGTAGCGGCCATCCACATCGCTGAACAGATTGGGAGCCAGCATGCTGTGGTACAGCGCGGTGTAAAATATCACGCGCTGGTCGTGCGTGCCGCCGCGCACCTGGATTTTCCCCAGCGCGCGGTTCCAGACCTCTTTCGCCTGCATGCGTACGCGGTCGAAATCCAAGTGCGGGATTTCCGCGTCCAGGTTTCTGCGCGCGCCGTCGATGTCCACCCCGGAAATGCCGACTTTGACCAGAATTGGCTGGCCGGGCGTTATATCAAAATGCAGCGCCGCCTTGATGGTGTCGGCGCGGGCCTCACGGCGGTCTTTGAATATCCGGCCATTGAGCAGAAGATCGATCGAGCGGATCGGATGCGAGAACCGCGCCACAAAGTACACGCGCTGGTCGCGCGCCCAGCCGGTGGAAAAGCGGTAACCTTCGATTTCGTGATCGTTGACCACGCGCACATAGGCGTCGGTCGCGCGGTCGCGGTGCAGCAGGTCGAGGATGATGTGCGCGGGGCCCTTGCGTGCAAAGGTGTACCGGTGCATGCCGGCGCGCTCGGTCACGGTCAGCTCGGCGGTGATGTTGTGGCGCTGCAGCCAAACACGGTAATAACCGGGCTCGGCATGTTCGTCGGCATGGGAGAACCGGGATGCGTACGAGCGTGCGTAATCGCCCTTGTAACCGTTGTCGAAATACACCGGTCCCTGCGATGGCATGAACAGGATATCGCAATAATCGGGAACGCCGGTGCCGCTGAGGTGGGTGTGGCTGAAGCCGTAAATCGTCGAATCGGAATAGTGATAGCCTGAAGCGCCATCCCAGCCTTCCAGGCGGGTGTCCGGACTGAGCTGCACCATGCCGAACGGCATGGACGCGCCCGGGTAGGTGTGACCGTGTCCCCCCGTGCCGATGAACGGGTTGACGTATTGCACCAGGTCTTGCGCTCTGGCCACGCTGGTCGGGGCCAGGAACAGCAACAGAACTGCGGTAAGCCATTCACGGTCCATGATTGCATCTCGCGTATGTTTGGACATCATGTTTTTCCCCTGGTTAAAATTCCACAAAGCTTCGCCTATGGCCTATTGGGGGGATACCGATATTGATCATCATCCATTTCACCTACAGCCGCCGTGAGCGCAGAGGGTCTTTATAAGGATTGTATCCTGTGCCAGCGCTTTTTTATTCGAAGCCGGGCAAGGCCTATGCATGCTGCCCGCGGCCTCTTTCCGAAGGAAAGGTTGGCTCCGCGAACCATGAGTGAAGAGCCACCGCACCTGTCTGATTAAGACCGCTGGATCCGCATTGTAAAGTAGCGCATCGGGAGCCTTACAGCAAGCCAATCCGACCCGGTTGTGGCGGGAACTGGCAAGCCATTTGGCCGTTATATAATAAAATGGAAGAATCTATGAACGATTTGCGGGAGCACGAAGGCATCCGATTCACGGGGCTGTCGCCTGTCGATGTAGAGCCAGCCAAGATTCCCCGCCATCATTCTAAAAAAACGAATCTAAACAACATTCCGGGGGCCAACCAATGAAGCGTAGTAAGCGGATTCAATCGCGACTTCAGCAGCATTTGCCCGCCCTGCAGCAGGGATTGCAAGAATTGATCAAACGGCAAGCCAACGAGCGCGATACGGTGAGTTTTGTACGCCAGGTTCTGGCCGAACTGTTCGGCTACGATCATTTCAAAGACATCACCGCGGAGTTCCTCAAAGACGGCCGGTTCTGTGATCTGGCCATTCGCTTTGACGATCAAGTGCATATTCTTTGCGAAGTTCGCGCCGTGGCGATGGACCTCACCGAGAACCACCTGAGCGAGGTCATCCGCGCGGGGATGCCGCTACAGGTGAACTGGTACGTACTGACCAACGGCCGCGAATGGCAGTTTTTCCGCCTGCGTGGCGAGCAACTGTCCAAATACGACCGGCTGCTTGATTTTGACTTTTTGGAGCTGCAAGCCAGCGACGCCGGAAGATGCCTGCCGCTGTATTTGTTCAGCAAGGAATCCGTTTTACAAAACGAGCACGAGCGCTATTACCGCGATTTCCGGCGCATCAATCGCTATGTGCTGGCGGCGCTGCTACTGGAACCGGGTAGCTTGCAGCGCCTGTCGCGCGCCATCCGGCGGCTGCTTCCGGATGTGCGGTTCGATGAGGCCTATTTGCGCGAGATTCTCGAGAACGAGGTGCTCCAGGAAACGGTGCTGGTGCGCGCTCGGAGTGACGAAATCCAGAGCTGGCTGGCAGAACGGCGCGGCGAACGGAATGACGCTAACACCAACCACGCCCGCAAGGCATAAGTATCCCTGCATTCCGCCGCCCGCGTTGCGTTCGGCCGAAAAGAGTTTGTTTTCGCCGCCGGATTGTGTATTCATAATGCATGACCTGGATGACTGAACATGCCATGGCGCTGATTCTGCTGGCGCTGTACATGGTTTTTATTGCGCATCATGCCATCCTGGGCAGGCGACGCACGCGCGGCCTGGTGGACTATTACGTCGGCGGTCGCAAGATGGGCGGCATCGCGTTGGGCATTTCCTTTTTCGCCACCTATTCCAGCACAAACAGCTTTGTGGGCTTTTCAGGCAAGGCCTACGTCTATGGCACGCCGTGGTTGTTTTTGGCGCCGGCAGCGGTGATTTTCAGCTTTGCTGCGTGGAAGTGGATCGCGCCTCGGCTGCGGCACATGACCGCCGAACTCGATTCGGTGACCATTCCTGACTTCATCGGCTTTCGCTACAACAGCACCACGGCGCGGGTGCTGGCCGCTGCCATCGTGCTGTTCGCGAGCTTTTTGTATATGACGGCGGTGTTCAAGGGTATCGGCAATCTACTGCAGGTGTTTCTGGACCTCCCATACTGGCTGGCCATTCTGCTGGTTTTTCTCATCGTCATGGTCTATACTGCCGTGGGCGGTTTCATTTCGGTGGTGCGCACCGATGCATTGCAGGGGATCATCATGCTCATCGCGGCGATGATGCTGTTTTCGGGCACCGTGCGCTCAGCCGGCGGCGTGAATGCATTTTTTCAGGTGGGCGACATGCCATCTGCGGCGCATTTGTTTTCGTGGGATGCGGCCATGCCGTTTCCCGTGCTGATCGGTATCATCGTGGCCGGCACCATGAAATTCGTGGTCGAGCCGCGGCAGTTATCCCGCTTTTATGCGCTTGAAGACCAGCGCGCCATCCGCATGGGTACGTGGACCTCCACCATGCTGTTTTTTGTCGTGTATACCCTGCTGCTGCCAATCGGCATCTACGCACACAAAATCATCCCCGCCGGCAGCATCGCGGATTCCGATCTGGTGGTGCCGACCTTGCTCGGCCAGGGAGCGGTCTTTTCGCCGCTGGTTTCGGCGTTTCTGTTTGTGGCCATGGTAGCGGCGGCAATGTCGTCTCTCGATAGCGTGCTTTTGGTCATGGCGTCAACCTGCCACCGTGATCTGGTGAGCATCTGGCGAGATGCTGAAAGCGAACGGGCCAATTTGAGCGCCACGCGTTGGTACGTGGCGCTGTTTGCGCTGATTACGGCCGTGATCGCGCTAAATCCGCCCGGCGGCATCGTGGCGCTGACAGCGTTTTCGGGCAGCCTTTATGCCGCCTGCTTTTTTCCGGCGATCCTGTTCGGGCTATACAGCCGCCGCGGCAATGGCCCGACCGTGATTCTCAGCATGCTGGTCGGCGTTGCCGTCTTGCTCCTCTGGAAACACCTGCCCTTTGCTGCGGCGCTGCACCGCGTTTTCCCGGCCATGCTGCTGTCCACCCTGGTGTTTTTTGCGGTGGCGTTTGGTGGAAAAGCAACCTCCGGGGTTCCCCGGCATGCCTCATCCTGAACCACAACGATCTCACCACCCCATCATCCTTTTCGATGGCTATTGCCATTTGTGCAACGGTGCGGTGGATTTTCTGCTGGCGCGGGATCGCCGGCGGGTGCTGCGATTCGCCAGTTTGCAGTCAGGGCTGGGGCAGCGATTGGTGAGGCGGTGCCAGTTGGGCGAGCCGCCGCCGGATTCCATCGTGCTGGTGGTGGAAAGGCGATGCTACGTGCGTTCGGAGGCCGTGCTGCGGGCATGCCGATATCTGCCGGCGCCGTGGAAATGGTGTGCCGTTTTGCGCATGGTGCCCCGCCCGATTCGAGATGGGCTGTATGACTGGATCGCCCGGCAGCGCTACCAGTGGTTCGGACGGCGGGAGCAGTGTCGGGTACCCGGGCCCGAAGACATGGATCGATTTCTGGAATAAAAAAACTCCTTCGGAAGCCCTTTCCGAAGGAGCTTTTGCATTCAAATGTGGATTGGATCAGGCGACGGTGATGTCCTTGTCGAGATAGACATCCTGAATGGCGTGCAGCAGTTCCACGCCTTCTTTCATGGGCCGCTGAAAGGCCTTGCGACCGGAAATCAATCCCATACCGCCGGCCCGTTTGTTGATCACGGCTGTGCGCACCGCCTGCGCCATGTCACCGGCCCCGCTGGAAGCGCCGCCACTGTTGATCAATCCGGCGCGGCCCATGTAGCAACCGATCACCTGATACCGTGTTAAATCGATTGGATGGTCGCTGGTGAGCTCGGTGTACACCTTTTCGTGCGTCTTACCGAATTTCAGCGCCTTGAATCCGCCGTTGGTCTCCGGCTGTTTCTGTTTCACAATATCCGCTTCGATGGTCACGCCGAGATGGTTCGCCTGATTGGTTAGATCGGCAGCCACATGGTAATCGGCGTCTTCGGTTTTGAAAGCCGAATTGCGTAGGTAGCACCATAGAATGGTCACCAGGCCCAGTTCATGCGCATATTCGAACGCTTCGGCCACTTCCATAAGCTGTCGGTTGCTATTTTCAGAACCGAAATAGATGGTCGCGCCAACGGCTACCGCGCCCATGTTGAAGGCCTGCTCGACACTGGCAAACATGATTTGATCATACTTATTTGGGTAGGTCAGCAGCTCATTGTGGTTGAGCTTGACGATAAACGGAATTTTGTGCGCATATTTACGGGCCACGGCCCCCAGGACTCCCAGAGTTGAGGCAACGGCGTTGCAGCCGCCTTCAATGGCCAGCTTGACGATGTTTTCGGGGTCGAAATAGATCGGATTGGGCGCGAAAGATGCGCCGGCGGAGTGTTCGATGCCCTGATCCACTGGCAAAATGGACAGGTAGCCAGTGCCGGCAAGACGCCCGGTATTGAACAATAGCTGCAGGTTGCGCAGCACGGGCGTGGGGCGATCCGAAGGGCCATGAATACGATCGACGAAATCCGGGCCGGGCAGGTGCAACAGGTCCGCAGAGACTTTGGCCTTATAATTTAACAGGTGATCTGCCTCATCTCCAAGGAGTTCCACGACTTTGCTATTCATGTTTCATCCTCCACATGAAATTTGCGGCATGTTTTGGTAAGGCGGGTTTAAGGATTAAGCGGAAAATGTAAGAAGCGATCATAAAATAGCTACGGATGCTTAAAAAAGCAAGTGAAATAGGAAAGCCCTCGATGAACTTTTGACAATATTTCGATTGGTTGTATTCTATACCGAGAAGCGTATGCTGGTATAAATGGGCTAACAAAATTTGATGGTTTCAATCACTCTAATGACGCGTCCATCCGAGGCGTGATGGCCCAATAAATGGTAACAAAAAAATTAAATAAAGCGATTATTAAGGCTATATTAAATCACAATCCCGTCACACTTTTTTCTTGATTTTTTACACTTTTTTATTAGCTTTCATAGTAATTCCAATCCAGCCTTGTGGAATTTTGATGGCCTTCGTACATAGGAGAAAAACAACTCAGGATTTTAGCACGGCCTTACTATCTCTCATTACAATTAAACAAATTAATTAAGGAGGAAGGGATGATTTCCAAAGGCAAGGCATTTCTCGTTTTGGCCTTGATGCTTTTGCCCTTTAGCGTGTTCGCGGGCAATGGTCAGATCAAGGGGAAGGTGACCGATTCTTCCACCGGAGACGGTTTGCCTGGCGCGAACGTCCTGATTGAGGGGACGACGTTAGGTGCGGCTTCGGATGCGCAGGGAAATTTTGTGATTTACAATGTCCCGCCTGGCACTTATACCGTAAAGGCCACTTACATTGGCTACAATATTCTTAAAAAACAGGTGCAGGTGAATTCGGACGAGACGGCTACGGTGGACTTCGCGCTAGAACCGCAGGCGCTGGTGATGGAAGGTGTGTACGTCACGGCGAGCCGCGCGAAAGAACGCGAAACACCGGTCGCGTTTACCGATGTGGATAAGGAAATTATTCAGGCCAACCTGGGATCACGAGACATCCCGTTGGTGCTCAACACCACGCCGAGCGTTTACGCAACCCCGCAAGGTGGTGGTTCGGGAGACGCCCGCATCAATATCCGCGGCTTCGATCAGCGCAACGTGGCCATTATGATCAATGGTGTGCCCGTGAACGATATGGAAAACGGATGGGTGTACTGGTCCAACTGGGATGGCGTTGGCGATGTGACCTCCTCGATCCAGGTACAGCGCGGATTGAGCGCCGTTAACCTGGCCGTGCCTTCCATCGGTGGCACCATGAATATCCTGACCGATCCGACGGCACTCGAACGGGGCGGTCTGTTTAAGCAAGAAATCGGTAGCGACGGTTTTCTCAAATCCACGCTGGTGTTCAACAGCGGTCTCATCAATGACAAATTGGCCGTTAGTGCAGCCGTCGTTCGTAAGTTGGGCGATGGGATTATCGATGCTACCTGGACCGATGCCTGGGCTTACTATTTTGGTGCCAGCTATAATATCAATCAGAACAATCGTCTCGAATTCTATGCTCTGGGAGCGCCGCAACGTCACGGCCAGAATCTCTACAAACAGAACATCGCCGTGTATGACACCAAATTTGCAGCTTCACTTCCCGACTATGATCCAATGGCGCTAACTAAATACAATCAAGCCGGTCGCCGTTTCAATCAGAACTGGGCTCCTGTTGATCCGAATTATAACGGTAAGCAGATGGTTGACGGTAAGGCCTTCGATCGTTATGATAAGGCATTCATCAACGAACGCGAGAATTTTTATCACAAACCACAGGTGAATTTGAACTGGTATTCCAAATTCACCGAGAAAGTTGGTCTGTTCACAGTGTTGTATTACAGCGGTGGTCGTGGTGGCGGTACCGGAACCTACGGTCGGGTTGATCGCAAGCCTTGGGTTGCCGGCAACAAGTGGTATGCCAGTGCTCCTTGGACCTGGGATTGGAACTCCACCATTGCCAAAAATAGCGCCGACCCTGAAGGACGTTCCCGTGGCATTTTGCGCAATAGCCGCAACAATCAGTGGACGGTTGGTGTGATTTCGAAAGCCAGTATCGATTTCAGCCCCAAATTCAAAATGATCGCTGGTATCGACTGGCGGACCGCCGAAATCGAGCACTATCGCGAAGTGCGTGACCTGCTTGGTGGCCAATACTATATCGATGTGGATCGCAATGGCAATCCGGCCAGCGATTTCTGGTCGATGGAAGATGCCAGGCGCAAACTTGGCGATCGGATCGCTTATGACTTTAAAAACGATGTCGATTGGCTTGGCGTATTCGCTCAGGGAGAATATCGAGGTGATGCTATTACGGCCTATGGTATGGCTGGATACTCTACAATCAAGTACCGTCATACCAATTACTTCCGTAAAGATGCGAACGGCAATGTGTTGGTGACTGAGTCGCCCACCATTGGAGGCTACCAGGCGAAAGGTGGTGCCAGTTACCGCCTTGGTTCGTTTACCAATATCTACGCCAATGTAGGCTATGTGTCCAAGGTGCCGATCTTTGATAACGTGATCAACGATCGTACCGGTCAGCGGGCTGACAATCCCAAAAACGAGAAGTTTACGTCGGTCGAATTTGGCGTGAACTTTACCCAACCGGAAGCACGCTTAGATGTGAAACTGAGTGCTTACTATACGTTATGGAAAGATCGCGCTCGTTCGGTAAATGTAACCAATGCGGATGGCAGCGAGGGCATCATCTTTATCACTGGTATGAATATTCTACATCAAGGCATCGAACTGGAAGCCGCTTATCAACTTAGCCGCTACGTCCGCCTGGATGGCGCCGTCTCGGTGGCCAATTGGGAATATGTTGACGATGTAAGCGGTGTGTATAAAGACTATGAATCCGGCGGTGCCCTGGATGTGCAGTACAGCTTCTATGTGAAAGGCCTCAAAGTGGGTGACGCTCCGCAGACCCAATTCGCTCTAACAACCACCGTGTATCCGACCCAGGCGTCGGAAGTGAAACTGGTCTGGCGTCACTACCGCGATCACTATGCTAATTGGGATCCGTTCAGCCGCACTAATCCAGAAGACCGGGTACAGTCCTGGAAGATCCCGAATTACAGCGTGGTTGACCTGCATGCCTCCTATGCATTGCCCTTCACTTTTGGCAATCTGCGGCCGAAAGCCTTTCTGCATGTCTTTAACCTTCTCGATGCCGTCTATATCCAGGATGCAACGGATAACAGCCGTTACAATGCCTGGGATAAAGACCATGATGCAGACGATGCCGCAGTATTCATGGGGCTTCCGCGCTTCTTTAACGCAGGCATTAGCATCGATTTTTAATGAAAATGGTTAAGCAGGCTAATTAAAGCGCCCTCAATTTTGAGGGCGCTTTTTTTTAGCCTATTTAATCTTTTATTCTGAGTTATTCACAACTCACGCAAAGTCGCTAAGTCGCATGGATCATTCACGCTAGAATTGCTTTGAATCCATCGTGTTCCAACCCCTGGATTGCGTTGAAAGGATCGAATATGAGGAAGATGCTTCGAAGCGCAGTTTCGTTGATATTGCTTTCGTTGACTCTGGTTCATTTCAGTTATGCCAGCCAAAAACCGTACATCATCCTCGTTTCTTTTGATGGTTTTCGCTGGGATTATTTGCACCGCGGGCTGACGCCCAACCTGGAACGCATGCAGCGGAACGGAGTGGCGGCGCTTTCGCTGCAGCCAGTATTCCCAACCAAAACCTTTCCCAATCATCTGGCCATCATTACCGGCATGTATCCGGAGAATCATGGCATCATTTTCAACCGCTTCCGCGATCCGTTTTCCGGCAAGACCTATTCGCTTGGCGATGCTTCGGCGGTGCGCGATCCGCGTTGGTATCTAGGCGAGGCGTTCTGGGAGACTGCCGAGCGGCAGGGCATCGTGTGCGCCAGCTATTTCTGGCCCGGCTCGGAGATGCGGCCGGACTACCGCCATCCGACTTTTTTCGAGAAGTATGAGCACAACCGACCTTACGAAATCCGCGTGGATGGCGTGCTGAAGTGGCTGCAATTGCCCGAGGCCGAGCGGCCGCATTTCATCACTCTGTACTTCGATGCCGTGGATTCCAAAGCGCATCAGTATGGTACCCGGGCCGCCGAAACCGATTCGGCCATTGCCCGGGTGGATCGCATGCTTGGGCGGCTTATTGCCGGGCTGGAAAAGCTGGGCATGCTCAATCAGGTGAATATCATCGCCGTGTCCGATCATGGCATGATGGATACCAGCCCGCGACGGGTGATTTATATCGATCGGATTCTCGGCGACACGCCCTTTGAATTTCAGCAGCGTGGCCCGGTGATGATGGTTCAGCCAAAACCGGGCTACCGGGATGAGGCCTTGCGCAAGTTGCGTGCTGCAGAGAAGCACTTCCGTGCCTTTGCGCGCGAGGACGTGCCAGCATACTGGCATTTCTCCCAGCATCCCTTCATTTCCGAGATCGTGGTGGTGGCCGAACCTGGCTGGCTGTTGCAGCTCAGCGGCGAGAAAGTCCGCGGCAAAGCCACACACGGATGGGATAATCACACCATCAACATGCATGGTATTTTTGTGGCCATGGGGCCGAATTTCAAAAAGAGCTACCGCACCGGCACTCTGCGCAACATCGATATTTATCCCCTGCTGTGCAAAATCATGGGCATCAAACCGCGCCAAAATATCGACGGGAAACTGGAGCGGATTGCGTTTATTTTGCGCTAAGCCCGGTTGGCGGTAGCCGCAGAAGTCATAGTTCCAGCTGCGCCTGCTCCGGATGGCGCAGGAAGGCGTCCGTATTGAGAGGCGGTAACGTCTGGTGGAGTCCCAATCGACGGCAACTCAGCTCGAACAGCCGCTGGATCATCTCCGCCGCCGGGCCGTGGCCGCGCTTGCGTGCGCCGAACTCGCACTCGTAAAGCTGCCCGTTGCGCATGGATTGGATATGGTGAACGACTTTATTCGCGCGATCCGGAAAATGCTGCCGCAACCAGTTCACGAACAGCTCTTTGACGCCGTGCGGAAGCCGCAGCAGGATGTAACCGGCATTTTGCGCACCGGCCGCGGCCGCCTCGCTCAGGATGCCAGCAATCTCTCGGTCATTGATGCCCGGAATGACCGGTGCGACCATCACGCCAACCGGTACACCGGCCCCGGACAACCGCGCGATGGCTTCGAGCCGTCGCTGCGGACTGGACGTGCGTGGCTCCAAAATCCGGCACAACCGGTTATCCAGTGTGGTCAGGCTGAGATTGACATGAACCAGGTGCTCGCGAGCCAATTCCGTCAGGATATCCAGATCCCGCACTATCAGCGCGTTTTTGGTGGTGATGCTGACGGGATTGCGGTATTTCAGAAACACGCGCAAGCATGAGCGGGTCAGTTTCCAGCGCCGTTCCGTGGGCTGATAGCAGTCGGTGTTGCCCGACAACGCCACGACTTGCGGTTGCCAGCTCGGGCTACGAAAGGTTTTCTCCAGCAACGCCGGCGCATCCTTTTTGACCATGATTTTGGTCTCGAAATCGAGTCCGGCCGAGAAGCCCAGTTGCTCGTGCGTGGGCCGGGCGTAGCAATACACGCAACCATGCTCGCAGCCGCGGTATGGATTCAGGCTATAGGTGAAGCCGACATCCGGACTGTCGTTCCTGGCCACAATGGAACGGGAATGATCGATGAAAAATTGGGTCCGGGGCGCGTCGATGTGATCGAAATCCACAAAAAGGGGGTCATATCGATTTTGGGGATTGCCATCCGCACCGCGTCCTTTGATGTAATTCATGGGCACCTCCATATATGGTGTACAAAAGGTACTATAAATTAATTAAATTTTGGTTTGATTGCAAATTAAAAGGTGAAAAATGTTCACCTTTTTAACGAGGTGTTGTAAATCGATGGTTTTGGGATTCCAGAACCCCTGAGGCAAGGATTCTGTGATACGGCAACCCCGGGACTTTCACTTGCTTTTGGGTTGGATATTTAATAAACTCAACACATTGATATTGCTAAAAGCAATCAAATTTCCTATGGCCCGTATTGAAAATCATCATCCGGCCCTCATGCAGTTGTCATTTAATACCACTGCAGTGCAGGCCTGAACCGAAACAACTGAAATAGCCACGGATGCAACGACTTCTTCTCATTGACGCCAGTCCGTACATTTTTCGGGCGTATTATTCGATACCGGCCAGCATGGTGGATTCTGATAATCGCCCGACCAATGCGGTTTACGGTTTTGCCGCGTTTTTGTGCCAGTTGCTGGAGCAGGAGCGGCCGGAATTTGTGGCCGTGGCTTACGATGAAAGCCTCACAACCTCCTTCCGCAATGAAATTTTCCCTGAATACAAGGCGCAACGCGAGTTACCGCCCCCCGAGCTCGAATATCAAATGCAACGCTGTCAGGAGCTGACCCGGACAATGGGGCTGCCATCCTTTGTTGATCGGCGATATGAGGCGGATGACATCATCGGCACGCTGGCGCACCGGCTGCGCGATAACGGGCTCCGCGTAACGATCGTCACCAATGACAAGGATCTCACCCAGCTTTTGCTTCCCGGGGACACGTGGTGGGATTATGCGCGTGACCGCCGCCTGGACGCAGAGGGCGTCCAGCAACAATTCGGCGTGCGGCCGGATCAAATCGTGGATATGCTGGCGCTCATGGGCGACAAAGTCGATAACATCCCCGGGGTTCCGGGCATCGGGCCGCAGACCGCGGCGAGATTGCTGCAGGCCTTTGGCAGCGTGGAAGCACTTTATCAGCGACTGGATGAGTTGCCCGATCAGAAAATCCGGGGCGCCGCCAGACTGGCCGAACGGTTGCAACAGTACCAGCAGCAGGTGTGGCTGAGTCAGCGGCTGGCGCGCATTGCCACCGATGCGCCGGTGACAGCCAGTCTGAACGATTTGCGCTGGCAGCCTCCCGATGCGGCGAAACTGGAAGCGCTGTTCGACCGGCTGGGGTTTGGCACCGGGATCCGCGAACGCATCAAATCGCTCATGCAGATCCATCACAGCCAATAAAGGGGAACGGTATGCGCGAAAAGTTATATTTTTACAAAGCCAGAGTCGTCAGCGTGTATGATGGCGATACCTGTCGGATGGATATCGACCTGGGAATGAACACCTGGATACGCAATGAGCCGATTCGTTTGTACCGTATCAATGCCCCGGAGTTGCGTGGCGATGAACGGCCGCAGGGGCTGGCGGCGCGCGATTATCTGCGCGAACTCATTCTTGGCAGGGACGTATTTTTGCAGACGGTCAAGGATAAAAGAGGCAAGTATGGCCGCTATCTCGGCGAGATCTGGTTGCAGATCGATGGCCAGTACGAGAATGTGAACGACATGATGGTCGCGGCCGGCCATGCAGTTTACAAAGATTATGATTAAGCATCTTTCGCGTACGACGATCGATAGACATTGAGATGTGTTCGTCGGTATTCAAGAAAGCTCTGAATGGCAAACGGATATATTGGAGATGAAATACGCGATCATTGCGGATATTCACGGCAACCTGCACGCGCTTGAAGCCGTTCTGCGCGACATCGAACGGCAGCATGTGGATCGGGTCATCGTCAACGGCGATCTGGTGAACCGAGGGCCCAACAACGTGGCGGTGATGGAGCGCATCTGGAATGAGGATTTTATTTTCATTCTTGGCAATCACGATGATCTGGTGCGCATGTGGATCGATCACGACGGCATTCCGGAATCGTGGTACCGTGATCCGTTCTGGAAGGGTACCGCAGTGGTGGCCGAGACCCTGGCAGAGTCCGGTTGGTTGGATAAACTACGTGGTCTGCCCATGACCCATGAAATCCGCATCGACGGCGCGCCCACGGTGTTGATCTCGCACGGCAGCCCGCGGCACTACCGGGAAGGCTATGGCTTATACACACCCGATGAATGCCTGGCCGAAATTGCGCAGGAGTTTCCGGCGGATATTTTGATCGGCTCGCACACGCACCGCACCTATGACCGGCGCGTCAATGGCCGGTGGTTCCTCAACACGGGAGCGGTCGGGGCGCCCTTCAACCGCGATCCGCGCGCGCAATACCTGCTGCTCGAGCTGGTGGATGGCGAATGGCGGGTGGAATTCCGCGGCGTGGAATACGACCGCCAGGCGGCGCTGGCGGCGTTCGAGGAAACCGGCTTCCTCGAAAAAGGGGACCTGAGCGCATACATCTTCCGCGAAGAGCTGAAGTACGCCCGGCCGCTGTATGATCCGTTCTGGCGCTGGGCGGAAGCGGAAAATCTGCCAACGAACTGGGAGAGCTGGGAAATGTTTTGTCAAAAATTTGCCGAGCGGTTTGAATAATTTCTGACTTTTATGGTTCCAATTTGTATCGGCAATCATTCCGGCTGATATAGGAAAATAGGTTTTGGGGGGACCACTGATTGCACAGATTGGCACTGATTATGAAAAGCCCCGTATGAAAGCAGGGGGCAAGTGGATGCGTTTTTATTTGGAGGAGAGAGGGCTCAATAGCTTTTTATCGAAACTTAATAGCTCCCCGGCTTTGTGCTGACTGAAAGCGAGCAGCAGGCAGTCGACAAAATCCAGGTTCTGGGATTCGAAATAATCCAACGCTTTAAAATAGATGGGCTTGTTGGGTATTTTAAGCACTTTCAGCGAAAGGATTTTTCTCAAGAGCATAGCGATCATCGCGCGTTCCACGCCGTAAACTCCTTTCAAGATATAGACGCACTCAGCCAGCACCGGTTCTAACATCATTGCCTTGATCGCATTCTGCTCGAGATCGGCCATGATTTTTTCGGCCTGTTTGTATAGCTTTTCATCATCGCCAGTCAGAAAACGAATGACGATGTTGGTATCAATCAGAACCCCCTTTTTTTCTGACATGTTCTTCCCAGGCTTTGGATTCGTTTTCTCTTTGACGTAATTTTTCAGAATTCCACCGAGTTCCTGGATGGAAGGGGCCGATCTGAGTATCAGCTCATCGTTTCTGAGTTCCATCTCCAGGTAGTCAGTGGCCCACTGATCTCGAATTTTTTTGGGAATGGCGATCTGGCCTTTTGGGGATATTTTGGTTTTACATTTTATCATGACTTTACTCCAGTTTTTACTTTACTTTTTTAAATTGGTCATTTCTAACAAAATTTCAAGAAAATTTTTAATAGGATATTTTGCAATGTTGCCTTGCTTTTTTGTTTGTTTCGCCGGGATGCCACTCAACCCACCCTTCAACGAAAATGGCGGGCAACGAATTTATGTACCGGGTCTTTCGCGCACTTGCGATGGCCGTCTCCGTTTCAGATTAACAGGGAAAACGTGTCGCCGGTAGGTGGATGACCAATCGAAATAAATCGTATATTAATGAGAAAACAAAATGTAGGCGGAGTCCTGTTTTAATGTTCCCGCCCCACGGAAGCGGAAACCCTGGTTGACACCGATCCCGCGATTTAGACGGCAAGATTGACGATGGAGCTGCACCAATGGTATGGCGCCGCAGCACTGATGGCGATCAATGACCTGCACAAAAAGCTGGCAAAGAAGAATTGCTGAGGGATAGTAGGGCAAAAATCAGGTGTCGCTAATCCATTTCAATGCATTGGGTAGATCACCAATCCGAATATCGTTTCCGGTTATGGGTTCGCTGCACCGGCACAGTAAAACCATTTGTTGAACGCCAATCAAACTGGCCATTTTTTTTAGGCGCGCGAGATCTTGCAGCGCCGGCGAGGTTGTCAGCTTGATTTCAAATGCCCACAAAATGCCACGAATGAATAACAGTAAATCCAATTCGAGTCCATCATTCGTTCTGAAAAAATAAGGCCCCTCAAATGGAATATCCTGATTCTGCAAATGAATGACCATTTGTTCAATGACAAAACCTTCCCAGCTATGGCCAACCCAGGGTTGCGCCAGTAATTGTTCTATCGAAAGGATGCCATGCAGGCTATGCAAAAGGCCAGAATCACGCCAGTAGATTTTTGGGGATTTTGTCAGGCGCTTTTTAATATTCGCGTGATAAGGTTGCAACCGACGGATCAGAAAGGCATTTTCAAGAAATTCAAGATAGGAATTCACAGTGTGATAGCTTAACCCCAGGCTTTTGCCTATCTGACTGGCATTCCAGATCGAACCATGCAGGGCGGCCAGCATTTTAAAGAACCGTTTTGTTACTGTCGGCTTGGCTGGCAGCCCCCAAACCGGTAAATCGCGCATGGCGAGTAAATCAAGATAATTCTGTTGCCAGGTTGGGAAATCGGGTCGGTTAAGGATACCACCATCGGGAAAGCCACCCATGAGCCATAAATCGTCAAGGCGGTTCGCACCGATCTCTTCGACGGACAGAGGAGATAGTTCGCAAGTAGCCAGTCGACCGGTTAAAAGATCAGAAACCGGACGCATCAGGGAAGGTGAAATTGAACCAAGAATCAGAAAACGACCGTTCCGCTGCCGATCCATATCAATAGCATGTCTGAGTCGGGGAAAGATGTCGGGATCATTCTGAGCCTCATCCAGAATAATGAGATCTTTTGATGGTATGACGTTTTCCCATTGCACATCCAGACGCAGTCTTTCGGCTTCTAGCTCCAGATCATAATAAATCGATGAAAAAGTACGCGCAAGGGTTGTTTTCCCGACCTGCCTCGGGCCAAAAATGGCTACCGCCGGAAATTGGCTGAGCCTTTTCTGGATGACGCTTTTAAGCTCTCTGGGGATCATGTTTGCAAAATAGAAATTAATTTCTATTTTGCAAGAACTATTTGTGGGTTTTCCGGGTTGGCGCTTATCGCATTGGACGGAAGCCTGAACAGGAAATGATACAAGCCCGGTATTTTGGCCGGTTTGGAACCTATTTGGATTTCATCAATTACTCCCTATACCTGCCGACGCCCTTTTGATTACGAATGGCTTTCCAATCGCGAAGCAAGGCGGATGCGTAAGCAACCTGCATGCCCACCAACCTTCCAATATAGAACCAATTGCATCGTCTTTGACCAATTCGTTTTTCCCTTTGGCACGGATTATGTTCGTAAACGCCACTTCTTCAATGGCCTCAATGGCCAGTATATGAAATGCCCCTCTACACCTCAGTCATATATTTTTGTCACTTTTAAAAAACGTATTCTGCGAAATTCCTTTTGACGTTGTAGCCTGACGTAAGATATTTTTGAGCCCTCACAGATTAATCATCAGCGAAAATGTTATAAACGTTAACAGAATTCGAATTTCAAAATGTCCAACCATTTCAACGGTTGGATGTTGAAAAGCCTTGCTATTTTGCTATAAAATATAAACATTTATAGGCTATTTGTAAATTTCGAACCCACCATGTGAAAGGAGCGAAAATGATGAGGCACTGGACCTGGCTGTTGCTGCTGCTTTTGCCGCTGTCGGCGTTTGGCTCGGCAAAAGACAGCAAAATCTTCCCCTACAAATACGTCAAAAAGACTCTGCCCAATGGGCTCACCGTGGTGGCGGTACCGACGGGATTTCCGGACATCGTCGCCTGCTATATCGTCGTGCGCACCGGCTCCCGCAACGAAGTCGAGCCGGGCAAATCCGGCTTTGCTCACTTTTTCGAGCACATGATGTTCCGAGGCACGGAAAAGTTTCCCTCGGAAAAATACGACGCCATCCTGAAAAACATCGGCGCCGACAACAACGCCAACACCTCGGATGATCGCACCATTTATCACACCACCTTTTCCAGAGAAGACCTCGAGACCGTGCTGATGCTGGAGGCGGACCGGTTTCAGAATCTGAAATACAGCAAAGCCGATTTCCAGACCGAGGCCAAGGCGGTGCTGGGCGAGTACAACAAAAACGCCGCCAACCCCATCCGCAAAATCATCGAAGTCATGCGCGACGCCGCGTTTCAAAAGCACACCTACAAGCACACCACCATGGGCTTTCTCAGAGACATCGAAGACATGCCCAACCAGTACGAATACAGCCTGAAATTTTTCGATCGCTATTACCGGCCGGAATACACCACCATCGTCGTGGCCGGCGATATTGACACCGGTCAGGTGATGCAACTGGTGAAAAAATACTGGGGCCGGTGGCAGCGCGGCAGCTATGCGCCGGACATCCCCAAGGAGCCGCCGCAAACGCAGCCCATCCGCAAGCACGTGGCGTGGCCCAATCCGACCCTGCCGTGGGTGGTGGTCGGCTACAAAGGCCCGGCCTTCTCCGACGAGAAAAAAGACATGGCCGCCATGGACATCATCTCGCAGATCGCCTTCGGTGAGGCCTCGCCGCTGTATCGCAAGCTGGTCATCGAAGAGCAAAAAGTGGATCAGTTCTTCACCTGGTTCCCGGACCGCAAAGATCCATACATCAACTCGGTATTCGCCCGGGTGAAAAATCCCAAAGACATGCCATACGTGGAAAACGAAATTCTGAAGACGTTTGAGCAGCTCCGCAACGAGAAAGTGGACGCCAAACGGCTCGAAGCCGTGAAGTCCAACCTGAAATACAGCTTTGCGCTGTCCATGGACAACTCCGAAACCATCGCCAACATTCTGGCCAATTACCTGGCCCTGAAAAACGATCCCGAAGTGATCAACCGGCTGTACCGGGTGTACGACTCGCTGACGCCGGAGGACATCCAGCAAATGGCGCAAAAATATTTTACCGAAAATAATCGCATCATCGTGACGTTGAGCCATGATGCGAAGAAGGGAGGGGAACAATGAGACAGCTACTGATCTTTGTGTGCGCATTCGGCCTGCTGTCCGCGGCGTTTGCCCGGCCGGTGGAAAAGGCCGCCGATGAGAAAATCGAAATGGTGACGTTGAAAAACACCTCGCCGCTGATCAGTTTTCGCATTTTGTTCAATGTCGGCGCGGCCAGCGATCCGAAAGGCAAGGAGGGCGTGGCCAACCTCACCGCCATGATGCTCAGTCAGGGCGGCACGAAAACCATGACCTACAAAGAGATCGTCGATGCCATGTATCCCATGGCGACCTCATTCAATGCGCAGGTCGATAAAGAGATGACCGTGTTTTACGGCACCACGCACATCGACAATCTGGAAAAATATTACAACCTGATTCGCGAGATGCTGCTACAGCCGGGCTGGCGCGAGGAGGATTTCAAGCGGCTAAAGGCGCAGGCAATCAATTTCCTCAAAGTGGACCTTAGCGACAACAACGACGAAGAGCTGGGAAAGGAAGCGCTGTACCGGATGATCTACCGCGACCATCCCTACGGCCATCACAACGTCGGCACCATCGAAGCGCTGAAGAAGATTACCCTGGATGATCTAAAGACGTTTTACACAAAATACTACGTCCGCGCCAATCTGGTGATCGGGCTGGCCGGCGACTATCCCGAATCGCTGGTGGAGCGGCTGCAGAGCGACTTTGCCGGCCTGCCGCAGGGCGAGGCCGTGAAACTGCAACTGCCGCAGCCGCAGCCCATCGACGGTCTCAACGTGTGGCTGGTAAAAAAGAATGCCCGCGCCACCGCCATTTCGTTCGGCTTTCCGATCGCTATCAACCGCAGCCATCCGGACTGGCCGGCGCTGTGGCTCATCCGTTCGTACTTCGGCGAGCACCGCTCCAGCAACAGCTACCTGTACCAGCGCATGCGCCGCATCCGCGGACTGAACTACGGCGATTATGCCTACATCGAATATTTCCCGCGCGGTATGTTTCAGTTCCATCCCGATCCCAACCTGGCGCGGCAGCAGCAGATCTTCCAGGTGTGGATTCGTCCGGTGGAGCCGAAGAACGCCCATTTTTCCCTGCGCATTGCCATGTATGAGCTGGACAAATTGCTGAAAAACGGCCTGAGCCAGGAAGATTTTGAAGCCACGCGCAACTATCTCAAGAAGTTTGTCAACGTGCTGGTGAAAACGCAGATGCGGCAACTGGGCTATCTCATGGACAGCCGCTACTACGGCATCCCACCCTTCACGCAGTACATCAAAGAGAGTCTGGACCAACTCACCCTCGACGACGTCAACCGCGTGCTGCGCAAGTATCTGCAATCGAAGAATGTGGATATCGTGTTTGTGGTGAAGGATGCTGACGACCTGAAACAGCGGCTGGTGACCAACGCGCCGTCGCCCATCCAGTACAACGCCCGCAAACCCCAGGACATCCTGGACGAAGACAAAATCATCTCCACCTATCATCTGGACATCAAACCGGAAAAGGTCAAAATCATCCCGGTGGAGGAGGTGTTTTTGAGGTAGGAAGAATGGCACGTGCGGCGCACGGAAGAGGTGCGCCGCAGGGTTAGATTTCCAACTATACATTTTGCTCGAGAGGCTGCAACTTTTAACAAAACGATATTAAGTCTTTTATAAGAATTTGGAAACGGCTATGGCTACGAAATATATTTTGACTGACTATGTCTG
>JAUZRQ010000017.1 GCA_030950365.1 Candidatus Zhuqueibacterota bacterium | reverse complement strand
CCGCCGAATTTTTCATCCGCACGCTCAATGCCGGAGCAGAATTTCCGGTATGGTTCGCCAACCAGTTTGCCCTGGGCGGCGTCTGGCTGGCGCTGTACAACAACTGGACCAGCTTCAGCATCGGCCCCATGGGCTATGTGTTCGAGGGCTTCAAGCCGTGGCAAAATAGCCGGGAATTGCCAGTACAGGTGGAATCCCCGTCCGAGTTGGCGTATGACCAGGTGTTGCCTTACGTAAATGCTTCAGCCGCACTTTCCGCTCGCGGTGACACGCTGTATGTGGCGATCAGTAACAGTGCTGAGCAGGAGATGCTATCGTGTCATTTGGCTATCGAGGGGTTTCGTTACCATGGCGGCCGCATCCGCCGTCTGGAGGCGCCATCCCCTACGGCACACAATGAGTCCAATCCGATGAATGTGGTACTGCAGGACGAACCCGTCTCTGCTGGCGCTGTTGATTCGCTGGTGCTGCAACCCCATTCGGTGGTTTTTCTGGAGCTTTCCGGTACAACAATCACGTCCCTTGGCAACGAACCCGGCGCACCTGGCACATTCGCGCTTTATCCGAACTACCCCAACCCCTTCACCCCATTGGATAGCCATGGCGGCGAGAGGGGAAGTAGGAGCGCGATTTTATCCAACGGTGTCAATCCGGCAACCACCATCCGCTACCAGCTTTCAGTCGCGAGTCAGGTCGAGATGGCCATCTACGACCTTCGCGGCCGGCGTGTGCGCACGCTGGTGCGGGGCCGCCAGAGCGCCGGCGAGCATACCGTAACCTGGGATGGCAAGGACGACCGCGGGCAAATAGTGAGCAGCGGGGTGTACCTCTACCGGCTGGTTGCCGGCGAGCAGGTGCAAGTGCGGCGGATGCTGATATTGCGATGATGTTGTGCAATTGCAACCTGGATGAGACTCATTTACGCGATGAGTCTCATCCGTTTTCATGTTTAGATGGGCTGTTGCAAATCAACTACACCTGTGGTCACAATTCACACCTTTAGAAGCAGCCAATACAGACGATCCTTCCTGCTAACTTCATCGTTATCAAAAACACGAGATGGAATCCAGCCGTTCGTCTTTCCAATGGCACGATAGTTGATATGGCTTTCGTAAAACTCACTTGCACAAAGGGGATGAAAGGCCGCGCGATATGGAAGGACACTGGGCTGTATGACGGTGCTGGCAACGCCAGTCCGGCCTTAAAGGTCTGGCAGGAGAAACTTGTCCTGCCCCGAAAGGCCCCCCTAAGGCAATTCCCCCTGGAAACCCAACCCACGTGAGGAGAGAAAAAATGAGCACACGCATCACAACCTCTTTACTTCTCATAATGGTTTGCATTGGGATCATTCGCGCTGGCTTTGGACAACCACCAGCAAATGATATTCAGCCGGCCGTGGGCATTAACAAATTCGATCTGTTCAAGCAGTATCAGGGCACGCCCATGGGAGCGTATGCCGGTTCGGCCTACCAGAAGGTTTCCCGAGCCATGGCCAAAAAAGCCATCGTGGATGCGGCTAATGCAGGCATCACCTATTTTCGTGTGTCGGTCACCGGGTTTCAACCGGCGGCCTATGGCGAACCGGGCGATCTGGATCTGTGGATGCACGATCCGCAAGCTCACTGGGCATTGTTCGACGAGCTGATGGCAGACCTGAACGCCGCGGGCGTGCGGCTTGTGCCGGTGTTCGTATGGAACGTATTGCAGTTCCCGGCCATGAGCGGCAACGAAACCATTGCCGACTTAATCGCCGATTCGACTTCCTGGTCCTACCAGACCCTCATCCGCTACATATCGGAATTCATCCAGCGTTACCGCGATAACCCAACCGTCTATTTTTACGAATTATCCAACGAGCTTAACGACCACGCCGATATCAACCTTTTCGAGGTGTGGTGCGATGGCAAATCGCCATGCGGGGCTGTCGCAACGTTCAGCACGGATGAATTGATTGCTTTTACGGGCCGCCTGGCGCGTTTCATCCGTAGCCTGGATTCGACCCGGCTTATCTCCTCCGGCTTCAATCTGCCACGCAGAGCAGCCGCTCATCTGAGACGACAGCCGGCCTGGTCATCGGATGGACCCGATTGGACGCCAGACTCGAAAGAAGAATTTATCCAGCATCTTGCTGAAATCCATGCCGATATGGACATCATCAGCATCCACTTTTACAACAGCGTGGAGGACACACTCTATCCAGATACCCGGCGCAGCAATGTGCGATGGGGACTGAGCGGCGCCACCAACGTTGAGCTGCTGGATGTCGTGAAACAGATTGCCGATTCCTTGAACAAGCTACTCTTTGTGGGTGAGTTCGCCGATGCGGACCCACCGATTTTGTACGACCGTACGGCACCGTTTTCCCAAAACGTGCTAAACAAAATCGTCGAACTGCGTATTCCATTCAGTGCTCCCTGGGTCTGGCAGTTTTACAAATACCAGCCCTACCTGTTTACCGAGTTTTCCATCGAGCCGGGGTACACCGATTTTTTCATCGAAAAGATCAAGGAGGCCAATCGCCAGCTCGGGAATTCCGTGCCCGAACCCACAGAACCCGACACGACGCCCCCCCAGGTGGTACTGGTCTGGCCCCTGGAGCATGCGGTTCTGGATTCGATCACCCTGGTTGCGGCCGTTGCCAGCGATGATCATGCCGTGGCCAGCGTGTCGTTCCTGGTGGACGGCAACGTGGTGCAAACCATCCACGCCCCGCCCTATGCGTTTCTGTTCGATCCGACCGGCTTGACACCCGGAACGCATGTGCTCCAGGCTGTGGCGCAGGACACGGCCAACAATCAGGCCACTTACGCCACCATCGTGGATCGACCGAATGTCACTTCGATTGGTCAGCAGCACAGCCAGACGTTTCCGCGTTCGTTTCGTTTGGCACAAAATGTCCCGAACCCATTCAATCCCACAACCATCATTGCGTTCGACCTGCCTGAATCGCATTTCGTCACACTAAGCATCTACAACATGCTCGGGCAGGAAGTGGCCCGCCCGGTTTCAGAACGTCTGCCGGCCGGCAGATATACGGTGCGCTTTGATACCGGCAGGCTTCCTGGTGGCGTGTATCTGTACCGGATCGAGGCCGGGCCATTTCACCAGACTCGCAAAATGCTGCTGCTACGTTGATGGAATGATGCCTTTATTGCACTTAAAGTTATACGGTCGTTCAAATCAATGAGGAGGTAAAGGTATGCCCAGGCAATCCATAAAAACGTTTTTCGCCGTCTGGTCTGGTTTGTTATTATGCGCCGACATGGTTTTCGCGCAGCCCGATTGGGAAAGCATCAAAGCCAATGCCAGGCCATTTGTTGCCCTGCCCGACGAATACGAAACGCCGTACAAGCTGCCCATGGCTGTGGGCGGTTGGGAAGATGGCATTTATATCTCACGAGACGGACTCAATCTCTACTGCGTTTATCTGCCGGTGGACGTGTTCTCCCTGATTTATGTCGGTAATGGCGACATCACCAATTTTTCACCCTACCGCCGTGGCCCCACCTTCGGCATGGACCTTACCACCAATCCCATCGGTGCAAAGGAATGGCTGCACGGTGATATTCTGTATAGCCACCGCAATAGCGTCACTGAACCATTCCCGGAGTGGCAGTTGTCTAATCTGGCGCGCCCTATCTGGACCGAGGGAGCGGTGCAGATCATCATGAAAGATGATAGCACCGCCGACATCTTTGCCTATACCAGCAATCACGATTCGCCACCGAACGAAGATGACCGAGACATCCTGATCTTTCGTAACAGCAACCTCAACCCGTCCGGGATCGGCGAATTTCTCGCGCCTTTGGCCAACTCGGATTTTGTGGAAGACAACCCGCACTTCGAGCGACTTGATGGCCAAAGCCTGGTGCTGTTCTTCGACAGCGACCGACCGGGGGGCAAGGGCGGTCTGGACATCTGGTACACCACCAGCTCCGACGATGCGGCCTCCTGGGCCGAGCCGCAGCCGGCCACCAGCATCAATACAGAATTGGATAATCAAATGCCGCACCTATTTCGCGACAGCACCGGCCAGTGGTGGTTGTATTTCATGAGTGACGATCCCATCACTCTGAAATCCGGTATTTATCGAGCCCGCCAATCCATCCCCGGCGATTGGAATAGTTGGAGTAAACCGGAACTGGTCATCGGCACCGGCAACACCTTTGCCGTGGGAGAACCTACGTTGACCAGCCATGGTGACATCGCCTTCGTCGTAGTGTACGATGCCGATAGTGCGGCCACCCCCACGGATCGTTTCGACGCCGACCCATGGTTTCTGCCGCGCAAAGACTCGCCTACAGCGGTCAACGAGCGGAACCGGGAAAGACCCGATGAGTTCCAATTGCTGCAAAACTTCCCGAATCCGTTCAATCCAGAAACCGTTATTTCTTACACCGTTCCTTTATCGCCTTCAGGCGCTCTCCTGGTGCAGTTAAAAATTTACAACCTAAAGGGGCAACTTGTACGAACCCTGGTAAAGGGCTATCAGGGCGCCGGCGCTTACTCTGTAACCTGGGACGGCCGCGATGACCAGGGGCAGGCAGTGGCCTCAGGAGTGTATCTGTACCAGTTCCGGGCTGGAGAAGAAGTAGAGGTGCGGCGGATGCTGCTTTTGCGGTGATAGCCAATGGGCGGGAAACTCCTCATTCCGCATCGGCCGACAGGCGGCGCAAAATCCGGTCGGCAACAGTTTGCGGTTGAAACGGCGTTGCGATGTCGAGCCAGTGAATCTCGCGGTCGCGTTTGAACCATGTGATTTGCCGTTTGGCAAAGTTGCGCGTGTGTTGCTTAATGAGCGCGATGGCCACATCCCGATCGAGCTCTCCGCGGATGTACTGAATCATCTCGCGGTAGCCGACGGTTTGTAGCGCATTCGCGCGCGGCGAAACGCCCATGGCGAGCAGCCCGCGCACTTCCCGCTCCAGGCCTCTCTCCACCATACGGTCCACACGCGCTTCGATGCGGCGGTATAGGACCTCGCGGGGCCACATAAGCCCGAATGGCAGGTAAGGAAAATCCGCTGGCACGCGCGGCTGCCGCTGCAGCTCTGAAAACGGCTTGCCGCTGACGTAATACACCTCCAGCGCGCGCACGATGCGGTGCGCATCGTTGGGATGCAGTTCGGCCGCCCGCTGCGGATCGACGCGCTGGAGTTCCGCATGCAGGACCGCAGCCCCCTCCTGCTCTGCCCGCCGCTTCAGCTCGGCCTTGATGTTCGGATCGCGCACCACCGACTCAAAAAAGCCCTGTAGCAGCGCCTGAATGTACATGCCCGATCCCCCCACCACCACGACCGGCCTCCCGGCCTGGCGCAGCTCACGGATCAGCTTGCGGGCCTCGCGCGCGAACTGCCCGGCGCTGTATTCCTCACGCGGATGCAGGAAATCCACGAAATAATGTTTGGCCCGGCGGAGCTGTTCCGGCGTTGGTTTGGCCGTTCCGATGTCCATCCAGCGGTAGAACTGCCGGCTGTCGGCGGACACGATCACGGCCTGCAGCCGTTCGGCCAGCTCGAGCGCCACATCCGTTTTGCCCGAGGCCGTCGGACCAACGATGACGATGACCGGAAAATCACGGGGCTGCATAGAATGGGTCTTCTGTTACATTATGAGGAACTTCGACTTAAAACCGGGCACGAATCCAACCACCTGGCCCCTTCGAGGTGCCAGGTAGTTTTTCTGGGTAGAACACTCTCAAATCCGCCCAAACCGTTTATCCAGCTCTTCCAGCGACAGATTGACCAGCACCGGCCGGCCGTGCGGACAGAAATACGGCGTTTCGGTGGCGAACAACTGCTCGATGAGCGCCTTCATTTCGCCGATGGTCAGCCGGTCGCCGGAACGGATGGCGCTGTGGCAGGCAAAGGTTTTGGCGATGTTGTCGCGGATTTCGAGCTGGCTGCGCTTGCCGCGTTTGTAATCGTCGATCATGTCCTGCAGCAGCTTGGTGTAATCCTTGATTTTGATGTCCGCCGGCACGCCTTCCACCACGACCGTGTTTTTGCCGAATTCCTGGATGATGAAGCCGAGCTTTTCCAGGAAAGGCATCATTTCTTTCAAAATATCGTAATCTTCGGCGTTCAGCTCAATCATGCGCGGAAACAGTACCTTTTGCGATACCGGCTGGCTGTTTTCGAACCGTTTCAGCGCCTGCTCGTACAGAATGCGTTCGTGCGCCACGTGCTGATCGATGATCACCAACCCGGATTTGACTTGCGTCAGAATATAACGGTTGTGCATCTGCCAGACATCCGCCGGAGCCGCATTCAGTGGGGTGGCCGTCTGTTCGGGCGGCGCGCCAGCCTCACCGGAGCCGTAAAAGCTGCCTTCTGGCGCCGCGGTATCGAAATCGAGCTGTGTCTGCGATTCGGCAGGCGGCTCTTTTTCAATCGCATTGGCCGGAAACGCCGCCCCGCCGGACGAGACCGGTCGGACCGTCGGATTCCAGTCTTTTTCCAGCCAGCGCTCGGTGGAGGTTTGCGGCAGGCTCGATCCGGGCTGATGCAAATCGGGCACGACTTTGGCCGAAATCAGCGCCCGCCGTACGGCCCCGCGCACCAGCGAGTAAATCAGCCGGTCGTCGGCAAATTTGACTTCCATTTTGGTGGGATGCACATTCACATCCACGCGAGCGGGATCAATGTACAGTTGCAACACATACAGCGGGTGGCCGCCGTGCGCCAGGATTTCGCCATAGGCGGAGATGATCGCGTGGTGCAGGGATCGGTCCTGAATGTAACGGCCATTGAGGAACAGGTACTGCTCGCCGCGGTTCCGGCGCACCGTGTCCTGCGTGCCAACATAGCCGCTGATCTTCACCGCGCCGGCGTCGTCTTCCACCTGCACCAGCAGGTTCTGCAGCCGCTTGCCGAGGATGTGGCTGATGCGATCTTTGAGCGGCTCCGGCTGCACCTCCCAGATCACCTCACTGTTGTGCACAAAGGTGAACTGGATGTCGGGATAACAGAGAGCAAAACGGTTGGCCACAGTCAGGCAGTGACGGTATTCGGTGGCATCGGCGCGCAAAAATTTGCGGCGCGCGGGCGTGTTGAAGAAGAGCGTTTTGACCGTGAAGGTCGTCCCGGACGTACCGCCCACCGGCTTTTCTTGCACGATGCGGCCGCCTTTGAGGACCAGCTCCGTGCCGCTGATCTCGCCGCGGGGAATGGATTTCGCCTCGACGCGCGACACCGACGCAATACTGGCCAGCGCCTCGCCGCGAAAGCCGAGCGTCTCGATGGCGTGCAAATCCTCGGCGGTTTCGATTTTGCTGGTGGCATGGCGCTGGAAGGCCAGCTTGAGTTCCTCGCCGGTCATGCCCGTGCCGTTGTCCACAACCTGGATCCATTCCTTGCCGCCGTTTTTCAGAATGATGGTGATCTCGGTGGCCTCGGCGTCGATGGCGTTTTCCACCAGCTCTTTTACCACCGACGCCGGACGCTCCACCACCTCGCCCGCCGCAATTTTGTTGGCGACCTCTGGCGGAAGAATGTGTATGCGTGTTTGTTGGTTCATCGAGGTTTGACTTTCCATGAATTGGGCAGCCAATGGCTGCTGAAATCCTTTTACAACGGTTTGATCTATTCAAACAAATAGCCGCGGAACCGCCATCCGCGTGAATCTTTGGCTGCCTATTGGAGCAGCTGCGGCAGAAACACGTCTTTCCATTCCGTATTCACACAAAATAATCTCATCAAAAATAGCCAAAGGCCCGACCACATGCAAGCTGAATTCACGCCAATCGTAACACGAATGCAACAACAATCGACATCTCTTCAAAACTGAACGCAATTCAGGCTTGTTTTTGCGATGCAAATTGTTAAATTAAAAGGTTTGTCTGCATGCCGGTAAAGCGATCCGAAATGGGGATCATTCATGGCCTGGCGAATCCATAATCTGGAAATCACTCAAAATGCCCGAGAGCCGTTACCAAAATGCCGATTTCAAAGTCCGCACCCTGGGGCCGTGCCGCATTCCGTCGCCGCTGAAGCTGTCCACCAGCTACACGGAGGGCTCGGCCAGCTATGTGTCGGACGAGACGCGCATTCTTTTTAATATAGAGGAAATCGCCGGCGAGCGCACCGATGAAAGGATCACCCTGGAAAAGGCCGGACCGCGTGAGAATATCTATTTCCGTCCGGGCTACAGCAAAGCCGCTATTGTGACCTGCGGCGGCATTTCTCCAGGTTTGAACAACGTCATCCGCTCGCTGTTCATGCAACTGTACTACCGCTACGGTGTGCGCGATGTGCTGGGATTCCGGTTCGGTTTTCGCGGTTTCGATCCGCAATACGGTTACGAGCCTATCAAGCTGACGCCGGAATTTGTGGAGCCGATCCACCGTTCGCCAGGCACGGTGCTGGGTAGCTCCCGCGGCCATGTCGATCCCAAAATCATCGTCGACCGTCTGGAGCAGGAAGGTATCGATATGCTGTTCACCATCGGCGGGGACGGCACCATGCGCGGCGCGCACCACGTCTGGGAAGAGGTAGAGCGCCGCGGGCTCGAAATCGCCGTGGTGGGCGTGCCCAAAACCATTGACAACGACATCAATTTCGTCGATAAAACGTTTGGATTTGACACGGCGGTGGAAGAGGCGCGGCGGGCGCTGGAATGCGCGCATGCCGAGGCGCGCAGCGCCATGAACGGCATCGGCCTGGTGAAGGTGATGGGCCGGGATGCGGGCTTCATTGCCGCGCATGCCACCCTGGCCAGCCGCGAGGTCAATTTTTGCCTCATTCCGGAAATACCGTTTGAACTGGAGGGCGAAAACGGTTTCTTGCATGCGCTGGAGCAGCGCATTCTCCGGCGCAAACACGCGCTGATCATCGTTTCCGAAGGCGCCGGGCAGGACCTGATGGGCGGTCCGCTGCAGGAACGCGATCCGTCCGGCAACGTGCGCTACCGCGATATTGGCCTGTTTTTGAAGGAAAAAATTTTGAACTACTTCGCCGAGCGCCAGATCCCGATCAATTTGAAGTACATCGATCCGAGTTACACGATTCGCAGCGTGTTACCCAATGCCAACGACAGCATCTTCTGCGACAATTTGAGTCGGTATGCGGTGCACGCCGCCATGGCCGGCAAAACCGATTTGATTATCGGGTTGTGCCACGGCGTGTTCACGCACATTCCGATCGAAGTCGCAGCAGCGCAGCGCAAGCGGATTCATCCGGAAAGTGAGCTGTGGTTCAGTGTGCTTGAGGCCACCGGCCAGCCAGCCTCGATGGTCAATAAAAAGGCGAATGAATAGAACTAAATGCATAGAGCTACTTGATCATGCATTTCGCGCAGTCATTGAAGTTGCGAAAAATCAAAGGCTTTACCGATAGCCCGATTTTTTGAAGCCTTGGCCGCGGATTGAACCCGGACACCTTCGGCATGGATTCTTAAAATACTGCGGCCATGCTTTTCCGCGCCATTACGATAGGATTAACGGACAAAGAGCCTCTGCGCCCACAGCGCCCCTGCAAGAGTAAACAAACATCACTTTTGTCAACAAACCCTTTTCTATTAAAAATGCCCTGAACATCCATAACGACGGAGCGAGAAAGGAACGATGAACAACAAAACAACGCACGACATACAGGCCCTTAGCGAAATCGAACGCGTCGAGACGCGGGAATGGCTGGAATCGCTGGAATACGTGCTGCAAACCGGCGGCGCCGAGCGCGTGCAGCGGTTGTTGCGGCAACTGGATTACTATGCGCACAAGGCCGGCGTTCGGCTGCCGTTCACGGCTAACACGCCATACATCAACACCATTCCCAAAGAAAAGCAGCCGCCATTTCCGGGCAGCCGGGAAATCGAGCGGCGCATCAAGAGCATCATTCGCTGGAACGCGATGGCCATGGTGGTGCGCGCCAACATCGAGTCGCCCGGCATCGGCGGTCACATCTCCACCTTTGCCTCAGTGGCCACGCTGTTTGAAGTCGGCTTCAATCACTTCTTCCGCGGCAAGGAGCACGAGAGCGGCGGCGACGTGGTCTATTTTCAGGGCCATGCCTCGCCCGGCATCTACGCTCGCGCGTTTCTCGAAGGCCGCATCACGCAAAAGCAGCTCGAAAACTTCCGTCGCGAGCTGCGCAAGGGCGGCGGCCTGAGTTCGTATCCGCATCCATGGCTGATGCCAAATTTCTGGGAGTTCCCAACCGTATCCATGGGACTGAGCCCAATCATGGCCATTTATCAGGCTCGCTTCATGCGCTATCTGGAAGATCGAGGGTTAAAACCGCGCACCAATCAAAAGGTATGGGCGTTCCTCGGCGACGGCGAAACCGACGAGCCGGAAGCCCTCGGCGCCATCAGTCTGGCGGCGCGCGAAAAACTGGACAATCTAATTTTCGTGATCAACTGCAACCTGCAGCGGCTGGACGGCCCGGTGCGCGGCAACAGCAAGATCATCCAGGAACTGGAAGCCATGTTCCGCGGCGCCGGCTGGAACGTAATCAAGGTTATCTGGGGCAGTGATTGGGATCCGCTGCTGGAAGCCGACCACGACGGCGTACTGGTGCAGCGTATGACCGAGGTGGTGGATGGTTGGTATCAGAAATACACCGTGTCCAGCGGCGATTTCATCCGCCGGCATTTCTTCGGCGCCGATCCGCGCTTGCTGGAGCTGGTGAAACACCTGTCCGACGAGCAACTGCGGAAATTGCGCCGCGGCGGGCACGATCCTGAGAAGGTGTACGCCGCCTATAAGGCCGCGGTGGAGCACACCGGATCGCCAACCGTCATTCTGGCCAAAACCATCAAAGGCTATGGCCTGGGCGAAAGCGGCGAAGGAAAAAACATCACCCACCAGCAGAAAAAGCTCAACGAGCAGGAGCTGCGCGAATTCCGCACCCGCTTTGGCATCCCCATTTCCGATGACGAAGTGGCCGAAGCGCCGTTTTACCGGCCACCGGAGGACAGCCCGGAGATGCGCTACTTGCGCGAACGCCGCCGCGAGCTGGGCGGCTTCGTGCCCACGCGCATCGAGCTGGCGCCGGCCATCAAGACGCCGGCCGAAGCCATCTTCGAAGAATTTTACAAGGGCACCGAAGGCCGCGAAGTCTCCACTACGATGGTGTTTGTACGGTTGCTGGCCAAACTGCTGCGCGACAAAGAAATCGGCAAACTGATCGTGCCCATCGTGCCGGACGAGGCGCGCACCTTCGGCATGGAGGCGCTGTTCCGTCAGGCGGGCATTTACTCACACGTGGGGCAGCTCTATGAACCGGTGGATTCCGACAGCCTGCTGTATTACAAAGAAGCCAAAAACGGCCAGATTCTCGAAGAAGGCATCACCGAGGCCGGCTCCATGTCCAGCTTCATCGCCGCCGGCACGGCCTATGCCACCTACGGCATCAACACCATTCCGTTTTTCATTTTCTACTCCATGTTCGGCATGCAGCGCGTCGGCGACCTGGTGTGGGCGGCGGCGGACATGCGCACGCGCGGCTTTCTCATCGGCGCCACCTCGGGCCGAACCACCCTTGCCGGCGAAGGTCTGCAGCACCAGGACGGCCACAGTCATCTGCTGGCCTACCCGGTGCCCAATCTCATCACCTACGATCCGGCATTCGCCTACGAGCTGGCCGTCATCATCCGCGACGGCATCAAGCGGATGTATGAGGACCAGCAAAGCGTGTTCTACTACATCACGGTGATGAACGAGAATTACCCGATGCCGGCCATGCCGGATGGCGAAGAGGTGAAAAAGGGCATTCTCAAAGGTGTGTACCGCTTCAAGGCGTCTTCGAAAAAACGCGCCAAACTGCGCGCCCACCTGTTCGGCTCCGGCGCGATTCTGAACGAGGCGCTGAAAGCGCGGCAGATTTTAGAAGAAAAATACAACGTCGCCACCGACGTGTGGAGCGTCACCAGTTACAAGCAACTGTACCGCGACGGCATCGATACCGAGCGCTGGAACATGCTGCATCCCAACAAGCCGGCCAGGCGGCCTTATCTCAGCGACGTGCTGAAGAACGAAAAAGGCGTGTTCGTGGCCGCATCGGATTACGTGAAGGCGCTGCCGAATTCCGTGGCGCGCTGGTTCCCGAAGCCGCCCGTGGTACTGGGCACCGACGGCTTCGGCCGCAGCGAAACGCGCGAGGCCCTGCGCGATTTCTTTGAAGTCGATGCGCGCCATATTGCCTTCGGCGCGCTGGTGGCGTTGCACCGTGACGGCCAGATCGAGCTGTCGATGGTTCAAAAAGCCATGAAGGATCTGGAAATCAACCCGGAGAAACCCAACCCCGCGATATCATAGAAGAGGATCCCAAGCATGATCAAGGAATTCCGATTACCCGAACTGGGTGAAAATATTACCTCGGGGGATATCATCCAGGTTCTGGTATCCCCAGGAGATAGCATTGAAAAAGATCAGCCCGTTTTGGAAATTGAAACCGACAAGGCCACCATTGAGGTTCCGGCGCCGGAATCGGGCCGGGTGAAGGATATACTCGTCAAGCCCGGCGATGTCGCCGAGGTTGGCCAACTGGTCCTGACGTTCGAAGTCAACGCCGAATCGCCAACCACTGAAGCAGGGCCGGTCGTCGCGGAAGCCCCGGAACCGACAGCGGAACCGGTAGCGGGACCGCAACCCGCGCCCGCAGCGGCGACGCCGGTCGCCGAACCCCCCCTTGCCGCTCCCGCGCCTGCCTCGGCAGCGGACGCTGGCAAGCCCATGATCCGCGAAGTGCGGCTGCCTGAGCTGGGTGAAAATATCGAATCCGGCGATGTGGTGAAGGTGCACGTTCAGCCCGGCGATACGGTGGAAAAAGATCATGTCATCATGGAAATCGAGACCGACAAAGCCACCATCGAAGTGCCATCTCCGTTTGCCGGCCGGGTGAAAGAGGTGCTGGTCAAAGAAGGCGACAAAGCCGAGATTCATCAGTTGCTGATGACGGTGGAAACTGCCGAGTCCGCGGAGCCAGTCACGGCCCCGGCAACGGTACCTGCGGCGGAAGCCCCGGCGCCTCCGCTGGCGGCACCCGTGTCCGAGCCGGCTCCCGCGCCGCAAGAAAGAACGCAACCCGGTGTGGCGGAACCTGCACCGGCCCCGGTGGCCGAACCCGCTCCCTCGCCAGCGGCGTCAGCAGGCGAGTTCCCGCCGTCGGTGAGCAAAAAGCTGGTGCCGGCATCCCCCGCGGTGCGGCGCTTCGCACGCGAAATCGGCATCGACATCAGCAAGGTGCCGGGCACGGGCCCTGGCGGCCGCATCACCATCGAGGATGTGAAGCGCTATTCGCGCGATCTGCGCCGGCGCGAAGCCGAAACCAGGGGCGCCCCGGCGGGCGCGGTATTTCAGCCCGGCCCCATGCCGGATTTCACCAGGTGGGGCGCGGTGCGCAAAGAGCCCATGAGCAGCGTGCGCCGGGCCACGGCGCAGCGCATGGGCACCGCCTGGAACACCATTCCGCACGTTACCCAGTTTGACAAGGCGGACATCACCGAGCTGGAAAAATTGCGCAAGCAGTTTGCGCCCAAGGCCGAGGCCATGGGCGCCAAACTCACCATCACGGCGATTTTGCTGAAAGTGGTGGCCGCGGCGCTGAAGGTGTTTCCCAAGTTCAACGCAAGCATTGACACTGCCAAAAACGAGATCATTTTCAAGGATTACTATCACATCGGCGTGGCCGTGGATACCGAGCGCGGCCTGCTGGTGCCGGTGATCCGCGATGTGGATCAAAAAAACATCATTCAACTGGCCGTGGAAGTGGCCGAAGCCGCAGACCGTGCGCGCAACCGCAAGACCTCTCTCGAGGAAATGCAGGGCGGCACGTTCACGATCACCAATCTGGGCGGCATCGGCGGCACCAACTTCACGCCGATCATCAACTGGCCGGAAGTAGCCATTCTCGGCGTATCGCGCGGCAGCTATGAGCCGGTGTTCATCGACGGCCAGTTTCAGCCGCGGCTGATGCTGCCGCTTTCGGTGTCGTACGATCACCGCATCATCGACGGCGCGGATGCGGCGCGTTTTCTGCGCTGGATCGTCACGGCGCTGGAACAGCCCTTCATGATTGCGCTCGAAGGTTGAACCGGTTTCGACGAGGAGAACAATTCCCCATGAATTCGCAAAAACCAAACATTGCCGTCATCGGCGGCGGACCGGGCGGCTACGCGGCGGCGTTTCTGGCCGCCGACCTCGGCATGCAGGTCACGCTTATCGACAAAGAGACCCATCCCGGCGGCGTCTGCCTGTACCGCGGCTGTATTCCCAGCAAGGCACTGCTGCATGTGGCCCATTTGATCACCGAATCGCGTGAGGCCAAAAACTGGGGCGTGGCGTTTTCCGAGCCCAACATCCACCTCGACAAACTGCGCGAGTGGAAAACCAGCGTGGTGCAAAAAATGGTGGGCGGCCTCGGCCAGCTCGCCAAAATGCGCAAGATTCAATTTATCCAGGGCACGGCCACGCTCACTGGATCGCAGTCGGTGCATGTGAAGCACGTCTCCGGCGAGGAACAGGAGCTGCAGTTCGACTACATTGTGCTGGCCACCGGCTCGCGCCCGCTGACCATTCCCACCCTGAACCTCGATTCGCCGAGGGTCATGGACAGCACCCGGGCGCTGGAGCTGGAAGAAATTCCAAAATCGCTTCTGGTGATCGGCGGCGGCTACATCGGGCTGGAGCTGGGCACCGTCTATTCGGCGCTGGGCTCGGAAGTGACCGTGGTGGAAATGACCCCCGGCCTGCTGCCCGGGGTGGATCGCGACCTGGTGCGGATTCTGGAAGCGCGGGTGAAACGCATGTTCCACGATGTGCTGCTGAGCACCAAAGTGGTGGAGCTGCACGAAGAGCCGAACGGCATCCGGGTGAAGTTTGCCGGCGAAAAGGCGGCCGGTATGGAGCGGGTGTTCGATCGCGTGCTGGTGTCAGTAGGCAGGCGGCCGAACACCGAGAACATCGGCCTGGAAAACACGCGTGTGGAGCTGGATGAACGCGGCTTCGTCAAAGTGAATGCGCAGCGGCGCACCACCGATCCGCACATTTTTGCCATCGGCGATATTGCCGGCAATCCCATGCTGGCGCACAAAGCCTCGCACGAGGGCCGGGTGGCCGTGGAGGCCATCGCCGGTCACCGGGTGGCGTTCGAACCGCACGCCATTCCCGCGGTGGTGTTCACCGATCCAGAAATCGCCTACTGCGGCCTCACCGAAGGCGAGGCGAAAGAAAAGAACATTCCGGTGGAAGTGGTGCGCTTCCCCTGGGGCGCCTCCGGTCGCGCCACCACCCTCGGCCGCAACGATGGCGTCACCAAGCTGCTCATCGATCCGCAGACCGAGCGCATTTTAGGCGTGGGCATCGTCGGGCCGGGCGCGGGCGAGCTGATCTCCGAAGGGGTGCTGGCAGTGGAGATGGCGGCGCTGGCCACGGACTTGAAGCTGTCCATTCATCCACATCCGACGCTGTCCGAAACCCTGATGGAAGCCGCGGAGATGTTCTTCGGCCAGAGCACGCACGTGTACCGGCCGAAGAAAAAAGGTTAAAACGCTGACTCATTGTAAGCGGACCGGCTGGTTTTTCAACATCATGATTCAACACCAACAGGTCGATAATTCCTGTTGCAGCCTTTCAGAATGCTCGGATGTGGATTTTTCGTGTTCCCGGGGTGCGCTGCCATCACAGCCGCAACGCGGCAGAATAAACAAAGCCCGGGGCAATGCCCCGGGAACCGATAACCCAACACCGATTCCACAGGCCTTCAAAAGATATAAGCTTCTCATAGTGTCCCTTGACCATTCGCCGGATAGCTCCATTTAAACAATGAAACTCGATGCGGTAGCTTTTGAATCTATTTGTAACTGTTTATCCTCTTGCTCGTCATCGCGATAAGCGGAGCGAAGAAGCGATCTCATTGGCATATCTGCAAAGAGATCGCCGTCCGCCAGCAGTCGGACAGGCGCACCCGCCTCGCGGCGGCTGCTCGCGATAACAAGCAAGATTTCATCCAACGAAAATAACTGAATAGTTACATTTATTTTGTCATTCCGCAAATGTGGAATGACAAAAATTGCAAAATTCCCCCTTCATCGAACGCGCCGGGAATGAGATTCCGGCATTTCAGCGGATCTCTTCCGGTCGCCGCTGAAAGCCGGAAAGACCAATAGTGGCACAGGCTGAATTGCGACAAATACATAAACGCAAAAATATCAAATCTCAATAGCTTACTGCCAAGTAGGCCAACGGAGCGTGGTTTTTTCCGGGGAGATGATTCGTCATGGTGGCCAAAACGAAACCGCGTGAATCCCCTGCCCCATCACCAAGAATTGTCAAACTGTCGTGGGGACGTCTCGAGGTGGATGGGACCGAGCATGCTTTCAAGGACGCCAAGGTTTTTCCGGGGGGCGCTCGGGAGTGGGACTGGCGTGAGACCGGCACCCGCCACAATCCGGGCATCCAGCCAGCGGATGTGCAGGAACTTCTCGAGCACGGCGCCGAGGTGATCGTCCTATCCCAGGGCATGCTGGGGGCGCTGCGCGTGCCCTCCGAAACTCGCCGCTGGCTGGATAAGTTTGGCGTGGAATACCACATTCACCGCACGCCCAAAGCGGTTGCCCTGTACAATCATCTGGTAGAGGATGGTTGTCGAGTCGCCGGTCTTTTTCATTCGACTTGCTGAAAACGGTTATCTACTTTCCTTTTCAGCACTTTAATACAAACGAAAGATTCCATTGTTCGCCTGGCTTGCAAATTTACTCCCGCCATTTGTGTCACACTCTGCCTTTCTTGCAACGATTCATCCATAACCTGCATGAAATTTTCTGCATCAAATGTTTTTCGTGTGTAATAATGATGCAGTAATACCACCATTTTCAGATTATCAGGCCGGAATACTTCGCCGACGGATATTGAACCCACTGCGCTGCCGCGATCTGCCTGCCCGCGGGTTCGGTTCCATATGCGCGATCGGCCTGATTCTGGCACGTTTCTCGGCGCACCGACGGCCGGGGCTGCTCGAAAACGGCTGTGGATAATCATTCCTACCTTCCTGCTTTCACAGGTGACGTTTGATTAAGGGACTAATCAGGAGCGATTGGCAATGCTGATTTCAAAAGTCATTGACGAAAAATACGAAATATTACGCGAAATCAAACGCGGAGGCTTCGGCGTCATCTACGAAGGCCTGGACCTGGCAACGGACCGCAAGGTCGCCATCAAGGCCGTCGATCCGCGCCTGCTCGGCGAGGCGAAGTATATCGACATGTTCCGCGACGAGGCCCTCAGTGTGGCCCGCCTCAATCATCACAATATCGTGCAAATCTTCGATATCCGGCGCGACGAAGACGGCCAGTTTTACATCATTATGGAATTCATCGATGGCCCTGATCTGAGTCGCCTCATCCGGGCCGGGAAACGCACCGGCCAGCCCCTCCCTCTTCATCTTGGTGTGTATATCGTCGCGGAGGTGTGTGCCGGACTCGACTATGCTCACAACCGCAAAGATCCACAAACCAACCAGTCGCTCAATCTGGTGCATCAGGATATCTCGCCGGCCAACATCATGGTGACGCGCAATGGCGAGGTCAAAATCATCGATTTCGGCATCGCCAACTTTCGCCGCAAGCAATCGCGGCAAAAAGGGCAGGTGCTCATCCAGGGCAAGCTGAATTACATCGCGCCAGAACAGCTCAATGGCAGCACCCATCTCGACCGCCGAGCCGACATTTTTTCGCTGGGACTGGTGCTGTACGAACTGCTCACCGGCAAGCGGCTCATCCGGGCCAGCGATCCTCAAACGGTGGTGGACATCCTGCGCCACGGTAAATGGAACCTGTCCGGCCTGCAGGAACGCCAGGTGCCGGAGAACCTGCAGCAAATCGTGCGCAAAGCGCTGGCGGTCAAACCGGACAACCGCTACGCCAACGCCAACCAGATGTACATGGAGCTGATGCACTTTCTCATCCTGACCGCCCCCGCTGCGGATTTCAGCACCGAGCTGGCGGAGTACATCCAAAAGGTGCAGGACGAGATGACCACGGAGGCGGAAGACGCGGCATCCACCACCGATAAAATTCCGCCGGACGGCCTTTCCCAACAACCGCCTGCCGATGACGTTGCAACAGTACCGGCTGACGAACCAGCGGAAAAAGCAGCGCCCCAAGCAAAGGACCCCCGACCTGAAAATGGCAAGCAGAGCGACCTCACGTCCGAACTGATGGACATCTCCGAGCTCACCGTGGAAGAAATCGAAAAGGCGCATCCGGTCGAGCCGGATGGCCCCTCGGCCGACGGGGCTGCCGACAGCAAGCCGGCGGACGGAGCGGAGCCCGTGACCGATGTCGAGTTCGGGCCCGAAATGGCGGCCACCGATGCCGAACCCGAGCCGGAAACAGCTTCCGCCGGGACAAAGGCGCCGCCCATTACCGACATTCCACCGCACGAAGTAGCGCCAGAGGCGGTGGCCGAAGAGCCATCCGCTCCGCCAAAAAGCAAATCCAAAACCAAAAAGAAAGCCAGAGCGTCTGAAGAGGCGGAGCCGCAGGTCAAAATACTCGATTCGCAAAACGATGTACTGCCGGAAACACCTTCGAAATTTTACAGCATCGTCGAAGAAATCGATGACGAAGAGGAAGAACTGAAAACCATCATCGACGTGGTGCGGCTGTCGGCGCGCTCGCATCAAAAATCCATCAAAGTCGGCCTGTTCTCCCTTGCAGCCATGTTCGTGCTATTCACAGTGGTTGATACCTTTGCCCATTTCACTGCCCTGGGCACGTCGATCTATGATTTTCTGTTTCCGCCGGCCATCAAAATCGTATCCATCCCGCCGGGTGCGCAGGTATATTTGGACGACAAGCCGCTGCAGGAAACCACGCCGCTGAGCATCGAAGAGATTTCACCTGGCGTGCATAAGTTGATGTTAACCATGTCGCGCTTCGAGCCGATCATCAAATCGATCCATGTGCCGCGCAAGGGCGAGCTGCAGGTGGCCGGTGAGAAGAAGCGCCATCCCAGTCAGCCGTACGTGTTCCGCTTCCGTACGCAACTGGAACTCTCCTCGTATCCGTCCGGGGCCACCATTTATATCAATGACATCAAGCTGGCGGAAACCACCCCCACTACCGTGTTCTGGGAAGTGACGGACGAGCCCATTCGCATCAAAATGACGTATGCGGGCCTGCCGGACATCACCGGGCTGGAGATCGACGGCCTGCGCGGCCAGGAGAACATCAGCGACCGGCGTTTCTGGAAATTCCAGCGCCTTGACCGGGTCAAGGATCACTTCGCCATCGAAGGCGTGTTTCGCAAGCCGGTGGAAATCAAGTCCATTCCCGGCCGTGCGGAAATTTATCTTGACGATGCCGATCGCCCCGTGGGCATTACCGGCATCAACGGCACGCTGCTGCTCACTGTGGGCCAGCATCTGATCACCCTGCGAAAGAATGGCTATTTGCCGCGGCAATTCAGCATCGAGGTCAATGAAAACACGCCCTCCAGCCTGACGCACCTGCTGCTGCGGCGCGTGCGCATCTTCGCCAAAGAAGAGGGCGCCACCGAGGACAGCGACATCGGCGCGCGCATCGTGGAGCTGCGCACCCGGCGCCAGCGCATCAACCTGGATGAAACCACGCCGGCGGAAATCCGTCTTCTGCCCTACCGTTACACGGCGGTGCTGAAAAAACCGGGCTTTCAGGATTTTTATCTGCAAATCGCACCGGGGCAGCGCATGGTGATGGCCAAAATGCAGCGGCTACCGGCCCGCATTGCGCTCATCATTCTGGACCGCCGCACGCGCGAGCCGCTTCCGAACGCCAGCGTGTATTACCGCAATTTGCGCACACTGGGTGAAGAAAGCCAGCTCGGTGTCAGCGATGAAAACGGCAGCGTCATCAGCGAAATCAAGGCCGGTCGCTACCAAATCCGTGTGGAAAAACCGGGCTACCGACCGAAATCGAAAATTTTGAATTTCCGCAGCGATGCGCTGAATCGCTATACCTTTCAGATGGAAACGCAGGAATAAATAAGGGACTATTCGTTGACTGCAAGGGAGATGCAACCATGCCAAAGCTGATTTTGAAACGCAAAGCCGAGGTGATCAAGGAACTGCCGCTGAAAAACACCAGGGCGATCGTCACCATCGGCTCGGATGAGGATAACGATCTGGTCATAGACGATAAACAGGTTTCCAACCGGCACGCGCAGCTCGAACGCCATGGCAATCAGTACTACATCCGCGATTTACGCAGTGCTTTCGGTACGTTTTTGAATGGCGAGAAAATCACCGAGCAGGCAGAGCTGCACAACGGCGATCAGCTTACCATCGGAGGCCACACCATCGTCTTCGAAAATCCGCTGGAAGCTACCACCATGCAGGCTGATTCCGTGGACGACTCCATTACAGACACGCCCGCCGAGCCGACGACCTCCGGCAGAGTTACAGCGGAACAGCCTTTTGCGCAAACCGAATCTTTTGGCAATGTGGATACATTGGAGAGCGAACTCGAGGCCCTGGAAATGTCTCTGGCGCACCAGCGCCAGCAGCAAGCGCGCAGCAAAACCGAAATGGCGCCTTATTACCTGTTGGCCATCTATGGGCCGTACCGCGGCAAACGATTTCAGCTCAAATATGGCGAAACGCGCATTGGACGGGATAGCAAGTTGAATGATATCGTCATCCGGCACAACAAGCGTGGCGAGATCGATCCCAGCATATCGCGGCGGCATGCCACCATTTCTTATCATGACCAGGCGTTTCACGTACTGGACCGGCGCAGCAAGACCCGCACGTATGTCAATCAGGAAGAGGTGCCCGAGGACCGAGAGATTCGGCTGAATCCCGGCGACGAAATCGAAATCGTCAGTGATCAGCAGAGCACGATCTTCCGGTTCGTGGCCGAAGGCAACTGGGATTTTTCGTCGCCGAAAAGGGCTGGCGTGTGGTGGCTGCGCTACCGGCAAAAAATGCTGTTCGGCGCGGCGGCCGTGGCTGTAGTTCTCGGCCTGGTGATGGCCATCGGCGGATTCTCGGATTATCGCCTGCTGAAACAGCAGCCGGAGCCGTTTTCCATGAAATTGCTCAAATGGCGCGCGGCTTCCGGAAAATACAACCGTGAGCCGGTGGTGGCCGATCGCGATGCGGCCTTGTATCGGCCGCTGGCGGCGGTGGCCGATTTCACCGGCGACGGTTATGTGGATATGGCAGCGGTAGCCGAAGATTTGACCCTGCGCCTCATCGATGGAGAACAGAAGAGACTGGCATGGAAACTCAGCGAATTCGTGACGCATCCGGATTATGCGCTGCTGCTGAGCGAGCTGAACGACAACGGCCTGACCGACATTGTGTTTGTATCCAAAAATGGCCGGCTGATCGGCGTGGATGGCGTAACCGGTGCGGAAATTTTTGCCAGTCCCTATTTCAAGCTGCCTTTCAGTGGTCCGCCGGTGTCGGCCGATTTTGATGGCGATGGCTGGAATGACGTGGCCGTAGCCGAAGCGTCCGGCGCCATTCGCATCGGCTTCAACCGGCTGCTGGAGTACCAGTGGCAGCAGATCGAGCCCGGCTTCATGATAACTGCGCCGCTGTCGGCGGTGGATTTCAACGGCGATCGGGCGGCGGAGCTCATCGTGGTAACCGACCGCGGCCTGATTCTGATTCTGGATGGCCGCACGCTGAAAGCCGCCGGCACCATCGACATCAACGAGGAGCTGGGCAAGGCGTTCGGCTCCATGTTGACCGACAGCCGCATCCGTTTTCCGGTGGGCGCGGCAGACCTGAACGGCGATGATGTGCCCGATCTGGTATGCAGCACGGCGCAAGGCCACCTGCTAGCCATCGATGGCGCCAACCGGCAGCAGTTGTGGAGCCTCACGCTGCTGGATGAAGTCATTCTCAATCTCGATTTTCCGTTTCCCTTCGCTTTTGGCGATATCAACAACGATGGCACCCCCGATGTGATTGCGTCCAGTGTAGATGGCCGAATTTTGGCAATTTCCGGCCAGCGCCGGTCCAACCAGACGCAAACACTATGGACTCATGCGCCCAAAACGCCAGGGAGCGCCATCGAATTTGTGCTTGCCGTGGATGTCAACAAGGACCGCGCGGCGGATGCCATTGTCCTGGATCGCAACCACCGCTTGAAACTGCTTGACGGCCGGAGCGGCCGACCGCTGTGGGATACCGGCCAACCCCTGTCCGACATCACTTCGGGCCCGCTGCTGGCGGATTTTGGCGACGATACTCAGCTGGATATTCTTCTGCTGGCTCGCAGGAACCGCGTGTTTCAGTATCAAACCAACAGCCGGGTGCCCGCTTCAACGGTGGCCTGGGGACAGGTGTTTAGCAACGCGCAGCACACGCAACTGGCCGGATTCCGCCTTCCCGGGCCCAACTCGGCCATGGCGCGGCTGATCTTCGGCCTGATTTTGATTGCCAGCGCGGCAGTTGCGGTGTTCTTCCATGTGCATCAGTATCGCAAATGGCAGATATGAGCTGCCGCTGGTGATGGCCGTTACGTCGTGGGCATGCATGATCGGATGTGGCGGGATGGCGCGAAAGGCGGCCACCGCGGCCGGCGCTTTCTGTGAGGTGATCTTTACAGCTCTTCAATAGTAGCGATTTAGCCATATTCATGGCGAGATTAAGCGCCGCAGGCACATCGGTTCGAAGCCCGGCCATGAGCGCGTTGCAGGCGCAAATACTGTCGCTAACGGCGTATGGTTGAATGGCTACCTTTGGTGTGATCGAATGAATTCCGAGGCAGGAAACCAGGCAAATGGATACAATGAACGATCAGGTGGCGCCTACGATCCAATTGCAGATGGCCGCCGCAACGGACACAGGCAAGGTGCGCCAACACAATGAAGATTTTTTCTATTATTCCGAAAAACACCAGTTCTTTGTCATTTGCGATGGCATGGGCGGCCACAAGGCTGGACAACTGGCCAGCCGCATGGCCGGTGAGACTCTGAAAGAGGCGGTGCTGCAGGAGAAATTTCTCGATATCAAAAAAATGACCCAGGATGTGGCCGACGACCTGCCGCCGGCTGCCCTGCAGTTGATCGCCGGCGTTCGCCTGGCCAACCGACGGCTATTCAATCATGCGCGCGCACATCCAGAACTCAAAGGCATGGGCACCACTCTGGTCGCCGGGATCATCCGGCATGGCTGGTTGTATCTGATACATGCCGGCGACAGCCGCTTCTACCGGTTACGTCACCAGCAACTGGAGCGCCTGACCCGCGACCACACCTGGCTCAACGAGCTCATCGAAGACCAGGAGATCAGCGAAGACGAGGCCGAGGCCTTCCGGCAGAAAAACGTGCTCACGCGGGCGCTGGGCATCGCGCCGACGATTAAAATCGACCTGCGCATCGAGCCGGTGCGTCCGGACGATCTTTATCTACTGTGCACCGATGGTCTGCACAACGCCCTCGCCGATGCGCTGATCCGCAGCGTGCTCTCGGCCGATCACGGTTCGCTGCAAAAGGCAGTGGAAAAAATCGTGCTCAATGCACGCCTGCTGGATGGTTCCGACAACATCACCGCCGGCCTTATCCACATCGAAACGTGCCCCGAACCGGGCAGCAACATCCACCCGCTTGAGCGCACAATTCCCGATGAGCCGGATAAAGTCTCTCAGCATTTAGACCGGATACTGAAAGCGCATTTCGGAGTGCAGAAACCAGCGCGCCGTATCCAAAAGCCCATGCTGATTGCAGCCTCCCTGCTGGCCCTGGCGCTGCTGGCGGGTTCGTTTTTTCTGCGCCAGAATGCCACGCAGGCGTCCAGCAGCGCGGCGCAGGATACCGTGGCGCTGCTATCGGACGACTGGTTCAAGACCGTTTCCGACGATCCGGCCATGGACCCGGCGGGCCGGCCCGAGGCCGGCTGGCTGGTGCTGATCCAGGCCGTGGATTCGACGGACATCGAAGCGCTGCGCTATTTGAACGGCATCCGGGTGCTGGATATCGTCAAGAATGTCCACAACCGGCCGTTGGTGGCCGGCAATTATACCTGGGCGCTGGCCGACTCCACACGCAAGGTGGTCTATCAGCGCGCCGACATCCAGCTCATGGCCCGCAACCGCTGGCCACAAACGGATCCAATGCTGGAAGAAAAACCGGCCGAGTCCAGCGACATCGTGGTGCGTACCGGTGACGAACCACGCGCTGTTCCGCGCCGCCGGGGCAGGGTCTATCTGGTGGGAAATTTCGACGAGGACCCATTCCGGCAGGCCCAAATTTACATCAACGAATGGCCGCTCGGTCTTTTGGACAACTATCTGGATAAAGGCTTTTATCTCCGCCAGGGCCGCTATTCCATTGCCATCCGTGATCAGGATGGCAAGCTGCTCCGGCTGAAACGCGATGTGCGCATCATCGGCGGCAAGACCATTGCCATTGAATTTTAAAGTCTGGCATCCCGCACAAAGGGAAAGAATGATCCGCATTCAAATGCGGGGTCGTGGTTCTGTGTCCATTTGCGAAATCAGTGGCGTTTTATACCGGTATCGGTATCCGTTTTTACTCCCTGCCGGCTACCGGGCTACAGTACTCAGGTTAAACTCACGGGCCAAATTGTAAGGAGATCACCGTCATGGCCAGAATTGTTCGCATCCTTCTGGGGTTAAGCATCTGCTTCACTCTGCTCTCGGCACCCTCAGCGGGCGAGCAGATCAAAAACAAGCAGGCTGCGCGCTATTACAACATGGCGCTAAAGGAGAAGGACCCCTTCCAGAAAATCGCTAATTACAAAAAAGCGATTGAACTGGAACCGAAGTTCATCGAAGCGCTCTACAATCTCGGACTGACGTTCAAGCGCATCCGCGATTACGACAATGCCTATACCTATTTCATGCGCGCATACACGACCGAGTCTGAGCGCAACACCGATCAGCTAAAAATGAAGCTCCTGTTCGAACTCGCTTTCGTGAGCCAGAAGATGGGTAAGCTGACGGATGCCGAAGAATCGCTGCGGGGAGCCCTGGCCCTGGCCAAGGATTCGGTAACGCGCGCCCAGATTCTGTTTCAGCTCGGCCGGATTTTGTACGAGCAGGGCCGTTACGAAGAGGCGCTTGCCGAGCTCCGCAAGGACGTCGGCATTCCGCCCGAATTTCGGATGCAGTTCAACAGGCTGATCCGCGACAGCGAAGAGATGCTGAAACTGGAGCGCCTGTATCAGCAGGCCGAGGCAGCCAAAAATTCCGGCCAGTATCAGCGCGCCCGCAGCCTGTACCAGCAAATTTTCGACCAGAATCGGGACTTTCGCAACGTCGCCAAACGGCTCACCGAGCTGGACTCGATCCTGGCCGTGGAAACCAAAAAGCAGACGCTACAGGCTTCGCTGCAACGCGCAGAAAAATACGAAAAAGAAGGACGTCTGGAACTGGCCCTGGCGATTTACGAGGACCTGGCACAGAAGGACCCCGGCAATGAGATCAAGGCGCGATTGCAACGGGTGCAGGAGGCTTACCAGAAAAAGCGGCAGCAGGACGAGCTGGAGCGCGAATACAAGGCTGGCCTGAATGCGCTGAAATTCCGCAACTGGGCAGCGGCCATTTATTCGTTCGAAAAAATCATTAAAATTGATCCTTCGTTTAAAGACGCGCGCAAAAAACTGACGCAGGCCCAGAAGGGGCTTGAAAATGAAAATATTGAAAACTTAATCAAGCAATATTATGCCAATGGCATTGCAGCCATGCAAAACCGCGATTGGGATCAGGCAGAAGCGGCGTTGAAGAAAGTCGCCAGCCTGAACCCGAATTACCTCGATGTACAAAACCTCTTACAGCAAATCGAAAGTGAAAAAGCTTTGGCAGATGCAACGGTCAAGGCACCTTCCCAGGCATTGATGGCCGACGAACTGGATTCGTTATATCAAGAGGCGCTGGCGTGGATGGACCAAAAATCCTGGAACGACGCATTGGTAGCGCTGGAAAAAATCCGCCTGCGCGATCCAGAATACCGCGATGTACTCGATCTAGTAGCAACCATTCGGGCGCAGCTCACCGCCGCTGGTCTGGCATCGGCGGCATCGGCCGGCGCGCGGCCGGGTTCCTCTTCCCTGCTCTGGATCGGCGTCGCCCTGTCGGCCATCATCTTCCCCGTGGCGGGCGCGTTTCTGTTCATTCCGGGCGTGCGCGCACGGTACTACTTGATGCGCGGAAACTACCTCGCCGCATCGCAGATTTACGAACGCATTCTCGAAAAAAACCCGGGTAAAATCAAGCTCTACCGCACTCTCGCAGATCTGTATTTGCTCATGGGACGCAAGGATGAGCAGGCCTTAAAGGTGTTCAAAATGATCATGCGCCTGAATCTTGCCACACCGAAACAGGACGAAATCCAGGCGCTCCTGGCGCAGAACTATCTACAGGAAGGCAAAACCGATGACGACGCCATTCGGGTGCTCGAAGCGGCTTTGAAAGCGGAAACCCAGCGCTTGCAAGCCGGCGATGAAAACCAGAAAGCGAATTAACCATCTGACTAACCAACGGACGGGAACGTTATATGGCCACCATGACGGGAGCACAGCAAAACGAGAGAATCCGCATGATCCTGCGGCAGCTCTCCAGGGCCTACCTCGAAAGGCACCAATTCGCCGAGGCCTACGAGAAACTGCAGCAGTTGTATTCGCTCGATCCCGATGACCACGAGATCATCCGCGACATGGCGGTCGCGCTGATCGGGATGAAGGACGTGTCCGAACGGGCAATGCCGATTTACCACAAGGCGCTCGAGCTGTTTCCGGACGGCACGGCGCTGAAACTGGGACTGGCCGCGCTGTTCGTGCAGAAAAATATCGTTTCCGATTTCAGCATCGAAATCTGTGAGGCCGCCCTGGAACATCAGCCGCCCAACGAAAAGGCCATCCGGGAATTCCTGCATCGCTATTATGAAGAGCAAGGCGATGCCGACCGCGCCAGTCAGCATGAAAACGCGCTGATTCTTCTGGAAACGGACGAACAGAAACTGCAGCATTATCTGCAAAAGCTCTGGCTGGATGCGAAATTCGACGAGGCACAGCAACTTCTGCAACAGGCGGAGCAAGAAAACGGCCATCTTGAGAAAACGCAATTTCTGGCAGCCGTGACCCGCGCCTACCGTGCTTTGCACAGCGAGGCGGCGGTGGAGGACGCCGGTGATGTACAGTTGCTGCAACAGGCGGCCGAACCCCTCGATCCGGAGCGCTCGCTGCAGGACTTGCAGTGGCTGGCGCTGTTGCGGGCGGCCCTGCCCGCTGAAAAGCCTGAGGCCAAACCGGAGAAGAACCGGACATTTGAAGAGTACGAGCTCATCCTCAACGATCTGTCGCTGGATGAAATTTTCGATGCGCTGCAAGAAAAGGACGAGGAGGTCGAAGAGGATGCGCCTGAGGGATTGCTGCAGGCGCTGTTCAAAACCATGCCGATGATCTGCGACCGCGCCACCAACGGCGAATTCAAACCCGGCCAGTTCAAAGGCTTTTTTCTGGTGCATTTTCCGCCCTCCGCGGCGAAAGAGGCGTTCGAGCAGGCGCACCAACTTTTTGCGGACCGCCTACGGCAGCTCAAAAAGGGCGTCGTGCTGGCGGCAAAGGACGGATTCGTCGGCTTTGTGAGCGACCCTCTGCCCGCTTACGAACTGCTCCTGGATGCGTTGCAAAAGCTATCCGAGCACAATGCCGGCCTGCCGGTGCCACAGCGCATCTTTGCGCACACGCTTTTGATGGTGCTCGCCTCTCCGCCAGCCGATGAGAAGCAGTTTACCCGGACCGTGGCGGAGCTGCTGCATCACTGGCAGACCCAGGTCCGCGAAAAGGCCATTTCGGCCGACGCCAGCGCCTTTTTTATCCAGGCCGGGAGCGACTTTCTGCAGCAACAGCCGACTTTTTGGGGCCAGTATCTGAAAAACGGGCCGTACCGCTATTTCCCGGCCAAAGAGGCCACATACTACCGCATCGTCTGGGAAAATCCGCTGGAACAGCTCAATGGCCAGGCCACAGAACTGCGGATCAATCAATTCGTGGTGCAGGAGTGCTTGCGAAACCACGGCCAGTATGCCACCTATCAGGGCATCAACTCGCAGCTCGACCGGCCGGTGGTGGTCAAGATCATTCCGCCGGACCATTCGCTGCCGATCCTCAAAGATGAGGAGCAAAAGGCCCGCTTTTTCGATCATTTGCGGGCCATTGCGCGCATCAGCAACCCACACATCGCCACGATTTTCGATATCGGCGAGCATCAGGACATGCTTTACCTGATCCGTGAGCACATCGACGGCAGGCCGATTACCGAATTCAAGCTGCCAGAAGACGACCGCGATCAGCAGATTGCGGCCATTTTGCAGAGCATGGTGCGCGCCCTCATGGCCGCCAGCCGGGAGGGCATCGCCCATTTGAATTTGAAGCCCAGCAACATCTGGATGACCGAGGCAAACGAAATCAAGCTGGCGGATTTCCGCTGTCCCGGGCTTTCGGCCGACCTTGCCAACACCGAGGTGCTGTTTCCGGCGCAGTGGCGCTATGCCGCTCCGGAGATTCTATCCGGCGAGGAGGGCGACGCCCGCAGCGACATTTACTCGTTTGGCATCCTGGCCTACGAGCTGCTCACCGGCAAGCATCCGTACGACACCACGGTGAGCATCAAAACGCCGCGGGACATTTACAAGGCGAAGATCGATGATCTGAAAAATCATAAACAGCAAAACGCGGATCTATGGAACGAGCTGGTGATGAAAGCCATCGAGAGCGATGTGCAAAAACGCTATCAGAGATGGAACGAGGTGGATCTGCAAATCCGCAAGATTCAGATCATGTTGATGCAGCAGGAATTGCAACAATCGTCCTGAATCGGGATTAGAGGGGCAGGGGAACAGGGAGCCTGTTTCTGGGAACCCGTTCCATGGGAGCATGATGGGAAATCCCGATGTCTGGTTTGAAATTCAGCCCGCGCTGGCCGGCCGTCTGCGCGGGCTTTTTTATTTCTTGAACGGCATCACGATCCAAACTAAGAACGCTTGATTAGAGAACACCGCAACCCTTCAGCCCTTTGGAACAAAAAATGATAAGGATCCGTCATCGCGAAGTACCGCCAGCTGGCGAAGGCGCCTGTCCGACTACTGGAGGATGGCGATATCCGTGCCTTTTGTAAAGAGATTGCGTCGTCGCTTCGCTCCTGGCAACGACGGGTGAATCGCGAATTGGTTCTCTACAACTGAATTGTTACAATAAATAGCAGCAAAAATCGCCATCCGGCCGGTGCTGAATCATTGCAAGCCGCCTGGCATCCACTGGAAAAGAAATACAGGAATCGGCAAAAATGGTTTGCCTTTTTGCCATCCGTCTTGCATATTTGTTTTTCAGGGGCTGCGCAACCTTGCTCAGTTGAGCTTCACGCGCAACGCTCAGTGCGCACGCCGACTCGACCGTTGCGTGGCGGAGCACACACAAACGCTTTCCGTCCATTGACAGATAACCGCACCGAGCCAGTAGCACCGAACCAACGATGCCTCAACCACAGAGGAGACCATCCATGCAGGACGTGATCAACGAGGGACTGGTTCGTTTCGTCCCCCTTGCCCCGCTCTTGGCGGCGCTGGGCGTCATGCTGTCGCTTTCCCTCATGGTGGAACGCTTCCTGGAAATTTTTGCCTGGATCATCGAACGGCTCAACCTCGTCCGCCATTTTGCCACCCGGCCAACGGAAGAGGCGCTGGACGCCACCATCGCGCTGCAAAAGCAAGCCAGCGCGGAAGACGCTCTGTTGCGCAATCCACCTGCCCCGCAGACGAGCGGCCCGGAACCGGACATCCCGCTCCATCCCGACCGCGCGGATGCAGTCCCGGACTGGCAGGCTAAACCCTACGAGCCCGGACAGCCGGTCAAGCTCACCAAGGAATTCTGGCTACAGATTTCCGGCATGCTGGTGGCCGTGGGCATTTGCATCTACTCCAGGTTTTCTATCTGGGGTCTGGTGGAATGGTTGAAACAATGGGCCGCGGGGCGGCAACCCGATGAGGCGCAGGCCACGGCGCTGGGCATGGTGTTTACGGGCATCATCATTGGCGCTGGCAGCAAGCCCGTGCATTTTCTGATGAATTTCCTGCTCAAACGCAAAATCGTGATCACACGCGAAACCCTGAAAAAAGGCGAGCTGGCGCCCCGACCCGGAGCCCCGGCACCGACACAGCCATCACCGCCTCCGGCCGAAACGCCCCCGACCGCGCCCGGACCGCCGCCCGCCGCGTTGCCCGACATTGAAACCATCGTGGGCGTTCGCTACGATGGCGGCTATCTGCCGCAGCGGCTGGAATACACGCATCAGCGCACCCGCCCCATCGATATGATCGTTTACCATCACACCGCGCTGCATTCGCAGGCGCCGCTGGAAGCCATCATCGAGCAGTTCGAGCAACGCGGTTGGCTCACCAGCTACCACGCCGTGGTCTTCGCCGACGGCGGCATCCGCTCCATCTGCCGGTGGGACCGCATTGGCAACCATGCCCGCGGCTACAACGACCGCTCGCTGGGGGTGGCCCTGCAAGGCAATTTCGAAACCGATCCAGCGGTACCGCATAGCAATCCGCATGGCGAATTCGGTCCGCCCGTGCCAACATCGGACCAACTGCACGCCGCCGCGCGGCTCATCGCCTTATGGATGCATCTGTACGATCTGCCCAGGGACATCAAAAACGTGCTGGTGCCGCACGGTGAGCTGGCCAAAACCGCCTGCCCGGGCGGCCGCTTCCCGCACGATGCCCTGCAGGAGCTGGCGCGCGGCTATTACGACCGCTGGACCCGTGACGACGGATTTCAGACCGCGCTGAGGGCCTTCAAACGCATGCCCATGGTATAGGAGGACCGCATGGATAACATCGAAGTCATCAGCCTGAGCACGTATATTTTCATGATTTATCTGCTGCTGGCGCTGTTCATCGAGCGGGCGCTGGAAATTCTGATGGCCGCGTTTCAATATCTCGAATGGCGCTTCGGCTGGTACCGGTATTGGAACCGCAAGGCGACGGACCTGCAGCGCCGGTTCGATCGCTACCAGAAGGCCGCCCGCGCGCATGGCGCGCCCATCCAGCAGATGCTCAACGACCTGCTGGCCAAATTCGTGGTCGAGCCAGCGTATCCCGGCGGCCAGGCCATGGTATCGGCCGGACTGGTGCGGCTGAACGCAGTGCGCCTGGCCACGCGTGTCATCGGCTTCTTGCTGGCGCTGATGCTGGTCATCACCCAGGACCTGGATTTCATTCAGGTGCTGTACCGCATTTTCGAATCCGCGCTGCCGCAGCAGAAGATCATCGAGTTGTTGATCAACAATCAGACGTTTCGCATCCTGCTCACCGCCGCGGCCATTTCTGTAGGGGCCGAACCGCTGCATCAGATCATTAGCAAAATTGAGGAACTCGCCGCGCGCAAAACCAAACCGGCCGCACAGGCTTAGACCGCCGGCAAATCGCGCTGCCGCGAGTCTGCGCAGCAAGCCAGCTCCAGCGCGGCGAAGCTCACCCGGCCGCAAAACAACGGGGTTCGCCGGGCAAGGTCTTTTAACTGTAAAGAAATGCTTCAACGAAACGGAGACAGGCCATGAACTGGCTCAAGTTCAGCATGTTTGATCTGGTCGATCTGTTTTTTTTAGGGGTGTTTGTTCTGGTGTTTATTTTGTTTATTTTGGATTTCCGGCTGGCATCACGCCGGTCGTGGGCCATTTTGCTGGGCATGGCCGGACTGGGGGGGGTGTTGCTGGTGAAACGCTGGCTGCGCAAGCAAGTCCTGCGCGAGCTCGAGGCCCAGGAAAAGATCCGCAAGCGCCAGGAAAAAGAGCTCGAAGCCTTGCGGCAGAAGGCGGAAATCAGCGAAGCGGCGTACAGGGCCGCCCTGGCGGAGCTGCAACAGGCCCGCAAGGAGCACGCGCTGTTCCTGGCCCGCCTCGATCGCGAGCTGCAGGAACGGCTGCTAGAGATTGAGAAAGAATACCAGAACCTCACCCCGGACGAGACCCTGGAAAAACTCAAAGCCATTCTGTCCAATTAAGCCCGAGGAAGCGAGCGATGACGCGACTCTGGCTGGTGCTGTGCTTTCTGCCGGCGGCGCTATCGGCGCAAGCGCTGACCATGCAATACCGTGGTGCGCCGCTGCCGGTTCAGGCGGTGCAAATGCAACTGAGCGGCTGGACGCACACCGTCTGGAAAACCGAGATTGACGGCGTGGCGCACTTTGTGCTGCCCCAAAGCGTTTTGGATTCGCTGTTGAAAAAGATTGAACAGCAGCAGGCGATCATTCAGCGCCATGAGGCGACGCTTTCACACACGCAATCGCTGCTGGAGAAATACGAACGTTTTGCCAGAGCCGCGCATGAGCATGTGGCCATTCAGAAACAACTGATCGATACCACAGCGGCGCTGTATGAAGGCTACAAATCCATGTATCGCGATCTGAAACGCATCATGGGCATATCGGAACTGGCGCTGCTGTTGAGCCTGGGGGTGGTGGACCCGCCGGGCGGCGGCTGGCGCCCCGTGGGCGGCGTTGGCGTGGCGCTGCGCGCCTGGCAGGTCAGCTACCGGTTCGGTCGCGATTACCGGGGCGTAGAAGTGGGATTGCGCTGGCCAATCGGCTGGTGGACCCGCCTTAAACGGTAAACCTGGGAGCGTTGAACATTTTTTGCTTGCGTATCACCTCCAAGCATGTTATTTTGATGTCATCTTCAATCGGGTCGTCGACCTCGTGCTTGCGGTTGCAAGATTCAGGGTCGACGACAATTTTGGCCATGAGCGGCTGCATTTTGCACGTTTTTCGGTATATTTTAAACGGGTGTGAATCGAACCACGGTGGGATTGAAACATCCCAACATAATTCGATTCAAAACGGCAAAGAAAAAGTTTGAATCGAACCACGGTGGGATTGAAACGACGTTTTGGACGAATATGCAGGT
>JAUZRQ010000016.1 GCA_030950365.1 Candidatus Zhuqueibacterota bacterium | reverse complement strand
GAAACGCTGGTATCACAATCAAGAGTTTGAATCGAACCACGGTGGGATTGAAACACGGCTTTGACAGCCGTCTCGGCGTCGCGGAACGTTGGTTTGAATCGAACCACGGTGGGATTGAAACTGGCAAAGTCAGATAATACTTATGCCGGTCGATTTCGTTTGAATCGAACCACGGTGGGATTGAAACTGTCTTTTTCTAACGTGTTAGCAACGTCTGGGTGGGGGTTTGAATCGAACCACGGTGGGATTGAGACATTATATTACATAGCGCCGGAAATGCATTTCTAAAAGGTTTGAATCGAACCACGGTGGGATTGAAACCACCGCGGCGGATGTATTCCTTAGTCACACGCTTCGCGTTTGAATCGAACCACGGTGGGATTGAAACATAGCCCAGCGGCGTAAAGTACCGCTGAGCCGGTAGGGTTTGAATCGAACCACGGTGGGATTGAAACATCGCAACTGCCAAAGAAGTCGTATCCTCTGCATTGTTTGAATCGAACCACGGTGGGATTGAAACACGTTCTGAGCAATCTTCAGGAAAGCGGCCCGACTTTGTTTGAATCGAACCACGGTGGGATTGAAACGCAATCTTATGGCAAGCCTTCCCCCCTAAAACGCCCGGCATCCATTCTTACGCTATCGTTCCCAAACCTTCGCCGTTTCCCTTCATGCCTTTCTGTCTTCCCATCTGCCCATCAAAAGAGAGAGAGAGAGAGAGAGAGAGAGAGTGTGTGTGTGTGTGTATGTGTGTGCGAGTGAGAATCCGTTCGGTCAAGAAGCGCGCATGTCCAGAAGCCCTATTTCTTTTTCTATTCCCACCCGTCTCCCGATGAAAAAAAGTCCATCCGCCATTTCTTGTTTGACAACCTCTGAATAATGTTGTATCTTATCACAGTTTTGTAAACACATAACTCTTTGATTTCTTAAATGTTGCCAACAGAATAATGGAGCAGGATGCACAGGATTGGCCTTCGCGTGGCGACACTGTTCAGCGCGCTGGGACTTCTTGTCGGTTCGGCTTTTTCCCAGGCCCGCGGAGCCCTGGAGCTGTTTCAGGGCGGCATCGTCAGCGCGCGCCTGAACCTTGGCAGTCTGGGTACCAATGCTTTCACCGGCGTCTTTCCGGGCATCGGCGGCGGCTTCGCTCAGCTCACCCCCGGCGCCGAAAGCGTGCGGTGGAATCCCGTCGGGCTGGCCTTTATCCGCCGCAGCCAGCTTTACAGCGAATGGCTCCCGCCCCTGCGCATCGATCCGCAATTTCTCAACTTGCAATCCACCCTCAACACCGAGCTGCGCAAGGCGCTGGCGCCGTACCTGCCGGATGAAAGCTCGGTGTATCGGGATATGAACCTGCAGCACCGTCTGCTACTGGAAGGCGGCCAGGGCAGTTATGCCGCCATTCTGCGCACGCGCAATTTCACCATGGGTGCCGCGATCAACAGTCCCACCCGCCTGCGCGCCGATCTGGGCATCAGCGGCATGAAATTCCGCGCGGTCACCCAATCGGGCTCCGGGGGGACGCAAATCCGCCTGCTGGCCATTTTGAGCGGCACTGCCTCGCTGGAGTTCGACCTGTCCGGGCTGACGCTGGCCGTCGGCCGGCGGTTGGGCGAACGCTTTGCCTTTGGCCTGGCCTTCGATAGCTACTCAGCTTCTATCAAGGTCAACGGCTTTTTTCAGCCACAGGCGCAGGTGTCCACCGGATCGGAAGCGTACGCCTTCAACGATCCATCAGCCGGGCATTACAATCGCCTGGAGGCGACGGCGTCGGGCACGTTTACCGGTGAGGGCGGCCGCTGGCGGCTGGGAATGGGTTACCACCGCGGTCAGGATGTCGCCATCGATGCGGCGCTGTTTCTACCGGCGCAAATCGATTTTCACGGCCGGCTGCAGTACGCATACAACCAGATTCTCGCTTTTGATCTCGATCCCGATAACGACCGCCCATTTTTTGACGCCAATCAATTGCTGCGCGACAATTTCACCGGGACGCACCCACGTTACACCACCGTGGAAGCGATGCGGCTAAACCTGCCGGCGGCGCTGGCGCTGGCCGCGGCTTTCAGATGGGGCAGGGCCATGTTTGCTTTCAGTTACGTGAATTATTTTCGCAACGCGGCCCTGGATTTTCGTTACCAATTCGGCGGCGATTCCACCGCGGTGATGGGCGAAGGGCGCGGTCGGTGGTCTTTCGGCCCGGAACGGGCGTTTTTTGTAAATTTTGGTCTGCGCTGGCTTCAGGTTCGCATTGGCGCGTTTAAAATTTCCGGCGGCAGCGAATGGAGCGGCGGGCGCACGGGCATGCGCTTTTCCACCTGGGGGCCCATTCTCGGTTTCTCCGGCGGCTTCCCCCTGCCCTATTTGCGTCGCTTCCGGCTGGATTATGACCTGTCCGCCGGACTGACGACGTTTCTTCGGCTGGGCACGAGTTTTTATTTTTGACCGTCCATCGCGAGCGCAACGGGCGCACAGATTTTTTTCGGCGAGCTGTGTAGCCTCAGCGGTTCATCTTGGCAATCTAAACAAAACCGAACGCCAATCAACGGTGCTTGTGAGACGTTTCAATAAAAAATGTGTGTTGTCGATCCTGCTGGCCTGCCCTGGCGCGTGGCTCTGGCTGGTCGCATCGCCCGCGCCGGCGCAGCAGATGTCGCCCCAAAAGCTGGCGCGTATGCCCGTGGAGGCGCTGCTGGCCTCGCCGGACAACGCCGCGGCCGGATTGACTTTGCTGTCCATCAACACCCTGTTCATCACCCACGGCGGCGCCGATACGTTGCGCATCCGCTGGCAGCCGGACAACCGCCGCGCTGTGCTGCGCTTCGCCACCCGGCCTGGCTCTGGCCTGCCAGAAAATTATCCCGAAATTCTGCCGGATCAGGGCCTCGGCCAGATCATCACCACCGGCTTTTCGCAGCAGCCCATCGGCATTTATTACTGTGTCCTGCAGGATATTTACGACCCGGCGCTCACCTCCATGGAATTCCGCATTTTCGTACAGCCCTCGACGCCGGTGCGGCTGCTCGATCCGCTGGACAAGGCCACGCTGCCAGGCGGCGGTCCGCAATTCCGCTGGGAGCCCATTGACGGGGTGCCGTATTACTACCTGCTGCTGTCCCGCGGCGAGCTCCGGTTCGAAACCGATCCAGTCACCGGCGACATCGTCAGCCTGAGCGGCGTGAACATCATCTGGCAGGCGTTCACCACCCAGCCCAGCATCGAATATGGCGCCGCCGATCCGTCCGGCATCTGGCCGCCGGAGCACATCGTGTCGCTGATCCCCGGCGAACGCTACCACTGGCTGGTGTTCAGCGCGTTCGCTCCAAAACTCACTCATGTGGCCTGGCGGCTGTATCCGATCCGTGTGCCGTCGTTCACCATCCGCGCGGCGACCACGCTGCCGCAGCCGCAAATCCTCGCCCCACAACCCGGGCAGATGCTCTCGGCGGACGACGTCGTATTTCACTGGCGGAGCGTACCTGGTGCTTCGCGTTACCGCGTGCTGCTGTATGAGGAAATTGATGATCTCGATGTGGGCGCCGGCACGCTCCTGGTGTGGCAGCATACCACGCTGGACACCACTGTCCGCTTTTACGCGCGCGCGTTCCTGGCCCGCGAGCGTTACCAGTTTCAAATCATCGCCGAATCGCCCACGGCGGTTTCCGCCTCAGCAACCGTGCCTTTTCAATACGCATCGGTATCCGGTTTTTTAACATTGCGGGTTGTTGATGCCGCAGACTTTTCGGTTGTTCCCTATGCCCGTCTCGATTTGATGCGGCGCGGCGGCGCCCATATACCGCTGCCTTTTGCAAGCGATCGCTTCGGCACGATGAAACTTTTTCTGCCCGAAGGCGAATATCGCATTCAGGGCACGGCGCCGGGGTATGTACCCTCGCAGCAGCCATTCAGCATTGATCCCGGTGACACCCTGTTTCTGACGCTACCGTTGCCGCGCGCCGCCTACCGCCTGCAGGGGCGGATCGTAAGCGCGGATGGTCAGCCGGTGCCGTTTCCGACCATCCTGTTTCCGCCAGGCAGCCGGGCCAGCGTCAGCATCGATGGCCTCGGCCGCTTCAGCGTTTTCAGCGCGGCGCCGGTTCCGTCGCTTCGCATCGTGGCGCCGGGATTCGCCGGCCGAAGTGTATCCGCCATTTCCTACGACGACCGCAGGATAGCCGCCCTGCCGGACGTGGTGCTGTCCCGCGCCAACGCGCGCATCGCCGGACAGCTTTCGGACGGTTTCGGCCTGCCGGTCAATGGCGTGCGGTTCCACCTGTCCAACGGCGTCGATACTCTGGAATGGGTACAGCCGAAAGCCGGCCGTTTTGAATTTGAGCTCGAGCCCGGCGTTTGGACGATCATCCCGGAATATCCCGGCTATTACAGCCAGCCGCCGCAGTACCAGCTCACGCTGGCCGCCGGACAAACGCGTGAAGCGCCGTTCGTGTTTTATGCCGGCGCTCTCATCGAGGGGCGGGTGTTTGCCGCGGGCGAGCCGCTGAAAAACGCCACGGTGGAGTTGCTGAATATGCAAACGGTCGCGCTCGCCGAACGCCACACGGACGCCTTCGGCCGCTTTCGTTTTGATGTGCGGCCCGGCAGCTACCGCCTTCGCGTGAGCCGCGCGCCTTTTGCGCCGCAGGAGCTGTCGCTGACGCTGCATCAGGGTGAAACCGCGCATCTGGATCTGTCGCTCAGCGAGCAGGCCGTGATCTGGGGCCGGGTGACCGAGGGCGGCAGCGCGCAGCCACTGCAGGACGTGGAAATTGTGGATACCTCCACCGGCAAGGCGCTGAGCCGGAGCGATGTTGCCGGCTGGTTTGCCATGGCCATCAATGGCAGCGATCCGCTGCAGCTCGACGCGCGCCTGCCGGGCTTCGTCAGCGACGGGCCCAAGACCGTGACTCCCGTTCCCGCCGACTCGGTGCGCGTGGATTTCTTCATGCAGCCCGCGCAGGCCATCATCGCCGGCACGGTTCGTCTGCGGCGGTCGCCGCTCGCCGGCGCGCAGGTGCGCATTGCGGAATTGAACCAAGTCACCCGCACCGATGCCAGTGGGCGGTTTTCATTCGAAGTACAGCCGGGCGCCTACCAGCTCGAGGCGAGCTATCAGTGCTTCAAATCCGAGCCGGTGGTCGTGCAAGTGGGGCTCGGCCAGACAAGCGAGGTGCAGATGGATCTCGCCGGTAGCGCGGTGCGGGTCACCGGCCAGGTATTCGATCTCAAGGGCCGGCCGTTGCCCGACGCCGCGGTTCTGGCCACCGGAGAACAGCAGGCCACAGCGCGGACCGATAGCACAGGCACGTACGAGCTATGCCTGCCGCCGGGACCGTATTTCATGACCGTCTCAAAAATCGGCTATCAGAGCGCCGACACCACGATTCTGGTCACGGAAAACGATTCTCTGATGGTGGTCCATTTCTGGTTGCTCGACAACTTTGCGCGTATTCTTGGCCGGGTGCAAACCGCGGATCAGCAGCCCATTGCCGGGGTCAATATTTTGCTGACCAATTTCTGGCAGCAGCTCGCAGCCGTCAGCGATAGTGTTGGGCGGTTCGTGCTGGAAGGCGTCATTCCGGGTGAGTCCACCATCCTTGCGCGCTCGCAGAACTTTTTCGCACAGCCGCTATCCCTCACCCTGGCTGGCAGCGAGGAGCGGCAGCTCACCATCACCATGGTGCGCAGCGACGGTTTCCTCGCCGGCCGCGTGATCGATGGCTACACCGGTGCGGGCATCGATAGCGCCATGGTGGTGGCGCAACTCCATGGCAGCAGCGCCTTCTTTCCGGCCCTGTCTTCGGGCCCCGAGGGACGGTTTCACATCGACAACGTGCCGAATTTTGCCGATGCGCGTTTTACGCTGCTGGCCAGCAAGGCCGGCTTTGTGTTGCGGCAGCCGCAGAAAAACATCCCGGCCAACAGCGACAGCATTGAGCTGGTGCTGCTCGGCGCCGATGCCATCGTCTCCGGTTTCGTATTGAGCGCTGATACGCAAGAGCCCATCGCCGGCGCCACAGTCATTTTAAAGCGGCAAGCAGAAAGCCCACGCACCGCCACTACCAACCATCTGGGGCGATTTGAATTTGCCAATGCGGTATTCACCCGGAGCTATCAGTTGATCATCCAGCATCCACGGTTTCATGCCGACACGCTCGAGGTCGTCGCGCCATCCACGGATGCCGTGTACCGGTTGCAGCGCAAGCTGGCGTTTGCGAGCGGTACGGTGATCGACCGGAGCAGCGGTCGCGGCTTTGCCGGAGCCTCGGTCATCTTCACCAATCTCGACGGCCAGGGCCGCAACGAAACCGCCCGCGCTGATTCGACCGGCCGATTTGCCAAAGCCCTGTGGCCGGGCGAGTATCAAATCACTGCGATCGCTCCGATGCACTTTCCCAATCCGCCCCAGTTCATCATGACCCTGGCGCCTGCCGATTCGCTGCGTTCGCTCCGGTTCGAGATGGAAAAGCAGATTTTAAAGACGTTCACCGTAGCGGGACCCTCGCAAATCACCCTACCCGGGGAATCGGTTCACTACCGGGTGGTGGCCAGCGATACGGCTGGCCGCACCGTGCGTGAGGTGCCCGCTGTCCGCTGGTGGACGAATCCGGGACCAGATACCATCGTCGTGCAGCCCGACGGCGAGGTGCGCATCCAGCCGGGCTATGCGGGCAGCTTCATCATCGGCGCGGTGGATTCGGCCAGCGGTCTGCGCGATAGCATGCGGGTGCAGGTCATCAGCATCATTGACTCCAGCTCCAACCTCCTCCTGTTCGCCGGCAACGGCATGGCGCTGGACATCCGCCCGGGCACGGTGGCGCGGCCGGTGGGCATCCATTTCGAAACCGGCGCGCTGTCGCCAGTGCAAAACCTGGAAGAGCGGTTCCGGGTGCTGCCACCCGTGTATAAAATCATTCCGCAAAATGTGGAATTCGTGCGCCATCCATCCCTGTCGCTCCCCGTGCCCGAAACGGCCGCAGATCGGCGGCTGCGCATCCTGCGCTGGGAGAGCAATTTGAGCGCATGGGACACCGGTCCGCTCGAGACCAATGGCGGCGGCGTCATCGCCGGATCGCGGGTGCAGGAGAGCATCACGCGCGGCGGAACCTATGCGGTGGTGGCGCTATCGCGGCCGCTGGCCGTGGAGTATCTGGAGTTGAGACCCAATCCGTTCTCGCCGCAGCAGCTCAATGAACTGGGCCAGCCGGGGATCGTCATCCGCTTTTCGGTCACCAGCGACCGGGCGGCTCTACCGCTGGTGACGGCGAAAATCTACAATTTGCAAGGCAATCTGGTGGCCATACTGGCCAATCAGAAGCCGGTGCCCAAGGGGCCGCAGCATCTGGTCTGGGACGGCCGTACGCTCACCGGTTATCTGGCCCGCAACGGTCGCTATATCTTGCATTTTATTGTGGAAGACGGCCGCCACACGCGCGAACTCTTGAAAAGCATCGTGCTGGTGCAATGAACCCAAAACAGAACAGGCGCATGCTTCGCCACCGATGGACAATATCGATGCTTCTGTTGCTGGCCCCCGTCATACTGTTCGGCCAGTCGCTGTCGCATATCCCCGGCGCCTTCGCCGATCTGCCGCTGGGGGTGCGTCCGGCCGGCATGGGCGGCGCCTACACCGCCCTGTCCAACGACGGCAACGCCGTGTTTTACAATCCCGCGGCCACGGCATTCGTGTCCTTCGCCTCACTGACGGCCACGGCCACCCGGCTGTTCAACATGGTGCCAGCCACGTATCTGGGCGTGCACTACCCGGCGAAAAACACCTCGTGGCTGGCTGGCGTGCAGCAAATCGGCGACGATCTGCTGCGCGAGACTACGCTGGCCGTGGCGGTGGCCGTGCGGGCGCAGCACCTGTTTCCGGCGTCATTCCACAGCATCCCGTATTTCGACCGCATGGCGCTGTCCATCACCCTGCGCGCGCGGCTGGCCTCGTTCGGCAACGATCCCGCCGGCGGAGAAAACCGCATCACAGGCGATGGCCGCGGCTATGCCATGGATCTCGGCTATTTCGTGCATTTGTACAAGCTGCGCTTCGGCGCCACCCTGCACGACCTCATCGGCCATTTTCGCTGGCAATCCAGCGGCCGGGGTCGTTACGTGCAAAACATGCCACGACGACTGAGCCTCGGCCTGGCCTACGCCGATCCGTCATTGCGCTTTTCGCTGGATATGGTTCCGTCCCTGTACCGCGACCTTCCTGACCGGGTGGCTGTGGGCCTGGAAACTAACGTGGCGCCATGGCTGGTCCTTCGCGCCGGCGTCACGCAAAACGTCGGCGGACTGTCGGAAAACAAATTCGTGACCCTGGGTTTTGGGGTGTATCGTTTGAAATTCAAATCCATGTTTCTGGCCATACAGGGGGGCTACCGCACCGGCGATATCGCCAGCACCTATCAATTTTCCATCGACCTGTTCTGGCCGAAGCGGCGGTAGCCATTGTCCTCTGGGGGCATCCTCAGCCGTTCTGGCAAACCGCCTTTTAATGAAATTGAGGAGGGAGCTGAATGAATGCACGCCGTGAAGATGTCTATGTCCATGAGTTTGAAGCAACTCTTGAAGAAGATGTACAAAACAAATTAAACAAAATCAAAAAGCATCAGCAGCTCGTTCGTGATTTGCGTCGATGGCGTCGGTTTATCGCATGGAATATTTTACAGCCGGTATCGTTCGGCACGCTGGGTTGTTTGCTGATGACCTGGTTGGCTTTTAAAGACCTCCGTACACCTTCTTTAGTGGATTGGCACCTCGTCTATCAGGGAATTTCGCATGCTATCGCCCTGACCCTTATCCTTTTAGCGTTTTGGGGGCCATATTTGACATTGATAAAATTTGGCCGCAAGACACAATTTGCCATTTTTTTCCTTCGTAATGTATTTTTGACCGCGGTGCTTGTGTTATTCTTTCCATATCAACTTTTGCACATGCTGATGAAGGGCTTCAAAGGGGAAAACATCATTTGGCTTGCCGTCATTGCTTCTATGGTCGCATTTATTTTTGCCATGTTTTATTCGTCATTTTTTATCGCACGTCCGGATCGCAAGTGGAGACGATTGATCGAAGGCAATAACCACAAAATGCTGAAAGCGAAGCCGCACAAACTCAGCCAGGCGGCCATGTATTTATTTTTCGTTTATATCTTTTTGCTTGTAGAATCCTGGTTCACTGCGGCATTGCTTACCAAGGATAAACATCCCTTCGACTATATTCTGGAAGGCCCGAAACTGGTCTGGGGACAGCTAATTGGTAATGATGAACCGGCCCGATTTTTTGATCTTATCCCGCCCTATCGTGTATTGTTTGAAAAAAACCTTCTGGATCTGGAGATTTATTCTTCTGAAGGTGAACTGGCAAATCCGATCAAACGCAATAACTGGGCATATCCTCCTAAAAATTCGAAAAGACGCACGCGGCTTGAGGCCAATCTATTAGCGTGGGCTTGCATTGCTCTGGTAAATACATTCCTCATTCTCGCCTTTGGCGGATTTTCCAGTCGCATTCTCACAGCAGTATTGCCGGTCGCAACGCAACAGCCAGAACGGATTTACAAGCACATCAAAGAAATCATCATGAAGGCGGATATTTATACCAAAAATTTCCGGGACTATCTTGCAAATGAATATGCATTCAGTGTGCTTGGCGGCTTTTTCGGTACGATTATATATCTTGGAATTCCCATTGTACTACACGCCGCTGGCCAGTATCAAACTCTAGCAAATGCATTCAATGAAGACACCGCCTTTTTCGCTGCGGCGCTGATGGCTGCCTGGCTTGGCCCCATTCTCGTCGCGTTGTATCGCATTGATGACACCTTCGGCAAACATTTCAATGCTGCTATTGCCGATCATTTGATGGATATCAAAGATCACGTGGTTTACGTGGGCTATGGCGACATTGGCAAACGCATCGTCGATCGCAATGTGCGGCGGGCCTATATTTTCGGACGAGAAGAGAATATCAAGGAATTGGTCACCCCGGATTTATTGGTCGTGCGCGTTTTCATGGCCGCCATCGTCCTGGATACTTCGGATAAAGATTTTATTTATGCCGCCGAGAACGACTTGCTTGGCCGATATGGCGTCGTCGCCGTAGAAAACGTAGGCGGAATGCGACTGAGCAAGGTTAAGAAGTGGGAGCGTTTATATAAGGATTTGATGCGGAAGCTAAAACGGCCCGAAAGAAAGCTTCGGTGGCAGTTTTCACAGGAAAAACGGGTTTTGATACCAGCCATCAAAGGCGATATCGAAGACCCGTTCATTGCAGCACGAGCGAATTTGGAGCGAGCACGACTTCTCATCAGTACCATTCCCGACCACAGGGATGTAAATGTTATTTTCAATCTGGTACGAAATGAAAAAATTAAAGCGATTTTATGTGTGACCCGCAGCGATCATATGGCTTATCTTACTTACCGCAGCAGCGTAAGGCCTGTAACCCTGGTGTATCCAGTCGCGATTCAGGGGGCAGTACTTGGCAGACAATTATGGGCCGCAGCTTTGAAAATGCGCAAAATGAAACAATTGCGCTCCAATCAAATCAACAAAACAGATTCCGACCAACGGATTTATATCATTGGAACGAGTAAGAGCAATCATTATCTCATCGAAAATTTCTGGATGAGCCTACCGGGAAAGCCAGAGGATAAGACAGCATTCATTGGTAAAAGCATTATTCATATTCGACAAGAGCGATTCGATCTGGCGCCATATCTGATTCATCAGCCCCCGTCTAACCCTGGCCAGGATACTCCTGAGTCCAATCGGCCATACATTCTTCAAACTCACCTCCCGATTAGATTGGGATCACGGCGTTCATCGCAGAACTTAGATGGGCCGGTGGTTCGCATTCCCAGATATATCATCCATACTGATTATTTTGGCGCTATTGCCTCCCTGATAAAACAATATCCCCCCGATATTATTCTAATCAACCCCCAAAATCATGAATGGGCCTTACGCGTATTGATGACTCTAATTCGCGTTCTTGAACGGCAGTGTGGTTTTTGTACCGAAGAAGCCCAGAGGCAATTCCCGCTACTAATGACTACGCTTCTCAGCCATAGCGACGATGAAAAAGTCACCCTGGGTGATACCAGTCGGTTTTATAAAAATGTCCTTAATTTGTATGGAGATTTGCTAGCGCAAGACCATACTTACCCTGAACCTTCATATTGGGAACGTCAAAAGGAACAATTATTGGGCGAGACCATTATCGATGCCAAACAGGAAGTCGAAGAAAGTATTTTGGGGATTGAGCGCAGCCTTTTCCGCGGTGCCCCGAAAGCCAGAGGCCTTTTCTTGAAAGCTCGATCGGAATTCATGGAGCTGATTACCTGCACGCCGAATGTCCCGGGCACGTTAGCACGATTAGTAGCCTTTGTATCCGGACTGAGATTCAAACCATCCGCGATTAAAAGCGATCACCTTCCTTCATTTCAAAATATGCGCGTGGTCGCCACGGATCCCTTAGGACGCACCGTTCTGGCCACCGGTTTTGCGGTGTTAGAACCCTGCACAATCTCCGAACAAGACAACGAGCCATTTTTTGCACGGATTTATGCCAGCGACGGCCGCAAATATTCGGGTCTCACGGTCGATGAACGTGAAGAGGTGCTAACCATGATCAGCCAGGGTGAGCAGCCTACAGTGCCCGGATTTATGTGGCATATTAAAGAGCAATTTCGCGGTCATTTCAATGAAAATGAACATGCCATTAAATCTCCTTTAAATTATAATATCTCGCACTCCCAGTTTCGCAACATCCTGCTTGATGAAGACGATAATCGCCACAAAACCACACGGAGTTGTCCAGGGATGAATACCTGTCCCATTGCCACGTATCAGGATTATATTGTGGCGTCCAATAAAATCCATATGCAGGCTCCGAATGCGCAAGCGGGAAAAAGCGATTCTCTCGAAGAAGCACCCAATTATTTATGCTGTAAATCCTTTCCGGCCGGCCTGGGCGAAGATAAGGACACCCAAGAACAACCTGCAGCCCGCATCATGGTGTGTTTTCGTTCCGAAAGCGACGATCCGGGCAAACTGGCCTTTGCACTCAACAGCCTGTTGCTCAGGGAGCTTGATCAGAAATCACAGAATAAGGAAAATTCCTGGAATTGGGTTTTCAATATTCAGCATCTTAATGATCAGCCCTGCCTCAATCGTTGCTTCAATCTGAATCGGATTTTCGGTTACTGGGTCAAACGAGCCAAACCTGAAACCTCCTCGGACGCCAGCATTCAGCTCATCGAAATTTTGCCCATTGGCAACACCGAAAAAGCAATGCAATGGTATGCCTATGCTAAAAAATTGCGCACTTTTCTTAGCCAGAAAACTCGTTCACCGTACGAAATGTATTGTTTTGATGACCGGGGAAATGTCTGTAACGCGGTTCTGGCAGAAAACAGCAAAGCGCCAGCGGCCATTATCATTGCGGCTCCGGTGCGTACTAAGGACGTCAAATCTCAGCATCCCAAATTTTTGGGCGACTACGAACTCTGCACCATCTGCGGCATGCAGGGGCGGGCGTTTTCGTGCGAAAAATGGCGGCCGTGGCCGGATGAGAAGCCCTTCACCTGGGATGCGCGATGCCCGGAGGCTGAGACTCCGGCACCGCAAAGGCCGGCTGCCGACGACGGGGCTGCCCGTTCATGATGAGCTCGTGGCCACCCGCGCCTCGCGGCCGGTGAGGATGGCGTCTTCCCCGTAGCGCGTTCGAATGCGATCGAGGGCGCCGGCCAGCCGCTCTGGCCGCGATGGCGTCTCCGGCGCAAACAAGTCCAATTGCACGGCCTGCTGCAGGTGCAGCACGCGCAAGCCGAGTCGCCGCAGGGTCACGCGCCGCTGCAACAGCCGATCCAGCAGCCGGCGCACCGGCGCGATCAGCTCGCCTTCCAGGTGCGACGGCGGCGCGATGGTCCGCCAGGCCGAAAAAAAGCGGCCATCCGCATAAGTGGCCACCATGGCGACGCGTCCGGCGCGAAGGCCCCGCTCCCTCAACCGCCGGGCCAGTCGGCTCACCAGCCGCGCCGCCGCGCTATCGATGAGGTCGGCGTCGTTGGTTTCCGTGGCAAAGCGCCACTCTTCATACAGCCCCGGGCGCTTCTCCGGTGGGATCACCGGCGAGGGATCGATGCCGCGCGCCTCGTCGTACAGCCGCCAGCCCACCGGCCCGAAGAGTTGCTGCAATTGCCCGCGCGTCAGTTGCGCCAACTCCCGCACCTGCTGGACGTTGATGTTGTGCAGCACGCCGCGGATGCGCTGATCCACGTGCGGCAGGAATCCCACTTCAAACGGCGCGATGAACGGCCGTTCGTGTCCCGGAGGCACCCACAGAATCTCGCTGTGGCGCGCCGCCCGCCGCGAGGCCGCCCGACTGATGAGTTTGTTGATGCCGACGCCGACGGCCGGTTTCAGGGCCAGCCGCATGAGCACGTCCTTTTGCAGCCGGTAGGCCATATCGCGAATGCGGGGCAGGGTTAGGCGGCGCTGCACGATTTCGATGTACACGTGCCCGTGGCGCCACGGCTCCAGAACCGGCGAATATTGCGCCAGCACGTCCACCAGCTCCCGCTGAACGGTGGCGTAAAGCCGCTCATCCATCGGCTGCACCCACAGTTCGCGGCTGCGTTTTTGTGCGTCTTTCAGGAACATGCCCCGAGACACGCCCATGAGGCGGGCCATGGGCGAGACGGCATACACCCGCGCCCGGTCCGCTCCCACCGGCGCGATGACGAACGGCCGGTCCCGCAGATGCGGATGCAGATGTTCCGTGACCGCCACGAGAAAATCGGCGATTTCCAGATGCAGTACAAACGCGTCCATGTCCCTCTCGCCGTGTTGAGGTTGATTAACTTGATTTTTCGACCACCCGTACAACATACAATTTGGTGAACATAATTTCAACAAAAAGTTTACAAATCGGTTTGGGGGGGCGTATTTGCCGGCACCGTGTTTGAAAAAACCGCCGAGGGCGCGGCGAGCGCGGAGACGAGCCTCTGCGATCCCGGCGTCCTCCGCGGTTTCTCTCCCAAAATTACAATTTCAGGCCAACGTCTGCCGCCCACGAGGAACCGTGCCCCCAACAATGATCTCCATGGCAGAGGTTGGGATGATACACGGTCGGAGACCGTGTAGGATCATTTGCGGCATCCGTTTCATCCGTGTTCCATCCGCGGCCAGACCATCTGACGGGCATCAGATCACCCTTCCATCAAAACCACAACGAATTCAGAAAACCGCCGAGGGCGTAGCGGGCGCGGAGACGAACCTCTGCGGTCTTGGCGTCCTCCGCGGTTTGGCTTGTCCTGGTTAACGCTGGCAGGGACGGGAGCCCGGCCAGCATGGGCGAGTTCCCAATTCGTCCGCGTTCCATCCCCGTTTATCCTTGGCTCTCCCAAAACAGCACCGTGGCGGTCGAGGACCGGCTCTGACCGCACGGGATATAATCAGAAACACACGGGCAGAGACCGTGTGAGATCGAGGTCACGCGTTCAATCCAAATCACTTGACATCCTTTCCGGACGGCCGTATATTTTAGCCGCTATTTTAACAAGGTTAATGAAGCGCCACTTGCGCGAGGGTACCATGTTCCGTTCATTTTCAGGAATATTGATGGCATTGTTCCTGAGCACGGGAGCGGCCGGCCAGACGCCGGATGGCGGCCTGCGCATCGAAGGCCGGGCCGTGTGGGCCAATCCCAACAACATCGCCACCAGTGACTCCGCCGTCCGCGCCTTTATCGACCACTGTAAGCGCGCCAACATCCAGCTCATCGTGCTGCTCACCAAACACACCGACAAAACCCTTTTTTATCACAGTCGAAAATTCCCGGAATCCATTGCGCCGCGTTTCAAGGATTTCGATCCCCTGGCTGCAGTGGTGCGCGAGGCGCACAAGGCGGGCATCCGCGTGCACGCGTGGATTTCCAGCTTCACCGCCACTCCGGACGGCCCCATCATGCAAAACCATCCGGAGTGGGCCATGCGCAATGCGGATGGCACCATCCCCACCGAAGCCGAGTACCTCGCCAACGGCCGAAGATATTACCTCAACTGGATGTGTCCGGCGCGACGGCCCGGTTACACCGACCAGTGGCTGTTGCCTGTGATCGAAGAAATCGTCGCCAATTATGACGTGGATGGGATTCATCATGATTATGTCCGCTACCCCGGGGATGTGGCGCCGGATGGATATTGTTTTTGCGATTACTGCCTCGATGAAATGATGAAATACGCGCATTTCTATTACGAGGCCTTTCGGGATACCGCCTACGATATCGTGCCCATGCTGCCGAATTTTATCGCCAACTGGTGGTCCGATCCGACGGTCAAACCGCGGGGGTGGGAATCGTGGAACCGCCGGCGGAAAGCGGAATTCTTGCTGAAAGGCAGTTTCATCCGTGGCGGCCCTTCCGATCTCGACTACTTCTTCTACACCTTCCGTCAGGAGCAAATCCAACGCTTCGTGCGCGAAGCCTGGGAGCGGGCCTCCGCCATCCGGCCGGACATCGAGGTCTCCGCAGCAGTGTTCAAAAACCCCATCGCCAGCGGCCGGTTCATCGGCCAGCGTTGGACCGACTTTGCGCCGTGGATCGACATCATGATGCCGATGGTGTATCGCAGCCATTTCCCGCCGAGATCGTTTGATACCTTCCTGACCCAGCTCGAAGAATACACGCGGTATGAGTACCGGTGGGCAAAGAATCGCACGCATCTGTACATGGGCCTCGACGTGGCCTACATTTACAACGAGGAGCGCTACTTTCACCTCAACAGCCGGGCGGCGCTGGATTCGTTAAACAGAGTCTCCCGGCGTGAACGGAAGGCCTATCTGCAAAAACTCCAGGTGGAATTCGACGCAATACGCGAGCATTTCACCAGCGTCGCGCCGAAGCTGGCCGGGGAATATCAGGAAGCGCTGCAGCAATTGCAGCGCGGCGACGCCTCTGCCGCCGACCGTATGCGCGCGATTCTGACCCGGCTGCGTGTGGATCCGCCGGCCGGTTTCTACCCGCCCGACAAACTCCGCAGGGTGATTGAAACCGTGCGAAAGGGGGGCTCCCGGGGCATCGTGCTGTTTTCGGCCGTACATCTGAACCGGCGCAAATTGTGGTCGGTGCTGGAGCAGGTGTTTGCCGAACCAGCCCGGCCTCCGGAGTCGTTTGGACCGGCAGCCGAAATGAGCATCGCCATGCTGAAATCCCTGCGCCAGCAACTGGCCCGGAGCCGGCAACAGCGGAACTGGTTTCTCGTGCTGACCGCGGCGCTGGTGCTATTTCTGTTGATTCGCGAAATCCACCGCAAAGGCCTCTCGCGGATGTAGCTCTCAAACACAATCGATGAACCAATACGCATTGATCGCACTCATCCCACGGCGGAAAACATGAATGGTCTCGACTGGAGTCTGGTTGCGCTGTACACGCTGATCGCGGTCTTTATCGGTTTGTATTACCGGAAATTCGCCGGAAAAAATATTGAAGAATATTTCATCAAAGGTCGCAAACTCTCCTGGTGGCTGATGGGCGTCTCGGCGGTGGCCACCTACACCGACGCCGGGCTGGCGCCGGCAGTGACCATGTGGGTGTTTCAGGGCGGGCTTCTGGGCAACGCCGTGTGGTGGATTCCCTACGTGGTGTGGATGCCGCTGGCGGCGGTGCTGTGGTCGAAATTCTGGCGGCGGCTGCGCACCATCACCACGGCGGAAATGCTGGAAGTGCGCTACAGCGGCCGTGCCGCAGAAATTTACCGCGGCATCTACGCCTTTTTTATGAGTTTTGGTTTCGTGGTGATGCTCATGGGCTACGTCTCCGGCTGGCTGTCGGCGGCGCTGCAACCCATCCTCGGCTGGGACCCCGGCGTGCTGATTCTGGTCTCCGGCCTGGTAACGGTGTTTTACACCTCGCTGGCCGGGCAGTACGGCGTGGTGTACGGCGATCTGTTTCAATTCATTGTATTTTTGGCCGGCAACATCATCTTTGTACCCATCGTCGTTTCGGCCGTGGGCGGCATGGATGCGGTGTATTCCGGGATTCAGCTGATGCGCGGCGATGCGGCTGCGGATTTTTTCAACGTCATTCCACCCACTCCCACGCTCACCGGTCTTACCATTTTGGCGTTCATCATTCAGGGGATGTTTTTCGCGGCTTCTCCTACCGGCGGCGAGGGCTTTACGGCGCAACGATTCATGGCCGCCAAAAACGAATTCCACGCCCAGGTGGGCCAGCTTTTCAACGCGCTGTTGACCCTGATCGTGCGCGTGCTGCCGTTTATCTTTCTGGGCATGGTGGGCGCGGCCGTTTTCGCACCGGATGCCATTGCCGAGCCCGGCGAAATCTGGGCGCGGCTGGTGGCCCTTTATTCCCCGCATGGCCTCAAAGGCCTGCTTGTGGCCGGCATCTTCGCGGGTTACATGTCCACCATCAGCACGGAAATGAACTGGGGCGCTTCGTACGTGGTGAACGACCTGTACAAACGTTTTTTGAAAAAAGACGCGCCTCAGCGTCACTACGTGTTCATCAGCCGGATTGCCTCGATCATACTGTTCGGTCTGTCGATGCTGGTGGCCTACTATCTGGTCAAAGGCATGCAGGCGTGGTTTTTGTTTATCAATTCCGTGGTGTTTGCCTTCATGTTGCCGCTGGGCTGGCTGCGTTTTTTTTGGTGGCGACTGAACATTTACGGCGAGGCGGCGGCGCTCATCATCGGCCTTCCCCTCGGTTATATCATCTGGTTCCCTCTCGGTTTCTCCGAGCTGCCTTTCTGGAAGGGATTTCTCACCCTGTTCGGCCTCGGCTGGGTGGTCATCCTGGCGGTTACTTTCCTCACTCGTCCGGAAAAGATGGAAACGCTGCGGCAGTTTTACAGCCTTTGCCGTCCGCCGGGCCTGTGGGGACCGGTCACGGCTCAATTCTCACAAAATGAAAAACAGCGCATCCGCCGCGAAACCTGGCGCGACCTGATCGACTGCGTTCTGGGCATCGTCTTTTGCGCCAGCGCCATTCTGATCAGCATCAGCCTGTTTGCCGGCAATCTGCCGGTGCTCATCATAGCAATTGCCGGCTTTCTGCTGGGAGGCGGCCTGTTCGTTCAGCGCTGGAAAAAGCGCGGTGTGTTTTCTGGATTGTAAATTCGTTCTCCCTCCCCAGATAGTTTTTCCGAAAAACAGTGAACATCCATCCCACTTTTCTCTTGACAATGCCCGCAAAATTGCTATATTGGTGAACGAAATATCAATTGTGAACATTTTTTCAGAGGAAACCAGCCATGCTACGATTTCCCCGGGAGATTCCGTTCGTTCACCTGCATCTGCATTCGAATTATTCGTTTTGTCGCGGAGCCAATTCGCTGGAGGATCTCTGCACGGCGCTGAAGGCACAGGGCGCGTCCACCTTTGCCCTCACCGATCTCGACGGGCTGTACGGGGTAGTGTGGGCGCAGCAGGCCGCGGAGCTGGCCGGCCTGCGCATGATCGTCGGGGCGGAGCTTCGCGCCGGCCGCACCCGTGCGGTGCTGCTGGTAAAGGAGACGGCCGGGTATGCGAATCTGTGCCAGTTGATTTCCGAAAAACACGCGCAGGAGCGGCCGGACGACGGTTGGCTGGTGCGCGCGCTGCGGCGTCGCCGCGAGGGACTGGTGGTGCTGAGCGACAGTCCCGCCCTGCTGCAGGCGCTGCGCCGCGATGGCGCCGACGACCTGTACCTGCTGTGCATCCCCGGGCCGCACCGCCGGCGGCTGCTGCGGCTGGCGCGGCAACTGCACCTGCCGCCCGTGGCTAGCAACGACGTGTATTTCGTCTCCCCCGACGACTACCCGGTGCACCGGGTGCTGCGCGCCATCGACAACCACGTGGCGCTGTCGCGCATCCCGGCGGAGGAGCTGGCTCCGCATTCGGCCTGGCTCAAAACGCCCGCAGACATGTGGGCCGCCTTTCCGGACGCGCCCGAAGCGCTGGAAAACACCGTGCGCATCGCCGAAGCGTGCACCTTCCGGCTGCCGCGCCCCGGCAACATCTTTCCGCGTTTTCCCGTTCCGGAGGGAAAATCCGAGCTGCAGTGCCTGCGCGAGCTCTGCCTGGACGGCATCCGGCGGCGCTACGGCATCGACCTGCGCCGGCCGGGCGGCGGCGAGCTGGCGCAAAAACTGCGCGCCCGCCTCGATAAGGAACTGACCATCATTTCGATGAAGGGCTTCGCCAGCTATTTTCTGGTGATGTGGGACATTGTGCAGCACGCCTCGCGCACCTGTGGCCGCGGCTCGGCGGCGGCCAGCCTGGTCTCCTACGCCCTCGGCATCACCCACGTGGACCCGATCCGGCACGATCTGTTCTTCGAACGCTTTCTGCACATGGGCCGCGAGGACCCGCCCGACATCGACGTGGATTTTGCCTGGGATGAGCGCGACGGCATGCTGGAGTACATCTTCGAAACATACGGCCGCGAGCACACCGCGATGATCGCCAATCACGTGACCTTCAAGGGGCGAGCGGCGCTGCGCGAGATCGCCAGGGCGTACGGCCTGCCCGAGGCCGAGATCAACCGCGTCAGCAAGCGGCTCTCCGGCTACTCCATCCGCAGCATCGCCGAAACCATCCGCACGCACCCGATGTTTCGCGGCGTGGAGCTGCACGAGCCCTGGCCGGAGATCATCCGCCTCGCCGACCGCATCAACGGCTTTCCGCGCAACCTGTCGGTGCACTGCGGCGGCGTGGTGATCACGCCCGAGCCGGTGAGCCGTTACGTGCCGGTGCAAAAGGCGCCCAAGGGGGTGATGATCGTGCAGGTGGAGAAGGATCAGGCCGAAGAGCTGGGGCTGATAAAGCTGGACATCCTCGGCAACCGCTCGCTGGGCGTCATCCGCGATGCGGTGGCCGCCGTGAAGCGCAACACCGGCATCGAAATCGATTTCAACCGCATCGATCCGACGCAGGACGAAAAAACGCAGGAGCTCATCCGCCACGGCGACACCATCGGCGTGTTTTACGTGGAATCGCCGGCCATGCGGCTGCTGCAGAAAAAGGCGCGCACCGGTGATTTCGAGCACCTGGTCATCCACAGCTCCATCATCCGGCCGGCGGCGAACGCCTACATCCGTGAATACGTGCGCCGGCTGCATGGCGGCGAGTACGAACCGCTGCACCCGCTGCTGGATGACCTGCTCAAAGAAACCTACGGCATTTTGAGCTATCAGGAGGACATTTCGCGGGTGGCCATGGCCCTGGCCGATTTCGACGCTGCCGAGGCCGACGGCCTGCGCAAGGCGTTTTCGCGCAAGAACAACGAGCATATCCTGCAGCGCTACCGCGAGAAATTCTTCGCCGGCGCGCGCCGCAAAGGCGTGGCCGAAGAAGCCATCCGGAAAATCTGGGAGATGATTCTCAGTTTCAGCGGCTACAGCTTTTGCAAGCCGCACAGCGCCAGCTACGCGCTGGTCTCCTATCAGGCGGCGTACCTGCGGGCGCATTTTCCGGCGGAGTTCATGGCCGCGGTGATCTCCAACCAGGGCGGCTTTTACAGCACCTTTGCCTACATCTCCGAGGCCAAACGCATGGGACTGCGCGTGCTGCCGGTGGACATCAACCGCAGCGAACGGGAGTACACCGGCCGCGGCCGTGACCTCCGCATCGGTTTCATGCAGCTCAGGGGCTTCGAGGAAGCGGCCATCGAAACGATTCTGGAAGAGCGGCGCGCCAACGGACCGTTCGGCTCGTTCGAGGAGTTCGTCCGCCGCACCGATCTGTCGCCGGCGATGCTGGAGATTCTCATCAAGGCCGGCGCGTTCGACAGCCTGGTGGGCATGGAAGCGCGGCCGTTTTTGCTGTGGGAGCTGGAGCAGCAGCGGCTGCAGAACCTGCGCGCGCCGTCCTCGCGCCATTCCCGGCAGACTGCGTTGTTCGATGCCGAAAGCGGTTCGGCGCCGGACGTGCCGGCGGCTCCGCCGCGCCTGCGACCGTTCGACCTGCGCACACTGCTGCGTCACGAAATGGATACCCTGGGCTTTCTCGTCAGCCGGCATCCGCTTACGCTGTACAGGCCGTTTCTGCGCGGCCGGCGGCTGGTGCCGGCGAAAGACCTGCACCGGCACGTGGGCCGGCGCGTGCAGGTGCTTGGCTGGTACGTCACCGGCAAGTTGGTGCGCACCAAAAACGACGATCCCATGGAGTTCATGAGCTTCGAGGACACCACCGCTATTTACGAAACGACGTTTTTCCCGCAGGCGTATGAAACGTACTGCCACCTGTTCACGCATCTGACGCCGTACATCCTCACCGGCAAGGTCGAGGAGGATTTCGGGGCCATCACGCTAACGGTGGAACGGGTGGAAAAGGTGCGGCTTCCCGGCAGTCCGGTCGCGCCGCCGCAGCGCGGGCGTGCCTCCGCCGGCCCGGGACCCTCGCCGGCTGCAACCTCGCGCCTGGAAAAATTGCTGATGGATTGAAATGCCAGTTCCCCCTAAGCCGCCTGGCACCTTCGAGGTGCCAGGTGTCTCCGTGAGGCCTGTTTTACGTCTATGGCGTTTCAGTCAAAATGACAACGTGTATTCGAATCTATCCTGAATGTTTATCACGCGAAGGCGCCAGGAACGCAAAGTTGGCAACGATTCGGTCATTTGCCAACAATGAAAAAAAACGTGCGTTGATCCGCCCCAAAAACCGCGTAGCGGTGACATGTTTGTAGCTTGCGTCTGGGCGTTTTCGCCAAACCGCGTAGCGGTGGCATGTCCGATAAATCCATGACGTCGCCACAGCATTTGGGGGTACAAGCTGGAAGCTTGTGCTACACGCAACCTCTCGCCAAGGTCTATTTTACGTCAATTGCGTATCGGGCAAAATCACAATAAAAATTGGAATTTAAATGAACAAGCCTATTAAATAATTGACTGGCATCATATTTTGCCGCAAATTAGTTCTGAAATTCGAAATGACAACGATGCAGGAATTCACAATGTCGTCTCAAATCAGCAAAATAGACAAACAGGGCCGGATTTTAATACTCGCCAGGGTGCGAAAAAAGTATGGTCTCAAACCGGACACAGAGGTTTATATTGAAATACAGGAAGACGGGATTTTCATTCGTCACAAGCCATCGGCCACACCGATATCTCACAAAATCGGCCAGATGAATCTACCGGTTTCCGAGTGGGATAAAATGGAAGATGAAATAAAAAAAGGCATCGTCAGTAAATGTCGGAGCGCGTTTTGATTGATACCAATGTATTCATGTATGCAGCGGGGAAACCTCATCTCTACAAGCAAGCATGCCTGTCTATCCTGCAGCAAATTAAATTTAAAGCAATTGATGCCAGTATCGACACGGAAATTCTGCAAGAAATACCTAATCTGATCGATTCTACTTTAAAACAAAAAACCTTTTAAGTGTTTAAGGTATTGTGTTATAATAGTTTATGATATCAACAAAAAACACAAACCAAAACACCCAAAAGGCGAATAGAATATGGCAATAACAAGTGTAGCGCGCAAGGAAAAATTTCGAAAAATGAAATCATTCATGATCGCATATCGGGTCATGGCGATCTTTTTTTCTTCCTCAAATTTGTTGAGCAGATCGCTTTTTTCAAATTGTTTGAGACGACGTTTTCTCATTTAAAGCGGTCCCGAAAAGGGCTCAAGTTCCAGTCTTTTATTCGAAAGACGTTGGCTTATTTTGTCGAAGGCAGTGATCTATTTCTTCTTAGCTTTGATCGCCGCAAACACGATCAGGCTTACGCTGCGCGGAGAATCGTATCTTCAACCACCGACCATCATTCAACTATCGCATCAGCGAGGCAAAGGCGAACTCACGCACCGCGCTTTGAGTAAATTTGCCACCATAGAGAAGTTTTCCTTTACGCGAATGGGCATGAATCGGACCTATTACTACTTTCTGGTGATCGCCTATGTGCTTTCTGAAGCCTACAAGCAGGATATGCCGCAACAGCTTGTGCCCAAAAGTGGTTATCCGAATACGTTTCGCCGTCATTTCATCAATTTCGCCGTGAAGATCGTCTGCCAAAGCCGTCAGCTCATTCTGAAAGTGACGCAGCACGTCTGGGACCATTTGCGAATCGATCGCTTGTGGGAATGGCTCTGTGGACTGACGCCCGAGCTGTTGTTGAATACCGGCTAATAGGCCTTCTGTCATCGATTCACGCTCTTTAAAAATCATCAAGTTCCATAGACGTCAAA
>JAUZRQ010000015.1 GCA_030950365.1 Candidatus Zhuqueibacterota bacterium | reverse complement strand
GTCTGCCGATTCCAAGAGAAGTAATTTTCCAGGGCGGCAATCCCTGAATCGCACGGTTTCCGATGCGAATGTCTCCGGAATCCGGTCGTAAAAAGCCGGTAATCAAATGGAACAGGGTTGTTTTCCCGGCGCCATTGGGCCCTACTAAAGCTGTTACCATTCCGGGCTCAAATTTTACATTGACTCCATGAACGGCTTTTATGCCATCAAAGGACTTTTCCAGATTTCTACATTCTAATATCATCATCTTGCCTATTCAAAACGATATTCGCCAAACAAGCCCTGTGGCCGATGCTGAAGCAAAACAACCAGAGTCAGACCGTAAATAATCTGGCGCATGTTTGCGGCAATGGCGTCCGGAATTTGCAAAAAACGCAAAACTTCGGGCAAAAGCACCAAAAAAATCGAACCGGCTATGGGGCCTTTGATGTTGCCAGTCCCACCAATGATGATAATGGACAAAATAAAAATGCTTTCCATTAAGGTAAAGCTGGTTGGATCAATGTAGCGAAAATACATAGCAAACAGCGCTCCTGGCACTGCAGCAAATGCAGCTCCAATAACGAAAGCCTGCGTCTTAAGCCTGGGGACGTTTTTGCCTAAAGCTGCTGCTGCAAGTTCATCTTCTCGAACGGTTTTCAAAGCACGGCCAAAAGGTGAGTGTAAAAGCAAACTCATAAGGAATCCGCATATCAAAGCAAGAATCAAGCTGAAAATAAAGTAACCAGGCAAATTGTTGATTGTCAATCCAAAAATTTCTGGATTGGGAATTCCGGGAATACCATAGGGCCCTCGAGTAACAGAGACCCAATTATATAGAATGACAAAAATGATGATCTGGAATCCAAGAGTCGCCAGAACAAAATAGTCCCCTTTGAGCCTCAACGATGGTAATGCGATGAGATAGCTTAAAAGAATGACTCCAATGATGGCCAATCCCATGGCTGGAAGAAATGCCATACCAGCTTTCATCATGAGCAGCGTGGTAATATAGGCACCTATACCATAAAAAGCAGCCTGGCATAACGAAAGCAGCCCACTATATCCAACCACGATATTCAGGGACAGGGTTAATATGGCGTAGATATTGATCATGATCAATATGTGAAGAAGGTAGTTCATTGTGCCAGCGCCTCTTCCACTCGCTTACGTTTCCCCAGGATACCTTCCGGGCGAAAAACCAGGAATATGATTAATAGGGTAAATGTTACGGCATCAATCCAGCGGGCCGAAATCTTCCAGATAACCAAGCTTTGTAAAATTGCGATGAGAAAAGCACCTAGCACAGCTCCATGAAATGTCCCCACGCCACCTATAATAACCGCCACAGCCGCCACCAATAGAATTGGCATGCCGACATGAGGATCCATACCAACATCCAGGGACTGAAGCATTGCCGCCACAGCCGCAAGAGCGGAACCCAATGCAAAAACCGAATATCGGATTTGATGAATTCGAATGCCCATAACCATAGCAAGCTGTTGATTATCACGCACGGCTCGAACGGCTTTGCCCCAGAATGTCGCTTTTAGCACAAACATAATCAAAGGGAAAAGAATGACAAAAGCTACTACCTCTAATATTTGAATGCGAGTGAGAATAATATCACCGAACTGATACGTTTTTTCAATCCCTGGTCGTAGAACTTTTGTTTCATTACCAAAAAACATGGCAATAAGATTCACGATGACTGTGTAAAGCCCCAGCGAACTTAACAGGGCGATAAGCAGGGATGAATTTTTTCGTTCCAGCGGCTGATAGACGAAATGTTCGATGGCCATTCCAATGCCTGCGGCCAAAAACAAAGTTAGAAGCAATGCCAGCCAGGCAGATACATGTAATACAATCAAGAAAAAATAAAAAATATAGGCACTTGCCGTAAAGACAGCGCCATGGGCAATATGAAAGATTCGCGTGGTATTGTAAATAAGGACAAAACCAAGCGCCATCAGGGCATACAAACAACCCGACACTATGCCATTTGCAAATAGCTGACTTAGCATATTTTATTATTCATGTATTTAAAGGGAACTTCGAATCAATTCATTTCAGCAAACTTTTATACGCAATAATTTTGCCAAGAAGATTATTTGAGTTTAAGTGGATAATTAATAGTAGGTTAGTCATGCAAAAGAAAAGGAGTCATTAACACCCTTTGTGATAAGATTATCACAAAGATGTGTGACTAAAACATCACATCAGTAGTGGTGTCAATGATTTAATATAGGGAATAATCGATCAAATTTTCAAGATAAATATTCATAATGGAGAAGATGATATGTGCTAATTGCATCACACCCCCGCGAGACCGTTTTATCACAAAAATTTTGCAGCGAAAAGCAAGCACGCCTTCTTTTCAATTGATAGATATGCGTATAACTCATTGTAATTTCATAGGCTGGCATAGATGATTTGAAGCTATCAACTCGATGGCAAGATAATTGCATAGAGGATCAGCGGGAGCTAATGAAGCAATCAATTAAGGAGGTGTTTCATATTGTCACCCAAAGAACAATTTGAGATTATGATGCAACATTACTCGAGAGAAATCAACGTAAGAGCTTGCAACCAGCTATTTTTGATTTATGCCGAGATCACCCATTGGTTGATCACAGAAGGGCATGGCAGTGTAACCTTGTCCGCAATTAATCATCGGTTCTCTGAAAAAGTACGAATTAATCAGGTTAAGAAGATTAAAACTTCATTAAAGAACTGATTTTTGAGAGATAGAAAATTTTCGGGGAAAGGGAAACCAGAAGCCCGAGAGATAAGACCAAAAGGTATCGTATTGGTCTTTCATCGGGCTTTTGTTTTGATAGCAAAGGGCTTTGACGGATAGAATACTACGGCAGAATAAAAAGGGAAAAGATCGAATCGTGCACTCGCCCGACTATAACCAATGTGCAACGATCCAAATGCCTTTACATAGAGTGGATCCTATGGTTATCAATCAATCATTTAAAATGGTTTTTAGGAGGGTAAGCACCGAATATCCAGACAATTAACTTGTAATTAATTTACAGGTCGCTTAGTAATAACGAATGGTTTCAGCAGTTGAAAGCAAAGCCAGGGGGAGCATGGTTTGGCAATCAGGGGGCATTCGAGGGGGAGATTGCCTCCATGCTTTTCTCTGGCAATAAACAAGAGCTGGTAAGTACAAGATGTTGCGAACAGGGGTGATTCCGATGCAAGCTATTTTTTGACCTCTTTCTCCTACTCAAATTAGCGCTGCGATTGAGACCGATTTATTGCTACTTGGAATTTATCCAGGAAGGCCAAAACCTATCAGGATTTTAAGCCATCTTAACTCAATTTCTAAAAGAATACAATGCGTTACCTTATTTATGCCCTTTTGCTGGCCACGCTGATTGCGCTTGCCGTAAAGCTGGCATCGGGTGAAGTGCGAGTCCCGATCAGGAATCCGAATCTAAAGCCCGGGAACGAGCTCTCGGCCCAATACGTGGATCAGCCTTCAGCCATCTGGAAAGAACTCGGGAACTTGCTCCTGGTATCGTTTTCATTTATTCTGGCGCCGGTTCTGGCCGGATACTACCTGTTTCGCCTTACGCTCACCGTTCACCGATTTTTGTTTACCATCGTCGCCATCATTGTTCTGGTTGATATTGTACTCATTTTTACAGGGGTGTTCCAGGTTACCATCCGCTATGACCGCATACTCGAATTACTGGTTATGCTGAAAGACGTTTTTGCTGAAATGGGGGTTCTCCGATCGGTGGTTTTTGTCATTGGCGCCATTTTCGGTATTCGCGGCTACTGGGCGGATCTGGAAAATTAAAAATTGCTGGATTGCCGAAGTGGTGGTGATTGGGGTGATGCTATGGTAGCAATAGTAACCGGCACAGCAGGAATAGAAGGTAATAAAGATTGGGGCGATTTTGCCACTCCCGGAATCAAGGAAAAATTGTGTATGAAGGCAAAGACAGCTCCCGCTGGGATTGTGCGCACCGGGTGGCGAGCGGCATTGTTTAATTCATGCAGGGCGGCGAGGTGTTCCCTGACCTGAGCATGCGGGAAAACCGGAAACTGGGCTGGCACGTTAGAAACGGCAAGCTCAACGGGAAAAAGGAGTTTCCTGGCTAACCCATGCATAAAGAAAAATTGAAAGGAGATAGCCATGAAAACCTATATCTCCCTTTTAAGCAGCCTTTTTATCTATGTTATGGCCTTAGGATGTTTTAGGTCTGATGATCACGCTAACAACGGGCACCTGCCAGAGCCATCGCAGAAAATCCTTGTCGGGATTGCCTATGATATTTCTGGTTCGGTGCATCAATGGCCCGCACCGGATACGATGGCGCTTCGGGATCTGGCGATTTATGTAGGGCTACGCTGTGGTGTCATTGCCGTCGGTCATATTTCAGACTCATCGTATCAGCCCCTGAGGACTTATGACAATCTGTGTCTGGATACAGCCGCCGTACAGGGAAGTCTCACCGATAAAGCCAGAATCATCCGGGAAAATAAACGCAAAAAAGCATGGTTTAAGCAAAACCTTGAACGCTTCTTGTTGGATGTGAAACAGCATGTGCTGGTACCCAGAAATAAACGCAGAACGGATATCGCAGGATCTATGAATCGATTTTCTATTCTCTTTCAAGAACCAAATTACGTGGATTATGAGAAAATCCTGATCATTCTTTCTGATGGGTTTGATACCGTAAATGCATCGTTTGGAGAAATTCCGGATGTGAAAATATTTCTCATCGGATGGAGAAATGGTCCATTGGCACGAAAACTTTTCGGCAATACTTTTGTGCGCTTTGAATCGTTCAGCGGCGCAGTCAAATACATCCTAAACATGAACAAGGGGTGATTCAAATGTCAGCCAGTTTTTCAGTTCCCAGACATCGCCTTGCCTTTGAGGCGAATAGGCTGGCCAGGGAGGCCGTTAATCAGCTTGGTGCTCGGCTCAAGCGATTGCTCAATAAGATCCAGAAATTTGAGCGTGACACGCAGGAAATCGCAAACTTGCCCTTCTCTTTCAAAAGCGTCTGCTTTTTCATGACCCTGGGCTGGATTGCCGTGATCATCTGGGAATTTTTGATTTCCCAGGAGTTTTATCGCGATTTTGTGAGCAAAGAGCTATCGCCTTTTTTTCAATATTTTCCCTTTATGACCATCGTCCTGATCGCGATGCTGATTTCTGTACTGGTCGGCGAGCCGTTTCATCCGATTCTGAGTCGCTTTTGGCAACGCAATTCTGGATTCACCGAAACGGATGAAATTTTAGGAAAGAAGCCACCCGGCGATAAACGATGGAAGTTTTTTACCGCCGGAGTTCTAATTGCGATTCCATTCACCATACTGATTTACTTTCTCAGTAGCCATCGGGTTAAGCTTCTTATCGAAGTAGGAATTCTTGACCCAGGAGATTCGTTTCTGATTTTTGCCCAGCGGGTATTGCCTGCTGTACTGTTTGTGTTTGAAATCGCAACCGGAGTCTTTGTGATCTACTTCGTTCACATTCTCTGGTACTGGATCGGGACCAGGCTATTGGAAAAATCCTTTGATCGTTTGAATTGGAAAATTCAAGAAACAAAACAGGCGGCCATCAGATTGTGGGAGGCGTATCGTCGCGATTGGGAACGAGCGAATCGGGAACAGAATGGCAACGAAGTGTCCCAGCCTATTAGTCCCTGTCCGGAGCTACTGCAGATTCTCCACGAACAAGAGCCCAGCATGAATGGCCATAGCGCTCCTTCCCCGGAATCCAACAATGGCCAGAATGCGCCTCCCAAAGACCCGCATTCTGAAGATTCTGATGGTGACATTGCCGAAAGGCCCGGGCATCCTGGAGAGGCACCGCAGAATCCTGTTTCAGATGCGCCTGAAAACGGTAAAAGCACGGATGTAGAAGAATTGCGCCGCCTGTTGGATGAACGAAATCGAAGAAATCAAGGTGATTTGTAATAATTCACATAAAGGAGGCCATCATGAGTGAATCGGTTAGTATGGGAACGGTGTTTTGTGCCGGGGTAGCCGCAGCGGTGGTGGGAGGCATTAAAGGATGTGCGGCGCTGAAAAAAGCGCTCGACCGAAAATTGGCCGCCATTGACCGGGCGACGCATGAAAGACTTGCCCGTCTGATCAGGCGGGCTGAAAAAGAACAACCAGTCATCGGTTCAGCAAGATTAGCCCTTGGCACACTCGGAGATTCTGTACAAGCATGGCATCAGGCTATCTCTAGGGCCTGTCCGACCCTGCCGTCGCATCAGGCCGATATATTTGCCAAAATGATTGCTTTGAATCGATCGCCGCTGGTGAATTTCATGACCGAGAACGACATCGAGCGACTCCATGCAGAATCACTAAAGCCCACTGCATTCGAGCGTGCCGTTCAGCGGGCCGCCCGGGAAATGAACGTGGCGACGTTGAATGCGACAAAACATGCCATTAAAAAGGCAGCCGAAACGCTCAAATTCACGGATGATTTTCGAGAGTTCCAGAAAGGAAATCGTCATTACCTGGCCTTTATTGATGAACAGGGTCACGGCCTTGTTGTGGAAGTGCAGCGAACCGATTACGACGTGCACGTCAAGCTCGATCTGACCGGATACGGCGATGGGCAATGCCATGTGGTGATGAATCAACTGTTGAAGGAGCTGGAACGGCAGGGATTAAAGTTTGGTCAATTGAAACGGCAATCCCATTATTTACGGCAAGGCATCTGGGAACACTGGTTCCGAAATCCCGAAGCAGATGCCAGACACGAAGCCAGACCTCAAGACAGAAATCAAGAGGTATTACAAATACCCGAATCGAAAACTTCCAGCCGTAGTAAGCGGTGCAAAATGGCTGCCAGGCGGCAGATTATAAAACGGAAAATGAGGCACTAAATTTTCAAGAAAAAAATGAAAGACAAATTAATTCAGGCCATAGAGGCGGGACATTCTGCCATTCTCGCGTGCGGCAATATTAAAGATTATGTCATTGAGGACAACCGCATTATATTTCGGCCATGGTATATTGCGGAAGCCCTCACAACAAGAAATTACATGGTGCTTCAATACAGCCGGTCTACCGGACTTTTTATTCATAATTACTCAGATCTATCTAAACGGGACAGAGATGAGATCGACTCGCTTCTTCGGGTAGTGGGGCTTGAACCGATTATAAAGCGTGAAAGACCGAATAATATTTCCGAAGAGATTATCCAGGTATTCCGCGGATTGACGAGATTGCTGTTGCTTTCGAATGTTTCGTCCAGGTTCAAAATTGCAGCGATTATCGATTACTCCGAACATCTGGCGCCAAACCTGCCAACTGGAGGCACGGATGATGAATTGTTCGTTGCCGAATGTCTGCATGCCCTGGCCGTGGGACCGGCGTTGAAGAAATCCGGTAATGTTGTCATCTGTTACGTACGCGAGGGACTACAAAACCCACTTTTGAACGACATGACCCGGGTGGAGTATTCCTATCCGAATGAAGCGGAAATTATGTCTTTTGCTATGCTGGCGGAAGCCAGGGCGCAGAATTCACATGGTCAGCAGTATGGCAGGCTGGCGGGTGACCTGACTTTGGAAGAATTTTCTCGCTTGACCCGCGGGATCCGTATTCGAGACCTGGACACTCTTTTCAGATCCGCAGCCAGGCAAAATATCCAGATCGATCGAAAACAGATTCTTCAAATGAAGATCGATAGTGTGCTTTCGGCCTCTGAAGGGACACTTTCGTTGGCACAGACAGATATTTCTTTAGAGGATATTGTGGGTCTGGAGGTTCCAAAACGTATTCTACAAACTTTTTCTGAAAAACTGAAGGCCGGCGATCCTTCTGCGCCGCGATGTGTAGGCTTTGTGGGGCCGCCGGGAACCGCAAAATCGACCTTCGCGGTTCTGCTTGGCAAAATGGCGGGATACAACGTGCTGCAATTCGATTTAATCAAAAACATGTATGTTGGTGAATCAGAAAGGCTTTTGAAACTGGCGCTAAAGATGCTGGAAGATATGCAACCGTCCATCCTGTTGATTGATGAGATGACGGAAATGGTGCCTTCCCGGAGAGAAGAAAACTTGGATAGCGGAGTCTCCAAAAACTTCCTGGCACAACTTCTGAATTTTTCGGCGCGGGAAGATCTCCGGGGAAGATGTTTGATTGTGGGCACAAGCAACTTTCCCTCCAAGCTGGATCCGGCGATTCTTGATCGCTTTATATTTATTCCGTTTTTACCCCCGACTCCAGATGAAATCGTCAAACTTTTTGGCGTCTTTGAAAAAAGAATTACTAAAAAACAGACATTACATATCGACGTTGCTGAACTGAAGGAAGCTGCGGATTTGCTTTTTCAAAAAAGTGCCTCGCCACGAAAAATATATGACATTGTAAACCATGCGCTTTTATTTTCATCGGATGGCGCACTCAAACCGGATACCCTTTTAAGAGCAGCGCAGGCCTTTACCGGAGTGGAGAACCCCTATGCTGTGGCCTATTCTTCGCTGGAATCGCTGAAACTTGCCTCATTTAAAGACTATTACCCCTGGGCGTATCCTAATGATCTGAACACGTATCAGCTTCCGTGGTATCTGGAGGGTCTGGTTGATCAAAACGGGCACATTGATGAACATAAGCTGCAAACCAAGCAAGAGGAATATCGAAGACTTGCCCGAATTTAATGGAGTGCATAGATGATTCAAATCCCAGAATGTCGTGATAGTGCACTTGCCGGAACCGGAAGCATTTATCAACTTGAAAAAAAATTTAAATCCCTAACTGGTCATTCATATTCGCTGGCTGTATGCAATGCGACCCAGGCCCTTTTTGCTATCTTTCTTGCACTGGAATTAAAACGTGTCGAATTCGTTACAACTCCCTATACCTGGCCCGGGTCTCTGGCAGGAGCCTTTTTATTAGAAAATGTTCCGGTGTTTGCTGATATTGACCCATTAACGTTGACCCTGGATCCGCTTTCCGTTAAGCAGCGTCTTTCTACGGAAACGAAAGCGATTCTGGCAGTGGATATTTACGGTAATCCTTGCCATGCAGATGCATTAAAACAGATTGCCCAAGAAGCAGGAGTTTGGCTCATCATGGATTGTGCTCAGTCGTTTGGTGCGATGTATAATGGAAAACAAAGTGGTGCATTGGCAGATGTGGCGGTGTTTTCACTGTCTCCTGGCAAAGCACTATTTGCCGGCGAAGGGGCGGTGATTACGACATCCCACGCAGAGATTTATGAAAAATTGGTCTATTGGACCCAGCATCCCTACCGACAAAGAAGGGATATCCCCCATGAGGAAGCCAATGAATTCTTCCTGAATATGAGGATACACCCGCTGGCAGCCGAATGGGCCAAGAACAAATTTGATGCTGTCTTAGAATCAATTCAATCTCGGCAAAAAACATTGACCACCTTTGACAAAATATTAGCACAGCATCTTTCCATCCGCAACCTTATTAACACAAATTATCTCCCCTCAGGCTCGACATATTACAATGGAAGCATATCCAAAAAACATATCCAACCTATCATGAACATGATGAATGATCTATCGTTTCGGATTGAATTTTGCAAACCACCACTAACGCAATTTATTTATGAGTACTCATTTTTTGCTAAGTCTTCTTTGAATTGTAACGTATCCTGGCAAACAAATGATAATAGAAGTCACATAAAGAATGTACTTGGCATTACCATTTCAGAGAATTGATCTCCCCCTCACCCCTCCAGCACCATACTCAACCCAATTCTTCCCCGTTCCACATCCACGGAGAGGATTTTGACCTCGATGACGTCGCCGACTTTGACGATGTCGAGAGGGTCTTTGACGTAGCGGCGGGCCATCTGGCTTTTGTGCACCAGGCCGTCCTGTTTGACGCCGATATCAACAAAGGCGCCG
>JAUZRQ010000014.1 GCA_030950365.1 Candidatus Zhuqueibacterota bacterium | reverse complement strand
TGGATTGAGCCTGGTACGGTGATCAAAGGGAAGCCGGGTCAGGGGGAACAGGCGAGCGCATTGATTGTGGCCCGCGGAGGGAAGATTTACGCGATGGGGACGCCGACGCATCCGATTATTTTTACGGCGGAGGCGGATGATGTGACGGATCCCAATGACTTGCCACTGGATGCACGGGGTTTGTGGGGCGGCGTGATCATTCTTGGACGTGCCGGACTCAACTCGACTCCAGGCGAGACGGCCATTGAAGGCATTCCCACCACCGAGCCGCGTGGACTGTATGGCGGCAACGACGACGATGACAACAGCGGGGTTTTCCGTTACGTTTCGATTCGTTACGGCGGGACGGACATTGGAGCGGGCAATGAGATCAACGGTCTTACTCTTGGCGGTGTGGGCCGGGGGACGGTGATCGAGTTTGTGGAAGTTTTCAACAACAAAGATGACGGATTCGAATTTTTTGGTGGAACTGTCCAGACGCGATACCTGGTGTCTGCTTTCAATGGGGATGATGCATTTGATTATGATGAGGGTTTTCGCGGCAAAGGGCAGTTTTGGTTTGCCATTCAAGCATCCGACATTGGTAACCGTGCGGGCGAGCACGACGGCGGCACAACGCCAGAAGATGGTCAGCCGTATGCCACTCCGCAGATATACAACGTGACGTACATTGGTAGCGGCCAGCAATCCACGAATGCGGACAACGATCTTACCTTTATTTTTCGGGATAATGCTGGTGGAAAATACGTGAACAGCATTTTCACGGATTTTGCGGCTCAGGCGATCAAGGTGGAAGACCTTGCCAGTGGCGAAGACAGCCGGGCGCGTTTGGAGGCGGGTGACCTGGTGTTGTCGCACAATTTGTGGTATGGCTACGGTGCCGGGAATGACTGGACTTCGATGGTGCCGCAGGATTTTGTGCGGGCGTATTTGCAGTCGAATGACAACCGGCTGGAGGATCCCCAGCTTCGGGGCATCAGTCGTGTTCCGGACGGTGGTTTGGATCCGCGTCCGCAGGCAGGGAGTCCGGCGTTCACCAATGTTGCGTCGGTTCCGGATGACGGTTTCTTCGTGCAAACCGATTATCTCGGCGCTTTTGGAGAAGTGAACTGGGCGGTTGATTGGACGTTTCTCGGCGATGTCAGGATCATCAGCCCGTTCGGAGCCGGTATCCCCGCGAACGTGACGGGAATTTCGGAACAGGATGAAAAGACGACTCGCAACGTGCCTCAAGATTATTTACTGGAGCAGAATTATCCGAATCCGTTCAATCCGGAGACGCGCATCGCCTTTTCCCTGCCGCAGGCCGGCCATGTTACTCTAAAAGTGTTCGATACATCAGGACGGCAAGTGGCAACCTTGATCGACGGTTATCTACCATCAGGCAGCCATAATATAATTTTTAGACCGCAAAATTTGGCCTCCGGCGTTTACTATTACCAATTGCGGAGTGCCCAGTTCTCTCTGACCCGGAAAATGATCCTCGTCCGATGAAAGGACAGGGCGATTATTTGACAGATATGTTTATGATATAAAGTGGTAACTCCGGCTGACTCGCGTCATGGGCACGAGTCGCCGGAGTGTTTTTTAGGTACTGGATGTGGATTATTGTTTTTTTTAAAAGGAGTGGCAGAATAGATATGAAGGGCATATTTCGAAATGCAAAGAAATGGGAAAATTTGGTAAGTGAATTACAAAACTGTGGCTGAATTTACCATTCAAATCGTAATCGTGACCGATCTATTGGCACAAAAGGGCTGTGATTTGTGCCGGATTTCAATTTGATCCTGCGCCATCCTTAAAAAAGCCCCCTATTCTGTAAAATTATTGTAAACCGGATGTGGCCGGCGAAATTGTTGCATTTGCTCGTGCGCGAAGACGAAACGTAAAAACACGTGGATGTGTGCTAAGCCATACAGCCGGGATTAGAACAACAGGAAAGGAGAGCACATGCATTCCATGAAAACCCGGTTCGAAATAGCCTCTGCTACATCGACCGCCTATCGGAGTCCATTCATGGCCGTTACGGCCACTCTGGAACTGTATGACGATGAAATCACCGGAAGCATCGAACTGTCGGGTCTGGTGGCCGGTTCGGATGCACAGTCGCTTGCCCAGTTTTTACGCAAACTGACGGTTTTGCCAGCGCAGCGCTGGATTCTGCGCCTCAATCAGGTCAACGCGCTGAGTTTGAAAGGATTGCAGGCCATTTTGAAGTTTGCGAAATATGTGCGACGCCGGGGCGCGGTGGTAGTTATCCGCCAGACCAACCCCATAATAAACAACCTGATCCAGGAAATGGATGTGTCCTGTTATTTCAAATGAGTGTCTTCAAAAAATTTCGCCTGGCATAAAAACGTCAAGGCGAGGGGCAGAGCAACGATGCCTTGCTTATGTGGTATTCATGGCCAGACGTCGCGCTCTGAATTCGGCTCGCAATGACAGTTTTTGGCCATGTCAATTCGGTAGTCCCTTCATGTTTTATGACAATTCTTTCACTAACTCCTGCAATGCAGGATTTAACCTGTTGATTTCATCCTCCAGCACCATCCGCACCTCTTCCGCCTTTTCCAGATTGCCCTCTTTGGCTAATTGTTCGAGTTGATAGGCCAGGTTGTAGGCATTTTGGGCGCTAAAGGTGCCAACCGAGCCTTTCAGGCTGTGAGCAGCCCGGGCAAGAGCCTCCGCATCCTTATTTTCCAAAGCCTTCCGGATGTTTTTCAACATTTCAGGACTCGTTTCTTGAAAAATGTTGACCAGCTCTTCCAGTAATTCTTTATCTCCTGCTACCCCCTCCAGAACGGCTTCGGGATCGAGCATGTCAGCGACATTCTGGATCGATTCTGCCATGGTCTTATCCTCGCTTTTGATTTGGTTCATGATTCGATCGATTTCTTGAAACAATTCGTCTTTGCGAATCGGTTTGGTGGCATAGCCATCCATGCCGGCCCGCAAACATTTCTCTTCATCACCTTTCATTGCGTGCGCCGTCAGAGCAATGATCGGAATATGGCCGCCGCGCTGCTTTTCCTGGCTGCGGATGATTTTAGTGGCTTCGATGCCGCCCATTTCAGGCATTTGCACATCCATCAAAATGAGATCGAATGGTTTGGATCGCCACAGCTCCACTGCCTTTTTTCCGTTTTCTGCAACCTCAACCTCGTAGCCATGCTTTTCCAGCAGCCGCTTGGCCAGTTTTTGATTGACCGCATTATCTTCTGCTAATAATATTCGGAGCGTTTTCGCAGGCTCATGAGCATTTTCCGCAATTTTGTCCCATTCGGCCGCCCGTTGTGTCTGATCGCCGTTATCGTCCACGGTCTGTATCTGCGGCTGATGGAGCAGGCGAATGATTTCATTAAACAGATCTGAAGGCCGAATGGGCTTGAGTAAATAGGACCCGATGCCGAGCTCCTGACATTTTTGGATGCCGTCCTTTTGCATCGAAATCGGCAGCATCATGATGAATTCCGGCATGGCTTGATGATTATGCGCTTTGTAGATAGATTGGATTTTTTCCACCAGTTCGAAGCCGTCCATGTCCGGCATTTTGGCATCGATCAGCAGCAAATGAAGCTCCTGCTTATTTTTCAGAGCCGCATTGCCCCATTTGAGTACCGTCTGGGCGTCGCTGGTTAGCTGCGGCCGAATGCGCCAGCTCAATAAAATTTTGCCAATAACCTGCAGACTGCGCTGATGATCATCCACCACCAGTACGTTCAAATCGGCCAGCGCATCGGCGTACCGCTCTGGATCGGTCGTGCGGTCACTGCTTTCCTGAACCTGAGATGGAATTACAAACTGAAACTGACTTCCCACGCCCACCTGCGAGGTGCCCCAGATGGTTCCGCCCATGAGCTGCACGAGCTGCTTGCAAATGGCCAGACCGAGCCCCGTACCGCCGAATTTGCGCGTGGTGGAACCATCGGCCTGAGTGAATGCATCGAAAATGACTTTGAGCTTTTCCTCGGGAATGCCAATTCCGGAATCCGATACTTTGAAATAAATCAGTTCGGTTTGATCGTTATTGCGCACTTTCTGGAAGATCTGCCTGACCTGCTCCAGATGTTCGGTGGAAATTCCGGACAGGTTGATGTCGTCGGGGAATTGCCGGATTCGCGTGCATTCCAGCACGATTTCGCCCTTCTGCGTGAATTTGATCGCATTGCTGATCAGATTCATCAATATCTGCTGCAGCCGGTACGGATCGCCGATGATCTTTTCCGGAAGATGCGGATCGGTGTAGTAAACGAATTCCAGACCCTTTTCCTCGGTTTTTAAAGCAAAGGTTTTGACCACATCGGACAAGTGCGCTTTCAGCGAGAACGGGATCATTTCGAGATCCAGCTTGCCGGCTTCAATTTTGGAGAAGTCCAGGATGTCGTTAATGATGTTGAGCAACGTGTTGGACGATTGTTGCACAAGCTGCAGGTATTCCCGCTGTTCATTGTCGAGCTCGGTTTCCAGAACGAGGTCGGTCATACCGATGATGGCATTCATCGGCGTGCGGATTTCATGGCTCATGTTGGCCAGAAATTCCGATTTCAGCCGCGCAGCCTGGTTGGCGTGATCGCGGGCAATTTCTAATTCACGCCGGAGCTTGACTTCGTCTTCGATCGTTTTCATCTCCACCGAAAATTCCATGCCCTGCTTCGGATCGTTTTTCACCGGCCGTATAGTGAAAATGATCGGAATGTATCCGCGTTCAGGATTGTGCAACTGCAGCTCGGCTCGGAAGTAGCCATTCTGAACCGCCGACGTAAGTCCGTTGCGGATTTTTCCCACGTCTTCGGACGGAAAAACCGGCAGGTCGGTAATACACTTATTTTTTACGGCGTCCGCAGCTAGTCCGGTGAATTTTAAAAAGCTGTTGTTCGCGATCAGAACTTTGCCGGCCTGGTTCACCTTGAGTATGTAGGTATCTAGACTATTGATCCATTCTTCAATTTCTCGTTGACTTTGATCCAAGAGCTGGTAGAATTTCTTTTGTTCGATCAAAATATAACTGAAAAACAGCACGGCAACACAAAAAAGCAAAATAAAAATGCCGCCGACGAGATAATTGGTCTGTTTGATCTGATGCAATATGGCCGATTGCGGCAGACTAAACACGAATCCGATCGGTTCCTCCCAAATTTGAATGGGGACGTACGCCGAAACGAATTTTTCTTTTACCATTTTGTTGCCATTTTCTAGCGTGGCGTAAAAATGCGTAATTCCATCGAATCCTTGCTTCAGATCATCAAAAAAATGGATCAGGCCGGGGCTGTCTTTGATGGGATGAAAATTGTCAGAGCTGAGAATGACTTCATTGGTGGCAAAATTGTATACCCAGACCTTCAAATCCAGGTCCAGTAGGAAATTTTTAAAATTGTTCAAAAATATGGATCTGGGAGAAAGCACCAGCAAAATATTGCTGAGTGTCTGCTGATTGCGACGCACGGGTTTAATATAGGCGGGAATGGTTTTGGAATCCTCGCCAGTGCGCAAAGAAATATGCCGGGATGTTTCTAGAAACGGAAGCAGACCGCTGTTGCTGTGCGCCGAGCTGGAAATATGGAAGTAATTCTGATTATCCTTGCGGACTTCCAGCAAAATGCTATCCGGGGTGTACCAGAGAATTGCCTCCAACCAGTTTTCGTATTTGGAAAAATATCGTCCGAGCTGCCGCTGAACTCCAAACCGGTTATCGTTTTCAAAGATGACCAATTCGGTCAAATATTCTAGATCGGAATGCACGTCCTGGTGCAACAGCATCAGGCGTTCACGGGCGAATTGCGCCTGTCGGAGCAGGCGCTCACCGGTATGTTTCAGTGCCCCGGCATGGATACTGATCAGAAATTGGTAGCCTCCATAAATAATCGCCCCTGCAATAAATAGAAAAAGCGTGATGAGAAATCGCGTTTTTACGGGTCTTGGATTTGCCATAAAGTCCAACCCAGTTCATCGATTTTCGCAGACATCACAGAGAAGGTTTCCCCTGCAACGGACAACATGATTTCGCGTCGTTCCTGGTTTATAATCGCCTCGGCAGCTTCACGAATTTCGCGATTTGGGCTTTTCAATAGATTAAATTGCTCCGAGCGGAAGGTGTCCGAGCGAATGGTGGCAATGTATTTATGGTTCACCAGCGGAGGAAGCCGCATAATTTTGGCGCCTTTTTCACCCGTGGCGATCACCAGCCCCTCGTGATCGACAATCATAAAAATGCCATCGGCCGATTCGAGATAGCGGTCGGCAATATTTTTGATGGTCACATCGATGCCGGCCACGCCCACGAAACGATCTTTGACATAGACGGGCGCAATGGTGGAGACCGTCCAACCTCGGCCGGCCGGATCGACGTAGGGCTTGTTGATCCATAGGCTTTTGCGCTCTGGATTATGCTGCTCATCAGCCAGATAAAAAAAGTTAAACTGCCGCACATCCAGCCGGGGCTCAAACACCATGAGCACATCGAAATACGGATAGATGCGGCAGAAGCTTTCGGGATCATTGAAATAGATCTGGCTCACCTCGGGATAAATCTCGACGACCGGTTTCATGAACAGGTCAAAAAATTCGGTGAACCTGGCGCGCTCACGAATTTTAGGATTGACGGGCACAGCGCCGGACACAAACAGGGCCGAGCCGCCGTCATCCTGGGGTTTGTACAGCACGGTTTTGTCATGCATGGCATACTTAGAGCGGGTCAGGCCGTTTTTAAGCTGCTTTTGATGCTCATAGATCCCCTGAATGTAGTGGCTGTAGAATTCTACCATCTTGCGAATCTGGAAGAAATCCTGATTGATTTTGGAACCGATTTCATCCAGTTGACAAAAATCATGTTGCGGCGTATCTTTAGCCTGGTTCTGAGCGCACTGCCAGGAAAAGATCAAGGCAAGCAAGATAACCAGAATAGATTTCGCGAAAAGCATGGCCATTTCCTTTGTTTTATGTTTAGTTCGGCACTTTTTAACTTTTCGTGATAAAAAATTCCCTCGATGCGTAATGCGCCCGAGGAAAGCCCAATGCTCGATTTTAAGCTATTACATCGGCGGGAAAGAGAAAATCTTAGTTGAAAAAGCTTAGAGGAACATTAAAGGGGCATGAAAAAAGGAAGGCTTTATTGGGTGATAAAAACGCAGGTTTCTAACCTAGATAATTTATCACACAAAGGAGCAACGAACGCAACGCGTTGATCATTCGAAAGCGTAAAAGGTTTATCTATCAAAGATTTTAAAAGCTAAGTTTTTTATCAAACACAATCATAACGTATTATTTCTTTGCGATTTGGTGCCTTTTCGTGGGGGATTTATGAATTAAACAAGCCAAATTTTTTATCGATGAAACGTCGTGATTGTGTAACCAGACTGCAAAGGCAGCTACGTATTGCGCTATTCCAGAACTTGCCTTCGTTGACCGTCGGAGGCAGGTTGCAATAAAAAATAAATCAGAGCCAGGATGCTAACCAGAGAAGCTGTTCCTGAGGCTCCCAATAGTTATTGAGCCGCGGTTTGACCGCAATCCGGCGCGGTAGATTAACCTTTGCTTCAATAGTTCAGTAGTCGCCGGGCTGCCTGCTCGATCTGCTCCGTACTTACGAGAAACCTCTCCTCCAGCGGCGGACTGTATGGCACGGGCGAGTCCAACGCCCCGAGCACACGCACCGGCCCATCCAGATATTCGAACGCCTCCTCCGCGATGATCGCAGCCACCGACTGCCCGATGCCGCCGGTCTTGCTGTCTTCCTGCACGATCAGCACTTTGCCCGTCTTTTTCACGCTCCACAAAATGGCCTGCTGGTCCATTGGCTGGATGGAGCGCAAATCCAACACCAGGCATTGCACGCCACCGGCGGCCTCCAGTTGTCGCGCGGCCTCGAGACAGCGGTGCACGTAAGCACCGTATGTGATGATGGTCAGATCCGAGCCGTCCCGTTTCAGGTGCGCCCGGCCCAGGGGCAGCACAACATCTTCCTCCGCGGACGGTAGGTGCTCTTTGATATTGGCGGCGCGGTACAGCGCGATGTGCTCGTAAAACAGCACCGGATTGTCATCGCGGATGGCGGCTTTGAGCAGCGCCTTGGCCTCGCGCGGCGTGGATGGGCACACGATTTTCAGCCCGGGCGTGCGGTAAAACCATGGCTCGGTGTTTTGCGAGTGGTACGGTCCCGCCTGACGCAGGCCTCCCCACGGCATGCGGATGGTCAGCGGCACCGGCTGGTGCCAGCGGTAGTAAATTTTTGCGGTGTTGTTGACCAGTTGGTTGAAACCGCTGGCGACGAAATCATTGAACTGAATTTCGGCCACCGGCCGTTTGCCCATCAGCGCCGCGCCAGTAGCTGCGCCGATGATGGCTGCCTCGGCCAGTGGGGTGTTCAGAAACCGGTCTCCAAACTCATCCAGCAGCGATTTCAGGATCACGAAGGCATTGCCGTATTGTCCGCCGACATCTTCACCCAGGATGAACACACTCGGATCGCGGCGCATTTCTTCTTCCAGCGCCTCGACAATGGCCTGCCAGAAGGTCTTGCCCTTTGGATCGGCCGTAAAGCCGACCGGCTCATCGCTGTGCCAGTCGGGAATATCGGGAAAGATGCTGGTGCGGTTTTCCAGCGGATCCACATGCACAGCCGGGGCGCCGTCTGTAAAGACCGGATGCCCGGCCAGCGATACCGGTGGCCACTTTGCCAGTTTGATTCGGTTGGCGGCCTCTTCAATTTCGGCTTCGACCTCAGCGACCATTTGCTCATACTCGCCGGGCGTCAGCACCTTTTCCTGCAGCAGTTGCTCGCGGTAGCGGGCGATGGGATCCTTTTCGCGCCAGTAGGCGTATTTTTCCGGATCGACGTAGCCGCCCTCGCGGATGTCCGGGTACTCCAGATACTGATCCGGTTCATGGCCGAAGTACAGCATGTCGTCGTGGTGGGCGTGGCCGCACATGCGCATGCACAGCAATTCCACGATCACGGGTCCTTCGCCGCGGCGGCAGGCCTCGGCGGCCTCGGTCACGGCCGCGAACACAGCCTCGGGATCGGTGCCATCGATGGTGATGCCACGGATGCCGTAGCCTTCCGCGCGCTCGGCCAGCCGGTCGCAGGCAAACTGCTCGTTGATGGGCGTGGACAGCGCGGTCTGGTTGTTTTGCAGCACGTACACGATGGGTATGCGCTGCACGGCAGCAAAATTGATGGCCTCGTGCCATTCGCCGGCGGAGGTGGCGCCCTCGCCGTTGCAGTTGATGACCACCCGGCCGGTGCCCTTCAGCGCCAGCCCAATGCCGCAGGTGGTGCCAGTGCTGATGGTGATCGGCGCCGCCGGCGGCAGCACGCCGATATCGAAATCGCCGATGTGTAGATCCTTGCCCTGGGTGGGTTTGCCTGGCTTGCCCATCTGAGCGGCCATCACGTCGTACGGCTCCAGTCCCATGGCCAGCGCCAGCCCGAGGTCGCGAATCATCGGCGCGATGATGTCGCCGGTGTATTGGCCATTTTTACGGTACCGCTCGCCGCGCCGGAGGCGGATTCCAGCGGCGTAAATTGCCTCCTGGCCCATGGAGCGGAATCCCTTGCCCTGAAATGGCGCGCCGTCGGGGAGCTTCACCTCATTGCTGGCGAAAAACTTTTTCAGGCGGGCATCCAGATAGCGGGTGCGGAGCATGCCACGAAGGATTTCAATCTTTTCCTGCGGCGTCAGACTGGCGCGCAGCCGCAGCCGCTCGAAGGCGGCGGCAAGGCCGGCATGCAGTTTTTGCAGAAACCGTTCCCGGGCTTCGGCCGCGGTCATCATTGGGACGATTTCCTTTTTGCGCCAGGCTGCGGGCACGCTATCCAGCACATCCGGCACCTTTTGCAAGAATTGGCCTTCGAATTTGCGCAGGGCGGCCACGCTTAGTCGGGCAGATTTCTGCGGCAACAGCTCCTGCAGCTTTTGCAGCAAGGCGCCGGCCGCCGCCGGGACGATTTGAAACAGAGTTTGATACAGTTCGGTCAGGATGACGGATTTGTCGAACTGGGACGATGCCGCCGCTTTTTTCGCTTTGCGTGCGCGCGGTTTGCTCTGTATAGCCATGGGACATTCCTCAATGAGTCATTCATGATCAATCAGATTTTGATGCAATCTCTGCTGTGCTTGGCGTTTTTCAACATTTAGGATCATAAACCATAAAACCGCAATGCTTCAGCCATAATTCGATATTTGTCATTCCGGCGTTCTGCGGTGAGCGATGGCGAGCCGCTGAAATGCCAGAATCTCATAGCCCGGTTCGTTCCATGGAATGACAAAGTGAATATCAAAATGGCAAGTATGGCTGAATCGATGCTAAAATATAATCCGCGCAAACGATGAATGCAAAACAAACCCACGAAATGAAAGGAACGATACTCCAGCCCGCTGGGCGCAGATCGCTTGACATGCATCCGCGCAGGCATTAATTTTTTGCTAATTGAGAAAAAATAAAAAAGCCAATGAAAAATGAATGACGACCTTTTGCGCGACCGGCTGCGCGCGCATATCCAAAAGCTCGCTGCGGAGTTGCCGCACCGCGGTAGCGCTACCCTGGAAGAAGCCCGGGCGCATCAGTACTGCGCGGATGTGCTGCGGGAACTTGGCTTCGACCCCGAAGCCGAGGAATTCATGACCACGGCCTCGGCGTACCGCCCGTTTATCCTGGCATCCGGACTGCTGTTGCTGAGCTATCCTCTGTTCGCCACGTATCCCTGGCTGGCCACGGCGCTGGCCCTATTGGTCACCGTGTCTGCATTTATGGAGCTGATGTTGTTGCCCAATCTGCTCACCTGGGTGCTGCCCAAAAAATTGAGCCGCAACCTGATTGCTCGAATTCCTGCCAGCCACAAAGCCGGACAAACCCTGATCATCATGAGCCATGTGGATTCGCACCGCACGCCGTGGATTTTCCGCAAGCCGCTGCATTTTCGCCTGTATCAGCTCCTCAGTACCCTGGCGATGCTGGCGTTTGTCGGTTTACCCCTGATGTACGGCCTCCAGCAACTGGGCATGCTACGGTTTACCGCGGTGCACTTTGCCCCCCTGCTGATGTTGATCGCCATCATTTTTCTGATGACCCTGCAGGCGGAATGGTCGCCATACACCGTCGGCGCCAACGACAACGCCTCGGGCGTGGCGCTGCTGCTGGAACTGGCGCGGCAATTCCGCCAGAATCCGCTGGCTCATCAGGACGTCTGGCTGGTGATTACCGGCTGCGAGGAGGTCGGAGCGCATGGCTCGCGGGTGTTCGTCAAAAACCATCGCAATGAATTGCAAAAAGCCGCGGTGCTGGTGATCGACAACATTGCCGGCAAAGACACGTTTCCGTGCTACTACCGGAACGAGACCATGCTTTTGCCGATGGTGTATCCCGAGGACATGGTGCAAATGGCCGAATCGGTGGCGAAGGCGCATCCGGAACTGGGCGCGCGGCCGTTTTCGCAGCGCGGCGCCTATACCGACGGCACGCCGGTCCTGCAGGCCGGACTGTCCTGCATCAGCATCGTCAACCACACATCATCGGGCTGGATTCCCTACTGGCATCACCCCAGCGATACTCTTGAGCACATCGACTGGCAGGCTTACGAACGCAGCGTTGCTTTCATTCAAAAGTTGATCGAGCAGCTTGAAAAGCGCGCCGCCGCGGCTTGAAAAGCCATGGCAGGGAAAACGAGCGAACCTGGAAGCCTGTGCAGGATTTGTCGCTGAAATAGCGAATTGCATCCCCGGCTCGTTGCGTGGAAGCGCATTCCTGTATTTTTGTCATTTCACCTCGCGGAATAACAAAATAGTTGTCCACATTCCAGAAAAGGCTGGATAGCTATAAAACGAGATTCAACGCGTCCCTCATTATAATTGGCCCTAAATTTTTTGCGGAGGAGCTATGGCACCGACATGGAAAAAAGCGGGGCTCTGGCTGGCCCTGGCCGGAGTCTTCCTGCTGGCGTTCATCTACGCCCCGATCCCCGGGCTGCAATCGCCGCACCAGAAATCGGTTGGCTGGAGCGACGAGGCGGAACAGGCGCGTCTTCGAAACAATCAGGCGGCGCGTTTCGAACAAATCCGCCAGGCGCGCAATCTGCAGAGGCCTTTCCCCGAAATGAAAATCCGGCCCGACAACCCCACTACGCTGGAGAAGATCGAACTCGGCCGCCTTTTGTATTTCGATCCGATCCTGTCGGGCGACAACGATATCTCCTGCGCCCATTGCCACCATCCCGATCTGGGCTTTTCCGACAACCGCGGCCGGTCCATGGGCCGCGGCGGCAAGGGCATCGGGCCGGAGCGCAAAGGGGGTGCCGTGCTGCGCCGGGGGGCGCCCACCATCTGGAACGCGGCCTACAATCACGCGCAGTTCTGGGATGGCCGCGCGCGGGATCTCGAGGATCAGGCACGCAGTCCCATTCAGGACCCAAGCGAAATGGCTCAGGATACCACCGAGCTAGTGAATGAGCTACGGGCGATTCCCGAATACGTGACGCTGTTTCAAAATGCCTTTGGCGGTTCGATGGAGGAGGCGGTGACCTTTCAAAACGTGGTGTACGCCATCGCCGCTTTCGAGCGCACTATCATTTCCAACAACTCACGGTTCGATCGCTATGCCCGTGGCGAGCGCGACGCACTATCGCCCGCCGAGCGCCGCGGACTCAATGTGTTTCGTTCGCTCAAGACCCGCTGTTTCGAATGCCATAATTTCTCCACCTTTGCCAATCCGGATTTCAAGGTGATCGGCGTGCCAGACCTGCCGGGGCAGGAACCGGACCTTGGCCGAGGCGAGATCGACGGACCGGCTTACAACCGCGCGTTCAAGGTGCCGACCCTACGCAATGTGGCCCTCACCGCGCCGTACATGCACAACGGCGTGTTCAGCACCCTCGAAGAGGTGATTGATTTTTATGCCGGCGGCGGTGGTCGCGGATTGGGGCTGGATGTGCCCAACATTGACGACAAGATTCGCGCGTTCGGGCTCACAAAGCAGGAAAAGCAGGATCTCATCGCGTTTTTGCACGCGCTGACGGATGAATCCAACAAGCCGGACATCCCTGATCGGGTGCCGTCCGGGCTGCCGGTGGTGCCGCGGTTGCAGAATCGGTCGCCGGAGCTGGCCGTCTTCCAGCAACAACCTGTCCGGCGGAAGCGCGTGCGTTTGCAGCGGGTGGGCCGCCGCGTCATCGTTAGGCCGGGGCAATCGATTCAGGCCGGCATCGATATGGCCAGTGCGGGCGATACGGTGCTGGTCATGCCGGGCGTGTATCACGAAACGTTGACTCTGGACATTTCCGGAATCACCCTGATCGGGCATGAAGTGAATGGCGAACGGCCGGTGCTCGATGGCCGCAACGAGCTGGCCGACGGCCTGATCGGCTCGGGCAGCCAGGTGGAAATTCGGAATTTTGTGATAAAAAACTACACCGCCAACGGCCTGATGCTGAACGGCGCGGTGGATGTCACGTTTCGTGATTTGTACTGCGAAAATCCCGGGCTGTACGGGGTGTATCCGGTGGAGTGCGTGAATGTGCTGATCGAGCGCTGCACGGTTACCGGCGCCCGCGATGCCGGGATTTATGTCGGCCAATCGCGCGATATCGTGGTGCGCGATTCCAAAGCCTTTGGCAACGTCACCGGCATCGAAATTGAAAATTGCGTGAATGCGCTGGTGGAAAACAATGAGGCGTACGACAACGCCGGCGGCATTCTGGTGTTTCTGCTGCCTAATAATCCGTCGAAAGTGTCCGTTGGCTGCAGGGTGATCAACAACCGCATTTACGCCAACAACCACGAAAACTTTGCCGATCCCCACGCCATCGTGAGCAAAGTGCCGTCGGGCAGCGGGCTGCTTATTCTGGCGGCGGATGAAGTGGAAGCCACCGGCAATGACATCCGCGACAACCAGTCGTTCGGGCTGGCCGTCATCGGGCTGGATATGGTGTTCGGTCCCGGCGCCCGCTACGACGTCGATCCGGTGCCGGAACGAAACTGGTTCCACGGCAACCGCTATGAAAACAACGGGTTTGCGCCGCAGGGCATGATCAAAGAGATGGGGTTTGAAGGCAGGGACATCATCTGGGATTTGAGCGGCTACGACAATAGCTGGGATGAACCCGGCGCCAGCAGCATGCCGGCGGTGCTGCCGAAAAAATCCTGGCCTGACCTTGTGCGCCGGGCCAACTGGCGGTTTTGGCAGCTTTTGATGCGGCTTTTGGGCTGATCAGCCCGGCACGTGGATGCCGAAGGCTCTGAGTTCGCGCACCAATTGCAGAAGCGGCAGGCCGATGATGGCCGTCCAGTCGTCGCACTCGATACGCGAAAACAGCGCAATGCCCAGCGATTCCAGTTTGTAGCCGCCGGCGCAGTTAACCGGGTTATCGGCGCGGACGTACGCCCGCAGCGCCGCATCGGTGATGTCGTCGCGCAGCCACAGGCGAGCCTCGTTGAGAAACTGGACCGTACGGCCGCTGGCCGGATGCAGCAACGCCACCGCCGTGAGCAGGCGATGCATGCGCCCGCGCATCCGCGCAAGCTGCTCGGCATTGCGTTCCGGTATGCCGGGTTTTTGCAGCACGGTGTCCCCAAGCGCGGCCACCTGGTCGCCGCCGATGATGAGCGCATCGGGATAACGGTTGGCCAGCGCTTCGGCTTTCATCCAGGCCAGGCGCAGGGCCCGGCCGGCCGGTTTTTCATCCGGCAAAAGAGTTTCTTCCACACCGGGCGCCACCGCCTCAAACGGCAGCCGCAGCCGCTCGAGCAATTGCCGTCGGTACGGCGACGTGGAAGCAAGAATGATGGGCATGGATGGTTGCATGGTTTCGCTTTGAAGACAATGAGGTTCTTCTGATACAAAAAAGCCGGCTGTTCACAGCCGGCTTTGGTGTTTCTGGATTCGTGGGGCCCGGCTACCCCTACTTTTTGCGTTCGATCAGGTAACCGCCTTCATATACATGGAAGCCTTTATCATCCATCCAGGCGACACGCGGCGGGCGTTCTTTCGAGCCGAGAATGGAATAGCAGCCGACCTCGCCTTTCTTATTGAGGGCGATGAATTTGTCGTTGAAATCGATGGGCACGCCATTGCGTTTGTTGATTTCCACGATGCGCTCGCAGGCCAGTTTGCAGGCTTCGTTGGGCGATTTGCCCTCGCGCATCAACTGCACCACGTAAAAGCTGCCCAGGGTGCGGATCACCTCCTCGCCGCGGCCGGTGGCGCCGGCGGCCCCCACTTCGTTGTCCACATACAGCCCGGCTCCGATGATCGGTGAATCGCCGACCCGGCCGGGAATTTTGAAACCAAGACCGCTGGTGGTGGTGATGCCGGCCAGATCGCCTTTGGCGTCCAGACCAAACACGTTGATGGTGCCAGTGATGCGTTTCTGGTTGTAATCCACGCCCTCGGGCGCCGGAAACCAGTCGTCTTTGTCACTGAGGTTTTCCTTCCATTTTAACCACAGCAGACGGGCCTTTTCGGTTAGCAAATTTTCAATTTTGAAGCCATGCATCACGGCAAAACGCTGGGCACCCTTGCCAACCAGCATGATGTGATCGGTGCGCTCCATCACCCGGCGCGCCACGCTGCACGGGGTTTTGATGCCTTCCAGCGCCGCCACGGCACCGCAATTGTGGGTCGGGCCATCCATGATGGAGGCATCGAGCTGCACCACACCGTCCTCATTGGGGATGCCGCCATAGCCCACCGAAACATCTTCCGGATCGAGCTCGACGACGTTGGCGCTTTTTTCCACCGCATCCAGCAAATGGCCGCCATGGGTCAAAATTTCATAACCCGGCCGGGTGACCTTTTCGCCCCATTCCTTGCCCCGGCTGCAGACGATGACCGGGCCTTTGGCCACCGGGCCACGCATGCTTTTGCTGGTGCGGATGGCCGGAAAGGCCAGCCTGGAAGGCAAAAGGCTCCCCACACTCAGTCCGGTTAACGCACCTAAAAATTGTCTCCTATCCATGTGTTGACTCATGGTTGAATCCCTTTACGCTGTTGGTGTTAAAAGATGGTTGAAGATTTGGACATCATTTTTTCGATCGCTTCGATGGTGCGCGGCGCTCCTGCAGACAGGATTTTCGGCCCTTCTTCGGTGATCAGCACATCATCCTCGATGCGCACGCCGATATTCCAATATTTTTTCGGAACGCCGTGCTCCCGGCCGGTCGCTTCGGAAATGTAAATGCCAGGCTCCACCGTAATGATCATGTTCGGCTTGAGCGGTCGGTACGTGCTGACATCGTGTACATCCAGACCGATGTGATGGCTGGTGCCATGCATGAAAAAGGCGCGGTATCTGCCGTTTTGAATGTTGGTCTGCACATCGCCTTTGAGGATGCCGAGCCGGATCAGCCCTTCCACTACCTTGCGCACGGCGGCCTGTGCGGGCGCGCCGAATGGGGCGCCCACTTTCGCCGCGGCGATACCGGCATTTTGCGCTTCCAGCACGATGTTGTAAATCTCGCGCTGGGCCTTACTGAATTTGCCATTGACCGGAATGGTGCGAGTCACGTCGGCGGTGTACATACCATACTCGGCGCCGATATCCATCACCACCATGTCACCCTTTTGCATGCGCCGGCGGTTGGTGTTGTAGTGCAAGATGCAGGAGTTGGGTCCCGAACCGATGATGCTGGGAAATCCTGGCCGTTCGCTGCCGTTTTTCTTGAACACGTATTCGATAACCGCTTCAAGCTGGTATTCAAACATGCCCGGCCGGGCGGCCTTCATGGCCTCACGGTGCGCTTCGCAGGTGATGTCGATGGCTTTCTGCAACAACGCCAGCTCGGCCTCGCTTTTAATTTCGCGCATGGGTGTTAAAAGCTTGCCCGGGCTCGCCACCGTGAAATCGTACAGCCGCTCACGTGCGCGTTTGATGAACTCCATTTCCTTGCTCAGTGGTTCATCCAGCTTCACTCGACTGGTTTTGATATACAGCGTATCCACCCTTCCGAGAATGGCCGTCAGATAATCCTCGAAGCGATCAATGGGCAGAGCGGCCTGTACGCCGAGCTTCTCTTTTGCGCGCTCCACGCCCAGACGGTACCCTTGCCAGATTTCCATGTGCGGATCGCGAGGCCGCAAAAATAGGATTTCCTTGACGAACTTCGATTCATCGCGGACATAGATGCCGCGCGGACTGAGAACCAGGATGGCTCCGGGCTCTTCGAAGCCGGTCAAATAGTAGAAATCACTGTCCTGGCGATATTCGTAATCCACATCGCCGTTGCGGCGCGCCACCGGTGCCGCTTTGAAAATGGCCATATTGTTTCGGCCGATTTTTTTGAGTAGAGCTTTGCGTCGCCCGCGGTACAATTCGGTGGAATTTTGAGCGGCAACCGAGGAAACGAACAGCAAAAACAGAATAAACCAGCGTAACCCTTTTGTCATCATTGACCTCATTGGTTTCCTTGACTATAGGGGAGAAAGAAATATCGCTGACGAATCCGTTTTGATCTCCCCCTGACTCCTGACAGTTGGCTGGTTGTTGAGAAATAAGCAGCGCCGCAGTCAACGATGCTGAAAATGAATGTTCAATATAGGCCAAAGTCCGAGAACCTGTCAAGCGATTTCTGACTAGCTGCCCCGTTCCGGTTGCGCTCGTTAAAGGAGTCGTCTTTTGCTGTATTTCCGTTAGCCGCTTTTGGAACACCGTCGTTCAATCTGCCTTTGGGGCTTTCCGGAACTATGGAATCCGTTCGATGCTGCGGATCCTATTATAGCTTGTAGATAGGGCTGAATAGTTTCGATCATTTAACGAGGCGAAGTGTGACTGGAAGCAACTACCGAATCTTCAGGCTTTAGGATTGACATACCGCAACGGTATGCGTGTTCCGTTGCAAGTGATCCGGCCAAAAACTCTGCCGTTACCCAAATTTTGCTTGTAATTCGGATACAACTGTCCTATATTTTTTGCTTTGGGAAACGAAATTCGTTAGCTCATGTTTTTTTATATAGATAACGACGATGATTGGCCCCCTTTTGATGAAAAAAAAATCCATTGCAAAACGTATTTTTCTGAATGGCCTTTTGCTTGCCGGCCTTTTGCTGACGCAAGCCTGTGGCGGCTCGCAGGGCCTGCTTGAAAAAGACAGGCCGGTGCAGTCCCTTCCGACGCAAAAAGAACCCAATCCGCGCGCTGTCGATCTGGTGATTCGGGGTGCCCTGGAAGAGCTGATGGGCAATTACCAGGCGGCGCTCCTGGCCTATCAGGAAGCGCAATTGTACGACTCCACCTCGGTCGGCCTGTATGTTGCCATTGCCACGGCCTACCAACGACTGCACAAAATCGAGAGCGCCATTAAGGTGCTGAATCAGGCGCTGGTCATCGAGCCGGACAATCGCGATGCGCTGGAAACCCTTGCGATTTTGCATGAATTCCGCCGCGATTACGATGCCGCGCTGCGAATTTATGAGCGACTGGCCCGGCTCTCCCCATACGACCCCGAGCTGCGCGGGAGACTGGCCACCCTGTATGCGCAAAAGGGAGAAACTCAGAAAGCCATCCAGGAATTTCAGCGGCTGATGGAACTGGGACAGGCTGGTCCCGAAGTGTGGCGGCCGCTCGGGCGGTTGTATATTCAGGCGAAGCGGTACGATGACGCCATTCGCACGCTGAAAAACTGGGTGGAAAGCGATCCCTACAACCAGGAACCGTATGTGGAAATCGGCTTAATTTATAAAGTCAAAAAAGACACCACGGCCCTCATTGAGTGGTACCGCCAGACCCTCAAAGACCATCCCGATTTTCAATATATCCGCGAAGAAATGACCAATCTGCTGGTGGACCTCGGCCAGATCGATGACGCCATCGCCATGTTCGAGCAGCGCGTGGCCGCCGATTCCAGCGATTTGGTGCAAATCAGTCAGCTCGGCAATCTGTATCTACAAAAGGGCGATACCTTGAAAGCCCGGAAGCTTTTCGAGTGGCTGGTTAAGCGCCATCCTGATGACTGGCGCGTGTACTACAATCTCGGCAAGCTCAGCTACGATGGCCAGAAGTGGCAGGAAACGGCGAAGTTTCTGCAAAAGGCCGCGGACAAAAACCCCAACGTGCCGCAAATCTGGATTATGCTCGGGCAGGCTTTCTGGCGCATGGATAGCCTGGAGCAGGCCAACGCCATGCTGGATCGCGTGTGGCAGCTGAATACCAGCAATCCGCAAGTCTGGCTGATGCTGGGACAGACTTATTTTCAGATGCAGCAACTGGATCGCGCCGAGCGTGCGGCGGTGCGGGCGCACCGGCTGGCGCCGGAGATGTTCATTACCAATTATTTGCTTGGCCTGATTCTAAACCAGCAGCACCGTACCGAAGACGCCATTCCGTATTTCGAGATGGCTCTACGCATCGATTCCACCGATGTCAACGCCATGGGCATCTTGGCGGCCATTTACAACGATCTGGGCCAGTACGCCCGCTCCGATTCGCTTTACGAGCGCGCCTTGCGGCTCGCCCCGGACGATCCGATCCTGCAAAACAATTTTAGCTACGGCCTCGCCGTGCGCGGCATTCGCCTGCAGGAAGCCCTGGACCTGGTCAATCGCGCGCTGCAAAAGCAGCCGGACAATCCAGCATTTCTGGATACCAAAGGCTGGGTGCTGTACCAGATGGGGCGCTACCGCGAAGCGCTCGAGTACATTCAGAAATCGCTGGATATTCGGGACACCAGCGCCGAAGTCTGGGAGCATCTGGGCGATGTGTACGAAAAGCTTGGTCAGGTGCAAGAAGCCGTCGAAGCATGGCAGAAGGCCTATGATCTGGATAACAAGCGCGAAGCCGTGTTGAAGAAACTCAATTTATACAAAAATTGACATGCCCGGGGCACCCGTGTTCACAAACAGAATTGCCGCAGACGCGCCTACCCACAGCCGTTTCCCTTCCTTTTATTCTTTCATGATGATCCGGTCAGTCGTGGTTCTGTGGCTGGCGCTGTTGATAGGCTGGCAGGCAAGCGGATGCGCCCTGTTGCACCGGCCGCCGGTGGCGGACCTGACTCGCATCACACCGCAAGAAATTTACAGCAGGGTGCAGCGGAATTTTGAGAAAATTCAGACCCTGACCGGGAGGGGACGGCTGATCGTGGAGATGCCGGGCGCGCAATTCGCCGGCCATGCGAAAATTTTGGTCAAAAAGCCAGATTCGCTGTTCATCACTGCCAAAGCCATCCTGGGAGTGGAAGTCGGATTCTTTTTTGCCAATCGCGAGCATTTCAGCAGCTATTCGCCGCTGGAAAATATGTATTATACTGGCCCGGTGGATCAGATGCATCAGTTGATTCTGTTCGAAATGCAACTTTCGTATGAACAGCTTTTATACGCCATCCTCGGAACCGCTCAACTCCGATTCGATGATTCGACCAGAGTCAAGGTGGTGGACAATCAGTACGTGTTCGCGCGGCCCTGGGGCGATTATTTTCTGGTGCAGAAGATCGATCCGGGCAAATTTGTGGTCACCGAGGCGCTGCTGATTGACCGGAAGGGAAAAATACACGCCAAGCAGACCTTCTCGCGTTTTCGCAAAATCGATGGTGTGTGGCTGCCGCAAATCATCCGGCTGTTCCGGCCGCAAACGCGCGAACGGCTAACCATCTATTATGAAAGCGTCAAGCTCAACCGGCCACTCAAAGCCGATGCGTTTGTGTTCACCGTCCCGGAAAATGCGCGACGCGTGCAATTGAATGGCAAATAATCCGTATCGGAGCGAAATGACTGAAAAGCGAACTCTGTCGATCATCGTTCCGCTTTTGAATGAGGCCGAATCGCTGCGCGAGCTGCATGGTAAAATTCAGCAGGCCCTGCAGGAGGTCGCCGAGCCGCCCTTGGGCGAGGTGGAAATCATTTTCGTGGACGACGGCTCGACCGATGGCTCGTTTGAGGTTCTGCAGGAGCTGCGCGCGTCCGATGCGCGGGTCAAAATCGTGCAATTCCGCCGCAATTTCGGCAAGTCGGCCGCGCTGGCCGAGGGCTTCCGCCGGGCGCGCGGCGATTACGTCATCACCATGGATGCCGATTTGCAGGACGATCCGTTCGAAATCAAAAATCTCATCCAGGCGCTGGAACAGGGCGGCTTCGATCTGGTTTCTGGCTGGAAGAAAAAACGCCGCGATCCATTCATCAAGCGGTTCACCTCGAAGATTTTCAACGCCGTGACTAGCTTTCTCACAGGTGTGCACCTGCATGATATGAACTGCGGCCTCAAAATCTACCGGCGCGAGGTGGTGAAAAGCGTGCAGGTGTATGGGCAACGGCACCGCTTCATTCCGGTCCTGGCCGCGGAAGAAGGGTTCCGCGTCGGCGAAATTGCTGTGCAGCATCATGCCCGCAAGTATGGGCAGACCAAATTCGGCCCATCGCGGTTTCTCTCCGGCCTGCTGGATTTGATTTCACTGCTGTTCCTATCACGCTATGTCAAGCGGCCGCTGCACTTGTTCGGCGGCATCGGTCTCCTCAGTTTTCTGGTCGGCAGCGGTATCAACATATACCTGGCCTACGAGCGGCTGGTGCTGCACAAGTACCTGACCAACCGGCCGCTGCTGTTTCTGGGGATCTTGCTGGTCATCGTTGGCATCCAATTATTTTCGTTGGGACTGTTGGGTGAGATGATCACCGAATCCCGAGCCGAGAGTTTGCATTACAGCATTCGTAATGAAATCGGCTTTGAAGATGCCGCCTGATTCTGGCCGGGATTGGATGAATTCTTTCAATTCTTTTGACGTTTCGGCTCCCATGTTTGCCGAAATGGCAACATTTCGGATTGGACCATGAAAATCGCCTTCCTGTCAACATTTTACCCGTTTCGTGGAGGGATTGCCCAGTTCAACGCCAAACTCGTGCGGGAATTGCAAAAAGCCCACGAGGTGCATGCGCTTACGTTTACGCGGCAGTATCCCAAACTGCTGTTCCCTGGCAAAACGCAGTACGTCGCCGTGGGTGATACGGCAGACGCGATCGAAGCGGTGCCGGTGCTGGATTCGATCAATCCGTGGACCTATTGCCGCACCGCCGCCCGGCTGCGGCAACTGCAGCCGGATCTGCTGGTCACCCGGTTCTGGATGCCGTTTTTCGCGCCATCCCTGGGCACGGTGGCCGGCCGTTTGCGCAAGCAGGGCGTGATCACCATCAGCATTCTCGATAATGTGGTGCCGCATGAGCGGCGTCCCGGGGATGATATCTTAATTCGCTATTTTTTGAACCGGCACGATGGCTTTGTGGTGATGACCCGCGCCGTGGAGGCGGAGCTGAACTATTACAAGCGCGGCGCGCAGTATGTGCTGCAACCGCATCCGGTGTACGATCACTTCCCGGCGCCCATGCCCAAGGCAGAGGCGCGGCAGAAACTGGGCATTCCGCAAGACAAAAAGGTGCTGCTTTTTTTTGGCTTCATTCGCAAATACAAAGGGCTTGATCTGGCGTTAAAGGCCCTGACACGATTGCCGTCAGACTACTGGCTGCTGGTGGCCGGCGAGGTGTACGGCGATTTCAAACCGTACCAGCAGATCATCGATGATTACCGATTGCATTCCCGGGTGCGGCTGGTGCTGGATTATATCCCTGATCCCGAGGTTCCTGCTTATTTTTCCGCGGCCGATGTGCTGGTGCTGCCGTACCGTTCCGCCACGCAAAGCGGCATCATGCAGATTGCCTATCACTACCATCTGCCGGCCATCGTGACCGATGTCGGCGGACTGGCGGAAATGGTGGAGCACGGCGTCACCGGGCTGGTGCTACCGCGCACCGATCCGGAGCTTTTGGCCGCGATGGTTCGAGATTATTTTTCCGCCCACTTGCGCGAGCCGTTTTCGCAAAACATGCAGAAGCGCAAAAAGCGATATAGCTGGCCGGTATTTGCCGACGCCTTGCTGGCCCTGTACCATCGCCTGAAACGCGAGCAAACGTCCCGATCATGACTGCCTCAGATACAACATCCGCAACGAGAGCCGGAGCTGCGACTGAACCGGTTTCCGAGCCGCGCGTGTTCATCCTTCTGGTAAACTGGAACGGCAAAGCGGATACCCTGGCCTGCCTCGAATCGCTACAGCAGGTGAATTATGCCAACAAAACCATCGTGGTGGTGGATAACGGCTCCAGCGACGGCAGTGTCGAGGCCATCCGTCGCCGCTTCCCGGAGGTGAGGCTGATCCGCAATGAGCACAACGAGCGATTTGCCCGCGCCAACAATCAGAGCATGCAACTGGCGCTGCAGGAGGGCGCCGATTACGTGCTGCTGCTGAATAACGATACGCTGGTCGATGCGGAGTTTTTGCGGCATCTTGTGAATCGCGCGGAAAGCGACCCGGCCATCGGCATGGTGGGGGGCAAAATCTACTACGCCGAACCGGCTGACCGGTTGTGGTTCGTCGGCGGCGGAGTGGATTTGTGGCGCGGCCGCATCTGGCATCATGGTCTGCGACAGGAGGACCGCGGCCAGTTCGACCAGCCACGGGATGTCGATTACATTACCGGCTGCTGTGTGCTGGTCCGACGCGCCTGCATTGAGACCATCGGCCTGCTGGACGAATCGTACTACATTTACGGCGAAGATGTGGATTGGAGCTTCCGCGCCCGGCAGGCAGGTTTCCGGCTGGTGTATGAACCGAAGGCGAAAATCTGGCACAAGATTTCATCCAGTTCCGGGGGGCCGAGAACCCCGGAGGGCCTCACGGGATTCAAGGTGTTCCATAAAGTTCGCAGCATGCTGAAATTTTTCTGGAAGCACGCTCGCTGGTATCACTGGCTGACCATCCCGGTTTTCATGACCATCGAGGCCATGCGGGTGGTATTCTGGCTGGCCATACGCGGCAACTGGCAGGCGATCCGCGCCCTGGTTCGCGCCGTGCTGCCGTCCCGGTCGCAATCGAACGATGCAGGAGGCTGAATGCAGCTCAGTCGTCATCTGGAAAAAGGCTTCTGGACTGTGGCCGACAAGGGATTGGTGGCCGCCTTCGGGGTGTTTCTGCTGCTGGTTATCCGTATTCTGCCCGATGTCGAATTCGGCGATTACCTGTTTGTCCAGTACACCTTTCTCATCCTGTCGCATCTGTCGTTTTCCTGGGGTATGGCGCCCTACGTTAAATATTTTTATGAAACCGATGACCGGCTGGCGCTGCAGACCAATGCGTTAATTCTGGTGCTGTTTTTTTTCGCGCTCATGGCGGCGGGCATCTGGTTTTTTCGGGTGCCCGTGAGCGTCTTCTTTAAAAGCCAACATTTCGAGCAGCTTGCGTATTTTGTACCCTTGCTTTTTTTGGCTGCCTTCGGTAAATTGTTCGCCAATGAAATCTTTCGCGCCACGCATGAGATCAATCGCATCTTCTGGGTCGATTTCACCTATTATGCGTTCAACATTACGATCATTCTCTGGTATATCATCGAACAGCGGCTGGATACGGCAGCCACCCTGCTGAACATCAACGTGGTTGCCTATGCCTGCTCAACCGCGGTCGGCTTCTGGAGCGCGCGCCGGCACATCCTACCCGGTTTTCGCATCGATGGCAAGCTGTTGGGCAAAATGGCGCGTTTCGGGCAGTATGCCTTTGGCGCCGGTGTCAGCGCCACCATTTACGATCGCGCCGATAATTACATCATTTCCGCCATGCTGGGCGTCCGCGCGCTGGCGCTGTTCGGCACGGTGAAATTGTTTTTGCGGCTGTATGATATTTTCAAACAGGCTGTGACGCTGGTGGCATTTCCGGCGTTTGCCCGGTTGCATGCCGAGCGCCGGCAGCACGACATCAAGAACCTGTACGAAAAAGGCGTGTTCTATGCCAATATCATCCTTTTTGCCATGATGATTTTTTTGATTCTGGCCGCGGATTTTTTCTACGATGTGATCCTGGCGGGTAAATATCCGGGCGGCGCGAACCTGCTGCGCCTTTTCAGTTTGCTGGGACTGGTCATCGGCTGGCAGACCATCGGCGAGGGCGTGCTGTTCGGCATTGGGGCGGCGCGGCAGGCATTTGTGTCCCGGATGGTGGCCACGGTGTCCAGCCTGGTGCTGAACGTAGCGCTGATTCACTTTTTCGGCATCACCGGCGCGGCGGTCGCATCGCTGATCTCCATTGGATTGCTGGCGCTGCTGGTGACCTATTTCGTGCACCGAAGCATCGGCGTCAGTGTCAGCGGTATTCTCAGCCGCCGCCGGGATATTGTGGAATACCTTCGGCAAACCAGAAAAAAACGCAAGAAACGGCAATAGGTCGATTTTCCGGCGATTCCGCTCCGGAATCGCGCACCGAAGCAGGAGGGAGGAAACTCCATGGCAAAGAAGAAGCGTAAAAGCAAAATCCCACGACCAGCTCAACCGGCGTCGTCCTCAGGCTCGCAGCCGCTGGTGGAGACTCTGGCCCAGTATCCGGACTGGACCGCGCTGGGCATCTTCATTTTTTTAATGGCCATTTTCTTTCACGAGATCATTTTCGGCGGCAAAATCTATTTCAGCCCGGATCTGCAGGCGCCGGCCGCGCTGGCCACACCGCTGAAAAAAGCGCTGTGGGACGATGGTATCTATCCATTATGGACGCCCTTCATTTTCGCGGGGATGCCGAGTTTCGCCAGTTTGATCTACACGCCTTTCGTCTATTTGCCATATATCCTGTTCACCCTCCTCAATCAGATTATCAGCCTGCCGCCGTTGCTTCAGCATGTGATTCATTATCCGATTGCCGGCATCGGCGTGTATCTGTATTTACGCGAATTCAAGGTGGATTTTCTGCCCGCCCTACTCGGTGGCGTCGCCTTTATGTTTACGCCGTATCTCATTACCATGGAAGTGTTTGGGCATGGCTCACAGATGATGACCGCGGTGTACATGCCTATGGCGCTCTGGGCGGTCGAGCGGCTGTTCAAGAGCGGCCGGATGCTGCATCTCGGCATTGCCGCGCTCATTCTCGGGATTCAGTTTCAGCGTGGTCATGTTCAGATCGTGTATTACACCTGGATGGTGCTGGGCGGTTATTTTCTGTACTATGCCATCCGTAAGATTCGCAAGGGAGAGGCCACGGCTGTGCTTCCCATGACCGGCAAATTCGCCTTGATGAGCCTGCTGGCATTTGGCCTGTCGGCGGTGCTGTATTTGTCGATTTATGAATATATGCCCTACTCCATCCGTGGCTCCGAATCGGCGCTGGCCACAGCCGCTGCCACGGCGCAAAAGGGCGTTGGATTCGAATACGCCACAAATTGGTCCTTTTCTCCAGCGGAAATGCTCACCTTCATTAATCCCTCGTTTTTCGGATTTGGTGGGCAAACCTACTGGGGCACCATGCCGTTCACCGATTACCCCAATTACATGGGCATTCTCATTTTGCTGCTGGCGATTTTTGCCGTGGTTTATCGCAGGCAGGCGCCGGTGCTGTTCTGGGCCGTGGTCGCGGTTGTGGCGCTGCTGATTTCGTTTGGAAAGCATTTTGCCTTGCTTTACAAGTTGCTGTACAACGTGTTGCCGTTTTTCAACCGCTTCCGCGTGCCGGTGATGATTTTAATCGTGGTGCAAATGAGCGTGGCCATTCTGGCCGGATTTGGTTTGCAGCGGCTGATGGCGTTTGTGCGCGCCAACCGCGACGCGAAACAGCGGCAATGGCTGAGCGGCCGGCTGTTCATGGCGGCGACGGTGATCATTGGCCTGGCGCTCATTCTCACGGTGGCCCGTGATTTATTTTTTAAAGTGATGCAGGGACTCTATCCCGATCAGTATTCGCCATCCGATCAGCTCATGCTGGACCGCCGCCGGTTCGATATGCTGCTGCAGGACGGGTGGCTGGTGAGCGTGTGGCTCGCCGGCGGCCTGACCGTGTTAGCGCTGGCCATCCGGCGGCAGCTGCGTGAGTTGGTGTTTGGCCTTGGTGTGCTGATCATCACCCTGGCCGACCTTTGGGCGGTGGACTTCCGGCTCAACAAGCCGACCTCTAAGGCGCAACTGGATCGCTATTTGCAAGCCGATGAAATAACGCGATTTTTGCAGCAAGACACGACCCTGTACCGCATCCTGCCGCTGGGCAGCCTGTTCGGCGAAAACCGCTGGGCGGCCCAGGGCATTCAATCGCTCGGTGGTTATCATGCGGCCAAGCCGCGGGTGATTCAGGACCTGTTCGATGTCACCCAGCTCGAGCGCAATTACGCGATGAAATACTACCGCATCGTCGGCCAGGGCGCCCAGCGTCGCTTACAGCCGATCGAGCCGGACAAAGTGGATGTGCGGCAGCGCATCAGCCATCAAAACCTGATCGATTTTCTGAACATCAAATATGTGATTTCACCTTATCCGCTGCCAGAACCGACGTTGATCCTGAGAAACCGGGTGAATTACTTCCTCGGTGGGCAACCCGTGAACATGAACATCTATGAAAACACGCGCGTGCTGCCGCGGGCGTTTCTGGTTGGCGGATACCGCACCTTCAATTCGCCGCGAGAGGCGCTGATTTACCTGACCTCTGAGTCGTTTGACCCGCGCAAGGAGGTGGTGCTGTACGAGGAGCCTGGCCTCACGCCAGAGCCGGACAGTCTTGCCACCAGCAAGATTCTCGATTATGGCCTCCACCGCGTCGAAATCAAAGTCGAAACACAGAAACCGCAATTGCTGTTGCTGTCCGATACCTATTATCCGCCAGGCTGGCATGCCTTTCTCGATGGCAAAGAGGTGAAGATTCTGCAGGCCAATCATGCCTTCCGGGCCGTGGCCGTGCCGCCGGGATCGCATACCATCGAGTTCCGCTACAATTCCCGGGCCTTCCGCACCGGTTTGTGGATCAGCCTGGTGAGTTTGCTGGTAATTGCAGGCTGCATCGTGCTGGGCGTGCGCGGCGCCAAACAAAAAAAGGATACAATATGACGGCATCTCTTTTTTAAAAACAGATATTTTTCTTCACTTTCGAGGAGCCTTTACTATCACTGGCACGTGTGCAACGAGCCGGTGAAATGCGCAGCAGTGATTTGCGGATTGGCCATAAAGAAATAAATTGCAATTGAAGCCGATAATATTATATTGTAATATTTGTTTTGTGCTTTTTGGCAGTTCAATGGAACCGGAGCCAATCGAAAACGCCATAGAACAATACATGTTTATCCATGCCAGTAATCCTGAAATGAATAAGTTTAGGGTCCTTTTGTTCGCCAGTATCAATAGCAGGCGGCTAACAAGGATCGCTGGCATGACGACAACGCCGTATAGCCGAATTTGTGCTTATATTGCGAACGAAGTACCTGATCATTCAGGCGATCGCAGGGGCTGCCGGGCCACAAAAACCAGCATGCGGGCGTGTGCGGCGCGAACCGACATACGCTGCGGGCAAATACGCAAAGGCCTTTTGCGATGGCCAGTACATAAACATGCTGATCAATCCGCTATTGATCGCGGCAACACCTTTAATTAGGAGTGCATGGATGAGACTGGTGGATATTTTATCAGAGGAAACCATCAAAGTCCCCCTGGAGAATAAAGAGAAGAAAGCGATCATTGAAGAGCTCGTTGATGTTTTGAAGGCCAAGGAAAAAATTGACGATCGTGAAAAAGTGCTCAAGGCCATTCTGGATCGTGAAGCGGTGATGAGTACCGGTATTGGGGACGGCGTGGCGATTCCGCATGGTAAGAGCGATGGAGCTCCTAATCTGGTTGCTGCACTGGGCATTGCCTCGGAGCCGGTGGATTTCGAAGCTATTGACAATAAACCGGTGCAGATCATCTGGCTTTTAATCGGCCCGCCTGGAAAAACCGGCCCGCATTTGAAGGCACTCAGCCGTATCTCTCGATTGATGCACAAAAAGGAATTCCGCGAACGCCTGATTCAAGCAGGCAGCCCTGAAGCCGTGCTTTCGGAGATTCAGAAGGAAGAGGACAAGTATTTCGAGATGTGAGCCGGACAGGCATGGTTCAATCGGAATGGGCTCAGGGCAGCAGGCGGAAAAAATCAGGGAATTATCTATATGAAGCTTCTTTTTATCATTTTGAATAAAGAGGAATATCTCGACGAAGTGCTGGAAGCCTTTTTGGAGCTGGGTTTGCGCGGCGCCACCGTGATCGATAGCGTGGGCATGGGCCGCATCCTGGCCTACGAAATCCCGATTTTTGCTGGCTTGCGCAGCCTTTTGCCCGGCAACCGACCGTTCAACAAAACCATCTTTACCCTCGTGGAAGAGGAGAAAATCCCGGATGTGATCACCGCGGTGGAGCAAATCATCGGACCGCTGGAGAATCCGGGCACCGGAATTGCGTTTGCCATCCCGGTGGATTTTGTCAAAGGATTGTCACCCAGCATCGAATAGGACGGAGTATGCCCAAGTTTCAACGCATTAAAGGAACGCATGATATTCTGCCGCAGGATGCCCGCAAATGGCGCTATGTCGAGGGCGTGGTGCAGGAGGTCATGCAGCGCTACAATTTCGATGAAATCCGTACGCCGATTTTCGAAGAAACCGCTCTGTTTGCGCGCGGCATCGGGCAGTTGACGGACATCGTATCCAAGGAAATGTACACCTTTCTCGATCGTGGCAAGAAGTCGCTGACCCTGAAACCGGAGGGCACAGCGCCGGTGATTCGGGCGTTCATTGAGCACAGCCTGGGTGAAAAAAAGCCGGTGCACAAGCTGTATTACATCAGCCCGATGTTCCGGCAAGAAAACCCGCAGGCGGGGCGTCTGCGCCAGTTTCACCAGTTCGGTGCCGAGCTGGTCGGTTCCGCCGCACCGGAAGCCGATGTGGAAACCATTGCCCTGGCTGTTGATATTTATGAGCAGCTCGGGCTGAAAAAATACACTCTGAAAATCAACAGCGTGGGCGATGCGACCTGCCGGGCACCCTACAAGGAGCGCCTCAAAGATTATCTGCGGCCACGGCTGGACAAACTGTGCCGCTCCTGCCAGGAGCGGTTCGATAAGAATCCGCTGCGTATTCTGGATTGCAAGGAAGAGGGCTGCCGGGCAGAAACCGCCGAAGCGCCGCTCATCATCGATCACCTTTGCGAGGACTGTCATGCCCATTTCGAAGCGGTGAAATCCTTGCTGAGCCGGCTGGGTATCGCTTTTGAGGTGGATCACCGGCTGGTGCGTGGGCTGGATTATTACACGCGCACGGCATTCGAAATCCTTAGCGGAGCGCTGGGGGCGCAGAACGCTCTCGGCGGCGGTGGTCGCTACGACCTGCTCGCCGAAGAGCTCGGCGGCAAGCCAACGCCATCGGTGGGATTTGCCGCTGGCATCGAGCGGCTGCTGATGGTGTTGGAAAAGGAAAATTTGCTGTCGGATTTCGACAGCGGGCCGGATGTGTTCATCGCCACCCTGGGAGAGGAAGCCCGGCGGTGGGCGGTGCAAACGGCGCGGCAATTGCGGCAGCGCGGCCTGCGGGTGGATTACGATTTTCTCGGCCGCAGCCTGAAAGCGCAGATGAAAGAAGCCAACCGCTCCGGCGCGCGCTTCGCCCTGATTGTGGGAGAAAATGAGTTGCAGGCCAGAAAAGTGGTGCTGCGTAATTTGAGCAGCAGCGAGCAGGAAACCGTGGCGATCGACTCTCTGGTCGGTGAGCTGGAAGCGCGGCTCGGAAAGCCAGGCTGATTCGCTGCGAAACGCGGGGAACTCCCCGCACCTTGAACACGATTTGGAGCAGAAACGACCGGCCGCGGAAATTTTCATTGTAAAATGGGGGCAATTGTTCGTACATAATGAAAAAGCCCGGCATGTGCAATAGGCGAACTTCATGGAAGACATGCTGTCACGGAGCGACGTAAAAACGCTGGCCAGGCTGCAGCAGAAAAAGTTTCGCCTGGCCGAACAGAAAATCCTCGTTGAAGGCCCCCGGCTGATCATCGAAGCATTGCGCTCCGATTGGGTGGTAGAGAAACTGGTGTACACCCCGGACTTCCACGAACGCCCGCTGGCGAGCGACCTGCTCGAAATCGTCAAAAATAAAAACATCCGCGCGTTTGAAATCTCGCGTACCGAGTTCAAAAAGCTATCGGATACGGTGAATACCCAGGGCGTTCTGGCAGTGGTGCGGATCAAGCGATGGCCACTTTCGCCCATTGAACTTTTGGACCGAACGGCCAAAAATCTGTTTGTGGTCATTGAACGGCTGCAGGATCCCGGCAATCTGGGCACTATCATTCGCTGCGCTGAGTGGCTGGGCGCCAGCGCGGTGGTGTTGGGTCCGGATTGCGTCGAGTGGGGCAATCCTAAGGCACTGCGCGCCAGCATGGGCGCCATATTTTATATTCCGGTGTACGAACTCGACGATTTTTATGATTTTCTGGCCGAGGCCAGGCGGCGCGGAGCCGTATTTTATGCCGCCGATCAGAAGGGTGACTTCCCCTATTCCACCCTGCGCTATGCCCCGAAAAAGGTGTTGCTGCTCGGCGAAGAAGCGCGTGGGCTTTCGCAGGAGTGTTTGCAATACGCCGATTATAAAATCGTCATTCCTAAACGTGGTAAAATGGAGTCCCTCAACGTGTCGATTGCAGCAGCGATCCTCATGGCTGAAATGGTACGGAGCTAAAAAACGTTTATGGAGCAATACAACGATCAACCGAAATTGTATCCATCGCCGGGCGAAGCCTTCGCGATTCTGGCGCTGACTTTTTTCCTGTCGATTCTATTTGTCCCGTTTTTGCGCCTTGTGTTTGGATTCGATCCACAGAGCAAATGGAGCCTTTTTCTTACCGAACTGTTTATGATTGTGCCTGCCGTGATGTTGCTCAGGCGGCGAGGTTACCCCTTACCACTAGTCTTGCGCCTGCGGCCCGTCAGCGCTCGGGTGCTGGCGCTGAGCGTGTTCATTGGCCTGGCATTGGCCATCATCGGCGATGAAATCGAGCGGCTGACCCACCTGATTCTGCCTCTGCCCAATGAGCTGGAATCGCTGTTTTCTTCTGAATTGCTCAAGGACATCCTGACTGCCGGCAGCATTCCGGAATGGATTCTGCTGATCATGACCCTTGTGGTGATCGCGGGGCTGTTCGAGGAAATGCTGTTCCGGGGCATGCTGCAAAATGCCCTGGAAGAACGCATGGACATCACACGAGCGGTTATTTCCACGGCCATCATTTTCAGCCTCATCCACTTTAACCCCTATTGGGTGGTGCCCATTGCCATTCTTGGCGTGTTCCTGGGCGTGCTGGCCTGGAAAAGCCAGTCGATTTTTCCGAGTGCCATCGTGCATGCCGTAAACAACGGTCTGGCGCTGGTGGCCAACAACCTGTCCGACGAAAAAACCGATATGTTTCTCTGGAATGGGCACGTGCACCCGTTGATCCTGCTTGCGGCAGGCGTGGGCCTGTATTATGGCATGCGCCTATTCTATCGATTTATCGAGGAAGACACCGAAATTCCCACCCTGTTGAACCAGCCTTTATAATGTAAAATTTTTCTTCAATGTGAAAATCTGTTCCGCATCCGCTGAATGATGTCACTAAAATCTAACGGTACGTGTTAACCAAAAACCTTATCATTGGGCAGGCATCAATGAACCGAATCATCATCCTGAACGAGGAGCTGGAGTCGCAGATGAGGATGTATTTGTCGTTATGCGATCGTTACCGTGTTGAAATTGCTGAGGATGAAGCGAACTTAATGCGGATGATTCGCAGGAAAAATCCAAAACTTGTTTTTATTGATGCCGATTATAGTGGTTTCAATGGAAACGGAAAGACAGTTTTCAAGACCATTCAAAAAATCAAAAAGAAGTACAAGGACCTCAAGGTCGTTGCTATCATGCAAAGCAATGATCGCAAGATGTTGGAAAAAGTCCACGAGGTGGGAGGGGATGGCGTTTTACTTCGACCGATTCATGAAGATGAAGTGCTTGAAAGCGTGGACCGAATTCTGCCAAGCTTGAAATCCGTATTTAGCTGATCTATCCATCACAGTGAGGCAACACCGGTACGGTCGGCACGAAGGATTTGCGACACAACGCCTTAAAGCGACTCCCGGAAATGGTAAAGGCCGCTTCTTGAGTAAGAAGCGGCTTTTTTTGTTTGTTTTTTGGAAAACTTTTTATAGTTTTGGTTTGGATTCTGTGGAGAACGGAAATGCAATCGATTGGGGCTGTTACACGAATTGGCCACCTTTTGGATATTGTTCTTCCATGGAGGCAAGAAACCGGCACGCGAGTTTCTATACGGCTTATCACCTGGCATAGGAGTAATCATCGCTGCAGACGCTGAACTGATGTTGTTTTGGTATCATCAGTTGCGATAAGTTCGTAAGCACCATCGACTGTCTGCGATTGGCGTTTGTGGGATCATACCGATGTATCCTCACCGCGAATGCAACGAAATGGTGTTTCGCGTGGGACTGAAGCCAACGCTGGCTTATATTATGCTATGATCTGCCTCCCGGAGTGCCCGGAGCAGAAAAATCATCCAGGGGGACAGGGACGAAAAACAGCATCAGGGACATGGCAATGAAACGAATACTCATTTTAGAGGACGAAGAAAACCTGTGTCACCTGTATCAGCAGGTTTTGGTGGACGAAGGCTTTGCCGTCGTTGTGGCCAGAGATGGCGAAACGGCCTTGAATTTGCTGGAACGGTATCCGTGCGATTTGGCGATCGTTGATATCAAACTGAGCGCAAGCAGCGGCCTGGATTATATGCAGGAGATGCTCAACCGCAACAAACGTTTGCGTATTGTCATTAACACCGCGTACGCCATTTACAAGCAAGATTTCAACACCTGGTCGGCGGATGCGTATTTGCTGAAATCTTCGAATCTAGACGATCTTGTACAGACCGTGCATCGGTTACTCAAACCCGTGAAGACAAAAGCGCGCGTCGTTTGAACACAGTCAGATCGACGAGTTGCAGAGGAGGGAAAATCTTGACCGAATTCCGCACGTGCCCGGCCTGTTCAAAAGCATTACCGGAAGATTTGCAAGCGCAGTTTTGCCCGTATTGTGGAACCGATCTTGAAGAGGTCGAGCACCGGTCGAAGACTGTAGGCGCGCCAGAGCCTGCAGAGGAGCCATTGGAACGGGCAGGCATCCCGTGGGAAGATAGCACTGATGAATGGAGTTTCGTACAACGGTTGACCCGCACCTGGTCACAATCGATGTTTCAGCCAGGTGAATTTTTCCGTAATATGCGCGTGGACGGCAGCGCCGGTCCCGCGCTGCTATATGCTTTTATTCTGATTGTCATGGGCCAGTCGTTCAATTTATTTTGGCAGCAACTGATTGTCAACCGATTGGTAGAGCGGTTTGGCGACGTTTCGCCGGTGCTCGAACAGTTGGTTGCCGCGACCGGGGCACAACAGTTGCTACTGGTACCGCTGCTGACCTTGCTGGGGTTGTTCATTGGTACGTTGATTTACCATCTGTGTCTGGTCATCGTGGGTGGGGCCAAAAACGGAATGGCCGCCACCTTTCGGGTTTTAGCCTATAGCGAGAGCTCCCAATTGCTTCTGGTCATCCCGATCCTGGGGCAGTTTATAGCCATGATCTGGAGTGTAGTGTTGATTATCATCGGATTTAAAGAGGTACACGAGACCACAACAGGCCGGGCAGTGTTTGCCTTTTTGTTGCCCATTATTTTCTGTTGCGCCCTAGTTCTCATCATGGTTCTCATGGTCGGCAGCTTTCTGGCTAATCCCAATCCGATCGATTGAGCGAATATCGAAACAAAAGTATGTGATCCTGTAATGGGATTGTTACGTATAGAAAAAGCCCCCCGTTTCCACTTTCATGCCGGCTGGATTTTCTGGGGTGCTGTCCTGTTGGGCTGGATATGGTTGCAACAGTTCCCGCAAATGCTGGCCTTTTCCTGTCCGTGGAAGCAGCTTTTGAATATCCCCTGCGTCACCTGCGGCGCCACGCGCTCCGTGTTTGCCCTGGCTCAATTCAACCTGATCGATGCCGTGTATTTCAATCCCCTTATTGCGATGATCATGATCGGCGGTATCGCGGCAGGGCTGGCTGCGTTCATTCAGGCAACGACTGGTTATAAGATCGGGCTCGGGTTCCGGCCCGGAACGGGCGCGCGCTGGACCCTGCTCTGGCTCGGACTGCTAGCGGCGAATGAACTGTATCTCATCGTCAACCGAATTTAAATCGGAATGGAATCATGAAACCGAAGCGTGCGAACCTCTGAACAAAACAGGAAAACCATATGCTGATAGGGATTACCGTAAGCCATTTTGATGGAATTCGGCCTTCCCGGCTGCTACGCATCGCCCAGAAAATGGGGGTGGAATTTGTTGAATTCAACCGCTCGTTGATTGGCGATATTGAAGAAGTGGCCAGCCAGATGGGTGCGACTCAGAGCGGCTATCACCTGCCGCTGGCCGAGGAAGATGGCTTCGATTTTTCATACCATGATCACGAGCGTCAGATCGACCAGGTGGTGCGGGCGATCAATGGTTACGCCTCGCGCTTGAATCTGCGCTACGCCCTGACCCATCCCCCACAACCCGATCTGGCCGAGCAAGAAATCGAATCCTCGATCGAATTTTGGCTGCACAATCTAAAAAAGCTCGACGTCCCCATTTTGATAGAAAATGTGGTGAACTGGGGGGAGACTGATTTCGATAATCTGGTCCACCACATGAAAGCTGAGTTGGGTCCACAATTCTGGGGAGTTTGCTTTGACGGCCCGCACAGTTTGCTGGAAGGGGAGGACATTTTTAGTCGCTTCCGAGCGCTTTCGCCGGATGTGCGCTGTCTGCATCTGTCGGATTGCAGCCAGACCGAAGATCTGCATCTGCCGTTTGGCATGGGGGGCGCATTTCCCATCCGCGAATTTTTGAAGACGCTGAAAAGTTCCGGAATTGATGCCATCGTTAACCTGGAGATCAATCCTGGCTCGCTGGACAACCTGCGTCACCTCATCGAAAGTTATCTGCTGGTGATGAAATATCTGCAACCCGGCCGTTATTACGTGACTAAGGCGGGGCTGTTATGGAAAGTCCCCGCCGTGAAAAAAGAGCTGTCGCGCATTCTCGCCGAAACCGATGTTTAGCCAAACAGCAGCCGGCAGATAAACACGGCCGCAAAAATACCGGCGGCATCGGCGACGAGGCCGGCCGCTACCGCATGACGCGTCTTTTTGATGTTCACGGCGCCGAAGTACACCGCCAGTACATAAAATGTGGTTTCGGTGCTGCCATAAATTGTGGATGCCAGATAGCCGATAAAGCTGTCCGGCCCGTGAGTTTTGATCAATTCGGTGACGATGCCGAGCGTGCCGCTGCCGGAAAGCGGCCGCATGAACGCCGCAGGCAGCACTTCCGCCGGCATGCCGATGAGATTGGTGATCGGCGAGACCAGATGCACGAAAATATCCATGGCCCCGGAGGCCCGAAACATGCCGATGGCCGCAAGAATGGCGACGAGATATGGAATGATTTTGACCGCGATTTCGAACCCTTCTTTGGCTCCCTCGATGAATGTCTCATAAACTTTCACCCCCCTGGCAAAACCATAAACGGGAATGCCAACCAGCATCAGTGGAATCGCCCAGTCGGAAACCGCTTGCATGAGATTTTTAAAAAGCTCGCCCATGGTCTGTTCTCCAATTAGTTAAGTGCTATTCGGTTTCGGTGGACTGTTGGGATGGTGCGTACATCGGATCGGAATTTTTGAACATCGGCAGTTTGCCCAGCAAAATAGCCGTGATCACGCCCACCACCGTGGCCGTAGCCGAGGCGAAAATGGTGGTGAAGATGATGCCGAACGGGTCCTGTGAGCCAGTGGCCACGCGCACTCCGATCATTGTGGCCGGAATCAGAGTGATGCTGGCCGTGTTCAACGTCAAAAACAGCACCATGGCATTGGTGGCCGTGTCTTTTTGCGGATTCAGCGTTTGCAGCTCTTCCATGGCCTTGATGCCCAGCGGCGTTGCGGCATTGCCCAGGCCCAGCCAGTTCGCCGCGATGTTCATGATCATTGCACCCATGGCCGGATGCTCCGAGGGCACGTCCGGGAACAGCCGCGAGGTGATGGGCCGGATGATGCGCGCCAGCAATTTGATCAGGCCGGCCTCTTCGGCAATGCGCATCACGCCAAGCCAAAGCGCCATGATACCGATCAAGCCGATGGAAATATCCACAGCAGTTTTGGACATGTTTACGGCCTCTTTACCGACATCAGCCATGTTACCGTTTACCGCAGCCACAATCAAAGCGATCACGATCAATCCCAACCAAACGTAATTCAGCATAACCTCCTCCGAATAGTTTCTTTATTTGAGACCTGTCGTGTTTTGGTTAATACTTTTGCGTCGATTTCCGTAAATGCATGCAAACCAATTTAGTTTCGATTCCTTAACTTTCCCTCTTTCTAGGTTTTGCGCGGGAATGAGATAATCGCTGCATCGGTTGAATCGTTACGGATTTTGGCTTCTAAACTAAAATTTTTTAACACATGGACAAGCAAAAATGGTTGAAGAACAGGAAAAAATTGTATTGTGATCCGCTGGCCGGTTACGTATATTAATCCGATTCAGCCGTAGGAACGCTATTGGATCGAAAATCTTCAAATGCCGTTGCCTTGCTCTCGCAGCGGTATTTTTTACCCCAGACAATATTACGAATTGACTTGAACCGACTGTGAAAGCGATGTCATTGGACTTACGCAAAGGAGGCAACCTTGAGGCTCGGATATATTGAATACATGGACTGCGCACATTATTTGCCCGGGCATCCGAAATGCGGTACGCTGCATGGGCATACCTACAAAGTGGAAATCGTCATTGAAGGCGAAAAGCAAAATGGCATGATCATGGAATTCGGCGACCTGAAGCTTGTGCTGAGGGAAGTCCTCGCTGAGTATGATCATCGCTCACTCAATGATTTTTTGGAGTACCCTTCGGTGGAAAACATTGCCGAAATGCTGCAAACCAAATTGAAAACCAGACTGGCCTTCCCATTCATGCTGCGCGTCTGGGAAGGCGAAGGCAAGTGGTGCGAAATCGACAGTCGTGAAGACTGAAGGAGGACGGCATGAAACATTTGACCGAATATCTCTGGTTTGAGACTCCGGAGCGTCGCGCCTACATCAACATCACACCGCAGATCGAAGAGCTGGTGGCGAAGAGCGGGGTGCAAGAGGGACTGGTGCTGGTGGCAGCGCAGCACATTACCGCGTCGGTATTCATCAACGACGATGAGCCCGGCCTGATTCGCGATTTCGATGACTGGCTGGAAGGCCTGGCGCCGCACGAGCCGGTTTCCCAATACCGCCACAATCGTACGGGCGAGGACAATGCCGACGCGCACTTGAAGCGGCAGGTCATGGGCCGCGAGGTGGTGGTGCCCATCACCAAAGGCAGGCTCGATTTCGGCCCCTGGGAGCAGATTTTCTACGGCGAGTTTGATGGCCGACGCCGCAAGCGAGTGGTGGTGAAAATCATTGGCGAGTGATTGCGTTGACCGGTGCAAGTTGTTAAGAATTCTAAACCTTTATGGTTATTTCTTGACATTCCAGGGATAGAAGGATATATTTTAAAGATGGCTGGCATCAGGGGGCCCTGCAAATGTTCGGATACGGATGTTTCATTTCAGGTCTACGTGGGTGGAGATGCAAAAACAGAATGGGGAATACCGGGGAAAAGACGGTGCCTCAGAACAATCGGTTTCGTCGGTAGAGGAAAACGGATTTGCACCGCATGCCGAGGTGCTTCCTTACATACCGCAGACGCAGCAGCAGCGCAGTGGTTTCCTGGTGGATTTTCTCTATATTCGCGGGCAGGCTGGCGGCACTGATCATCTCGATCTGATCATGCTTGGGAGCAAGCAGTATGGCGTGCTCCTGGCCAAATTGCCCGTGCATGTGCGTGAGCGGTTGCATGATTTCTCCATCCTGAAACGCACCATCCGCGATCAAAACGCCGGACAATCGCCGTCGGGCGCCATTCGCGCTCTTGAAAGTCTGTTAGTAGAACACTTTGACCAGCACGAAAAATTAAAAGCCGCCTATGCCGAATTCAGCCCGCAAACGCGCACCATCCGGTTCGCCACCACCGCCAATGCTCCCCTTTTCCTATTCCGACAGGAACATCGACAGATCTACCGTTTATTGTCCGATGATGGTACGCTTCCCGGTACCTCCCTGGATGAAATGCCATTCCGCACGCAGAAGCCCACACTATTGCCCAGCTCCCCCAGTGAAGCCATTCGCCTGGAACAGCACGATCTCATCTTGATGATTTCCGATGGTTTCCTGGCAATTAAAAACACCTGGGGTGAAAACCTGGGCATGGCCCGGCTGAAAAAATTTTTGAATGATTACGGCCACATGCAACCGGGGCCGTTTTTGCGCAGGTTGCAGGCCGAGATCGAAGAATTCACCATGGGCGAGCCGTTGCAGCACGATGTAACCGTAGTGGCCGTGAAAAACATGCTCCCCAATGACGAGGCCATGTACGACGAAACCGCCGTGGACCTCGATTCCCGGTTTCTCACCCTGAATGAGGAGGAGGAACTGTGGCAGGTATCGCAGGAACATCCGGATCTGCGGCTACGCGAGTTGCTGCAATTGGTCGGCAGTCAGTTTCAGCGGCTGGGCCCGGATCGCATTCGCTTTTATCTGAAAAACGACCATACTCTCTGGCTGAATGGCGGCGTGCAAAACGGCTTTGCCCCCAGGCGATTCGATGGCCTGGAAAAGCATTTTCATCAGAAGCTGATCGAAGCCTTTCCCATCCGGCAACTGCTGTACCGCAAATACGAATTCCGCGGCAATACAGACGCGATCGCCCGGGCGCTGGAGCACTATCAAAATGGCCATTTTCAGGAATCCCTGATCGAATTCGTCAAAGTCCGCAAGGCCATCGTGGAAAACGAATCGGTGTACTGTTTTTTTGGTAATCTGTACTTGCTGCTTAACATGACCATCAAGGCCCGGCAGGAGTATCTGAAAGCCCTGCGCCTGAATCCGCGTTGCGTCCATGCGTATCTGGCCCTGGCGTACATCGCGCTGCTACACAAGGATTATGAAGGCGCCATCCACTATCTTTCAACCGCCATTCGCCTCGATAGCAGCCTGAAACTCTATGAGCGTTTCCTCCATCACATGCTCGCCGTACTGGACAAACAAAACGGCCACAAGGAATGGATTGCCTGACAGACTGGCCATACCGTCGCTACTTCTATGCTTCGACTTTTTTATTTTGCATCAGGGTCGATATATGTAAGTGAAACAGGAAGATGCAGTAAAAGGATGGGCTTATGAAGGAACACCCCCCTGGCGATTCTCAACCGCTTGTGCAGGAGCAGTCGGACGAGTTGCTGGACCGGCGCCGCAATTACCGAATCGATGTTCCGGATTCGGACATCCCGGTGCGCGGCGAGCTGCAGCTCGTGGACGGAACCGTTATCCCGGTGGAGGTGATCAACTATAGCGTGTCCGGGCTGTTCTGCTACGGACCGCGAGATCTACCCCTGCAAGAAAATGATGTTCTGGATCGTATCCGACTGCTTTTTCGGCGCAAACCTACGGTCGAATTTTCGGGTGAGGTCGTCAGGATTCAGAAAAACGCTGACAATGTGTTTTGCGGCATCCGATTTTTTGACCGCAGCCGTAAACCAGCAGCGGCTCCAGCGCCGCAGAAAACGCGGAAACCTGGCGAAATCACCGACGAAATGAAATCCAGATGGATCGATAAAATTCACAGTGTGCCGAATTATTTCCGCGTATCGAATATTGATGAGCAGATGAAAGCAGAACGTATTGCTTATTCTGCTTTCGAGGACCTGACCGAGAATTTCACTGTGGAGGAACGCTGGTGGTTTTATGAAATGCTGGATGAGCTCAAGCGAAAAGAGCCGTTTTATCCGCCACGGCTTCTGCACGAGTTCATTCTGGTGTGTGAATACGGCTATTCGGCCATTCCGGCCCGGCCAGACTGGCAGTCGGGAAAGGTAACTTTCCTGGACTGGATATGCAATGTATATCAGGGAATCAAACTGTTTCTGAAGAGAGGGTTTGGCCACGGGTAGCATAAGCCTCGCAGTCCGTTCGCGCCTGAACTGGTCAGGCTAATTTTCAGATTTCAAGTCTTTCAATAGTTCGATTTCTTTCTCCAGTTGCTTCTGCCGCTTGGCAATGCTGAACATATAACCAAACAGCAGCAGCCAAACTACAGCATAGCCCGCAAACAAGTAGCCCAGATTTTCCATGATATATTCTCCTTATCCGATCATTGTTCCTGCAACGCGATGGCCTTTTTCATTTCGTTCACGTCCATCCTGGCCTTTTCCAGGCGCAGGCGCGTGAGCAGGAGATAGAAATACAAAATCAAAAATACAGCCAGGCTGAACATCAACGCAAACAACATTTTGGGGGCCAATCCGCTGCCTTCGCCCCCCATCAGCACCGGCTGCGGATGAATGGTGCGCCACCAGCGAATGGAAAAATACACGATGGGCACATCCACAAAGCCCACAATGGCGAACACGGCGGCGAACCGCGCGCCCCGCTCGTCTTCGCCGGTGAAATCCCTCAAAACCAGATAGCCGATATAGATGAACCACAAAATCAGCGTCGTGGTCAGGCGTGGATCCCATGACCACCAGGTGTTCCAGGCCGGTTTGGCCCAAATAGGTCCAGTGACCAGGACAATGGTGGTGAACATCACGCCGATTTCTGCCGAAGCATAGCTGATGCGATCGTAAAAGTAGTTGCGTTTCATCAGAAAAGCCACGCTAAACAGCGCGACCACAAAAAACGCCAGAAAGGCGGCAAAGGCCGATGGGACGTGAAAGTAAAAGATCTTCTGCACGATGCCCATGGTCTTCTCGATCGGAGCGTAGATAAAAATAAAATACAAATTCAGTATCATACCGACCAGGAGTAGCAAACCCAACCATTTCGTCCATCGTTCCATGATCCTGGCTCCTTTGCTTTTCCGTCTTATTCTTCCACCACATACTCAAACGTCGCATAACAGATGGCGACGAAAATTACATCAAACGCCAACAGGATGCGGATCCAGGCAAAAACCTGGCTCCAGTCATCCGAGCGCAACAGGCTGCCCGTGGCATTGACGGCCGAGAGAATTACCGGCACCACCACGGGAAATAGCAAAATTGGCAGCATGATTTCGCGCGCCTTGGTGTTGACGGCAATGGCGCTGAACAACGTTCCTACGGCGGCGAACCCAATGGTTGCGAGAACAATAATAACCAACAGTTGCAGCAAATAATTAGAAAATTGCAGATTGAAGAGAACAATAAACAGCGGTAGCGTTAGAAGCTCCACGATCGTCATGAAAATGATATTGCCGATCATCTTGCCGAGATAAATGGCACCCCGGTCCACCGGCGACAGCAGCAAGCCATGGAAACAGCCTTTGTCGATTTCGTAGATGAATGAGCGGTTCAAGCCGAGCATGCCGCTGAACGTGAACGCGACCCAGATGATGCCCGGCGCAGCTTCCAGCGCATATGAGCTTCCCGGATCGAAAGTAAAATTAAAAATGACCACCACTAAAAAACTGAAAATCATCATGGTGGTGATGGTTTCACGGCTTCGGTATTCATGCAGCAAATCTTTATAGGCAATGGCCAGTATTTTGCCGAGATAATTCAAGCAGCACCTCCGGCAGCGACGACCTTGTGATAGTGGTTCTGGAATTCGCTTTCGTCAAAGTGATCGGTGTGTTCAAAATAGGCGACCTTGCCGCGGACGAAAATAGCGACGTGTTCGGCCAGTTCCAGCCCATGCGTCAGATCGTGCGTAACCAAAAGAATGGTGCGTTTTTCGTTTTTCAGTTCCTTGAGCCAGTGCATGAGCATGAACGAGGCGTGCTGATCCAGACCGGTGAACGGTTCATCGAGCAGCAGGATATCGGGCTGGTGCAGCATGGCGCGAGCGATGGACAGCCGCTGCTGCATGCCGCGTGAAAAGGTGCGCACAAAATCATCCGCCCGCGCTTTCAGCCCCACTTCTTCCAGCGCTTGATGAATGCGGGCTTTGGCATCGGGAATGCTGTACAGCCGGGCGTAAAACTGCAGATTTTCGTAAGCGGTGAGCTCGTCATACAGAAAAGTGGAATGGCCAATGACACCGATACGTTGACGAAACGACTCGGCGTGATCCTGAAGCTTTTTGCCGTCGATGAGGATTTCGCCCGTGGATGGCCTGGAAAGGGTGGACAGGATTCGGATAAACGTGGTTTTACCGGCACCGTTGGGGCCGAAAATACTGAGAAAGGTGCCCTCCTGGATTTCCAGATGGATGCCCCGCAGGGCATACTGGGTCCCGAACGACTTTGTCAGGTTTTTGACAACGATCATGGGCGTGCTTTGTTTTCGGAGGTTCGTTTCTGGCTCAGCTATGCAGCGCGGCTCCGCAGTTCGAACAGAAGCGATCCTGGGCATGCACCGGCGATCCGCATTGCGCGCAGAAACGCTGTCCGGCCTGTGCAGGCGTTTTCGTGGCGCGCCTTCGCTGCCCCGGCCGAATCTGATCCAATTGTTTGAGAATGTTTACGGCCTCGGCCTTGTACTGGGAACGCAATTGTTCGAAATCTTCCCGGGACAATTTGCCCATTTCGTAATCGAACTCGATATCTTTGATTGCCTTGTAAATTTCGATTTTTTGGGCTTCGAGGTCTTCGATGCTGTGATTCACATTAAAGTTCATGGACGTTTGTCTGGATTTGTAAAAGGGATAGCCAATATAAATGGCCGTCAGAATCGCAAGCGAAAGTGCGATCAATTCAATCATTTCCCAATTCCTTCATTAATCATTATTGATCCAATTTATTCAATTCCTCTTCCACACGCGAATCATACTCATCTGAAGCGTTGGCCGGATTTGCCCTGTCGGCTGCAGATGCGACGGTCGCAGCACCAGTCATTTCCGGCGTTGTTGCTTTCCACTTTTTCATGTAATAAAAGGCGATGATTCCCCCTAGGGCAATGGCGAGAAACGGAAACGTCCAGGCGGTGATATTGAAGCCTTCTTTGGTGGGAGCTGCCAGGATGGTTTCACCATATTTCTCGCGCATTTTGGCCAGGATGGCCTTTTCGTCCAGCCCGGCTTCGATGTAGCTAATTACTTCTTTTTCAAGTTTGGCTGATTCGCCACAGGTCATGGACACGCGGCAATCCGATACGGTCAGACTACAACCGCAGTAGCATGCCAGTTGCGAATCCACTTTTTTCATCAACGCTTTTTGATCGGGCGCCAGACCGGCCTGTGCAGTGGACAGGGCCAGTACAGAAACAGCAAGCAATAATACCGTAACCTGAATGATTCTGGGGTACATGGATAACCCTCCAGGATCTATAATTAGACCAAAGGCATTCAAAAGTGAGTAATTAAATTAGAACAAAGGTTACAACAAATAACAAGGCCTATCCGATAGGCACTAAGATAATTCATTCTATGGTATTAGTCAAATACTTAATTCCCCAATGATTAGAAATACTTAAAGAGTTACTATTTAGCAGGTACAGTTCTTTGTCGTTCCGATTTTCAGCGGAGACCGAAAGCCAACTACTGAAAACCGGAATGAGACTGTAAATCTCCATATGGCTAGTGCGGCGGAATAGCTACCTGAAAAAGCATTCCCTCCATTTCCCTGTTGCAACGCGGTAAACCAAATGCAGACCGGGGCAACGCCCTGGGAATAGAAAACACAACCCTCATTCCGCCAGACCTGAAAGTGGGAAACACTAGCCACCGATTCTTTAACACATCAGCCGGAGGGGCCTGTATCAGGGCCTATGGTAAGCTGAACTTATTAAGCCCTTCAAAGATCAACGCCGAATGCGTCAAATTCGTACCTTTTTCAGCAAATTGGCGTTGCTCACCACTGTGATCGAGCTCGTGGCCATAGCGATTTCGGCAATCACCGGATGCAGAAGCCCCAGAATCGCCATGGGAATGGCGAGCAGATTGTAGAAAAAGGCCCAGAAAAGGTTTTGTTGGATTTTCCGAAACGTGGCCCGGGATAGGCGAACAGCAGCAACCAGAGTGTTCAAATTGCCACTCACCAGGGTGATATCCGCCGCTTCGATGGCAATGTCGGTGCCGGTACCTATGGCAATGCCAACATCAGCGCGCACCAAAGCCGGCGCATCGTTGATGCCATCACCGACCATGGCCACCGGACCGTGCCGCTGGCGCAGTTTACTGACCTCCAGCACTTTTTCGTCGGGCAGGATTTCCGCCACCACATAATCGATGCCGGCCTCACGGGCGATGGCCTCTGCGGTGCCGCGGCGGTCGCCGGTGATCATTGCAATTTTGAGCCCCAACCGGTGCAGCTCGGATATGGCCTCCCTGGCCTCGGGCTTGAGTGTGTCCGCAATGCCAAGCACACCCACCAGCGTGCGGCCCTCGGCAACGCATACCACCGTTTTGGCCTGGCTTTCGAGCGTCGCTATGCTGTCGCGAACGGGCGTGACGTCGATGCCGCGGGATTCGAAATAGGTCGGTGAGCCCAGCAATATCTCATGGCCGTTGATGCGGCCGTACACGCCCTTGCCCGGCAGGGCTTCAAAATCCGTAACCGGAGTCATTTCCACCTCGCGGGTCTCTGCGGCTTCCATGATTGCATGCGCCAGCGGATGCTCCGAGGCCGACTCCAGTGAGCCGGCGAGACGCAGCAACGCCTTTTCGTCAAAACCGTTGACCGCGACAATCTCGGTCACCTGCGGCTTGCCAAGCGTCAGTGTGCCGGTTTTATCGAACGCGACGATTTTGATATCCTTCATGGCCTGAATGGCCTCGCCCTTGCGGAACAGGATACCGCGCTGTGCGCCCATGCCGCTGCCTACCATGATCGCCGTGGGAGTGGCCAGTCCCAGCGCGCACGGACAGGCGATCACCAGCACGGCAATGGCCGCAAAAATGGCCAGCGTTAGGGTGTTCATGTCGGGGTGGATCCACGGGAGTACCTGCGAAGCAGCTTCGAGGATGAAACGCAGTGAATCGGCGGCGAACAGCCACATGAAAAAGGTGCCCAACGCCAGTGCGACGATGATCGGCACAAAAATCGCGGTGATTTTGTCCGCCAGCGCCTGAATGGGCACACGCGTGCTCTGCAGCTCTTCCACCAGCTCAATCATTTTGGCCAGGAAGGTGTCCTTGCCCACGCGCGTGGCCCGGACAATCAGCCGACCGGTTTGGTTGACCGTGGCGCCGATCACCTCGTCGCCGGGTTTTTTGCGCACTGGCATGGATTCGCCGGTGGCCATGGACTCATCGATACTGCTTTCGCCCTCAACCACCACACCATCAGTGGGAACTTTTTCGCCCGGCCGAAGCACCATCAAATCGCCCGGCTGGATTTGCTCGACCGGGATTTCGACTTCCTGACCATCACGAAGCACGTGCGCGGATTTGGCGCCCAGCTCCAGCAGCTTGCGAATGGCCTGCGAGGCCTTGCCGCGCGCCCGCGACTCGATGTACCGGCCGGTGAGGTGGATGGCCATGATCATCGCCGCGATCGCGGAAAAATTAGCCATGGGAAGGACAAATCCAATGATCCCGGTGGCAAGGCTCGCCAGAGTACCGAGAGCAATAAGCACGTCCATATTGGCGCCACCGTGGCGGACACTCCGCCAGGCCGAAGCGAGGGTTTCGCTGCCCGGCCAGAACACCACTGGTGCCGAAAGCAGGAACAGCACCAGGTGAAAAACATGCTCGTTGGGCCACATAATGCCGAACAGCATTTCCGGCAACATCCAAAGCATGGCCGGAACCGCAAAGGCCCAGGCCAGAACCATACGTCGGCGGGCATCGTGCCCTTTGGCGTCTTCATCGGCTTTGGTTGTCGATCGGGTATCGGTATCCATCTCCAGCCGGGCCTGATAACCGGCCTGTTCGACCGCTTTGATTAGCTCGTCAGGGGAAGCTCCGTCCGAGTCAATTTGCACTAAAGCCTTTTCCGTGGTTAGATTGACTACGGCATCACGCACGCCGGGCGCCTTTTTTAGCGCTTTTTCCACGCTGGCTACGCAGCCCGCGCAGTGCATGCCATCGATTTTCAGCACCACTTTGGCGCTGTCGTGCTCCACGCCATAGCCGGCATTGATAATTGCCTTTTCCAGTTCCATAAGATTCAGTTTGTTAGGATCGTACTTCACGATGGCTTTGGCTGTGGCCAGATTGACGCCCACTTCCAGCACGCCAGGTGTTCGTTTTATCGCTTTTTCTACCGTCGCCACACAGCCCGCACAATGCATGCCGGTGACCTTGAGTTGCGTTTTCTGAATCTTGTTGTCAGTTACAGAGTCCGGCAACTGGGCGTCTGTATTCCTATTCATATTCATAATGGATGTCAGAATATGTTTGCAGTTTTCGTCTCCATTTGATTTATTGTCTTTTGCGCCGATTGGCTTTTGGGGAGGGTTCAGAAGTTCCAGTAGGCCCTCGCTGTTTACTGGCAGTTTGCCAGATGTAAATTCCTGCGAGGGCAAGGAGAATACTAATCCCCTGCGCATGCGTAATGCCCAATTCGGGAATCTTTGGAGTTACCCGGAAAAATTCTGTTATAAAACGCTCCAACCCCAGTGCTACCAGCGCCAATCCAAAAAGCTGGCCGGTTTTGGCAAAGCGACCCCGTAGCTTCCATAATATTAAAAACAAGATCATCGACAGCAAAAAGTCGTAAATGGGCGTTGGATGTACTGGTACTGTGGTAGGCACTACGCCATTGGGATAGGCCATGGCCCAGGGCAGATCGGAAGGAGGCCCGTAATCGCCATCGCCGGCAAGCTGGCAGCCCAGCCGGCCAATAGCATAGCCGAGCAAAATGAGCGGCGTAATGGAATCGCCGCCGCTCATGATGGGGATGTTGTGCCGCTTCAAGGTCCAGACGACCGCCATAGTACCACCTATAAGGCCGCCGTACCAGACCAGTCCGGCGCCGGAGAATATCATGCCGAACGGATCCTGTACAAATTCGTGCCAGTGTTCAATGATAAAATACAGCCGGGCGCCAACAAATCCACCCAGCACCGCGGCCACCGCGATCGAATTGGCCAGATCGGGATCCAGATTTTTGCGTACGAATTCCTTTCGCAGTACCAGCGTGGTTATCAGAAAGCCCAGCATCGCCATCAGGCCGAAACTGTGGATGGTGATCGGGCCGATTTTAATCAGTTCTGGATACATGAATTGTCCTTATTTCAGTTTTGAGGCAGTTGCATTTTCGGTTGCAATTGCAATTTTTCTTTCAGGCGACCGGCATCGGGGGTGGGCACGCCTTTGCGGTGTCCCCAGCGTTGTTCCACCATTTCGGCCACGTGAAACGGCTTATGCCCCGCCTGAAGCTGGGCGTAAATAAACGCTCGTACTTCTGACGCGCCATTTTTCATTTCACAGTCGCAAATTTCCAGGCCATCGTTGCAGGAGCCGCATGGACAATTGAATTGTGAGGCCACCTCGTACACCAGAGGAAACATGGCTGCCAGTTGTGGCCCACGGAGGCTCGGATTAAATGCCTGCGCCGCATTGCTACCGTGGCCGGAGCGTGAATACATGGCCATAGCGCCGATGATCACGCCGATCAACACCGCACCGGCGATTACAGGCCAGTTGATGGAATGCGATGATTTGCTTGGTAGCGGCCGGGTATATGCCTGTCGTGGTACAATGCGGGCTCCACAGTGAGGACAAAACCGGTCGCGTTTAAATACTTTCCGGTGACATTCAGGACATTTCATGGCATAAGGTCATTTAAGGTTCAAATCGAACTTTTAACAAAATTAATACATACTAAGCATAAAAGCAACTATCATGTGATAATTTAAGGAAGGAAAATGCGTGGCATGCATTAGAAAGACAACAGTTATTCAGACTACACCCCTATTGGTCATTTTTGCTATCAGTAGCGACCTCATGCGAGCCACAGAAATGCTGAAATCTCATTTCTGATTCGTTTCGGGAAAGAATAAATATATATCGAAAGCATTGGTGGGGCTGAATAGCGGCGCAGGATATATTGGGCATCATCATTTAGGGAAAGAAAAACGGTAATGGAAACGAAGATAACCTTAGAATGGCGGGCTACTTTACCAGGACTACAGCTGAGTTCAAGAGTTGAGGCGTAACATCTAGGCCGAGCAATTCCATGGCCTTTGAATTAAGGTGCACTTTGATCCGATCGGCATTTTTTTCGGCGAAGAGGGTGGCGCCTTTTTTGACCATGTCCGAATCCGGAGCGATAAGAAGCACTCGCGCGGACACGGCTTCTTTGATCAGATATCGGCTTGCGGACGGATGGATCAGAACTTTATCGGGGAAAATCCACACTACCTCGACCGCCTGGCGATACACCAGAAATTTAAAATTTTTAAGAACGTTTTTTAATTGACGCGTATCTTTTATAACAATTTTTACATCTAACTGAGCGCCGACTCGTGCCAGACGATCCGGCAATTCGGGATGCTGGCTGAGGTCGCAAAGAATACCAATTTTAGTTAATTGGGGTTTGAGCTGTTTTAACAAGAAAACCTGTTGCAGCGGGGAAATGGGAGCTCTCTCACTGTGATCTCCGACGGTGAAGCCCATGTGATACAGGCTGATTATAAAAAAGCTGCATGCAAAGGACAACTTAATAACCATGGAAATTTGCTCCTGATGTCTATATCGCCCCCGGCTGCAACGAATTGCATTCTGCGCGGTTAGTCGTGCAAAACCCGGTCGAGCCGGGCTAAGGCCATCATGCTCTCAATCCCATTTTCAAAAACCGGCAGGTTCATTTCCGATGACAGAGACATGGCCGGCTCATACAGGACCATCGGAAATCAAAAAGAACCAATCACTATTTCAATATTCGACAGGCCATAAAAAACCTTGAATTATCTTCCTTATTTTCATGCCTTTAATGTCGCATCAGGATCAAAACGACGGTATGAGCCGTTGTTCAACGTTATCCAAAGGTTGCCATAAAACCTGTCGTTGTTTTCGGTAGCTAGTGCAAGCAGGCCGGCAAAATGCTGGTATTCCATCCCCAGGTTTATTCTGTGTAGTTGAGGTGCCAATCTTCTTACCCTTTCTAATTTCATGGAATGGTAAAAAAGCAGAACGACCAAGAGGCGCCGAAAATGATAAATTTCTGGTCTATTTTTTTAAACCATTCCCGATGCCAATAATATGATGGCATGGCGAGGCAATTCCTTATTACTGGAATTCTGCGGCTACCTCAGTTAGCCTGTAAATTGAATAGAGATAACAGAATTTTGCCCACAATTTTGTTGATTATCATTTGCTGAGCCTTATATTGTGGGAAATTGTTTAAGATTGCTGTCATCACCGGAAAGGATGTCCATTGACCAAGCAGACTGAATGTAGAACAAGGGATTGATTCATGAACAAACCAACTGCACTGGGCTGGACATGGGCTGTCGTGGTTTTTTCGATCGCTTCATTTGCTTTTACACAGATGCGCGCACAGACGCAGGCCTTAGCCCATAATGACCATGCTTTTGCAGCGCGCTTCCCTCTACCGGAAGTACTGAAACCAAACGTGGCATTCTGGAAAAAAATCTATGCACAATATTCTTCCAATCAGGTGTTGATTCACGATGCGGAAGACCTCGATATCATTTATGAGGTGGTGGATTTTCGCAATCTTTTCAGCAATCCCGATGATGTCAGCGAGCGCACCAAGTGGAAACGTATAGAGAGGATTAAAAAGCGCTATAAGCGTAAACTATACAATATTGCCGACAAATTGCAGCGGCGTCAGTCACTTACTGAAGAAGAACGTCGCATTGTGACCCTGTTTGGCGATCGTGCTACTCCATTTCGATTGCGGAAAGCAGCACGTAATCTTCGCGGCCAACGCGGAATGAAAGAGAAATTTCACGAAGGCCTACGACGGTCCGGTCTTTATTTTGATTACATCAGCGAGATTTTTAAGCGCCACAATTTGCCGCAAGAATTGATCATGCTGCCGCACGTTGAATCGTCATTCAACTATAAAGCTTATTCTAAATACGGCGCCGCCGGAATTTGGCAATTCACGCGCAGTACGGGCCGCCTTTTTATGAAAATTGGCTACGACGTGGACGAACGCCTGGACCCGATTCTCTCGACCGAGGCTGCGGCCAAATTGCTGAAACGCAATTATCAGGAATTGCAGTCGTGGCCGCTGGCGATTACCGCTTACAATCACGGTCTGTATGGCATGAAGCGCGCCAAGCGCAAGTTCGGCGATGACCTCGGCAAAATCGTGCGGTACTACAAGAGCCGGACCTTTGGATTTGCCAGCCGCAATTTTTATGCGGAATTTCTGGCCGCTCTGGAAGTGGCCACCGATTATGAAGATTATTTCGGCGATGTGAAATTCCATCAGCCCATGATTTTTCAAACCTTTGTCACGGATAAATACTATACCGTACAGTCGATTTTGCGAGCCTTCAACCTGAGCATGGATGAGTTCAAGGCGTTCAATCCTGCGTTGCGTCCGCCGGTGCTGCGCGGCGAGCGCCGCATTCCGAAAGGGTATGCGCTACGATTACCCGATCGGCCGGATGTGGACGAGCGTGCGCTCTGGGCGGCGCTGTCATCGCGCGAAGGCTACCGCACTCAGGTATTTTCACAATGGTACAAAGTGCGCCGCGGTGATAACTTGAGCGCCATCGCCAGGCGGTTCGGGGTTCCACTGTACATGCTAATGGAATACAACAATATCCGCAATGCGCATCGTATTTATGCCGGACAGATTTTGAAAATACCCGAAAGCGCCCGTGCGGCCAGGCTGGCAAATAAGCGCAATCGTAAGAAATCCAGGCCTACTGTATTGGTCGATGCCACCCCCAAACCCAATGCGCCGGCTGTGGCGCCAAAACCGGTCGCCGAGTCGATTCAGCCGGCAGCTTCGCCAGCCGTGCCGGCAACAGCGGCCGCTGATCAAATCGAGCCGGTGGAGATTCCTACCGGGCTGGCGGCGCCGGAGCATGAAGTGGCTCCGCCCAACATGCGCGTGGAACTGGCCGCCGGCGATGATGTGAGCCTGATTCTGGTGCCGGCCGAAGAGCCCACGGCTTCGGTGCCGGATGAAACCGAACAACCGCAAATCGACGAGCCGATTTCCGAGTGGATCCGCGTCGAACCGGAAGAGACTCTGGGGCATTATGCCGAGTGGCTGGAGATCCCCACGCAGCGTTTGCGGCGAATCAATCACCTGGCGTATGGCGAGGAAATCCGCATCGGACAGCGCATCAAACTGAGTTTCGAAAAAGTATCGCCGGAAGAGTTCATGCGCCGACGGTATGAATATCTCAAAAGTATCGAAGAGGATTTCTTCTCCAGCTACCGGGTGGAAAACGTAAAAGTGCACAAAGTGCGGCGCGGTCAAAATATCTGGTACATCACCCACCGGCTTTACGACGTGCCCTTGTGGCTGGTGGCCAAATACAATCCGGACCGCGATTTGCAAAACCTGCATCCGGGTGACGAGATCATGATCCCGGTGGTCACAACCATCGATGCGTCGATGCAGTGACCGATTGGTTGAATGAAAGCAAACAGGGCGAGGGCCGGCACACCGAAGGTTCCTCGCCTTTTTTGTATCACTCCCGTCGAAGTTGCGGCGATACTTCCGGAAATCGCCTGTATGCAATAGTCCGATCGCCATTGACTTCGTCCGGATTTTCGGCTATTTTCCTGTCTGAAACTTTGCAGATGTCATTTCCAAGAATGAGAGCCAACACCCAAATCGGGAATCCGCTGTCATGCCGACGCTCACCCGCTGGTTTGTCAAAACCGCCATGGTTTATCTGGCGTTTTCATTGATCATGGGAATCTGGATTGCCTTTGGGCCGGTGTTGGGCCAAGGTGGTCTGGCCGGACTGTTCCCGGTGTATTTGCATCTGCTGGTGTTTGGCTGGCTGACCCAACTGATTTTTGGCGTGGCCTACTGGATGTTTCCAAAATACGCCAGGGGACAGCCCCGCGGTAGTGAAACTCTCGGCTGGGCGACCTACGTTTTGTTCAATGTTGGCCTGCTCCTGCGCGCAGCAGGTGAGATGGTAGCCATGCGGCAGACGCAATCGGTTTGGGCATGGTTGCTGGTCATTTCGGCGCTGCTGCAGTGGTTGGCCGTGATGCTGTTTATCGTCAATATTTGGCCGCGGGTACGGGGGAAGTGATGCCAAAACTCAGTCGCTGGTTGGTACGTACCTCGTTGATCCATCTTGCCGCGGGCAGCACTCTGGGCGCCCTGCTGCTGGCGGACAAAGGCATTTCCTTCTGGCCGGTCGTCTGGCTGACGCTGCCCTGGCACATGGAATTTCTGCTCCTGGGCTGGATGGTGCAACTGGCCATGGGGGTGGCGTTCTGGATATTGCCGCGGTATGCCAGCGGCCCGCCGCGCGGAAACGAGCGGTGGATCTGGTTGGCCTATGCGAGTCTCAATACCGGCATCGGGATGATTGTGTTGCACCTGTGGATACGAAGCGCCTGGCTCATCATCGCAGGCCGATTTCTGGAAACCGCGGCCGTGATCTTATTCGTCATCGGCAACTGGCGGCGGGTGAAGCCGTTCGGCGCAGATGTATAAAGACCTTTTTGCAGAGGCGGTTATTTATTTGCTGATATGAAGTTTTCGGGAAATCGCTTCTCATAAGGGGCCCATGTTCTATTTTGCTGCTGCCCTGCAGAATTCAATACCTGGCGTGTTAACTGGCGAGGTGAATCGAATTCCAATGAATTATGGATAGGAAAACGAGCATGAACCTGCAATTCTGGATGACCATTCGACGGCGTATTCCAATTTTTTTGCTGCTGATTTCGGCAACCGGCTGTTCACGGCCAGACAACCGAACGGTGGCCGTCCTCACCGGCGCAGATCGGGTGGCCGCTGGCGAAAAGGCCCTGCTGCTGGGCAAGCGTGTTGGTTTGATTACCAATCATACCGGTATCACCCGCGACGGTCGGCACATCGCTGATGTGCTACACGAGGATAAGCAGATTGAGCTTGCGGCGCTATTCGGACCGGAGCACGGCATTCGTGGGCGCGCCGAGGCAGGCGAACGGGTAGAAAGCGACATCGATGAAGCCACCGGGTTGCGCGTGTTTAGTTTGTATGGCCGAACCCGCAAACCCACACCGGACATGCTCGATGGCCTCGACGTCCTGGCGTTCGATATCCAGGATGTTGGGACTCGATTTTACACTTATATCAGTACCATGAGCCTGGCAATGGAAGCCGCGGCAGAAAAAGGCATTCCATTCGTGGTGCTGGATCGGCCGAATCCCATCGGCGGAGTGCTTGTGGAGGGGCCGGTGCTGGACCCTGCGTTGCGCAGTTTTGTGGGCATTCATCCCATCCCGCTGCGCCATGGCATGACGGTTGGCGAGCTGGCGCGCATGTTCAATGAAGAAGGCTGGCTGAAGAACGGCGTGTATGCCGAACTGCATGTGATCCCGATGCAGGGCTGGAAACGCAGCATGCTGTATGATGAAACCGGCCTGAAGTGGATTGCGCCATCGCCAAACATGCCGAAGCTGCAGACGGCGTTGCTGTATCCGGGCATGGGCTTATTGGAAGCGACCAACTTCAGCGAAGGCCGTGGCACCGACCGGCCGTTTGAAAGGGTGGGCGCCCCGTGGTTGGACAGCGAAGCGGTTATCCATGAATTGCGCGGACAATTCGGCGATGAAATCGAATTCCAGCCGGTGACGTTCGTGCCGAAGGATATCCCGGGCAAGGCCACCAATCCGAAATTCGAGGGCGAAACCTGCCAGGGCATTCGCTTTACCGTACGAGACGGACACCGCCTGCAGGCCGTGAAGCTGGGATTTGCCCTCATTCTGGCGCTGCAGAAGCATCATGCCGATGTCTTCCATATCCATGATCCCCGCATGCATCTCATGTCCGGCCAGCGCTGGGTCGCCGGGGCTTTGAAGCAGGGCGCTACGGCGGATGAGCTGATCAGCCGCTGGCAGCCGGATGTTGAGCAATTTCTCCAATTGCGGTCAAAGTACTTGCTATATGAATGATATTTTAGAAAAAAATTAGCTGTCAAAGCATCGTCCGTATCCATAGTTCCGCCCCGAAATGATGATTCTTGTAGCGATGTGCATGATGGCCTGAGGTTGGCCAGGCGTCTATTTTTTAAAGATAAACCTTGCCACCGCTTTGGCCACTTTCTCTGCTGGACCAAGAACGTAAAGGATGTCATCGGGCTGTAAAACCATGTCGGCATCTGGATTGGTAATGACTTCTGAATCTCGCTCGATGGCCACAACGGATATGCCATACCGGCGACGCAAATTAATACCTGCCAGAGACTGATGGACAAACGGCGAATCAGCCGGAATGCGAAAGGCGCTGATGTCGATGTCTGGGAAATGAATTTTCAAATTGGAAGCGGCATTCGATGCAGGTGTCAGACTGCGGAACATTTCATAACCGTCTGCGCGCACCCTCGCTATGAGTTGTTCAATTTTGTCCCGCGGTATGAAAAATTTATTCAAAACACGCGCAAAAATCTCCACAGAGGTTTCGAATTCCTCCGGGATAACCTCATTGGCTCCCAGTCCATATAAAGGCTGCATTTCCTGCACATATCGGGTGCGGACGATGAGATGGACGTCGGGGTTAAGGCGACGCACGGCTTCGGTGATCCTTCGCGTGGCGGTCGGATCATTGATTGCGACCACCACCACTCGCGCAGCCTCGACCCGTGCATGTTTGAGGGTCGTTTCACGCGTGGCATCGCCGTAAAAAATGGACTCGCCTCGTGCAATTTCACTGCGTACCGTCTCCGGATTCATCTCGATGATGGTGTAAGCAATGCCGGCTTCTTTGGCCGCTCTTGCCACATTTCGGCCATTAACGCCGAAACCAATAATGACCAGGTGATCATGAAGCGTGGGCATTTCAGGTTCGGAGGGTGGATTCATGCCTCGCAAAAGCCACTTGGGCAGTGGCCATGTTGCCACGGCATTGGCCAACCGAGGCGCTAAAATGATAATAAAAGGTGTGGCGGCCATACTTAGAATGGTGACGGCGAGAAACCGCTGGTTGATGTCTCCGGAAAGCAGCCCGTTTTCCAGACCGACACGTGATAAAATAAACGAAAATTCCCCGATTTGGCTAATCGAAAACCCGACGAGAATGCCAATGCGCAATGGGAAACCCAACAGCACGGTAACGATGGCTCCCACTACGGTTTTAAGAATAAATACCATGGTGACCATAATTAAGATAAGCGCAAACTCATGCAATAAAAATCCTAGGTTTAGCATCATCCCTATGGATACAAAAAAGAAGGTGGTAAACACGTCGCGGAAGGGCAGAATGTTGCCTAGGGCATGATGGCTGTATTCGGACTCTGAAATAATCAGGCCGGCGAGAAACGCCCCCAGTGCAAGCGAAAGGCCCGCCGAGCTGGTGAACCAGGCCACGCCAAAACAGATGACCACCACAGAAAGCAAAAATAGCTCATGATTGCGAGTCCGCGCGATATGATAGAGCAAATAGGGCACCGCCCATTTGGCTGCAAGCACAACCAGTCCAATGATGCCGATGCCCTTGAACAAAAGTAGAATCACCGAGGCACCCTGCCCTCCGGTCATACCGGCCAGAAACGGCGTAATGAGGATCATGGGAACGATGACGATGTCTTGAAAAATTAGGATGCCCAGTGTGGTGCGACCGTGCGGACTATCAATTTCCGCCCGCTCCTGTAGCATTTTGAGCACAATGGCTGTGCTGCTGAGGGCAATCAGGAAGCCGATAAATACCGCTTCGCCAGTATCCCGTGCAAAGCCGAATTGCCGCACCAGCCAAAAGCCAACGAAGGAAGTCAGCAGCACCTGTAAGGAACCGCCGAGAAGGACGGCTTTTTTGATTTGTAGCAAGCGCTCAAAAGAAAATTCAATGCCGATGGTAAACAGTAGCAATACCACGCCAATTTCGGCAAACACTTCCACTTCATGAATGGCCTCGATCAGACCAAGGCCATAGGGCCCCACCACAATTCCCGTAAGCAAAAAACCAACAATGGCGGGAATTTTGAAACGGTGGCATAAAAAAAGCACAATGATCGATAGGCTAAATAAAATGACGATATCGCGCAATAAGGGAATATCCATAGAACCACACTAAAAATTGGGTGAAATGGTTATGTTTGAAACGGCACCAAAAGCGGTGCAATTGCATGTAAGGTAATATAAGCAATGTTGGATGGGGGAAACACATTTTTTATGTGCAGGGCTTATTTATGACAGAAAACATTTGCTCGGTATTTCGCGGCTAATGGAATTATCGCTATCATTGACCAGCGCCTTGTTTCGGTTATATGAGATACGAGGCTATTTGGTTTCAAACTCCTTGATTTCATCGTTTGAAAAAAGCATATTCCGCTTGTTCTTTTGAAGCGAAGCAAGCCTGCTTTTAAAAGATGGGAGAGAGGGAAGCATGGAGTCTGGATTAAGGAGGGGCGTTGTCATCGGCCTGGTGGGGGGATTGCTGCTTGCTGGCTGCCAGAAAAAGCAGAAAGTCAGCCCGAAGCAGCATACTTACTTGCTTGAGCGGGTGCGGGATGTGGCGGTAGTGCAAATCTATGCCGATGCGTTTGAGACCCTGCCGCTCAACCAGAAATTGCTGGCCTATTACCTCTCACAGGCGGCCATCGCCGGTCGCGATATCAGCACCGATCAAACCCATCGCCATGCGCTGGAAATTCGCGATTTGATGGAAGAAATTTACCTGCATTCCGAAACCATTCCGGCCGATGTGCGCGAAAAGCTGACCGAATATGTAAAGCTGCTCTGGATTCATTCGGCTAATTACAACATGCGCACGTTCAAGAAGATTTTGCCCCGCTTCACGTTCGATGAATTGCAGATGGCCGCACAACACGCGCTCGAACATGGCGCCAATTTTGCATTGCAAAAAGGCGAAAATCTGCAAACCAAACTGGAGCGGTTGCGCCGATCGATATTTGATCCCGATTATGAGCCCTTTTGCACCACCAAGTCCCCTCCGCCGGGCGAGGATATTCTCACCGCCAGCGCCAACAACCTCTATGAAAACGTGACCCTTGACGAGGCCAATGCCTTTCCTGAACGCTATTCGCTCAATTCAAAAATGATCAAGGTTGAAGGCGTGATTGTGGAGCTGCCCTACCGCTGCGGCAATGACACCATCCCGGCCGGGTTGTATGCCAGCCAGTTGCGAAACGTGGTGTTTTATTTACGCAAGTCGTTGCCGCATGCCAGCGAACGGCAGCGGCAGGCGCTGACCTACCTCATCCAGTATTTCGAAACCGGCGATCCGGCGTTTTTTAAAAAGTACAATATCGAGTGGGTGCAGGACGATCCGGAGATCGAAACCATTCTGGGATTCATCGAGGTGTATAAGGATGCCCGCGGCGCCAAGGGCGAATACGAGGGCATCGTGGCCATGCGGGACCGCAATGGTTCGCAGCTCATGAAGCGTTTGGCGGAAAATGCGGCCTACTACGAGGCCAAAATGCCGTGGGACGATCGCTACAAACGCGAGCGGTTCAATATCCCGGTGGCCAACGCCATTACCGTGCTTACGGCCACCGGTCACGGCGGGCCGATTTCCTGGGCCGGCATCAATTTGCCGAATGCGCAAGAGATCCGCCAGAATTACGGCAGCAAAAGTTTTCTGCTCACTAACGTGATCGAGGCGCGTGAGGCGGCGCGCGGAGCCATCGCGGCGGAAGAGTTTCTGGCCACTCAGGCCCAGCGCGACGTGGTGCAGCGATTCGGCGGCCGGGCGTCGCTGGTGTTCGTGGCCATGCACGAGGTGCTCGGCCATGCATCGGGCCGCGTGTCGCCGGAGCTCAAAGACGATCCGTCGGTGTATTTGCAGGAATACTATTCCACCATCGAAGAGGCCCGCTCCGATCTGGTGGCGCTGTGGAATCTGGCCGATCCGCAATCCTTGAAGACTGGCATCATTTCGGATGCGCGAATGGTGGAAGCCATGTACCGAAAATACGCCATGGGCGCACTGGTGCAACTGTCGCGCGTGCCCGAGGGCGAGGTGCTGGAAGAGGATCACATGCGCGGCCAGCAGATGATCGTGAACTATATCGCCAAAACTACCGGCGCCATCGAGTTACAGCAGCGGGATGGCAAGCATTATCTGACAGTCGTTGACCTGGAGCGCATGCGCGAAGGCGTGGGGCAGTTGCTGGCCGAGCTGATGCGCATCAAAGCCGAGGGCGATTATGCGGCCGCCCGGCAACTGATAGAAACGTACGGCACCCGCTTCGATCCGGCATTGCGTGATGAAGTGGTGCAGCGCGCCCGCGCGATCGGTTATCCCAACTGGGTGGCCAATGTGACGCCCATGCTAAAACCAATCACCGATCCGGACACGGGCGAAATCATCGACATTCAGCTCGAATATCCGATGGACGTGGCGAAGCAAATGCTGGCGTACCGGCATCAGGCGGCGACTGAAAAACTCGTCGAAGACAAACGCATCAGTGCCGATTGAAAGTAGCGATTGACTCGCGAGCTCATGAACCCATAAACGCACGGAGATAAGGATATGATCTTCATCATCACGGTCGCGGTGTATCTGACCATTCTGGTGGCCATCAGCGTTTATAAAAGTCTGGCGGTCAAAACCCAGGATGATTTCATGGTGGCCGGCCGCAAAGTGACCTGGTATTTTCTGGTCGGCACGCTCGTTTGCACCTGGATCGGCTCGGGAAGCCTGTTTGGCGGCGCCGGGCGCGCCTTCCGCGAGGGCTTTTCCGCGCTGTGGATGAGCGCCGGCGCCTGGGTGGGTATCGCCATTGTGTATTTTCTGGCCGGCCGTGTGCGTAAAATTGCGCAATACACCGTGCCGGATATTCTGGAAACCCGCTATCATCCGGCGGCGCGCGTGCTCGGAACCATCGCCATCATCATCGCCTACCTCACCATCGCCAGCTATCAGTTCATCGGCGGTGGGCGGTTGCTGAGCTTGCTGTTTCCCGGCCTCGATCCAGCTTACGGCCAGGCGATCATCTGTGGGTTGGTGGTGGTGTACACCGTCATGGCCGGGATGATGTCCATCGTGACCCTCGATGTGTTCAACGGGTTGATGATCATCGGCAGCATTCTGATCGCTGCTCCGTTGACCCTGGCGCAGGCCGGCGGCTGGAGCGGCCTGACCGCCACGCTTCCGGAGACCCATTTCACCGTATTCGGTCGGTTAGGCGTGCTGCCGGCGCTGGGCCTGTTTTTCCCGACGTTTTTCCTGCTCCTGGGAGAGAGCAGCATGTACCAGAAGTTTTTTTCGGCCAAAGATGCGGCCTCGGCGCGCAAGGCGGTCATCGGCATGATCGTCGGCGTGGTGATCATCGAAACGCTTATTGATGCGACCGCCATTTTCGGCGGTGGGCTGTACTGGAATGATCCGGCCTTTGGCGGCGGCGCTGGTGCCTTCACGCCAGAACAGCAGCGCACCACCGAAACCATTCTGCTGCAACTGGCGCGGCACAATTTGCCGGTGGTGGCCGGATGCCTGCTGCTGGCCGGTGCCGTGGCGATCATTTTTTCCACGGCCAACACCTTTCTTATGGTGCCATCCACCAACCTGGCGCGCGATATTTATCAGCGGTTTATTAATCCGGATGTGAGTGAGAAGGGCATCATTCTGTTCCAGCGAATCATGATCGTGCTGCTGGCGATCACGGCCTATGTGGTATCGTCGTTTTTCAAAAGCATTCTGGACATGGCACTGTATGCGTACACCATGGTCGGCGCCGCAGTGACGCCCGCGCTGCTGGCGGCCTTTCTGTGGCGGCGGGTGACGCCCATGGCCGGGGTGTGGAGCATCGCCTCGGGAATGGTGGTGACGATCCTTTTTGGGCTGCTGAATTCGCTGGGGATTACGCATTGGGATTACGATTACATCATTTATCCGGCCGCCACGGCCAGCATCCTGTCGCTGGTGATTGTCAGCCTGGTCTCGCCGCCACCCCCGCCCGAAAAATGGCAGCCGTTTGTGGAAGAAGCGTAATTTGACGCGGCAAAAAACACCTGGCGTCTTCAAGGTGCCAGGTGTTTGCTGTATCCATCCTCTTATTCTCCCGCTTTTTCGTAGTGTATCTCCGGCTTGTTGAAATCCAGGATCAAGGTCTCGCCACCATGCATGATCCGCAAAACGCCGTCGTTGCCCTGCAAATAGGGACTGTCGAACAGCGGCGTTTGGGACAGGTCAACGGCGCGGCCGTTGAGCCGGCGCTGATCCGGAAAACGGAACCGGAGTGTATCGCCATCCAGGGTGATGTAGCTAACCTCACAGCGCGAGTCCAGCGCGGACAGATCCAGGCGGGTGGCGCGAATGGCCGCTTTGAAGGCGTCCCAGTTCGAAAACGCCTCAGCCTCAAACGCCACAGTCACGTGCCCGTTTTTCAGATACGGGCTGCGGAACCGATAGGCGGTTTTTTCTTCCCGCCACTGCCCTGGCCGGAACGGCCGCACGGCGATCAAGGTTTTTCCCCCTTGCGCAAATATCCAGCCGCTTGAATCCACCTCACGCCGCGAGAGCGTCTTCGGAAAGTAGTAATCGATGTGCCGGTACGGTGTGTCGGGCGCCAGATCGTACAGCACTATCAGCGTGTTTTGGTGCTGAAAGGTGCGTTCGTAGGGAGAGCCGCCGGTCCATTTATCTTCACTGCTGTAAGTGGTTTTCGATTTGACGATATCCTCGACCAGCATTTTCACCGGCTCGGGAAAAAACATCGCCAGCTCCATTGCCGAATAGTACGGATGCAGTGAAAACAATTGGTCGGAGCGGCCGTCGTCGAGCAAATACGTGACGTCCCAGGTATGGAGCTGGATGGGCTGCTGCAGGCCGCCATCGACGCTGCCAAGCGAAAAGTGGCGCGACATGTAATTGGCCTTGTACACCGGTGGATTCCGCTCGCGGCCAAAACGAATGATGTTGCGCACGCGCTTGCGTTCCCGGGCAAAAAACGGCCTGCTGCGGTCGGTGGCAATGCAACGGATGATGTCCGGGACGCGATACGACGAAAGCGCTCCGTATAACATTAAGCCATGCCATGCTTCATCGGGAAACCGGGGGGCTCCGAAGAACAGATAGCCTGTTCCACGGGCGGAGTCGGTCATGGGATCGAGGATTCGCGCATCGTAGATGCGGCTGTGGCCACCGGTGTACGCGCCGTCAAGATAATCGATGGCGTAATCGGCCAGAAGCCAGTGCAGGGCCATCTCGGCCTGTAAGCGGAGCAGGGAGTCGGCGGCGAAGTCGTACAGCAGGCACAGCGGAGCGATAAACTTGTCCATGTAATCCGGCGAGTCGAACTCGCCCTGGCCCATGGTGGCAGTGGTGCGGAACCAGTATTCGAGAAACTCCCGTGCATCCTCATAGTTTTCCTGCGAAGAGCGGCCATTGGCCCATTCGCTGGCGGGCAGATCGGGCCAGGTCTGTGCCGCCAGCAACAGCGCCGTATGCCACATCACCCAGTGGTTTTCGGTGTCACCGCGATAGGGCAAATAGGTTCTCCACACCTCGCGCGCTTTACGGTGAATTTCCTCGGTCCAGAAAGTGTACCCATGCAGATAGGTGCCCATTATCGGCAGCGAGTAAAACATGTCGCCGCGCGGCGACTCGAGCAGGGCCAGAAAATCGGCGCGGCACTGCTCGATTTCCCGGCCCAGGGCCAGCCGCGCACTGATGGTCGCGAAGGACAGGCCGCCCGCTTCCGCCACGGTCTGGAGGAAGCGCTGCCGGCGCAGCTCATAATCATGCTGGTTGCCGGGCACTGCAACCGCAAATGAGCCGGATAGCTGCAATCCCAACAGACATCCAAATGCCAGGATCAGACCGCGCATGCTCACCTCGTCATTGCATGAATTTCGAGTTCCATAATCTGCGCGCCGTTCAACCCGAAGGGTTGCCAGATACGGCCGCCGTCCCTGGAGCAAAACACGCCATAATTGAGGGTCCCTGCGAAATAGGTGCCGGGCTGTCCGGGATGCGCGGCAAGGCAGCTCACCGGCATGCGTTCGAGGCCGGACCGGTACGGGCGCCAGGTTCTGCCGCCGTCCGCGGAAATCAGCACGCCATGCGCGAAGGTGGCGGCGAGCAAGCTGTCCGGGTTGTGCGGCGAAAAGAGGATATCGTACACCGTGGCGCCGGCTGCATCGCCTGACTCAATTGGCTGCCAGCTCAGCCCGCGATCGTGGGACATAAACAGGCCCGCATCTTCGGTCCCGGCGAAGAGAATGTCTGGCTGCCCGGGATGCTGGGCAATGGACAGCACCGGCGCGGCAATCCCTTTTGCGCGCATCAGGTGATCGCCGCCATCGGTGCCGATGCGCAGGCCATCTTCTTCGCCGATATAAAGCCGATGGCGGTGCTGCTGGTCGATCTGCAACGCATACACGAAGCGCTGGCTGATCGGCTGCCAGGTCTCGCCAAAATCCGATGATCGGTAGGCGCCATAAGCCGTGCCAATGTACACCACGGCGGGGTTCTCCGGCACGGCGGCGATCTTCAGCACCTCGGTGATTTGCCAGCCCGTGGTGACCCGCCAGTGCCGCCCGCTGTCACGGCTCACGATCACGCCGTTGCCATTGGCCGTGTAGTAGAGCCCTTCGCCTTCCTCAGGCAGAATTTCCAGATTGAACATGCGTAGATTGGAGAAAGACCGACTCTGCCAGCCAGGCGCATCCACTCGGCTTACAAACAGACCGGCTCCCGGATTTTCACCGCCAACCACATACGATTTGTTGCTCAGTACGGCGGCAAACATCTGATACGTCCTCGGCTGACTCAATGCAGGGAAACTCGCGCCCACGATCATTGCGCTCATCAGTACCAATTTCATAGGCAGCAAAACGGCTCGCATAGACCTTCCTTATTGATGAGTGTATGATACCTCACACTGTCCAAAGGGGACTTTAAACGTCAGTGAAATGAGTTTCAGTAGCGGCAAAATGGTTATTTTCTTTTGAATTACCTTCCCGATACCATTGTAAGCCTCCCTGGTGGCTACCACGTAAGAATGTAATGTGATTTCAAAATGTAATCTACCCTCGGCGCATCGCAAAGAAAAAAAGAGCGTACGGAGCGATGGGGATTGGATGATTGCAGTGGTGAACGAATCATAGAGTAGAATCCTAATTGGGGATAACACTGATGGAATTGGTGGTATGGGCAATTTGAAAAGACTCCTTGCGGAATTAAAAATTATTTATATATTGTCATATACAGGCCTGGATTCATGAGGCTGCATATCTCCTGAGCCACTCATTCAATACAACGATCCTGTCGTGAAATCCTGACAAACCTCCCGCTTGTAAAGCAGGGAAAGGATCACATCTTCTCTCTGGCTGCAGTGGGGTCACCAGTCTCATGAAGATATTTTAAGATTGTTATAAAAAGTACTTCAGGCTACTGGCAATGACGGAACAATTCATTTAAATGGTAAGCGAATCAATCGATAGGGACCGAGTATGACGCAAGTATTGATGACCCGCAACAAAGCCAAACGTTCATCGGGGGACATGCCCATATACAAATCTTATGCATTGCACAATTATCGTAACATACCGCAAATTCAGCGCCTACCTGAAGAGCTGTTATTCGATATCGAGGTGGTGGCTCAGGTCTTTCCGTTTAAAGCGAACAGCTATGTGATCAATGAGCTGATTCGTTGGGACGATGTGCCCAATGATCCCATGTTCAAGCTGACCTTTCCGCAGCGAGACATGTTGCTTCCGCATCATTACGAGCGGATCGCCAGTCTGCTGAAGCGCCAGGCGGACAAATCCGAGCTGAATGAAGCGGTGAATCAGATCCGCATCGAGCTGAATCCGCATCCCGCCGGGCAGATGGAATACAACGTACCGCTGTTCAACGGAATGCGGTTGACGGGGCTGCAACATAAATATTCACAGACCGTGCTGTTTTTCCCGAGCCAGGGACAGACCTGCCATGCGTATTGTTCGTTCTGTTTCCGCTGGCCCCAGTTCGTGGGCATGGATGAATATAAATTCGCTATGAAGGAAACCGAGTTGTTGATCGATTATTTGCGGGCGCATCCCGAAGTGACCGATTTGTTGTTCACCGGCGGCGATCCGATGATCATGAGCACCCGCGTATTTGAAAACTATATCAATGCCCTGTTGGAAGCCAATTTGCCGCATCTGCGCACCATCCGCCTCGGCACCAAAGCGTTGAGCTTCTGGCCGTACAAATTCCTGCATGGCGATGACGCCGACCGATTGCTGGCCGTGCTGCGGCGCATTGTGGAATCTGGAAAACATCTGGCGATCATGGCGCATTTTTCGCATCCGCGGGAACTGAGCACGCGGGCCGTGCGCAAGGCCATCCGTCGGTTGCGTTCCATTGGTGCGCAGATTCGCACGCAATCGCCCATTTTGCGGCACATCAACGACGATGCCGACGTCTGGGCGCGCATGTGGCAGCGGCAGGTGGAGCTCGGCTGTGTGCCCTATTACATGTTTGTGGTGCGCGATACCGGCGCGCAGCACTACTTTGGCGTGCCGTTGGCCCGGGCCTGGCAGATTTTCCACGATGCCTATATGCAGGTGAGCGGACTGGCGCGTACCGTGCGCGGCCCCAGCATGTCCGCCACGCCAGGAAAAATTCAGGTCTCAGGAATTACCGAGATCCATGGCGAAAAGGTGTTCGTGCTCACCATGCTGCAGGCGCGCAAGCCGGAGCTGGTGCTAAAGCCGTTCTTTGCTAAATACAATGAGGACGCTCTGTGGATTGACGAGCTGGAACCGGCCTTTGCCGAGAAGTTCATTTTTGAGAACTGAATGGCGGCAGTGGCGGAGCAGATTCATCAAGTAAAGCGCCGGTGCCATTGTGCCGGCGCTTTTTTCGTAGATAGCGTGTGAAATCGGATGTTAGAGCCCGTTCCGGCCGAGCAATTGCGGCCAGTCCACCGGCTCCGGACTGGTGAATAGCGATTCGGGCAAATCGGCAAACACGGCGATATCGGCATGTTTTCGCCTGCCCCGATCATCGGAAAGCAGTATGTTGCCGTAGCGCTGCCAGTTGTCCCATGGCGTGTGGAACATGGCCGAATCGTCGTTGGCATCGCGGAAATACGCCCACTCGCCAACCAGTTGGGTCTTTTGGTCCACATACACAAGGTATTTATTTTGCGGCGTCACTCCCACCTGGTGGAAGGTTAATTGCAACATATCGGCGGAGCGACCATTCTGCATTTGACCTTCGCCGAGGTATTTGAGCGTCACTCCCGTGTCTTTGAGCTTGTACGGCATGAACATCCAGTAGCTGTCGTTCACCCAGGCGCGGTAGCCATACTCCAGATGGTTTTGCAGACTATCGGGATGCGTGACTTCTTCGCCATTGATCCACACCCGGCCCTGTTTGGTGTTGATGTTCATGAGGATCAGGCGGTCCCCCGCTTCGATGCGCACGTTGCCGGTCCATTTGTCCCAGAGATGCCGGCGCCGGCCGAAAAAGTTCCAGGTGATGTATCGGGTTTCGTCCCAGGCCTTTCTGCCGCCCATGGCTTCCATCACACGGTCGGCAATTTCAATGGCTCGGGCATCGGAGTTTTCCAGATCGAAGCCCGACAGGGGCGGATTTTCATTTTTTTGACAGGCTACGAAGCCAAAAACCAGCATTATTACCCATAACGGAATGAATCGTGTATATTTTGGGTGCATGGCTTTCTCCCTGTGAATGACGAAAAATGCGGGTTTGAATTTTAACATGGAAAGTATATGGAAATTTTGCAATAAATTTCATACCATTGAATGGGGAACGGAATTGAATGGAACTATTCAGCCAAAGCCATTTTTTCGATATTAATTTGTCTTTGGAATATTTTCGCCATTCCGCGAATGTGGAGTAGCGGCCAATTCCGCAATCTTTGCCTCGGAATTGGCAAGGTTATATGAATGCAATATGGTTGCGCCCATCTGCCAGCACTGCTGGAAACAGGAATGGAAGGAAATCGGCTTATGGCGGAATCGTTGCTACTGAACCCTGAATTCTAATCGAAGGAGAGCACGGCTTCATGTGGCATATCGTGGTTGTTGGGCTCGGTGGTTTTTTAGGAGCAATTGCCCGATACGCCGTTTCCGGTTGGGTGTGCCGTGTGTGGGGCAGCTTATTCCCCTACGGTACGCTGGTGGTCAATCTCATTGGCTGTTTTGGGCTGGGCTTCGTGCTGACATTGACCGAGGAGCGCTTTCTGATGCATCCGGAGTGGCGGAGTTTTCTGGCCATTGGAGTATTTGGCGCCTTTACGACATTTTCGACATTCAGCTATGAGACGCTGGTGCTGCTGCGCGAGGGGAGCTTTCTGGCGGCGCTGACCAATATGGGTACGAGCGTGCTGGCAGGGCTGCTGGCCGTGTATCTGGGCATGATATTCGCGAAGCTGATCTAAACCATGGAGAAGGCCATGAAGATCGAAGGCGAAGGCAAGTTGCTGCGTATTTTTATTGGCGAGGCGGATCGCTACGAGGGCAAGCCGCTGTATCATGCTTTGGTGGAAAAAGCGCGCGAGATGGGTATGGCCGGCGCGACCGTCATTCGCGGCGTGATGGGATTCGGTGCCCATAGCCGTTTGCATTCAGCGCGGCTCTTGCGGCTTTCCGAAGACTTGCCGCTGATTATCGAAATCGTTGATACCGATGAAAAGGTGCGGCGGTATGTGGAAGAAATCGATGACATGTTTCAGGATGGCCTCATCACCATTGAAAAAGCTGAGGTGATTCGATACCGGGCTTCACTAAAAGCATAAAGGCGTGCCTTTATCCCGTGAACGGGTTGTCAAAACCGCGCTGGTGTTCAATCTTCGGGCAAGTGCCAACCGTCGGATGAGCAAAAAACAGGAGAATACAGAGGCACAAATGAAAGGGGTGTATTATGACGGGTAAACGAGCATTTGTTGTCCTGCTTTGCATGGGGGCATTGCTGGCCCTGAGCCAGCCTGTCTCAGGACAGAAGTCCGGGAAAAAGGCCAAAAAGGAGGTGAAGAAAATGGTCTTGACCAGTCCGGCTTTCAAGGAAGGTGAGATGATCCCTCGCGAATACACCTGCGAGGGCAAAGACATTTCGCCGGCGTTGCAATGGAAAGGCGTGCCGGAAAAAACCAGGAGCTTCGCCCTGATCTGCGACGATCCGGACGCGCCAATGGGCACCTGGGTGCATTGGGTGATCTGGAATATCCCGGCGACGGCCAGCGGGCTGCCGGAAGGCATCGAAGCGGAGAAGGAGCTGAAAGACGGAACCCGGCAGGGCAAAAACGATTTTCGCCGCATCGGTTATGGCGGTCCATGTCCGCCCCCCGGTCCGGCCCACCGGTACTTTTTCAAGCTCTACGCGCTGGATAACAAGCTGGAGCTGCGGCCCGGAGCCACAAAAAGTGAGCTGCTCAAAGCCATGGAAGGCCATATTCTGGCCGAAGCGCATCTAATGGGTAAATTCAAGCGCTGATGGTTTTGAGCGGGCGATAGAAACCGGCAGCCAACAGCGGCATGAATGGCAAAGAAAAGAGCTTGAACCCGATCGTCCAGCGGCTTATATTATTGCCCACATCGTCCGCCGCCACGCGCCCCAAACCAACGGCGTGGCTGAATTTGCAATCGATACACTGAGAGGATAGATCATGCCAGATAAAGAACAGGTTTTGGAAGCCCTTCGCTCGGTGAAATATCCGGGCTTTTCCCGCGATATCGTGACATTCGGACTGGTTAAAGAAGTCCGTACCGATCAGGATTCGGTTTACGTGCGCATCGAGTTTGCGAGCCAATCGGGCAACGTGAAAGAGCAACTGGAACCGGAAGTGCGGGAAGCGCTGAAGCAGCTCGGCGTCGCCAGAATCGAACTGCAAATCGACGAGAAAACCGTTGGCGCGGCCAAAGCGCAACTGAAAGTAGAGCAGGAGCAGCAAATTGAAAAGATGCTCCACAATGTGAAATACACCATCGCCGTGGCCAGTGGCAAAGGCGGTGTGGGCAAATCCACGGTTTCGGTGAATCTGGCCTGCGCGCTGCACAAACTGGGCAAGAATGTCGGCATTCTGGATGCGGATATCTACGGGCCGAACGTTCCGATGATGCTGGGGCTTGAAGGCAAACGGCCGAAGGTGGTTGGCAACAAAGTATTGCCGCTGGAGCGGGACGGTATTCAGGTAATGTCGCTGGGATTTCTGGCGCCGTCAGATACCGCCATCATCTGGCGCGGACCGCTGGTGGGCCGGGCCATCGAACAAATGCTGCGCGATGTGGCCTGGGGCGATCTGGATTTCTTCATCATCGATTTGCCGCCGGGCACCGGCGATGCGCAGCTCACCCTCACGCAACGGTTGGAACTGACCGGCGCCGTGATGGTATCCACGCCGCAGCCTGTGGCGCTCTCGGACGCGCTGAAAGGTCTGCGCATGTTCCAAAAGGTGAACGTACCGGTGCTGGGCATCATCGAGAACATGAGTTCGTTTATTTGCGATGAGTGCGGCAAGGACCACGATATTTTCGGCAAAGGTGGCGTGAAAAAAGCGGCGAAGAAGGAAGGGGTGCCGTTTCTGGGCGAAATTCCGCTCACGCCCGAGCTGCGTCTGGCTGGGGATTCTGGAAAACCGGTGGTGCTGCACCATCCAGATTCACCGGCCACCCGCGCGTTTATGGATATCGCGCGCCAGATCGTTGAGCAGGTGCCGGCGGAAACCCACGCCGCGCCGAAGCATTTCAAGCTTTGAGCAGTCAGCGAGTACTAACAAGAGACGCCAGGCACCTTCAAGGTGCCTGGCGTCTCTTGTATCGCTTAATTCTGTCTTTCAAATTGCTTGAGAAAATCAACCAGTGTGGCCGGATAGATCGCCACCTCGACCAGTCCTTCCTCGAGCATGCCGAGCCGTCGGGCACCGGCGGTGGAGAGATCGATGATTCGGCCCGGCTTGAACGGCCCTCGATCGTTGATCCGTACCACTACTGACCGGCCGTTGTCCTTCCGAACCACGCGCACAAACGTGCCAAAGGGCAAAGTTTTGTGTGCGGCGGTGTATTTTTCATCGTTAAAAATTTCGCCATTGGCGGTTTTGCGCCCGTTCCATCGTTTACCGTAAAACGAGGCAATGCCTTCTTCGATGGACTGCCGCCGTGGCCGGCGTGCCTGCGGCTGGTCGTGCGATGACCGGCGTACGGTCGGTTGCCGTGGCTCCTGGCGTCTTTTGGGGGAAACCTGGATATTTAAAAAGCCGATTTCTTGCAGCGTCGTTTTCGAACGGCCACGCAAATGTTCCATGGCCTTGCGCCGCACCTCTTCGCGCGCTTTTTTGACGCGCTGCATGAATTTTTTCAGCCACTCGGCAGGCTCTTCTCCGGGCGCAAAACCGGCGGGCTGGATACGCACGGGCCGGTCGGATGATAAGTGCAACGCTTCTGAAAGGGCCGATCCTTTTTGGGTAGCAAGGATGATGGTAGATTCTGTGCGGTGAATTTGCGGCAATTGATGTAACACCACCAGGCTCAGGGCCAGAGCGAAGGTGGTTTTGGCGAGAAATTTTAAGGTGTCTGTGAGGTAGTCAATAATCAAGCGAAGCAGTCCTTCCATAGATGCTCTCCAGGGTTGCATTCCGTTGCGATAATCAAAAATTTACAAAATTTTAAAAATATTGAACCTCCATAAATAAATACGGCAACCATTTCAACTTATTGAGCGGTTTCTTAAGTTTTATCTGCAGAGGGATAAAATTGCGGAGAGCTGTGGCTGCAAAGCGAATCAAGATTTGTTAACAATTGGATCGGCTGGGGGCTGGGATTCGAAAAACGCGGCAATTTCTTTTTTCAGCACATCGATGTTGAAGGGCTTTTGCAACACCTGAAAAATGCCATGCTCGCGCAGAATGCGTTCATCGGTATCCGGGTTATAGCCGGTAATTAGGATGGCATGCACCTTTTCCCCGAACCGCGCTTTGAGCGCAGCCAGCGTTTCCATGCCGTTCATACCGGGTAGCCCCAGATCCACAATATACAGATCCTGTTTCGGATAGTTCAGAGCTTCTTTCCCCTGAGAGACGCAGATAATCTCGAAATTTTCCCGCGTAAAAATTTCCTTAAAAAGGTCTTGAAAGAGCTCCTCATCCTCTATGAGCATGATGCGTTTTTTCATCGTTGCGATATCAATGCTGCAAAGCAGTTTGTCCTGGGTTAAGTGTGTACCTTTTCGGAAGCATTTCCATGGCAAAAATAAATATAAAATTCTCAATAAAGAAGCAAGGACTTTGAAAAGGATTGCAAACTCTTAAAATCTTTTGTCCTCGTAAAAGCATTGGGAGGATGTAATTTGCAAAGCCTGGTTGATTTTATTAATTTGATGTAGGGGTTGCAAAATGCTAGAATCTGAGACGAGGTTTTTGAAGGCTTTGTTTAATCTTTTTTTACGCAGCCGTAGATCCGAAAAAGCCCATTGAACATTCTTTTGCTGAAAGGGAATTGATAAATAGCCTAAACACACCGGATTCTTGGCCGCTGAAAGTCAGAGCGATAAATGGCTGTATATACTGAATGTTTACCCATTTTCTGATTTGATACCATAAACACACAATTAAAAAATATGCACGACGTGTTCGAACAGGTGGGCCGGTACATGCTGTTTGTGAGGCAGTTTTTTCGCTCGCTGCTGCGCCGGCCGCTGGACGGCCTGGAAACTCTGCGCCAGACGCACGAAATCGGCAGCAAATCGCTGCTGCTGGTGGGGGTAGCCGGACTCAGCATTGGCATGGTGCTGGCGATGCAGACCAGTAGCACTCTGGCGCGCTTCGGCGGGCGCGGCCTACTGCCTAGCATGATCGCCGTGGCCGTTCTGCGGGAAATCGGGCCGATCATTACCGCGCTGGTGGTATCCGGCCGGGTGGGTGCCGGCATTGCGGCGCAGCTCGGCTCCATGCGCGTCACTGAGCAGATCGATGCCATGGAGGTGGCGGCGCTGTATCCGTTCGGCTATCTGGTGCGCACGCGCATCCTGGCCTGCCTCATCGCGGTGCCGATTCTGACCATTTACGCCGATTTTCTCGCTCTCATGGGCGGCTATGTGATTATGTTTTTCCAGCAAAATATTTCGTTGAAACTGTACTTCGATTCCGCCATCCGGTTTATCGATCTTCAGACAGTGCTACCGGCGGTGGCCAAAACGGCGGTTTTCGGTTTCATCATCGGATCGATCGCCACGTTTACCGGCTATTACACCCGGCACGGCACCCACGGGGTCGGCCAAAGCGCCATGATCGCGGTGGTGTTGTCGTCACTGTTTGTCATCGTAGCGGATGTGCTGCTGGTGAAATTAACCCTGATTCTGTTTGGCTGATGATCGACATCGACCAGGTGTACAAGGCCTTTGGCGCGCAAACGGTGCTGAACGGCGTCTCGCTGCAGGTGGAAGCCGGCGAAACCGTGGCCATTCTCGGCCGCAGCGGCTCGGGAAAAAGCGTGCTGCTGAAATGTCTGGTCGGGCTTCTGCGGCCCGATCGCGGGTCCATTCGCCTCGACGGGCAGGAGGTGACGGCGCTGTCGGCCGCGCAACTGGACCAGCTTCGGCGGCGAATCGGCTATGTGTTCCAGAACGCTGCGCTGTACGATTCCATGACCGTGGAAGAAAACCTGGCTTTTCATCTCACCCGCCACCAGCGCGTGGCGCCGGACCGGCTGCGGCAGATTATTTATGAAAAATTGCAGACCGTGGGCGTGGAGGCCGCGCTGCACAAATATCCATCCGAGCTGTCTGGCGGGATGCAAAAGCGCGTGGGCATTGCGCGCGCTCTGGTGCTGGAGCCGAAAATCATCCTGTACGACGAGCCTACCAGCGGCCTGGATCCGATCACGTCGCGGGAAATTGAAGATTTGATGATGGAACTGAAAAAACGCATGGGCGTGACTTCGCTAGTGATCACGCACAGCTTGCAAAGCGCGCGTCGCATCAGCGACCGTATCGCCGTGCTGTATCAGGGGCGGATTGTGGCGTTCGGCCGCTTTGACGAAGTGGCACAGACTGAGCACCCGTTTGTGCAGGAATACCTCGCAGCGGTGAATCTGGAGGGATAACTGAATATGAAGCGCGGATATTTGTTCTGGCTGGGCATGTTTGTCGTGGGCGGATTTTTGATTTTCGTCATCGGCATTTTTCTGCTCGGCCAGAAGGAAAAAATTTTCGAAGAAACGTTTGTGCTGCACACCTATTTCGACGATGTGGCCGGCCTGCGCAGCGGCGCGCCCGTGCGACTGTCCGGCATCGACATCGGCGTGGTGGAATCGATCCATTTGCCAGCGCAGCCCGGCGGCCGCGTCGAAGTGGTGCTGAAGCTGGATAAGGATGTGCAGAAGCTCATCAAAAAAGACGCGCTGGCGGTGATCCAGACCGAGGGGCTGGTCGGGGATAAAATTCTAGCCATCACCGGCGGCTCGCTGCAGGCACCGTCGGTCGCCGATGCCGACACCATTCAGAGCCGCAGCCCGATCGCCCTCGGCGCCATTCTGGAAAGTTTCGATGAGACCGCGCAGTACATGCGCGCCGTCACCCGCAGCCTGGACGGCATCACCGCGCAGATTCACAGCGGCCGCGGCACCATTGGCAAGCTGGTGTACGACGATTCGTTCTACAACCGTATGCTCGACATGACCGAAAAGGGCGATTCCGTGTTCGTGGCCATGTTTCGCGAGACCATCCGGCTGGGGCAGGTGGTGCAGCACGTGGCCGCCTCCACCGATTCCATCATTCGGCGCATTCAATCCGGGCAGGGCACCCTCGGCGCACTGATTTACCGGGATGACTTGCACAATATCACTGTGGATGCCATCGCCGCGGCGCGCGATTCGCTGAACGCCCTGTTCCGCAAAATCAGCGCGGGCGAGGGGCTACTAGGACGCGCCATCAGCGATACGACCTGGCCTACGGCGATGGATTCGGTCATCTGGACCCTGACCCGGCTCAGCGACGAGCTGGTGGACATCAGCAAGCTGACCCGGCTGGGGATGCTGAGTTTTGCCGAGAACATGGAAGCGCTCAAACACAACTGGCTGTTTCGCGGCTATTTCGAGCGTCGCGGATTCTGGAGCCGCACCGAATTTGAGGAATATTACGAAAAGCGCAAGGCCGAGCTGCGCGAGTACGAAAAGCGGCTGAAGGCGCAGGAAAAGGAGCTCCGCCGGCAGGCCCGGCAACTGCAGGAAATGCGCAGGCGAATAGACGAACAGATGAAGCAGCTTCAGGAACAGGAAAAGCAGCAAGGCTAGTCGCTGCGACATCCGTGGACGGGCACCTCACGACATACCGCGCGATGAATGCATATTCAGTGAATCCAAACATGGGAGGGAACATGCGACGCAAAGGCGGTACGTGGGCATGGATGATGCTGGCTCTGGGGCTGACGGCGTTGCCGGCAACCGCTCAGTTCGATCTTAAACTGTCCGGTCCGGAAAAATCGGTCAGCGTGGAGATTTCGCATCCGTTCACCGGCAAAACCCTCAAGCTGCGCAGCCAAAACGGCGCCACGTTTTTTTACGAAACTGACAACGGCAAAGTGTATCTGTCCGGTGCGCCGGATGAACTGGTGCGCGAAAAAAGCGTGCTGTTCGCGCGCTGGCAAAACCTCGGCGGCCGGCAGGTAGAACTGCGCCTGCTACGCGATGACGCGGATGTGGCGCTGTCGTTGCGCGCCGCCCCGGATGCGGACATTCTGCAGTGGGGCTTTGAAATCGTGGCAGACACTTCCGAAAAATTCACCGGCGTGATGGAGCGCGTGGTGGACGGTCCGCAGAAGCGGAGCTGGAAACCGGGGATCGACGTCGCGATGGATTTGCGAGGTCAGAAGGTGACCACCCTGGTGAAGCCGACGCTTTCGTTATATTCGCCGTTTTTTCTGTCCACCGCAGCGTACGGGCTGTGGATCGAGAGCACCTGGCCCGTGGCCATCGATTTCTGCCGCGCCGATTCCGAGCGCGTGACGATTGTAGCCCAAGGGCCGGCTCTGCGTGCCCGGTTTCTATTCGGCGAAACCCTGGTGGATGTGGTGAAGAAATACAATCTGCTGTCCGGCCCGCCGTTTCTGCCGCCAAATTGGGCCTTCCGGCCGTGGCGCTGGCGTGATGAACACAAGCATTTGCCCAGGTATTTCGACGGCACGCCGGTCAAAGCACCGTACAACAGCCAGGTGGTTGAAGATATTTTGATGATGCAGGCGCTGGATATTCCGTGCGGCGTGTACTGGGTGGATCGGCCCTGGGCGAAAGGCAGCTACGGCTATGATGATTTTGAGTTCGACACGCAGCGGCTACCCGCGCCGAAAAAAATGATCGACTGGCTGCATGGCAAAAACATCCGGTTTTTGTTGTGGATTGCGCCGTGGGTGCAGGGCGATATGGCCGCCGAAGCGCGGAAACGAGGCTTTAATTACTCCCGTCAAAATGCGCACCACACCGATCGCATTTTAATCGATTTCACCAATCCGCAGGCTACACGCTGGTGGCAGGAAACTGGCCTGCAGAAAATCATCGAAGCTGGTGTGGATGGCTGCAAACTGGACCGCTCGGAAGAGCTGGTGCCGGCGGACCGGCGGTTTCTGGTGTACAACGGCAAAACCATGCGCGAGGTGCGCAACGATTATCCGCGGCTGTATGTAAAAGCCGCCTACGAGGCCTTCGCCCGGGCGCGCGGGCAAGATTTCGTGCTGATGCCGAGAGCCGGTTATTTCGGCAGCTCACGCTATGGCGTGTTCTGGGGCGGCGACATCGGCGGCAGCGAGTGGGGCCTGCGCGCGGCCATCATCGCGGCGCTGCGTTCCTCGCTCATCGGCTTCCCCATCTGGGGCTCGGATACCGGCGGCTACTGGGGCGGTTTCGACCGCGAGGTGACCGCCCGCTGGCTGGCGTTCAGTTGCTTTACGCCCATCATGGAAGTCGGACCGACCGAAAACCGGGCGTTCTGGGATATGCCGAAAAAGCCGCATTACGACGCGGAGCTGATTGCCATATGGCGACTGTATGCCAAATTGCACGACCGGCTGGCCGATTACAGCTACCGTGCGGCGAAACAGGCGCATGAGGAGGGCGTGCCGGTGGTGCGGCCGCTGCTGCTGCTGTATCCGGAGAAAAATGAGGCGTGGTTCGACTGGGCCACGTATCTGTACGGGGAGGATATTCTTGTGGCGGCGATCTGGCAAAAGGGGCAGAAGTCGCGCTTGCTATACTTGCCGCCGGGTGCGCGCTGGTGCGATGCCTGGAACCCGGAGGATGTGTACGACGGCGATACGTTTCTCCGGCTGGATACGCCACTGCACAAAATCCCCATTTTTTTCCGCGAGGGCAGCGGCGTCGATCTGGGCGATTTGAACGCGCTTTACCGGGAGTCGCTCGAACTGGCGAAAAAGAAACCCAGTATGGCCCGGCTACAGACGCAGGAAACGTGGTGACGGGCAGGTCGGTTGATGAGGGTGTGTTAGCCACGGATGCACGCGTATGGAACACGGATGCAGAAAAAGCGGTGGACGCTATTTTCTCATTCCCAGGTTTAACTTTGGAACGAGAATATGAAAAATCAGGAGGAGGTGGGTGAGGGTACATACCTTCGTCGCGCTATTTTGGCCTTCGCGTGATAGCAAAACAAACACATGATTTAACTACTTTTTTGTCATGCCGGCTTTTTCATCCTTTTGCGAAAGCGAAAGGATGAAAAATGCCGGAATCTCATATCCGGCACGTTCCTTCCTCCCCCCAAGTTTAACTTGGGAAGGAGGAGAGTAAGGAGGAAAAGAGGACACCTCAGTTCGGCACAATATCGCGCTGTTCGCGAACGCTGGTGTGGCTGTAGCGGAGCACCTGCCCGGGTCGGGCCGGGGTCCAGCGGCCCTGCTCGAGAACGATCTCGCCGTTAACCAGAATCCATTCCATGCCGCGAACAGGCGGCAGCAGTGTGTTTTCGGAGTGATCCACCGTGACGGCGGTGGGATCGAAAATGAGGATATCGGCGTGATAGCCGGGGCGCAGTAGGCCACGATTTTTGAGTTGCAGCAGCCCGGCGGCAAAACCGGTGAGCTTGTGCACCATTCGAGGCAAAGAAAGCGACTGTTTTTCAACCATTTCTAATAAATAGCCAAAGCCGGCACTACTATTGGGGATGGTGACATCCAGGCCGCCATCGGTGACGGGGATGACATTGCGCTGGAGAAGAATCCACGCCAGTTGATCACGGCGGATGGCTTGCATGGACACCACCGCGCCGTGCGCCTTGACAATTTCCATGAATGCGCGCTGCGGTGACAGCTCGATCTGTTTGGCAAAGCTGAGCAGGGTTTTGCCAACCGCATCGGGCCGCGTTGGCATGCTTTCGATGCGGATGCGATGCGCGCCGCCGAGGCGATACAGCGACAAACTCACTTCACGCCAGTTGAAAAATTCATTTTGCGGCACTAAATTTAAAATCTCGCCGTACCAGCGGGTTTGCGGAAATAGGGTCAACAGTAGCGGCGAGTCGTCGGCCAGGTATTTTTGCCAGCGCTGCCGCAATTTCCACACCCAACGTGGAGCGCGCTGCAACTGGCCCACCAGAATCGGTTGCAGAGTTTTGCGGCTGAGCTGATAGAGCTCTTCCAGCGAAGCCCAGAATTTTCGCACCGGATCGCGCGGGGCGGCGCTGACCAGTCCGCTGTGATCGCGCACATGGCGGATCAGCCGCTCCAGCTCGAAGCCGTCGGCGTAGGCCGAGGAGCTGTAGCCGAGATCGGTGGATAGGCCATAAGCGCCATCGCGGAATGCCTTGTGCAGTAGCTCTTCCATGAGCTCAATTTCCGCGTTGGTGGCCGGCCGCTCGTAATCGCCATCTCGCATGGCCAGATGGCGCAGGGTGTTGTGCGATACCATCGCTGCCACGTTGACCGCCGGCCGGTCTTTTTCAAACTGGAACAGAAACGCCGCCAGGGGCCAGATGTCCTGCCGCGGGCCGCCATCGGCGTTGAGCATGACCGTGGTGATGCCCTGGCTGAGCAGCATGCGGGCGTTGTGGCTGCGCGCCAGATTTTTCGCCGAGTGGTTGCGCAAATCGATGAATCCTGGAGCCACAATTCGTCCGGCGGCATCGATGGTTTTGGGTGCCAGGTTGCCTGCAATGCGGCCCATGGCCACGATTTTATCGCCAGCGATGGCGATATCTATGCGCTGCGCCGGCAGGCCGGTGCCATCCAGCACCCGGCCGTTGCGGATAACGATGTCGTAGGGTTTGCGTTTTTCGCAGGCCGACAAGGAGAGGACGGACATCAATCCGAAACCGGCGATGATGAGTTTGTGCACAGCGCCTCGGATGTAGCTATTGAACATGGCTTCTTCCACTCAACAAACGACGCGAATAACCGAATGAATTGAAATAAGGTTGTTTCGGACCGTGCGATGAGAACGTGACGGCTGTATGCCAGTGTAAAGGCTAATTGGATATTCGGCGAAATTTTCGCCGATTTTGGTTAAATCAGAGTAACATTTGGGCTAACGTACCTGCGAATATGAGCTTACGATGAATAGAAAAAATGCACAAACATCCCCGCCACTGGCCGGCATCCGGGTGCTGGATCTGTCGCGGATTCTCGCTGGCCCGTATTGCACTCAGTTCCTGGCCGATCTTGGGGCGGAAGTTATCAAAGTGGAGCGGCCGGGCTGTGGCGACGACACGCGCAGTTGGGGGCCGCCTTTCGCGGGAGGAGAGTCGGCCTACTTCCTGTCCTGTAACCGCAACAAAAAAAGCATCGCCATCGATCTTGCGCGCGAGAAAGGCCGCGAGCTGGTGCGGCGGCTGGCGCAGCGTTGTGATATTCTGGTTGAGAATTTCAAGGTCGGCAGCATGCAGCGCTGGGGGCTGGATTACGAACGGCTGCGCGAGCACAATCCGAGACTGATTTACTGCAGCATCTCGTCCTATGGCCAGAACAGTCCCGATGCCCGCGAGCCCGGATACGATTTCATCATCCAGGCACGCGGCGGCATTATGAGTATCACCGGGCCGGAAGAAGGCCCGCCGTACAAAGTGGGCGTGGCGATCACGGATATCACGGCAGGACTGTATGCCGCCGGCAGTATTCTGGCAGCGCTGCACCACCGCGAGCGCACAGGAGTGGGACAGGTCATCGATATCTCGCTGCTGGACGCGCAGGTGTCGTGGCTGGCCAACGTGGGCATGAACTATCTGGTATCGGGCCAGATTCCGCGGCGCTATGGCAATGCGCATCCGAACATCGTGCCGTATGAAGTGTTCCCGACTGCGGATGGCTATCTGGCGGTGGCCGCGGCCAACGATGCGCAGTTCCGGCGGCTGTGCGAGGTGTTGCGGCTCGATGGCCTGGCCGACCGGCCCGAATTTGCCACCAACGCCGTGCGGGTGCAAAACCGCGATCGGCTGATCCCTGTTCTGCAAAAGGCCTTTTCGCAAAAGTCCAGCCGCGAGTGGCACCAATTGCTGAAAAAAGCGAATATCGCAAGTTCACCGATTCAAAATGTGAAGGAGGTGTTTGAGGATCCGGTGGTTCAGGCGAGGGGCATGAAAACGCAGGTGGATCATCCGACGGCGGGCATACTGAACCTCATCGGACCGGTGCCGAAATTTTCGCACTCGCCGACGGCCTCTCCCGCGCCGCCGCCGCTGCTCGGCCAGCATACCGATGAGGTGCTGCAGCGCCTTCTGCAGCTCGATGCGCTGGCGATTCAGGAGCTCCGGGAGCAAAAAATCGTTGAATAAATTGCGATTTTGGACGAACAAAGTATTGACTTTTGAGATTTATTTTTTATATTATTTGTCTCGAAAAAGGATGATTTTCAACACTCCCGAGAGTATCTCAATCGGAAAAGGGAGTGGCTGTTATCCGCCGACTGGCGGATGCAGGTGCGAGTCCACATGCTCCATTGACAATAGAACTTTGTTAGTCTAAATTCCCGAGTAGCTCAATCGGCAGAGCGGGTGGCTGTTAACCACTAGGTTGCAGGTTCGAGTCCTGCCTCGGGAGCAGAGAGCCCGGCCAATCGGTCGGGCTTTTTTGATTTTGGGCCATGCAAAAGACAAATATACCTGGCACCTTCAAGGCTCCAGGCCCCCCAAGCAATTGCTCTCTGCCGATTAATCCTCTCCCCGCAACACCCCCACCACCGCCTCGGCAACACGGTCCAGCTCGGGGTATGAAATCACCAGCGGCGGCAAAAGGCGCAGCACGGTGCTGCCGGCAGGCAGGGCCAGCACGCCGCGCTCCAGCAGCTTGAGGAGGTACGGTTTCACCCGCGTGCGTAATTCAATGCCGATCATCAATCCCAGGTGGCGAATCTCGCGGATCAGGGGCACGGTGGGTTGCCGCAGTTGAGAAACCAGGTAATCGCCCTTTTCGCGCGCCTGCTCGTCCAGCCGGTGCGCTTCCATGAAATCGATGGCGGCAAGCGCGGCGGCACAGGCCAGGGGATTGCCGCCAAACGTGCTGCCATGCTTGCCCACCGGGATGGCGACCGCGGCGCTGCACAACACGGCGCCCATGGGCACGCCGCCGGCCATGGCCTTGGCCACGCACATCATGTCCGGCTCGATGCCGAAATGTTGACAGGCAAACGGGCGGCCGGTGCGGCCAAAACCGGTCTGCACTTCGTCGAAAATCAGCAGCACGCCGCGCTCGCGGCATACCTGCTGCACGCGGTTCAGGTAGTCGGCATCCACCACATGCACGCCGCCCTCACCCTGCACGATTTCCAGCAGCACGGCGGCGGTCTCCTCGCCGACCGCCCGATCAAGTTTATCAAAATCATTGAACGGCACGTGCCGGAAGCCGGGCACCAGGGGCTCAAAATCGCGGCGGTATTTGGGGTTGTGCGTGGCGCTGAGCGCGCCTAATGTACGCCCGTGAAAGCCGCGGGTGGCGCAGAGAATATCGGATTTTTTCGTGGCCAGCCGCGCAAATTTGATGGCCGCTTCGATAGACTCGGCACCACTGTTGCATAAAAACGCCTTTTGCAGGCGGGCCGGAGCGATCTGGATCAGCCGTTCCAGCAGTTGCGCACGAACGTCGTTGTAAAAAATGCCCGGACAGGTGATCAATCGCTGCGCTTGGTGGACAATGGCCTGCGCCACGGCCTCGTTGGCATGGCCCACATTGGCCACACCGTTGCCGGATACGCAATCGATGTACTCGCGGCCGTCGGTATCCCACACCCGCGCGCCCTGGCCGCGCACCAGCACCACATCCCGTTTGGGATACACGTTCATGCTGTAATGGTCTTCCAGCAATTTCAACGCATTCATTGAATCACCGTCCCTTCTCCGGCCAGCGCGGCGCGGATCGGATGCTCGGTTCTGCCATCGGCCATAACCACCCGCTGGGCGCCGTTGTCGAACAGCCGCCGCAGGGCCAGCATTTTGCGTTTCATGCGGCCCGATACCTGCGCTTCTCGCTGTTCCAGCTCGTTTCGCGACAGCGCCGCGACCACCGATGCGGGATCCCGCGGATCTTCAAGGAAGCCCGACGCTTCGATGAGCTGAATAACCATCCTCGCCTGCAAGGCCGCTTGCAATACCACGACGATGTCATCGTTTTCAGAGTTGATCGCCGTCCCGCGCTCATCCACAATGGGCACGGTGAGCACCGGCGTGTAGCCCTGCTCCAGAAGCCAGCGCAGCAGCGGCTCGTTGACCGCCTGCGGCTTGCCGGAAAGATCCCGCACCAGCCGCAGTTTGCCGTTTTCGAGCACGCGGATGCCGCGGTTGCGCCGGCCGCGGATCACCTGCCCGTCGATGCCGGACAGACCGATGGCATTGATGCCGTGCTGCTGGCACAGTTCCACCAGCCGCTTGTTGCGCAGGCCGGCGTAGGCCAGCATCAGCAAATCCAGCGCGGATTCATCGGAGTACACGCTGGTGTAGCCGGAAACCGAAGTCAGCATTTTTCGAGGGCGACCCAGTGCTTCGGCCAGGCGGTCGCGCAGGGCGTTGGCGCCGTGAACCAGAACCACCGGCTCGTCGAGTTCGGCCAGGTCTGCCACGATGCCACGCAGATTGATCTGCTCGCCTCCGCCGATTTTGATGATCAGCATGAAATCACCTCGATGTGTTTGTTTTTCATCGGTTGCCAGTCCATTTCGCCCGGATAGGGTTCGGAGCACACGATGCGTTGTTCGCCGGTTTGCCGGTAGCGCAGGGTGAAATAATCCGGGTCTTCGTTGTAATGGCACATCACCAGCGTCTGCCGGCCGTCGGTCATGATCAGATTCATGGCGCGAATGTAGCGCGTGCGGCGTTCGAGGAGGGTGGCCGCCTTTTGCAGTGACGCCTGCGGATCGCCGCGGTCCAGCCGTCGGAAGAGATGAAAGATTTTTTCGGCGCCAGTGCGGCCGTTTTCGCGGATTTTCACGCCGCGCAATTCGCCGTTGAAAGCGAACATCCACTGGCCGTCGAAAAACGGCATGTTGTTATCCACCACAATGCCGCGGTTTTGAAACGCGCTACGGGCATGGGCGATCAGCAAGCGGGTGTTCCCGAACCGCGCCAGATCGTCCTCCCAGATAGGCCTCACAGTTTTGTACAGGTGCCATTGGCCGTTGCGCAAGTAGCCACAGCCCCAGCCGTGGCCCTGGTATTCCTTGCTATGACGCGCGATGTCGGCGAATGGCCGCAGGTGGTCGGCAATGGCGAATTCGTGTGTATCGCGGATCAGAAGCAATCGGCACACCGGATTGGCTCTCCTGATTGATTGATTTCGATTTGTTGGATGGTTGGGAAACTACCAATGAAAATCATTCTCTCGCCAAGGCGCAGAGCCCGCCGGGCGTTTTTCAAAATTCCCTCCCGGGAGGGGATTTAGGGGTGGGGCAAATCAGCCGGCTTGCCGCCGCAGCATAATTTTTTAATTTTTAGCAAACGTTCGTGAGCCAGCCAAAAATCAATCTGTGCCAGAGGCTCATTTTTTGACCCACCCCCGGCCCCTTCCAGGAGGGGAGCTGGGAAAGCCGGAATCCGACAAAGAACTAAACCTGCTGAATCGTTTCAAATTTGGATTTTTCTTTTGATGCTGTTTTTTTTTATTATTCTATCGCAGAGCCGCGGAGCTCGCAGAGGACTTGTTAAAACCCTCTGTGCTCCCGGCGCCTCTGCGAGAGATTCAATTCATCTTCCTAAACAGGATGCAACCCCGGAAATTCCAGCGCGGTGGTTTCGGCAAAGCCGTGCATGAGATTGAACGCCTGCACCGCCTGCCCGGCAGCGCCCTTCATCAGGTTGTCGATGGCGCTGATGACCACCAGCCGGCGCGAGCGGGCATCCTTTTCGAAACCGATATCGCAGAAATTGGAACCGATGAGCAGTTTGGGCTCCGGATAGCGGTAAATGCCCGTTTTCTCCTTCACGATGCGGATGAACGGCTCATCGGCATAGGTTTCGCGGTACACCTTCCATATAGTCTTCTCATCCAAATCGTCCTTAAGAAACACGTGGCAGGTGGACAGCACGCCGCGCACCAGATCGAGCGCCGTGGCCGACAGATGCACGCGCACCGGGCCGTGTATGCACAGCTCCTGCTCCACTTCGGCCGTGTGGCGGTGCTGCGTCGGGCGGTACGAGCGTACCACATTGCTGCGTTCCGGATGGTGCGTGGCCTCGGATGGCGCGTTGCCGCCCTCGCTGGAGCCGCCCTTTACTTCCACCACGGAACGATCGACAACCACCAGATCGTTTTTGAACAGCGGAAACAGCGCCAGAATGGTGGCGGTGGCGTTGCACCCCGCGCTGGATATAAACCGCGCGCCGCGCATGGCCTCGCGGTGGAGCTCCGGAATGCCGTACACAAACTGCGGCAGCCATTCCGGATGCGTGTGCTCGCGGCCGTACCAAGCGGCGTATTGCGCCGGGTCGTTGAGACGGAAATCCGCGCTCAGATCGATGATGCGTTCCGCTTTCCGCTGCAGTTCCGGCAGCAAATGCATGGCGCGGCCGTGCGGCAAACAGAGAAACAAGACGTCGCACGGTTCCAGTTGTGCAAGCTGCACGAACCGCAGGTCTGTTGCCTTGCGCAGATTCGGATGCACCTTGTGCGTGAATTTGCCAACGAACCGTTCGGACGTCACCTGCTGAATCCGCACCTGTGGATGAAACAGCAGCAGGCGTAGCAGCTCGCCGCCGGTGTACCCGGAGCCGCCGACAATCGACACGCGAACCTCAGACATGGCCGCCTCCTTCCGCAACGCGGATGACGTAATCGACAATGCGCGCGGGAATGTCCACCCCTGTGGTTTCGATGCTGTTTTTGAACTCCATGGTGTAATTCACCTCGTTCACCAGATAGCCGGTATCGGTTTCAAACAGATCGATGGCGACGATGCCGCCGCCCACGGCCCGTGCGGCCCGCAGTGAAATGTCGCGTAGCTCATCGGTCAGCGGACAGTTCTCGGCCACCCCTCCCCGAGCTGTGTTGGTGATCCAGTGTGCTGAGGTGCGGTAAATGGCCGCCACGCACGCATCGCCGACGACGAAGCTGCGGATATCCCGGCCGCGCTTTTCGATGTATTCCTGGATATAAAAAATCGAATGGTGATACGAACCGAGAATGGTCTTGTGCTCCAGAATGGCTTCGGCGGCGTCGCGGTCGTTGACTTTGGCCAGCAGCCGGCCCCAGGAGCCCACCGCCGGCTTGAGCACCACCGGATAGCCCAGCTCGTCGATGGCGGCCAGTGCCGAGGCCTCGGTGAAAGCGATTTTGACCCGCGGCTGCGGCACACCGTGACGAGCCAGCGCATCGGTGGTGAGCAGCTTGTCGCCGCACACCAGCGCCACCTGCGGTGTATTGATGCAGCGCACCCCGGCGCTTTCGAACAACCGCAGCGCGTGCAGGGCGCGTGAGTGGTGGATGCTGCGCTCCAGCAGAGCGTCGAGTTGAAACACATCGCTGCCCGGGGTGAAAACGAGCCGGCGATCGTCAATCATCACCAGATCAATGCCACAGGCGCGGAACGCGGCAATCAGCAATTTTTCCTCCTTGCGAATGAGGGAGTGCAAAAGTCCGATTCGCATGATTATTCTCCCCAGTCCTCTTCTTCCTGCGGGGCTTCCTGCAATTGGATGGGCTCCGTGGACATCACTTCGAGTTCGGTGCCGCATTCGGCGCATTCCAGCAGTTCTCCCTGAACCGTGTCGGCGGCCAGATTGAGTGCCGCATCACAGATGGGACAGTTAGCGGTCAAATTCATGATACATCCTCCTTTGCAGTTGTAATCGTTATGGATTTCCGGCAAAACCGGATGGATTTAAAACAAAAAAGGCCTTCCCGGAGCAGGTGCTCCAAGAAGGCCTTTAGGAATTTTCAACCGAGTCGGGTTTTATCGAATGTTCGCCAGATCAGCCATACCATTCACCTCCTGTAGAGCACGTACCGGTGCCAATGCGCTTGTGGCCCTTGCTTTGCTTTCGCTTCAAGCGCTTGACTTCGGTAACGTGTTTGTCGAGGTGATAGGATGCCATTGACGTCTAAAATTTCCCTGCGTTCATGGTTTGTTGCTAAAGAATTGGCGCAAAGATAAGAAAAGATTGCGGAGCAGTCAAGATTTTTTTGAAAAAGCGAACATTTCCAGATGGCTCAGCCGGGTAATTTCTTACCTTGGAACGCACCCGGGATTGAGATCCCGACCTTACAGCGGACTCCTGCCAGTCAACGCTGAAAGCCGAAACGACCAATCACGGTACATACTGAAGGATTGCAGAAAATTTAATTAAACTTTTGGATATTGCTTAACTTCTATTGCAATAATTTTATTTGAAAATCGAGCATAAGCGCCGATATATTTTTGCGCTTGCGATCGGGGAATATTCCGCATTCTCTACGTTTTTTGGTATTTTTCTCCAAAGTTCAAAATTCTCCAAACAACATCTCAGGACGTGCAACTGTGAAAGGAGAGAACCATGAAATTGAATTTTTTGACTCAGGTGATTGACGCTTATTATGACTTCATTGAGAATAATACGGATGATTGTCGCAATGATTTTGATGGCTCTCCGGGTGAAGTAGAAGACCCCATGGGGGGCTGGGAAGGGATTACTGAGTACGACGAAAAAAATCTGGATGAGGATTACGACTGATTTTTCCGAGAATGCAGCGAAGTTCCTCGATCGCCGGCCAACTTTCCTCTTTTCTTCGCTGCATTTCCCTCCTCGGAACTGCCCCGCCTGTTTTGCCACAATAATTCTCAATGGCAACTATTCAGCATAAATTGGGCACTGCCAATCGGAATAGTAATGAAACGCCAAGCTAATGAATTTGGATATCGACTCTATAGAACCACAGATTTCACAGATTCGCACTGATTTTTGTGGGAGCCACAGATGCACACGGATTGAACGCGGATGGTCTCCCTAAAGCCTTGAAATGATAAATTTGCTATTCGGAAATCCTTAATCCTTAAAATTAAACCTCAGCGCCACTACGAGAGGTTCGCTTTTCTCCCTTGTGAGTTTTTCACTATTCGCTGAATAGTACGACTTCGGTAAATTAGAAAAATCGTACCTATTCAGCACTAATGGAATAGAAAATAGATGGTTCCGCCATCGCGAGCCTCTGCCGGCTGGCGGATCCTCGCAATGACGGGCAGTGGGCTGAATCGTACAAAATCCCAATTTACTGAAGTAGTCATAGTTACCCTTAATTTTTAATATATTCTTGTAAATCAAGCGATTGCCCTCGAAATTATTTTCGAAATTCCAATTGATTTTTTACAGGAATTTTGTATATTTTTAGGCGTCATCAAAATTATCACATTTTTTTATTGCAAATGAAGAAAATGACCCATCTCATCGCGATATTCGAATGGCATCACTTTTTCTCGCAACCAACCTTTTTTGATCGTTTTTTCCGAAAAAGTATGATGCGGACACGGCTGGTCATCGCATTGGGGCTGGTCGCGTTTTCGGCCCACCCCATCCTGGGGCAACAAGGAAATGCATCCCAGAGTGCTGTCAAGCAAGATTCGCTGCAGCTCGTTGCGATGAAAGCCAAACCCAATCAACCGGGGATTTACCACCTGATTCTCGTTTCATCGGACAGCCTGCCTCGTAATGCTGTATTCGAACTGACGTTCCCACCGGACTTTGGCTTAGAACCGCTGGAAGTGGCGGGATCGAGGGACATCACCGGGGGCTTGCGTTTGCAAAAAAAGAACCGGACCGTTGTTCTGCAACGCACGGGGCTGGGGAATCCGGTTCCTCCGGGAAAAACTGCGATCCTCAAGCTTGGTCTGATTCGCAATCCGGCAATTCTGGACTCCGTCTATGCGGTTAAAGTCGTCCTTCGCAATCCGGATACATCAAGAATCATCATAGATAAACTGGTACGCGTGCATTTTCAGTTACAGTAATCCAATTGCTGCAGGGATGCAACTATGAGATCTGCTTTGGGGCTTTTGCGCTTCACAGGACTTTTTCTGTTGTTTTTCACCCACGTTTATGCGCAGGGGCAACTCACCAATGTTACCGCCACGCCTTCCAACGCCCAGGCTGGTGCTTTTACGGTGTATGCCATTTCCTTTCAACCCAGCGCCACCGGCAACGGCGTGGACAGCGGTTTGCCTGCCGATGGGCAAATCGTCATCACGTTCCCTGCAGGGTTCTCGGTCGCCAATGTGGAAATCGCTTCCAACGTATCCGGCCTGGATGGCGGTTACAGCAGCATCACGGTGTCCGGGCAGAGTGTGACCCTGGTGCGCGATAATACCGGCACGGCGCTGGCCGCCGGCGCCTCGGCCACGATCAAAATCGCCAGCGTGGGCAACATCACCACCGCCGGCAGCTACACCGTGCAGGTGGAAACCCGCACCGGCGCGGGCACCACCATCGACGGTCCCACGACCTCGGCGGCGTTTGCCATCACGGCGGCGTCGCTGGATCACTTTGTGTTTAATACCATCGCCAATCAAACCGCCGGGCAGGCGTTCTCGGTCACGGTGACGGCGCGCGACGCGTATGAAAACGACGTGTCGCATACCGGCACGGTGACCCTGAGCGACAACACCGGCACCCTGACAGCCTCCAATCTGGTATTCAGCAATCAAACCAGCCAGACGATTACCGATGCGACGATCACCAAAGCGCAAAGCGGCGTGTTTTTGACCGCTACCGGCAGCGGCATCAGCAGCAATTCCAACACCTTTACCATCAATCCGGGACCGCTGCACCATTTGCACGTGGTGGAAGGTACCAGCGGCCCGGGCGATAACTTGCCCGCGCAATCCATTACCACCGACCAGTCGCTGAATTTGCATGCGGCCGGCTACGATGCCTGGGAAAATTACATCGCCGATGAAGCGGCGGACTGGCAGGTGACCGGCGGCATCGGCAGTTTCAGTAATGCCACCAACACGGCCACGACCACGTTTTTCGCCAACACCATTGGTTCGGGCACCATTACGGCGGTGCATCCGACGGCGCAGGATGGCACCACCGGCCTGCTCACGGTCACCGTCGGCGCGGCGCATCACGTGAAAGTGCTGACCGACGCGGCCGGCAACACGGCCGAAGTGACTACGGCCGGCCTCTCTGCCAACGAACAGCTCATCGTGCATGCGGCCAGTTTTGACGCCGACGACAATTACATTGGCGATGTGTCGGTGAACTGGAGCGTGAGCGGCGGCATCGGTACGCTGAGCCCGACCCAGGGCACCAGCACCACCCTGACCGCAATCACCGTGGGCACCGGCCAGATCACCGCCGACCACGCCACGCTCATCGATGACGCCACCGGCATTATTACGGTGAATGCCGGGGCGCTGGCGTATGTGAAAATTGTGGAAGGCCCGGAGGGAGATGGCCCCGAACTGGGGGCGCGTAGTCTCACCGCCGATGACGTGCTGCAGGTGCACGCGGCCGGCTACGATGCCGCCGGCAATTATCTCGGCGATGTGAGCGTAACGTGGAGCAGCACCGGCACCCTGGCGCCGACCGTCAGCGGGACAGGAACGAGCGCGACCTTTCGGCCCACGACGGCCCCGGCCAGCGGGTCTATCATTGCCGACCATGCCACAGCGACCGACGACACCACCGGCACGATCTCGGTCACCCAGGGCACCGCGCACCACGTGAAAATTTTAAACGGCGTTAGCGGCGAAACCAGCGAAGTGCAAACCGCCGGCCTCACCACCAATCAACAATTGACCGTGCATGCCGCCAGTTTTGATGCCGACGACAACTACATTCAGGATGTGTCGGTGAACTGGAGCGTGAGCGGTGGCATTGGCACGCTGAGCGCGGCCACCGGCATTTCCACCACCCTGACCGCCACCACCCCGGGCACCGGGCAGATCACCGCCGATCACGCCACGCTATTGGACGACGCCACTGGCACCATAACCGTGAGCGTCGGCTCCATCGCCTCCATTCGCATTATCGAGGGTCCGTTCGGCGATGGGCCGGAGCTGGCCAACCGCACCATGACCGCCGATGAGATTCTCACCGTGCACGCTGCCGGATTCGACGCCGCGGGCAACTACATCGGCGACGTGTCCGTTGATTGGAGCAGCACGGGAACCCTGGCCCCGGCCGTGAGCGGAACCTCCGTTTCCATCACATTCAGCCCGACCACGGCCCCGGCCAGTGGTACCATCGTGGCCACGCACGCCACCGCCGGCGGGGATGCCACCGGCACGATTACCGTTAATCCCGGTGCCGAATATCTCGTGAAAGTGATGACCGGCGCCGGCGGCAATACGTCGGAAATGGGCACCGCCACCATGACCACCGGCGATGCCATCACCGTGCACGCATCGAGTTTCGATGCCGATGGCAATTACATTCAGGATGTGTCGGTGGACTGGGACGTCAGCGGCGGCATCGGCACGCTGAATCCGTTGCAGGGCGTGTCCACCACGCTCACGGCAACCACTCCGGGCACCGGCCAGATTACCGCCGATCACGCCACGCTGATTGACGACGCCACCGGCACCATCACCGTGAATGAGGGTAGCCTGGCGTTTGTGAAAATCGTCGAAGGGCCCAGCGGCGATGGCCCGGAACTGGGCGCGCGCAGCCTCACCGCCGATGAGCAACTGGTGGTGCACGCGGCCGGCTACGACGCCTCGGGCAACTACATCGGTGATGTGGCCGTAACCTGGTCCAGTACCGGCAACCTGACGCCTTCGGTGAGCGGCACATCAACGTCCGTGACGTTCAGTCCCACCCTGGCCCCGGCCAGCGGCACCATTCAGGCGGTGCACGCCACGGCCACCGGTGATGAAACCGGTACCATCTCCGTCACCGTGGGCGCGCCACACCACGTGAAAGTGATGAGCGGTGCCGCCGGCAGTACCACCGAAGTGGGCGCCATCGGCCTCACCACTGGCGATGCCATCACCGTGCATGCGTCGAGTTTCGATGCCGACGACAACTACATCGATGACGTGAGCGTAAACTGGAGTGTCAGCGGCGGCATCGGAAGCCTGTTCCCGGGCACCGGCATCAGCACTACCTTCACGGCCACCACGGCCGGCACCGGCCAGATCACGGCCGACCATGCCACTTTGCTGGACGATGCCACTGGAACCATCACGGTGGGGCTCGGCGATCTGGCCTACATCAAAATCATCGAGGGCCCGGAGGGCGACGGTACCGAGCTGGGGGCCCGGAGTTTGACGACAGACGATGTGCTGATTTTGCATGCCGCCGGTTATGATGCGCAGGGCAACTATCTCGGCGATCAGACCGTGACCTGGAGCAGCACCGGCACGCTCAGCCCAACGGTGGTGGGCAGCGGCCCGAGCATTACCTTCAGTCCGGACAAAGCGCCGGCGTCCGGACTGATCATTGCCAGCCATGCTTCCGCTACTGGTGATACCACCGGCATCATCAGCGTGTCCGTCGGGCAGGCGCACCGCGTGAAGGTGCTTTCCGGCGCCAGCGGCGAAACCAACGAGGTACAGGCGGCCGGTCTCACTACCGGCGATCAGCTCACCGTGCACGCCGGCAGTTTTGACGCGGATGATAACTACATCGGCGATGTGTCGGTGAACTGGAGCGTGAGCGGTGGCATTGGCACGCTGAGCGCCGCCACCGGCATTTCCACCACGTTAACGGCCACCGCGCCGGGCACCGGCCAGATCACGGCGGATCACGCCACCCTGATTGACGATGCCACCGGCACGATCACCGTGAATTCCGGCACCCTGGCGTTTGTGAAAATCGTCGAAGGGCCCAGCGGTGACGGCCCGGAACTGAATACGAAAAATTTGACCGCGGATGACGTGCTCACCGTGCATGCGGCGGGATACGACGCGCAGGGCAATTACATTGGCGACCAGACCGTGACTTGGAGCAGCACCGGCAATCTCGAACCGGCGATCAATTCCACCGGCACCTCGCTGACGTTCAGCCCGAAAGCGGCTCCGGCCAGCGGCACCATTGTGGCGACCCATGCCTCCGCCCAGGGCGATGAGACCGGCACCATCTCCGTATCGGTGGGTGCGGAGCACCACGTGAAGGTGCTCAACGGAGTGTCCGGCAACACCACCGAGGTCGGCAACGTGGGCCTGACCACCGGTGAGACGTTCGTGGTGCATGCGGCCAGCTTCGACGCCGACGACAATTACATTCAGGATGTGTCGGTGAACTGGACGGTGAGCGGCAGCATCGGGACCCTGTCACCGACGCAGGGCATCTCCACCACCCTGACGGCCACGACCCCGGGCACCGGTCAGATCACCGCCGACCATGCCACGTTGTTTGACGACGCCACCGGCACGATTACCGTCAATTCGGGCAGTTTGAGTTACGTGAAAATCGTGGAAGGGCCGTCCGGTGATGGGCCAGAACTGGGCGCGAAATCGCTCACCGCGGACGACGTGCTCATCGTGCACGCCGCCGGATACGATGCCCAGGGCAACTACCTCGGCGATGTTACCGTGGACTGGACCAGCACCGGCACCCTGGCGCCGGCCGTCAATGAAACCGCCATTTTCATTTCGTTTAGTCCAACCACGGCACCGGCCAGCGGCACGCTTCGCATTTCGCATGCCACGGCCACAGGCGACGAAACCGGCACGATTTCAGTGAGCGTGGGCGCCGAGCACCACGTGAAGGTGCTGACCGACGCCAGCGGCAACACACCGGAAATGAACACGGCCAATCTCACCACCGGCGATCAGCTCATCGTGCATGCGGCCAGCTTTGATGCCGATGACAACTACATTCAGGACGTTTCGGTGAGCTGGAGCGTCAGTGGTGGCATTGGTACGCTGAATCCGCTGCAGGGCATTTCCACCACCCTCACGGCCACATCGCCCGGCACCGGTCAGATCACCGCCGATCATGCCACGCTGATCGATGACGCCACCGGCACGATTACCGTTAATTCCGGCAGTTTGAGTTACGTGAAAATCGTCGAAGGGCCGTCGGGCGACGGGCCGGAGCTGGGCGCGAAATCGCTCACCGCAGACGATGTGCTCATCGTGCATGCCGCCGGGTACGACGCTCAGGGCAACTATCTCGGCGACGTGACAGTGACCTGGCAAACCATCGGCACCCTGGCCCCGGCGGCCAACACCACCGGTACGTCGTTTACCTTCAGCCCGACCACCGCCCCAGCCAGCGGCACCATCACCGCCAGCCACGCCACGGCCACCGGCGATCAGACCGGTACTATCAGCGTAAGTGTGGGCCAGGCGCACCATTTGAAAGTGCTGAGCGATGCCGCGGGCAACAGCAATGAAGTCGTCACCGCCGGTCTGACCACCGGTGATCAGCTCACGTTGCATGCCGCCAGTTTCGATGCGGATGAAAATTATATCGAAGACGTTTCGGTGAGCTGGAGCGTGAGCGGCGGGATCGGCACGCTGAATCCGCTGCAGGGCGTGTCCACCACACTCACGGCCACCACCCCGGGCTCCGGCCAGATTACCGCTTCGCATGCCAGCCTGATCGACGATGCCACCGGCACGATCACCGTGAATGCCGGCAATCTGGCTTACATTAAAATTGTGGAAGGCCCCTCGGGCGACGGCCCGGAACTGGACGCTAAGAATCTGACCGCGGATGACGCGCTGACCGTGCATGCCGCGGGCTACGATGCCCAGGACAATTATCTCGGTGATCAAACCGTTACATGGAGCAGCACGGGCACGCTGGCGCCGGTCATTTCCGGCAGCGGCACCAGCATCACGTTCAATCCGACCACGGCTCCGGCCAGCGGACGCATCCATGCCACGCACGCCACCGCCGGCAGCGATTCCACCGGCCTGATTCAGGTGGCGGTCGGCGTCGAGCATCACGTCAAAGTATTGTCGGACGCTGCCGGCAACACCCCGGAAGTCGGCACCACCGGCCTGACCACCGGTGACCAGCTCGTGGTGCACGCGGCCAGCTTCGACGCGGATGACAATTACATTCAGGATGTGTCGGTAAACTGGAGCGTGAGCGGCGGCATCGGCACCCTGAACCCGCTGCAGGGCGTGTCCACCACCCTGACCGCCACCTCGCCCGGCACCGGCCAGATCACCGCCGATCACGCCACGCTGATCGACGACGCCACCGGCACCATCACGGTGAATTCGGGCACTCTGGCCTACATTAAAATTGTGGAAGGCCCCTCGGGCGACGGCGCCGAGTTTGGCAGCCGCAACATGACGGCGGACGACGTGCTGACCCTGCACGCCGCCGGTTATGATGCCCAGGGCAATTATCTCGGCGACCAGACCGTGACCTGGAGCAGCACCGGCACCCTGGCGCCGGTGATCAACGCCAGCGGCACCAGCATCACGTTCAGTCCAACCACAGCTCCGGCCAGCGGTACCATCGTGGCCACGCACGCCACGGCGACCGGCGACGAAACCGGCACCATCAACGTGGCCGTGGGCACCGAGCGCTATGTCAAAATTCTGTCTGGTGCCTCCGGTCTGACCGGCGAAGTGGGCAACGCCAATCTGGTCACCGGCGACACCCTGCGCATGCACGCGGCGAGCTTCGATGCGGACAACAATTATGTCGCGGATGTGTCGGTGAACTGGCTGATCAGCCAGGCGATCGGCACCCTGAATCCGACCACCGGCGTTTCGACGCTGTTCACGGCCAGCACGGCGGGTTCTGCCGTGATTACTGCCGATCATGCCACGCTGATCGATGACGCCACCGGCACCATTACCGTCACCGCCGGGGCGTTGAGTTACGTCAAAATCGTGGAAGGGCCGTCCGGTGATGGCCCGGAACTGGGCGCGAGAACCCTGACCACCGATGATGTGCTGGTAGTGCACGCCGCGGGCTACGATGCCCAGGGCAATTATCTAGGCGATCAATCGGTGACCTGGTCGGTGAGCGGCGGCATCGGCACGGTCGATCCCGTGATCGGCACCTCGACCACTCTGACGCTGACCACGCCGGGCACCGGCCGCATTCTGGCCGACCACGCCACGGCGCAGGACGATTCCACCGGCCTGCTCACCGTGAACACGGGGAGCCTGTACCGCGTGAAGGTGCTGGTGGGGAGTTCGGGCGAAGCGCCGGAGGTGGGCGCGCAAACCCTCACCACCGACGAAACCCTGGTGGTGCACGCGGGCGGCTTCGATGTGGATGACAACTACATCGGTGATGTGTCGGTGAACTGGGGCGTTTCCGGCGGGATTGGCGTGGTGAGCCCGAGCGCTGGCGTCTTCACGACCTTCGATCCGCAGCGCGTGGGCAACGGCCAGATTACCGCCGATCACGCCACAGCCATCGACGGACAGAGCGGTATTTTGACCATCAATCCGGGCGCGCTGGCGTACATCAAAATCATCGAAGGGCCGGCCGGCGATGGCCCGGAGCTGTTAGACCGCTCGCTCACCACCGACCAGACCCTGACGCTGCACGCCGCCGGGTTCGACGCCGACAGCAACTATGTGGGCGAGCAGAGTGTGGACTGGAGCAGCACCGGCACACTCGCCCCGGCGATCACCGGCACCGGCACCCGGACCACGTTTGAGCCCAACACCGCGCCGGCGAGCGGCACCATCCGGGCGACGCATGCCACCGCTGGCAGCGATGAAACCGGCACCATCAGCGTCACGCCGGGCAAATTGCACCACGTGGAGGTGCTGACTGGCGGTTCGGGCGAGACCAGTCCGCTCGGCCCGACCACCATGAATCCAGGCCAGACTTTGCTGGTGCACGCCGGTGGTTTTGATGCCGACAACAACTACATTTCTGATGTAGTGGTGAACTGGTCCGTGGTTGGCCCGATCGGCAGCATTTCGCCTGCTTCAGGCATTTCGGCCACTTTCACCGCGCAAACCGTGGGCACGGGCACCATCCGCGCCGATGCCAGCGGCGATGTTCTCGATGCCAGCTCCGGGACCATCACCGTAAGCACCGGCAGTGTGGCCAAAATCATCATCCGCACCGCGCCCGGCAATGGCGGCGTGCCGTTCGGCGATTATACCCTGACCGCTGATGAAGAGATCACCCTGTATGCAGCCGGATATGACGCCGGCGACAACTACTTCGGCGATGTGAACGTCACCTGGTCGAGCACCGGTAATTTGACGCCGGCGGCCTCGGGCACCGGGTCGTCGTTCACGTTTTCGCCCATTTCCGCTGCCGCCGACGGCTCGGTGAACGGTACTATCATCGCCAGTTTCGATGCCACCATCAAAGATACCACGGGCGTGATTACCGTGCTGCCTGGGGCACCGGTGGGCGACGTCACCCTGACGCCCGATCCGGCGACCCTGCCGGCCAATGGTACGGCCACCTCGGTCATCACCAGTTCGGTGATTCAGGACGCTGAAAACAATCCGGTGGGCAGCGGCCGCCTGTTCACGGTTAGCGCGACCCCGGCCAATCTCGGGACGATCGTCACCCCGGATGCCGATGCGATCACGCCCGGCCATCAGATCGCCACCAACGCGGCGAGCCAGCTCAATTTGACCTACCGCGCTGGAACCACCGGCGGCGTGGTGACCATCAACGTCAGCAGCGGGCTGGCCGCCAGCGGCCAGACGCAGATCACCCTGGGCAGTCTGTCTATTCTTGCCATTACCACAGCCCCGACCACGGTGACGCAGGGGCAGACCGGCATCACCGTGAGTATGTCGGTGCAAAATCTGGGCTCCAGCCCGATCGGCAATTTGCTGGGCAATTTGAGTTTCACCGGCACGGCCGATCGCACCGCCGAATACACCGTGACGGCTAGCGCGTCCAATCCCACCACCCTGCCAGGCAATGCCACGGTGACACTGACCTATCTCGTGGATGTGTCGGCGGCGGCTTCGCTGGAAACGGTAACCATTGATGGCACGGTTTCCGGCCAGGTCAACGGCACGCCGGTGAGCGCCACCGGCGCGCAAACGCCGGATTCCTGGACTGTACAGCGGCCGGCGCAGGTGAGCATCCAAACCGTGACCGGCACCGCAGACACGGTATCGCAGGGCCAGACGAATTTGACTGTATCCGTGCGCGTGGCCAACCGGCTCGGCGCCGGCCAGGTGGCCGATGCGCTGATTGACAGCGTGCGGCTGGTGTTCAAACAGGGCCCGGTGGATGTCAGCGGCGATTATGTGGTGGCCGCTAATCAGGGCAATCCCACCGTCGTGCCCGGCAACGGCTTTGTCGATTTGACCTTCACGGTGAACGTGGGCATTGCCGCGACGCTCGGCCTCACTACCATCGATGCCATCATTTATGCCCGCGACGCCAACTCCAATCAGCAAACGCAGGACACCGGTGCCGATACGCCGCACCAGTGGACCGTGGTAGAAGGCAATGCCTTCTCCATCGTTTCTATCACGTCATCGCAGCCGCAGGTAACGCAGGGCATGCTCAAAGAATGGCAGATCGTGATGCAGGTGCGCAACAGCGGCAGTTCGGCCATCGAGCTGGATTTGACCACCGGCCGAACGGCGCTGCAGCTCCGGCTGGGCAGCACCGATGTGACGGCTCAGTACACCATTGTGCCACCGACGGCGATGGATGAGGGCGGTGTCATTCTCGCGGCCAATTCCACCGGTCACCTGACCTTCCGGGTCACCAAAACCGGCCAATCCACCGGCATCGTCACCATTAGCGGCGTGGCGCGGGGCGTGGATCTGGCCACCGGGCAGGAAGTGAGCGACAATACTAACGATTCTGGCACCGGCGAAGTGGTGGTGCAGTCGCCAGGCTTGCTGAATATCGATTTGTTGCAGCCTTCGCAAACCACGGTCACTGCCGGCCGCACTCGCGACTGGACCGTCACAGCCACGGTGCGCAATCCGGGCGGCAGCGCGATACAATTGGCCGCCAATCCGGTCACGTTTTCCGTGGGCGATAATGCCGGCTATCAGTACATTCTGCCCACTCTCTTCGCCGATGGCGATTCCATCATCGATGCCAACGAGACCAAGCAGATCGTGGTGACGGTGGATCAGGCCGGCACCAGTACCGGCACACAGCCGATTCTCATGACTCTGAGCGGCATTGAGATCAACAGCGGCCGGGCGGTGGTGTCCAATCAGGGTGCCAGCTCGGTGCAGGTGCAAAGTCCGGCGCAGTTGCAAATTGTGGATGTGCTGCCTTCACGCACCACGGTGACGGCCGGGCAGACCAATCCGTGGACCATCACGGTGGTGGTGTCCAATACCGGCGAAAGCCAGGTACAGTTGCAGACCGATACGACCACCACGGTACGGTTCCGCCTCGGCACGCAGGTGCAAAGCGATTATCAATCCGAGCTGCAGCCGCCGCGCTGGCTGGCCAGCGGCACTTCCATTCTGGCCGGCAATCAGGTCGATAGTTTGAAATTCGCGGTTACCAAAACCGGCGCCGCCACCGGATTCCTGCGGTTTCTGGTGCAGGTTTCCGTGGTCGAGACCAACAGCGATACGACGCTGACCCTGAATGTGACCAGCAATCCGCTGGTGGAAGTGCAGTCGCCGCCGCTCATTACCTACATTTCCGGTAGCATGGTGCCAGATGTGGTGAATAATAATGGATTTTACGCTTTTAAAGTTCGTGTCAACAATGCCGGGCAATCCACCGTCGAGCTGGAGCCGGCCATCACCACGTTCACGTTTACCGATGGCAACAACACCTTCACGGCGCCGCTGGATGCCAACAAAGTGACGGTGATTGCTCCGGGCGACACCACCCTGACTTTCCAGCAGCGGCCGATTCCGGCCAACATGCAGCACGGCGCGTACACGCCGTCCATCGAGCTGCGCGGTACGGAAAACGGCAACGGCTTCGCGCGCAGTTTCCTGGTAGATTCGAACGAACTGCAGGTCAGCGCGCCAGCCAGCGTGCAAGTGGTTTCGCTGCGGCCCAGCCAGCCCACTGTGACCAGCCAGATGGCCAGGCCCTGGTTCATCTCCATGGTCGTGGCCAACAATGGTGGCACCAACATCGAGCTGGATAGCGTGAATGTGGCGCTGTTTAACGGCGGCGCGGTGACGCAGGAATACACCATCGTCAAACCGACGGCGTTTCTGGGATCGGGCAGCACGACCCTGGCCGCCGGGCAGATCGATTCGCTGCGGTTCGATGTACTAAAGACCGGCGTCAAACTCGGCGCCACCACCATTCAGGGCCGGTTGTGGGTGCACGATGTATCCACCCAGGAGCCGATTTTCATCCAGACCGATTCCGGGGGCGGCAGTTTTGTGGTACAGCAGCCGGCGTTGTTGCAGATCGTATCCATCGAAGCCTCGCAGCCGCGGGTGACGCGCGGTCAGACGCAGCCGTGGACCGTGGACATGACCGTGGCCAACCCGGGCGAAAGCGCAGTGCAGATCGATTTCCGTCCCGGCCAGACCGGGCTCCTGTTCAGCCTCATGCAAAGTGACGACTACACCCTGACCCTGCCTACCGCTTTCGTGAACGGCGATTCCGTGCTGCCGGGCAACGGTTCGGCCACGCTGCGCTACATTGTGACCAAAACCGGCAACACCATTGGCGACAACGTGATCAGCGGTTTCGTGGCCGGGGTGGAGATCAACAGCGGCCGCGCCCTGACCGATGACACCGCCGACGGTGGCCTGGATACGGTGCGCGTGGAAACGCCAGCGCGATTGCGGGTGCGGCAGGTGGATGTGTTCCATATTCCCAATCCGCCGTATGTCAACATCAGCCAGCCGTTCACAGTGCTGGCGGTGGTGGAGAACTTTGGCCAGGAAAAAGCCGACAGCGTGCGCGTGAGCCTGAGCACCTCGGGCAACTCGATCATCAGCCAGTCCGAATACCTGATGGCCAGCGGCCTCGAGGGCGGCCAGGTGGATAGCGTGCTGTTCACGGTGACCGCCGGCAATCAGGAAAATCCGGCCGAAGTCTTCCGGGCGGCCATCACCTCGGCCATTGCGCACAACACCGGCTTGACCGCGCCGGTGGATCCGGCGGTCGATGACACGGCCACCGTGGCTGTGCAACTGCCCGCGGTGCTGGACATTACTGAGGTGCTGCCATCCGTTCCACAGGTGGCTGCCGAACAGAACATTCCGTGGGAAATTTGGGTGGTGGTGCGCAATAGCGGCGTCGCGGCCGTGACCCTCAAGCCGCCGGTGAAAGAGGATATCCAGATCAGCCTTGATGGGGTGGTGCAGCGCGATTACGTGATCGAGCCGCCGACAGGCCTGACCATCCATCCGGACTGGACCCTGCCTGGCGGCGCGGTAGATACGCTCAAGTTCCGGGTGGTGGTCACCGGACGACTGGGCGGCCGGGCCACGCTGCTGGCGCAAGTGCACGGCGTGGATCAAAACTCACTGCAAGAAATCACCACCAGCAATGCGGGCTCGGTGACCGTTGAAACCACCGCGGCGGTGCGGATTTTCAAAACCGAGCCGCTGGTGCTCAACCGGGTGCCCGGCACCGAGATCGGCCTAGTGAACGTGTCGCGGACCTTCAACGTGCGCGTGCTGGTGGAAAACACCGGTTTCGAAGATGTCGAAAATGTGCAGGTGCAGCTCCGCACCGGCGGCCGGTCGCTCATCCCGATTGATACGGTGAACATCGCCAGCATCCAGGCGCGGAGTGTGGCGCAGGCTGTGTTCCAGGTACAGGCCGATTCGCTGCCGACGCCGGACGGGTTCAACGAAACGTTCACCGCGCGGATTTTGCGGGCCATCGCGGCGCAGAGTAAAGAACCGGCCGCGGTGTTTTTGGCTGCCGATTCCATCGCGCAAGTGCGCATCCAGTTGCCTGCCCGACTCACCATGGTGGCGCGGCTGGATGATGAGGATCAAATCCTGAGTACCAACCAGATTTTTGAAGTACGCGCCACGGTGCAGAACCTCGGTCAGGCGGAAATCGACATGCGCGGCCGGCTGCAGCTCGTGATGCCGCCGAGTTTCCAGTTGCAGTCCCCGGCCACTTTCGTGCAACTGTTCCGCATCGATGAGCCGGTGGTGTGGAAAGTGAAAGCGCCGGCCACCGAGGTGCCGCAGGCGCTGTTTGTGATCAAATTCAGCCAGTTGCCGCTCGACAGAAACAGCGGCAAACTGGCGCTGACCGAAATCGATTCGGTGCGGCTGGCGGTCAAAGTGGTGCAGTTCGATCTGTCCATCACGCGCGTGTTCATCAGCGAGCCGGACGGCGCGCAGGACGATACCCTGTCCACCGGGCAGAATTTCAAGATGCGTGCGCGCATTGCCTTCAGTGAAGACCTGGCCGGCCGGCCGCGCAGCATCCGGCTGATTCCGCCGCCGGGATACACCCTGCTGTCTCCTGCGGTTATTCAGGACTTCAGCAACGAAGAAACCTGGGCTCTGATCGCGCCATCGCAGCCGCACGGACCGCGCTGGTTCCGATTCGAGGCCGAGGGCACCACCGGCACCAGCGAACGCGTGCGCTCGACGGACAGCCTGCGTGTGGTGCTGGTGAGCCGGGCCCTGCTGGAATTGCAGGCGTTTATCAGCGAGCCGGAGGGCGCGCGCGACAACTCGCTGACCGTGGGGCAGCGTTTTACCATCCGGGCGAACTTGAACAATCTGGGCACCGCCGGCACCATCGACACGGCCAGGGTGCGGCTGGAGCTGGGGCAGACCGGCATTACGGTGACCGACACGCTCGAGAAACCGATCGACGTCAATGGCTTTGTGGAATGGCAGGCGCGGGCGCCGGAATCGCCGGCCGAGGGCGCCATTACCGTGCGGCTCATCCAGCGGCCGTTGGATGAAAACTCCGGTCAGGATGTGGATGTGGTTTCCGAAATTTCCCGCTTCTTCGTGCGCACCGATACTGTGGGCAGCCTGACCGTGTCGGCGCCGGTGATCACCGGGCCGGACGGCGCGCTGGACAACATTTTGAGCACCGGCCAGCCGTTCACGGTGCAGGCCAATCTGGAATGGCGGCATCTGCGGCAGGTGTCCGCGGTGCTGGAACTGCCCACGGGCTTTTTTACCGAAGAAGCCCGCCGCAATTTCGCCGATTCGGATACGCGCGCCACGCCGAGCTGGATCGTGCGCGCGCCGGAGGATGCGGCCGCGGCGCAGTTGCTGACCATCCGCGTGCAGGCCATCGATGCCAATAACGACTCGCTGACCTTTGAAACCGTTTCCGAACCGCTGCAGGTGGAGGTGGTCGAGCGGGCGTCGTTGCGGCTGTCCGGGGCCATCACCCGTCCGGTCACCGCCACCGATGGCATTGTGAGCGTCAATCAGCCGTTTGAAATCACCGCCATGGTGCTGAACGAAGGTCAGGCGCCGGTGGTGGGAGAATCCGAGGTGCGCATTGTGCTGCCGGTCGGATACAGCACCGAGGATACGCTCGTCAAGCGCACCGAAAACGGCGTGGCCACCTGGCGGGTCAAAGCGAAGAACGTGCCCTCGACCGGCATCGAGCAGATCCGGCTGGTGCTGGAGAAACTGCCCAAGGACGGCAACTCCGGCCTGGATGCCGATGTGGTGGTGGGTGAAGTGGAGATTTCCATTCAAACCGAGCCGCGGCTGTTGCGGGTGAGCAAAAACCAGGCGCGACCTTCCGGCCCCACCGGCACCGGCGAGCAAGATGTGCCGATGATGAGTTTGATTTTTGAGAATCAGGGCCGCGAACTTTCCAGCGCCATGTTGCTGCGCGGGCTCACCCTGTTGGTGTTTGATTTGCAGGGCGAGCCGGTGGCGCCGAACCGGGTGATCCAGGCGATCCGGGTGGTGCGGCACGGCCAGCCGGAAATGATGTTCGGCGAACGAATGCAAATCCCGGCGGAGAATCCGGTGCAGGTGCAACTGACGCCGGGCGATACCCTGCTGCCGGGCGTGCCCGATACGCTGGATGTGCTGGTGGATCTGGCCGGTCAATCCGATGTAACCGGCATGCAGCTCCGCTTTGCCTCCAGCGCCGACATTGACGTGATCGACCTGGATTCTGGCGAGCCGGTGCAGGTGGTGGATGAAAGCGGCGCCTCCGGACAGGAGTTTGCGGTGGCATCCAAAGCCTCGGTCATTACCGAAGCCGATTTCAAGAATTTCTACAACTATCCCAATCCGTTCCAGCCGGGCGATCCGCCGGACCGCGGCACCCGTTTCTGGTACTACCTCCCGAGCAACTCGCGGGTGGAATTCAAGATTTTGACGCTACTAGGTGAGCTGGTGTATCAGAAGACGTACGAGGCGAATTCGCCGCAGGGTCAGAAAGGCAGCCGCATCCCGGGTTACAACGACATCTTCTGGGACGGCCGCAACGGCGAAGGCAAAGTGGTTCTCAATGGCATTTACATCGCCGTGCTGAAGACGGATTTCGGTGTGGTCACCACCAAAGTGGCCGTGGCAAAGTAGCGCCGCAGTTGCTGATTGGTTTAAAAATGATAATCTCTCCTAGAGGCGCCGGGAGCGCGGAGGATTTTAGCAAGCCCTCAGCGGGCTCCGCGCCTCAGCGAGAGGATGTTCAAGCAGTGGCTTCATGAGAAAGATGCCAATTTGGTACTATTCAGCCTGTAAAGGTACTTGTCATGCCGGCTTTCAGCGGCGACCGAAAAGGAGGCGCTGAAATGCCGGAATCTCATAACCGGCTTGTTGCGTGGAAAGAGATTCCGGTATTTTTCATCATTCCGTCTTTGCGGAACGGCGAAAAAAACGGAATGACAAGGTAAATCTCGAAATTGCGGGTGCGGCTAAATAATATCCCATATTTGGACACAACACGCAGGTAAGACAGGATTCTGCGAGTGCAACCATATCAGGGCGACGATACCATGAGACTCGTGCAACGAACATCCGCGCAGCCGGCGGACAAACAGCGCAGGCCTCAGAGCTGGCGGCTCTGGCTGGCCGGATTGTTGCTTGGCCTGCCGGCGCTGGCGTTTGGGCAAACGGCCGGCATGCAGCCGGTGTTCAAGCTCGGCGTGGGCGCGCGGGCCATCGGACTGGGTAATGCCTTCGTGGCCTACGCCAGCGATGCCACCGCCATTTACTGGAACGCCGCCGCGCTGGACCATCTGCAGCGCAAAAACCTGGTGGTGTTCCACACCCGTCTGCTGGAAGGCGCCGGCTACAGCTTCATCGGCTATGCGCATCCCACGGTGCAAACCGGCACCCTGGGCTTTGGCATCATAAATCTGTCTGTGGGCGATGTGCTCAATACCAGCCCGGACGGCGTAAAGCTGGGCAAGGGCAGTGCCAATCGCAGCCAGTTCTTGCTCTCCTACGCCAAACAATTGCCGCTGCCGATCACCGTCGGCGCGACCCTGAAAATCGAGCGGCTGCAATTGCTGGAGAACAACGCCACTGGCGTCGGGCTGGATATCGGTCTTCTGTACCACCCGGATTTTGAAGTATCGTTGCTGCAAAATTTAACCATTGGGTTTAATCTGCAAAATGCCGTCGCCCCGCGGCTAAAACTGGTTTCGGAGCAGGAGGTGCAGCCCTGGCGCTTCCGGATGGGGCTCGCCAAACCCATCGGTTTCAAGGGCGAAGGCGCGGACGGCATCAATATTTTGCTGGGCGCATTGATTGCCCGCGACGAGCCGACCCGGCTCAATTTCGGCACCGAGTACATTTTTCAAAACCGGGCCTTCCTGCGTGTGGGCTACAACGGGCAGTCATTGAATTTTGGCGCCGGTGTGCTGTATCAAAATTACCGCCTCGATTACGCCTTTGGCCGCTATTCCGATGCGGCCAGCGATTTCGGCCCGCAGCACCGGTTGAGCCTGACAGTGGAATTCGGCAAGAGCAAAACCCAGCTCATCGAGCTGGCGCAGCAGGAAGAGCTGAAGCGCATCGAAGAAGAAACCGCGCGCAAGCTGGCCTGGCAGCGGCAGATAGAATTCGAAAACCTGCTCACCCGTGGCAAGGCGTATTTCAATCAGGGTGAGTACTTCCCGGCGTTGCTGAAATTCTCCGCCGCCCGCGACCTGTTTCCCGAAAACGCCGAGGCCAACCAGTGGATGAAGCGGGCCGAGCAGAAGATCGCCGAGGAACGCCAGAAAGAGCTGCAAATGGTGGCCGAACGCGAGCGTCTGGCTGCCGAGCGCGAGAGTCTGCAGGAATTTATCAAGGTACAGTTTGAAAAGGGCATGCGCAACCTCGAAACCAAACAGTACCGCGAGGCTATCGCCGAATGGCAGCGCGGTCTCGAGCGCGATCCTGAAAACCAGTTGCTGAAGGAATGGATCGCCAAAACCATGACGGAAATCCGCCAGATCAACCGCGAGCTGCTGGCGAGGGCGCGGCAGGCCGAAAAGCAAAACCGCATCACGGTGGCGCTGGATTTGTATGACCGCATTCTAAAACAGAGCTACGGCGAGGATGAGGCCGAGCGCAAGCGCATTGAAGCGCGCATTGCACAGTTGCGCCGCCAGTTGACCTTCAACGACCTGTTCCGCAAGGGCCTGACGGATTACATCAGCAAGAATTATCGGGAAGCCATGAAGAGCTTCAAAGAGGCGCTGAAAATCCGGCCCGACGATCCGAAGGTGAAGCAGTATCTGGACGACGCGGAAGCGCGCGCCAACGCCCGGGTGGAAGATTTTGCCTCGGAAACCATTCGCCGCCGTTTCCTGGAAGCGGTGCGTTACATACAGCAGGAAAACTATGAAACCGCTCTACAAATCTTGCTTGAATTGCAAAAACAACAACGTTATAATAAACGTATTCTCGACGCGATTGATCTGGCACGCGAACGGCTGCAGCGGCGATGAATTCCCATTCAGGAGTTTGGCCCGGTGATTTATAAGGTAGACAAAGAGCAGTTACGCGTTCCTGCGCATATCGATTACCTGGCGGACTTGCGCGAATTTGTGACCAAAATCGGTCGCAAATATCACCTGTCCGAAAAGCTGGTTAAAAATTTCAAACTGGCCATTGACGAAGCCGCCACTAACATCATCCGGCACGCTTACCGTGGCACCAAGCAGCAGGGATACATCACGCTGCGCGCGGTGGTGCGCAAAACCAGCGTTACCTTTTCGCTCATCGATCAGGGGAAATACTTTGACCCCACCCGCGTGACCGAACCGGATTTGAACCGTTATGTGGCCATAGGAAAGAAAGGGGGATTGGGCATCTTCATCATGCGTCGATTGATGGATGAAATCGACTATCGCAAAACCGAGGAAGGCAACGAGCTGCGGCTTACCAAAAAACGGTCGGTGCAGGAGGAAAAGCGCTGGCTGTCGCTGATCCCGAAACCGCTGCGCTCGGTGCCGTTCGGGCTCAAGATTCGTTTCTGGGCGCGGACCTCGTTGATGATTTCCGCCGCCATTTTAGTCGCTTATCTTTATCTGGTCCTGCCAGTGCGCAAACAGGTGCTGCAGCAAAAACTCGATGCCTGGGACACCATCGCTTCGCAAATCATCCGCAATGTGGTGGATCAGCCGCAGATTTTTCAGGACCTTACCGGAACCAGTCAGGCCAGCCTTCATGTGCTGCTGAACTCGTACATCACCGACCGGTCGTCGGAGCTGTATGAAATCGCCGTGCTGGATACCGCCGGGCTGATCATCGGCCACAGCGTATGGGAAAAGACGTTCTCGCAATACGAAATGCCGCGCACGGTATATGAAGAACCGGATATGCATAACCTGACTTACTATGATCTTTTGATAGAAGAAACCGGTCTGACCACGCAAATTTACGATTACAAAGTGGATATCCGCCTGCGCGATAGCGAGCGCCCCATTGGCGAACTACACCTGCGTATTTACAAGAGTTACATCGATGAGATGATTGCGGCGCGGCGCTGGGAATACACCCGGCTGGCCATCCTGGCAATGCTCACCAGTTCGGCGGGACTGTTTTTACTGATTTACCTCATTCTTAATCCGCTGCGCAAGTTGGCCGAATGGGTGCGCAGCGCCGGCAGTGGCGAAATCGAGGACGAGATCGATATCGATCCGTCCACAGAAGTCGGCGAGATCGCCAAAGCGTTTACCGAAATCACCAGCAAATTCCGGGAATCGCAGAAAAACCTGGCCGAGCAGGAGCGGCTGCAAAAGGAAATGCAGGTGGCGCAGGAAATTCAGCAGACCCTGCTGCCGCATGAGTTTCCGGACATCGAGGGCTACGAGATCGCCGGTCATTATGAAGCCGCTCAGCTCATCGGCGGCGATTATTACGATTTCGTCGAAGTGGACCGCGACACCCTCGGCATCGTGGTGGCGGACGTGTCTGGCAAGGGCGTTCCGGGCAGCATGGTGATGACCATGATCCGGCAGGCGTTGCGCACCGAAGCGCGCGGCGTTAAGGATGCGGCCGAGGTGCTGGCCCGCCTCAACGAGCTCATTCTCGGCGACATGAAAAAGGGCATGTTCGTCACCATGTTTTATGTGATCATCGACAGCAAACGCCGCCGCCTCAATTACGCCAGCGCCGGTCACAATCCCATGATTTTGTACCGCGCTTCCACGCAAAAAACCTATTATCTGAATCCGCGCGGCTTCCCCATCGGCATTCAGCTCACCGAGCCCGATCTGTTCCGCAAGTCCATCGAGAGCGACACCTTGCAGCTCGCCGAGGATGATTTGCTGCTGCTGTACACCGATGGCATCACCGAGGCGATGAACAGCCGGCGGCAGATTTTCGGCGAGGAGCGGTTGTTGCAGGCCATCCGGCAGCTCGGACACCTGCGGGCGCAGCCGTTCGTGGAGGCGCTGCGCAATGAAATTCTGGCGTTCACCGAAGAATGCCCACAGTCCGATGATATCACCTTTGTGGTGATCCGCGAGAAAACCACGGCGCAGAAAGAAGAATTCCGCCGCGCTTGCGAGGCCTACCGCATGATCATGGCCGGGACCAGCATCCGGCAGGCATGCGAAACAGCGGGCATCAGCACGTTTGTGTATTACAATAAATACAAGCGCGAATTTGAAGAAGTCGGCATCGATAATTTTGCGATCGAGCCCTCGGTGTCGGTGGAAGCCAAGCATATTGCCATCGAAGACAAGGCCAAGATTTTTGACATCATCAAGAATCATCCGGAGTACGGCGCCAAACGCATCAGTGACGAGCTGAACACCGAAAAATACGGCTACACCCAAATCAGTGAGAGCAAGATTTATGAGGAACTGGTGCGGTTGCGGCTGAATACGCGCCAGTTGCGTGAAGCGTTTGTGGCTCGCGGGGCGCGGCGGGCCAACCGGCCCATTAAGCCACCGGGCACGCCCATGCTCACGCTCGATGGTCGCGTGATTCTGGATCAGGATGTGCACCTCACTAAACCGGCGCCGATCACCTTTGATTTGGATGCCGGCAAAATCCGCACGGATAAGCCGGCGGCTGAAGCCGAAGAAACGCCGGCGACTGCCGAAGCACGGCATGAGCCGGAACCGGAACAGCGACCGCAGCCGGTCACTTCCGAACCGCAGCCGGTGACGGAAGAGACGCAGTCCGATGTTGCCGAAACCCCGGTCGGGGAGGAGCCAGTAGCGGAAGCGGCCGACCTCAGTCCGGCCGATGCTGCAGAGGAGAGCGGGCCTCCGGAGCATACCGAGCTGGAAACCGCGTTTGCGGATATGATTGGCGAGTCTAATGCCATTCTTGAGGAAGACGCGGCGCCGGAGCCCGAAAAAGACGAGTCCGCGGCGAGCGCTAAAGGGTTGGAGGAGCATGAAGAGTTCGGCGCACAGGATATCGTGGATGCTTTTGGCGCCGATTCGGCGAGTTCGCTGATTACCGAAGCCACCCATGCCGAGGATGCCACCGATGAAACTGCAATGGCCACAGATGCCGAGCCCCGGGCCGCCATGCCCATTGCCGATATTGACGAATTGTTGCAGAAGGACGGCTTCCAGGTCAGCCACCTGACCTCGGACGAGGAAGGAGAAGGGGTGGAAGCCGGTGGTGCGTCCTCATCCACCTTGCGGCAGGCCGTGCTCGGTTTTGAGCAGGATGACGAGACGCAGTTGGATGCCAAAGAACAGATGCTGATTGAAGGATTCCGGCTGTATAAGAAGAAACAATATGATGAAGCCATTGTGGCCTTCAAGCGCATCATCGATTTATATCCGGATTACAAAGAGGCGTACCGGATTCTGGCCAATGCCTACTTCCGCCGCGGAGATTTCGACAAAGCCGCCGAGACGTACGAGTATATCAAAACGCTGGACCCGTCCGATACGTTTGCCTATGAAAATATGGGCATTGTTTATACCAAACAGGGACAGTACGAAGAAGCGCTACTGGAATGGCAAAAGCTGCTGGAGATTGATCCACAGCGCGACGACATCCGTCACAAAATTGAGATTTTCACCGAAAAACTCAAGTCCTGACGTCCCGCAACATGCCTCTCCCCCGGTCCTCCTCGTTAGGTTGATTTTGCTTTTATTCCTTCCCGTGTGGTTTTACATTGTGCACCGGTGTGTTTTCCGGACGATTGATGAATGTTTATAGAGATTTATGAGCCCGATGGGAACCACTGATTTTAAAGATGAGCACGGATTTGCTCTCTCCTTCAAAAGTTTAACTTGGGAAGGAGAGAGCAAAAGCCACTGAAATGCCGGAAAGCCAGGTAGGGTTTAATGTGCCTGAATCGTGATAAAAAAACGGCCTCTGCGATCCCCGCGCCTTTGTTAAACTATTTTTAGTTTGGCTGGATGTTCGATAATAGCACGGGCCTTGACTGCATTTGTGTTGAGGAGCATGATCATGAATGGGATGCGATTTGCCGTCGCGGGCATGCTGTTCGCATGGCTGGCGGCGTGCTCGAAAGCGCCGGAAATCACCGATGGCGTTTCGCAGGAACTGGCGCAATTCCGCGCGCAGGCCTATAGCGACCTTCGTTACGATTTGCGTTTTGTAATCCCGGCCTCGCCGGCTGAGCCGGTTCTCGGTGAGGAAGCCATCCGGTTGACGATCCGCGAATCCGGCGCGCCGCTGGTGCTCGATTTCGTCGCCGACTCCGCGCAGGTATCTAAAGTCGAAGTCAATGGCGCACCAGCCCGTTATTCGCTTCAGCACGGGCACTTAGTGATCGCGAAAGAGGGACTGCGCAAAGGCGAGAACACGATCCGCATCGCGTTTGTTGCCGGTGATGCATCGCTGAACCGGCAGGCTGAGTTTATGTACACCTTGTTCGTCCCGGATCGCGCCTCGCGCGCGTTTCCATGCTTCGATCAGCCGGACATGAAAGCTATTTACCGGCTGGAGCTGCATATTCCGGACGATTGGGTGGCCGTGGCCAATGGAGAGGAGCAATCAGTGAAATCCATCAACGGCGGAAAACGGTATGTGTTTGAACCCACCAAACCGCTGAGCACCTACCTGTTCGCCTTTGCGGCCGGGCGATTTCAAATCGAGACGGCCGAAATCGATGGCCGGACCATGCGCATGTTCCACCGCGAAACCGACGCCAATCGCGTGCGCCGCAACCGCGATACCATCTTTCAACTCCACGCACAAGCGCTGAAATTTTTAGAAGAGTACACTGGTATCCAGTATCCGTTCGGCAAATTTGATATTGTGCTGATTCCGTCGTTTCAGTTCGGCGGGATGGAGCATCCCGGCGCGATCCTGTACCGGGCTTCGAGCCTCATGCTCACCGAAAGCGCCACGCAATCGCAGAAACTAGGGCGTGCCAACGTCATCGCGCATGAAACCGCGCACATGTGGTTCGGCGATCTGGTGACCATGAAATGGTTCAATGACGTGTGGATGAAGGAGGTGTTCGCCAATTTCATGGCCGCCAAAATCACCCGGCCAGCGTTTCCGGAGCTGGATTATGAGCTGCGCTTCCTCCTGCGCCATTTCCCGCGCGCCTATTCCGTGGATCGCACCGCGGGCACGCATCCCATCCGGCAAACCCTGGACAATCTGAATGAGGCCGGCACCATGTACGGCGCCATCATCTACCAGAAAGCGCCGATTGTACTGAAACAGTTGGAGACTCTGATCGGCGAAGCGCGTTTCCGTGAAGGCGTGCGCGAATATCTGAATCAATACGCTTTTGCCAATGCCACCTGGCCGGATTTGGTGACGATTCTGGACCGGATTTCGCCGTACGATTTGCAGCGGTGGAGCCGGATTTGGGTGGAAGGCGCGGGCCGCCCGGAGATCGAAGTGAACGTTGCGCAGCAAAACGATACCATAGCCAGGGCCGCGCTGGTGCAACGGGATCCGCTGGGGAAAAATCGCGTGTGGCCACAGCGGCTGCGCGTGGTGGCCGGCTATCCGGATTCGCTGGTCGCGAGCACGCTGATGCTGGAACAGACGGAAACCGCCATCGAGGCGCTGGCGGCCCATCCGGCGCCGGGTTTTATTTTGCCCAACGGCGGCGGACTGGGCTACGGCCTGTTCGTGCTCGATGCCGGAACCAGGCATTATTTGCTGCAGCATTTGCCGAAACTGAACCCCGATTTGCTGCGCGGTGCCGCCTGGGTGGACCTGTGGGAACTGATGCTGAATGAAACCATCCCGCCGAAGCCACTGTTGGAGAGCGGAATGGCCGTGATTCGGCAGGAACGTGAGGAAATGATTCTCAGTCAGGTGCTGAACGATGTGGGAACCCTGTTCTGGCGCTTTTTGCCAGATTCGCTGCGGCAGGTGGTCGCGCCTCGCCTCGAAGAAGGGATCTGGAGCCGGTTGCAACGCGTGAAGAAGCGTACCATGAAAGCCACGCTGCTGGCAGCCTTTCGGCGCGTGGCGTTCACGCAAAAGGGAACGCAGTGGCTGTATGACCTGTGGCGCCGCCGGGAACGCATTGCCGGCCTTCCGTTATCCGAGCGAGATGAAACCCGGCTGGCTCTGGAATTGGCTGTGCGGTTGCCGGAGAAAGCCGAAGCCATCCTGAAGAAGCAGCTCGGCAGAATCAACAATCCGGACCGCCGTAAGCGGCTGGAGTTCATCATGCCGGCGCTGTCTGCGCAACAGGACGTGCGCGATCGGTTTTTTGAGCGTTTGAAACAGGTGGAAAACCGTCAGCAAGAGCCGTGGGTGCTGGAGGCCGTGCGCTACTTGCACCATCCCTTGCGGGCCAAGGAAGCGGAAAAATATATCGGGCCGGCGCTGGACCTGGTGCTGGAGATCCAGCAAACCGGCGACATTTTCTTCCCGAAACGGTGGCTCGATGCCACCCTGAGCGGACACAATAGCGTAGCCGCGGCCGAGACCGTGCAGCGGTTCCTCGCGGTCCATGCCGGTTATCCGCACCGGTTGCGGTTGAAAATCCTGCAATCCGCCGACGGCCTGTTCCGCGCGTCGCGCATCGTGCACGGCTGGACCGGGCCGTAGTTGGAGCGTTTGTAAACCTGTAGCGGCGGCCGGGGCGGCTGATCGCCCTCGAGCGCGGTATCTGTCAAATTCCTACTGAGTGCGGGAGCAGGAGCCGGCTAACGCAACTGGTTTAAATACCGCTGGGCGCGCGGCACGTATTCGCTGTCCGGGTAATCCTGCTGCAGGCGGTTGAACATTTGCCGGGCCATTTCGGCGTTGCCCTGCCGCATGTAAATGCGCCCCAGCATCAGCAGCGCATCGTCGGTCTTGAACGAATTGCGATAGTTCAGCACCTCATTGAAGGCTTGCAGCGCATTGTTCAAATCGCCGAGCGCAAAATAGGACTCGCCGATCCAGTACCAGCAGTTGCTCGCCAGCCGGTGTTGCGGATACCTGGCCAGCAGCTCCTGAAATGCCCGAATGGCCTCGCCGTACTGCCGGTTCCCGAACAGTTCCAGTGCCTGTCGGTAGGCTGCACGAAAATTGCCGGTTGCAGCCGCGGATGTGGATGTGCGCTGTTTGAGTGCCTCGATTTCGCCCTGCAAACTTTCGATCTCTGTTTCGCGTCGCGCCACCGCCTGTCGCAGCGCCTCGATTTCCTGCTCTTTATCCGAAAGCTGCCGTTGCAGGGCGTCTTTGCGCTCTTGCAATTGCTGCAGCTCGCGAATATCCACCATTTGCGCCGAGTCGGCCTCGGTTCCGGTGGGTTCGCCGGTCATTTCCGTGCTTGGCGGCAATTCCGTGGGCTCTTCAGTCATCATCGGCTCGCGGGTGATTTCCTCTTTCTTGCCACCCGAATACAGCATCAATCCGCCGCGGACGCCCCAGTAGATGTCTTTGTCGCCGCCCCGCACGCCATCCAGGTCGTCTCCGGTGGTGTATTTGCCATAGCCGGCCAAGGTGAGAGCCAACCGCCGCGACAGAAACAGCCGAAGTCCGCCACCGCCTATGGCCTCACCATCGTTGAACCGTTTTCCGCTGGTGGCCTCAAAATTGAAGCCGCCGATCCCCAGCCGGATAAACGGGCGCATGGGCCCGAGCTTCAACAGCTCAGCATCCAGAAAGAGATTGCCCGTGATGAGATTGGTCGTAAACAGCGTGGGATTTCCAGTGCGTTTATAGCTGAGGAGCGAATAGCCGGCCGCCAGATTGAGACTGATGCGATCGCTGAGCCGATAGCTCAGGATGGCCTCACCGCCGAATTCGGGTTGCACCGTGGGAATATCGCTGGTGATCAACTGTTGCTGCCCTCCTTCAACACCAAATCCGATGCTCCCTTTCAAACTCTGTGCACGAATGCCTCCGGCCACAAAAATGAACGCGAACAACACAAATAAGCCAAGACAATTCCTTTTGATCATGGTTTCCCTCTTTTTGTGCATAAATGTCCTATTTTATTCATGCTACGAATTTTTATCGGATGAGTTCATGTTTGGGTAATAAAAATTGCAGAAACTTCTCAAAAATAGAAAGTTAGCCTGAAATCTGGGTCATTATTCAGCATCACCAACCATTTCGGGATAAAATGAGAAGTTTATCCATAAAAATCAGATTTTTTCATGAGGTGCAAGGATAAATTTTATCGCTGAGATTTTGTAAAAATATTAAAAATTGTTTGCAATATTTGCAAGAACAACATAAATTTTTACAAATTCAACACATAGGGATACACAAACCATGAGGAGGGTGTCCCATGAAAGCAAATGTTGGTGGAATGGACAGAGTTATCCGCGCCATCCTTGGTATCGTCCTCCTTGCTCTGGGTATCTGGGTGTTTCATAACGTGTTGCAATGGGTGGCTATTGTGATCGGCGCCATCTTGCTTATCACCGCGTTAGTTTCGTTCTGCCCAATTTGGTCGCTGCTTAAAATCAATACAGCGAAAAAAGAAGCGGAGGGCAAAGCGGCTACCACATAGTATCCCCTGCATCTGGATTTGACAGCGAACGGCCGGTAATCCATGTTCAGGATTACCGGCTTTTTCATTTCGAACCTTCCTCGAAATTCAGCGGTTTAATCATGTGGAGAAGAGAATTCGGGAGAACCGGCCATGAAAGTGTCGTTGACTCAAAAAGAGTACGAAGCGCTAATGCCGCTGATCGAACAGCGGGTCGCCCAATACTTCGTGCAAATCCGGCATGCCGTGCTGTCGCCATTCAAAGACGACCTGCGCAAAAAGAAAATTCGGCTCATCGCCATTCGCGAGCTGCTTAAAAACGCCCCGGGAACGGAAATCGAGTTCAATGAAGAGCAGGTGCAGACGCTCACCGAGCTGTTGCACGAAATCCTGCACGAACTGCCAGGCGAAATTCGGCACTCGCAATCGGTGGAATGGCGGACGGGCCTGAAGGAAGAAAAAGCGAAGATCAACAATCTGCTGAAAAAGCTCGAAAAATACATCCCCGACCATGCGGCCTGAACCATAAACTGTGCGGCGTGCCAATCAGAGAAAGAGCTTGCCTTTCAAACTTTTTTTCAACATCTCACGGGCACGGAAAATTCTCGCCTTCACCGTGCCCAGGGGCAAGTTGAGTCTTTCCGCAATTTCCTCATACGACAACTCCTCACGGTGCCGCAGGACAATCACCGTATGATAGTTTGGGGGGAGCGCATCAATGGCTTCGTTGATCAGGCGGGTCTTTTCACTCGATAACAGTTCCTTGTCCGGACTTTCATCAGGGTCGGCATAATCGCGTTTGATCTCCCCATCTTTGACCGACATCGGCCGGTCGTACGAATACGTTTGCAACCGCTTTTTGCGCAAATAATCAATGCAATTGTTGACGGCGATTTTATACAGCCAGGTCGAGAATGCGAAGTTTTCGTTGAATGTACTGAGCGCATTGAAAGCCTTCATGAAGGCTTCCTGCACCAGATCTTCGGCCTCTTCCCGATTGCGCACCATTTTGTACATGACGTGATAGAGCTGGCCGCGGTATCGGTTCAAAATTTCAGTGTAGGCCGACTGATCGCCCTGCAAGGCTCGCTCGATGAGTTCTGCTTCTTCTCGTTTCTTCTCAATCGTAGACATATCGCCTGGACCTTCTGTATCAAAATGTCAAAGTAAAAGAAATTTAAAAAACAAGCAAGGAGAAAATCGTTGCAATTGATCGGATTTAAGGTTAATATTTAATATCATTTAGAGAGCAAATTCCGTGGCCACCCGACATGAACGCGGTTCAGCAGCACTGAGTGCCTTTTCAGGCCGCTTGTGGGGCCCCGGACCGATAAACGACAGACGAACCGAGAGAAAGAGGGCATGGCCGTATCGGGTATCGGCGTGGATCTGGTGGAGATCCAGCGCATGCGTTTCATGCTGGAAAAATGGGGCGAGCGTTTCTATCAGAAAGTGTTTACGGCGGAGGAGATCGCCTATTGCCAGTCACGCTCGCGGCCCTATTTTTCGTTTGCCGCCCGATTCGCAGCCAAGGAAGCCTTTGCCAAGGCGCTGGGAACCGGCATTGGCGAAGCCTGTGGCTGGAAGGATGTCTTCGTCCGGGTCAACGCCGCCGGCAGCCCGGAAATTGGCCTGTCCGGGCGGCTGCGCGAGCGGCTTTCCGGCCGTCGGGTGTTTCTCAGCCTATCTCACACACAATCCATGGCCATTGCAATGGTGGTGATCGAAGATGGATCTTCAGGTGAAGCATAAATTCGTGCTCCGGGCCGAAGAAATGGCGAATGTGGATCGCCACGCGATTGAGCGGCTCGGCATTCCCGGAGCAGTCCTCATGGAACAGGCCGGGCGCTCCGTGGCCGATGTTTGCCTGCAGCGGTTGCCCGAACCGGCCGCGGCCACTGTGGTGGTGGTATGTGGCCGGGGCAACAATGGCGGCGATGGCTTCGTGGTGGCGCGGCGCCTCGCCGATACCGTCCGCGAGGTGCATGTCGTGTTGCTGGCCGATGTGGAGCAGGTCAAAGGCGATGCACTGCTGAATCTGCAAATCTGGCAGCGGCTGAGACACCAGGTTGAGCCGCTGAGCGAGCAAACCGAGGCGCTGCTGGCCCGGGCCGATTTGATCGTGGATGCCATGCTGGGCACCGGCGCACGCGGCGGCCTGCGTGAGCCATACCGCACGGTGGCCCGGCGGATCAATGCCAGCCCGGCGCATGTGGTGGCGGTAGACCTGCCCACCGGCGTCGATGCCAATACCGGCGCCTGTGATCCGGACGCCATCCGCGCCGATGCCACCGTAACCTTCGGCGCGCTGAAACCCGGGCTGATTTTCTCGCCGGGCCACGAGCATGCCGGCCACATTGTGGTCGCCGATATTGGTTTCCCGGCCGCGGCGTTCGAGGCGGTGCATCCGCGCACCTATTTTCTGGACGAACAGCTCGCCAGTCGGTTTCTACCGGAACGCGAGCGCACGGCGTTCAAAAACCGCTGCGGCCAGATTTACATCATCGCCGGCAGCACGGGCATGGGCGGCGCGGCGTATTTGTGCAGCCGCGCGGCGCTGCGGGCTGGAGCCGGACTGGTGATACTGGGGTGTACCCGCAGCCTGGCGGAACAGCTCGAAGGCCGACTGATCGAAGTGATCAAGGAGCCGCTGGCCGAGAAAAGTGGCCAATTGGCCGAGTCAGCCTGGCCGGTCATTGCAAAGCGACTAGCGTGGGCGGATGCCATCGCGGCCGGTCCTGGCCTGGGTACCGGAAGCAGCGTGGCCGCGTTGGTTCGCCGGCTAATCGCTGAGTACGAGGGCACCCTGGTGCTCGATGCCGATGGCATCAATGCTCTGGCAGGAGAAGCGGATGTGTTTGCCCGCAAAAAGGGCGACATCATTCTCACACCGCATCCCGGCGAGTTTTCGCGGCTGACCGGTATAACCAAGCAGGATATTTTGAACGATCCCATCGAAGTGGCGCGGGAATTTGCCGGTAAGTATGGCCTGCATTTGTTGCTCAAAGGTGCGCCATCGGTGGCCGCCACGGCGGAAGGCGAGGTGTTCGTTAACGCGGCGGGCAACGCTGGCATGGCCAGCGCCGGCATGGGCGATGTGCTCACCGGCACCATCGCCGGACTTGCCGGCCAGACCCGAGACGCCCGAAGCGCCCTGATTTTGGGCATGTTCGCCCACAGCCGCGCCGGTGATGTGGCGCGCGACGATCTCGGCGAACTGGCCCTCAATGCTGGGGATGTGCTTGAACGTCTGGCCGTAGTATTTTCACGAATTGAAAGCAAACGGGGCCGCATGTCATGACTGGGCTACGCATCTGGCTGCCGGCAGTGTTCTGGGCCGCGATGATTTTCGTACTCTCATCAATGCCCGATCTCACTCCAGATGTGGAGCTGTTTCCATACAGCGATAAAATGGCCCATTTTGTGCTGTATGCACCGCTGGGCTATTTTTTGATGCGCGCCACATCCCTGCATCCGGGGCCGATGCAACATCACCCATTGCTGTGGGCGGTGATTTTTGGCGTACTTTATGGGCTTTCGGACGAAATCCACCAGGCGTTCGTGCCCGGACGAACCATGGACCCGTTCGACTGGCTGGCGGATGGGATCGGAGTCGTTTTCGGCGCTTTGTGGCAACAACGGTTCGCTTCGAAGAATCGACGAAAATAAGGCAGACCTGACCCGAAAAGGAACTAAGCAATCGAATGGATGGCAGGAGCAATATCACTCTGAGAAATTTCATCACGGTGGGGATCGGCCTGATCTTGTTGCTGCTGTTAGGCACTATCGGATATATTATCATCGAAGGCTATGCCTGGCTGGATGCCGTTTACATGACATTTATCACTTTTTCTACGGTTGGCTTTGGCGAGGTGCGTCCGCTGGGGGTGCCGGGCCGGGTGTTCACAATTCTGTTGATTCTGTTCGGGGTGATCATCCTGGCCATGCTATCCGCCACGGTGACCAGCCTTTTTGTAAAGCAGGAATTGTTAACCAATTTCAGAAGAAAACGGATGAAAAAAGAAATCCAGAAACTGCGCGGACATACCATTCTGTGTGGCGCCGGTGAAACCGGCAAAACCGTCATCGATGAATTTCAACAGGCAAAGAAAGAACTGGTGGTGATTGAGGAAGATGAAGAAGTCATCGACTATCTGACGGAGCAGTATCCGAATCTGCTGGTGCTGTCCGGCGATGCCACCAAGGACGAGGTGCTTGAAGAGGCCAATATCAAGCAGGCGTCCGCGCTGATCACGGCGCTGTCGGAAGATACGGCCAATCTGTTTGTGGTCATTTCCGCGCGTTCGCTCAATCCGGACCTGAAGGTGATTGCGCGCGCCGTGGATCCACACACCGCTGGCAAAATGTACAAGGCCGGCGCCACGCACGTGGTTTCGCCGAATCTGACCGAGGGCATTCGCATGGCAGCCGTGGTGCTGCGGCCGAATGTGGTTAATTTCCTGGATGTGGTCACCCGCGATCAGGAGATTGCCCTGCGGCTGGAGGAGGTCACAGTGCCGCCAGAGTCGGCGTTTCACAAAAAGAGCCTGCGCGAGCTGGAAATTCCACAACGCACTGGCCTGATCGTGATCGCCATCATCAAGCAGGTTAACGGCCGGCCCCAGTTCATTTACAATCCGCAATCGTCCACCATGGTGGAAGGCGGCGATCAGCTCATCGTCCTCGGCGAAGTGGAGCGGGTCGAAAAGCTGCATCGGCTGTTACTGGGTGAACCGGTGGAATAAGCCCACAGCCGGCGTGATTAAGGTGTCAGCAGCATCCGCATCTCGATTATGAGATCGAACCGGCGTTGCCAGCCCCGCCCGGCACAAATGAAGGCATGAAGAAGATGCCGGGTGCATCGGGATGAAAAGCCTTTTGAAAAGGAAGCGCAATGTTTATTTTACGAATCGAGGGTCCATTGCCGTGCTGAATTGTCTTTGATTTACCACGCAGATTGGATAGGCTTTTTCAGTTCGTTCAACAAAGCCGCTGAGAATGTCAGAGTAAGTGTTGCCAGCAAGGCGTCATTGAAAATACTGTGCAGATTGCTGAATCTGCGTCAGCTGTTATTGCTTGAAGATGCAGAACCTCACGGGACGGAAAATTCAAGAAACAGTGCAGCCAATTGGTGACAGACAAATCTAACGGAGGGTTGAAACGGTGCGCACACAGAAGTTCTGGCTGATGGGGCTGTTCGTGGGGCTGCTGGCGCCGGCAGCGACCTACGGTCAATTCGAGATGGCACCGGCGCCGGGACGACTGTCCATTGGGGCAAGCGGTGGTTTTTTCCGAATTTCCTATGATGATTTCGACAACTACTACAAGGGCCGCACTGGATTTGTTTACGGCGGGCATGTGAACCTGCGGGTGAAGGCGCCGTATCATCTCGTGGTGAAGTATCGTCAGTTCAGCAAGAGCACGACGTTTCAAGACCGGCGCCAGACTTACGACTTGAACTGGCGGCAGCGCTGGATCAACGTGGGCGTGCGCTACATGGGTATTGATCGGGAGACGATGTCTAACTACTTCAGTTTTGGCTTCGCCTTTTTTGATATCGTCGAAACCGGTGGTGTCAGTGTGTTTTCGGGAGTGCTGGTCTCAGGAGATGAAAAGAAAACCACGGCCAGCGGCTTTTTCATCGACTTTGGCTTACACTATCCGCTATCGCCTCGCATGGCCGTCAATTTCGATGTTGAGCTCACCTCGGCCGGTCCGAAGGGTAAAAGCGGTTTCGAAGGGACCAGCGTTGGTGGTTTTTTATTTGGCATTGGGCTGGTGTTGTTTTTATTTTAGCCTAAAGGTGGTATGAGGAGTGTAGTGAGAAAAATAGACGTTTTGCAAAAATGCCCTTGCATTTTTGTGAAAAAATCCTAATTTCAGCATGCTTCAATGGTTACTTTTTATTCACTTTAATCTCGGGAGGACCTGATGGCGGAAACAGCATATTGTGTCAAGTGCAAGAAGAAAACCGAAATGGTGAATGCGGAACGAGTCACCATGAAGAACGGTCGGCCGGCCATGAAGGGCAAGTGCAAAGAGTGTGGCACGGGAATGTACAAAATTTTGCCGTCCAAATAAGCTAAAACCTTCGCATAAAGGGCTGTCTCAAAAGTCCGCCTCGTGTCACGCAAAGCGGAGCTGAAGTATGGAAATGGGCTGCCATACTTCTACTTTGCTTGGCGTGACGGATGCACGAGATGCGACTTTTGCGGCAGCCCTCTTTGTTTTCATCCGGACGTATGGCCGGTGCTACCAAAACCGCCCGCGCCACGATCACTCATCGGCAGACGATCCACCGGATCCCAGGTCGCTCGGCTGTAGGGGGCAATCACCAGCTGCGCTATCCGATCCCCGCGACGCACGACGAATGGCTCGTTGCCATGATTGATCAAAATCACACCAACTTCCCCCCGGTAATCGGCGTCGATGGTTCCCGGTGCATTCAGTACGGATATGCCATGCTTCAGAGCCAGGCCACTGCGCGGCCGAACCTGGGCTTCGTAGCCGCGCGGCAGGGCAATGGCGATGCCGGTGGGAATGAGGCGATACTCGCCGGGTTGCAGCGTAACGGCATCGTCCACCGCGGCGAGCAAATCCATACCGGCGGCATCGGGCGTCATGTATTGTGGTAAAGGCAGATCGGAGCCGTGCTCGAGGCGTTTGATCTGGATGACGACTTCGGTTGTGGGCGCATGCATGATTGAGTCCAGGTTGCAAGTTATTGTGCGGCGTAAATCTCGAGATGGTCCAGGCCTTTGCGTTTGAGGTATTTGAGGTTTTTTTCTGTCTGAGCCCGGGTGACAAAATTGCCAATTAGCACGAGATAGGATTTTTCGGATTCCTGATAGATGTAGTTATTGATGCGCTGGCGGCGCAGCTTGCGCGACAGTTCGATGGCTTTTTCCAGGTTGTTGAATTTGCCGGCTATGATGGCGAAATTGCCCGGTTTAGGCTTGCCAAAGCTGTAGGGCAGATTTCGGTAACTCGGCGTTTTGCTAACCGATGGTTCGCTTATCGGCTCGCTGATATCCGTGCCCTGCCCCACCGCGGCCGACTCGTCAAAAGTATCATACTCATCGTTTTCCTGTTTCCGGCATCCCAGGGAAAGGGAAACGGCCGCAATGCAAAAAATAATCAAGATTCGTTTGAACATAGCCCCTGTCCTGTTTTACCGCATCGAATTTGGATTGATCTGTTTGCGCGCCGACACGCCCCCGTTCGAATTCAAAATGTTGCAATTTCGCCGTTTGTGTTTTCAATGTAAAAAATATATATTTCTTTTTCATCAAAAATGCAATGGTAATTTTGGAATTCTCATAACGTTTCGTTCGTTGGATGGTAGCTATTCTGGTTGGGTTTGAAATTCCGGTGTTTCTGCAGCCATAGAACGATGGTGGCAAAAGCCATAATGACCAAAACGGATTTTGGGATAAAAGGATCCGTCGGAGGAGCTTCTCAATGCATAGCAGCGAAGGTTCAGGACATGTTGACTTTTTCTGATATTCTGCAGGCGCACCGCCGCATCCGCGCGTTTGTGCATGCGACGCCGCTGCTGCCGTCGGCCTTTTGGCCGGGGCTGCATTTTAAAATGGAATGCTGGCAAAAAACGGGATCGTTCAAAATCCGTGGTGCGCTGAATGCCGTACTGGCGCTGTCACCGCAGGATAAGAGACCACTGGTAGCGGCCTCGGCCGGCAATCATGGGCTGGGCGTGGCTTTTGCCGCCCAGAAGTTGCGGCGCCGGGTTATTATTTTTGTGCCGAAAAGTGTGTCTCCGGCCAAATTGAATGCGCTCCAGGCTATGGGGGTTCAGGTGCAATTAGGTGGCCGGGATTATGATGAGGCCGAAGCCCTGGCCCTGCAATTTGCCGCCCAGAAGGGCTATCCGTTTGTGCATGCCTTCGCTGCGCCGGAGGTGATTGCCGGACAGGGAACGGTGGGGCTGGAGATTGCCGAAGTGCTGCCGGAGGTGCAAGCCGTGGTGGTACCGATTGGCGGCGGCGGGCTGATTTCGGGGGTGGCCCTGGCGATCAAGACGTTGCTGCCCGGAGTCCGGGTGATTGGGGTGCAATCGGAGGCGTCGCCGGCCATGCATGCGGCACTGCAGGCCGGGCGGGTGGTGGAAACGCCCGTGCAGCCATCCCTGGCCGACGGCCTTGCTGGCCGGTTTGTGCACGAAACCACTCTGGCATTGACGCAGAGGTACGTCGATGAGGTGGTGCTGGTGAGTGAAGCAAGCATCGCGCAGGCCATGCATTTGCTCCTGGCACGGCATAAGTGGGTGGTGGAAGGTTCCGCTGCCGTGGGCCTCGCTGCGTGGCTTGAGGGCAGCATCCCCTCGGCAGGGACGTGCGCGATGATTCTTACCGGCGGCAATGTTTCCACAGCGGTCATCGACGGCCTGCTGCAAAAGTATGCCAGAGAAGGGGAAATGACAACACAGGAGGCATCTTCATGAATGGTTTCTGGGAGTGGTTGAGACGGCTGTTCGGAGGTGGAAGAATCGGACCGTCGCGGCGGTATGTGATTGCGGTGGACCCGGGGCATGGGGGCAAATATTCCGGCGCCACCGTGGATCATCCGTTGCAGCCTGGTCAGAAGGTTCTGGAGAAGGACATCACGCTGCAGATCGGGCTCAAGATGGCGCAGTTGCTGCGCGGCGATGGCCATCACGTCGTCCTCACCCGTGACCGCGATGCCCATCTGGCGGACGATTTGAACGGCGATTTGCGCCAGCGCGCGGATATGGCCAATACGGTGGGCGCCGAAGTGTTCGTCAGTATCCATTGCAACTCGGCGGAGAATCCGGATGCTTCGGGCATCGAGACGTATCATTTCCCGAACAGCACACAAGGCCGGGCGCTGGCCGATCACATCCAGCGCCAACTGACTCAGGCCTTCCCCGATCACCGCAACCGCGGTGTGAAAGCCGAGAATTTTGCCGTGTTGCGCTGGACCAATATGCCGGCATGCCTGGTGGAAACCGAATTTCTGACCCATCGCGAAAGTCTTTTGTTTCTATTGGAAGAGCAAAACCAGAATCGAATCGCGGCAGCCATTCGCGATGGTATTTATGCCTATTTCGGTGAGTGACCATGCTTGATTCAGTGCGTATTTGCCGATTCTCACCTCGACGATGGTAAACTTGAAGCAACGCCATGGTTCACGGTCTCTGCAAAACATGGCGGTGTGGGTATATTTTTACTAATGCGAGAGAATTAGATAAGCCGAATTCAGAGGCAAGCCATAAACTCAACTCAAGGATGGCATCATGAATGCGGTATTTGTCAAGGTTGACAATAAGCAGTTTGGGCCGTTTACCCATCACGAACTGCGCGGACTGGCGCGCAAAGGCAAGTTCACCCCGGCCGACCTGGTCTGGGATGAGGATGATCACGATTGGGTGTACGCTGAACAGATTGATGAACTGAAGACCATTTTTTCCGACGATTATGCGCTGACTGATCACGATAGCCGTATCATTGCGGTGGGCGGCGGCAAAGGGGGAGTTGGCAAAACCGTACTCACGGCTTCCATCGGTGTGGCGCTGGCCAGCCAGCAGCATCAAGTAGTGATGGTGGATGCCGATCTCGGCGGCGCCAATCTGCATACGGTGATGGGCATCCTGGAACCGGAACATACATTTTTTGATTTCTATACCCTCAACCGGGAGAGTCTGAACGAGATCGCGCTGGAAACGCCGGTGGAAAATTTGCGATTGATCAGCGGCGCTTGCGGCACGCTCGGGCTGGCCAATCCGAAATACACTCAGAAGTTGCGATTCATCCGGCAGTTGCGCACGGTGAATGCCGAGTTCTTGCTACTCGACCTTGGGGCAGGCTCCTCCTACAACGTCATCGATTTTTTTCTTTCGGCGGATGAGGGGATTGTGGTTACCAACCCCGAACCGATGGCCCTGCAGGAGTCATTCAATTTCATCAAAATCTGCTTGATGCGCAAGCTCAAACGGGCTTTCCACGGCGATCCATTTGTGATCGAACTGCTGGAGCGCGATGAAGTCGCCCGGCCCGGCCGCATGCAATTGTCCATGCACCAGGTGTTGGAAAAAGTGCGCGAGCACGACGAACGCACTGGCGATTTCTTCGAGCAGGTGTTGGAATCGTTCAAACCGCAGCTCATTTTGAACATGGTCACCAAGAGCGACGATGTCAAAGAGGGCGTGGCGATTCAGGCGGCCGCAGCGGAACTCCTGGCCATCGAGGTGGATTATCTCGGCTACATCACTTATGACCAGAGCGTGCGCGAGGCGGTGCGGGATCTCAAGCCGTTCATTCTGCACGATCCGAAATCCAAAGCCTCGCAGGACCTGGCCAAACTGGTGACGGTGAAGATGCTCGGCAAATCAATGTTCCGCAGCCTGTGGCAGAAACGCAAAATGCAGAAGAAACTGCAGGAAGAAAAGAAGGCGTATCCCGAAATTAAGCTGCTGGACAAAGCGCCAATCTGCTCGGTACGCTGTTTCTACTGGGGCGATTGCGATTATCAGGATGGCGGTAACCCCTGCCCGGTGCGGTATCTGGAACCGATTTTCAAATCGTAATCTTATAGACTCCCATTCATTTCGGAAGAGAGCTGTTCGAGTATACTTTATCAATGTATCGAAGAACATTGCCATAGCCTGCTAAAGATCGCCACTGACCATAAAGTCTGTGTTCGCGGTGCCAGCCAGTGCCGGGGCGCAGCGCTATTTCTTACCCCCCCAAAAAAAAAATTTAAAAATTTGTAAAAAATCATTTGCATAAACTCGCCCCTGTATTTATATTTATACACGTTTCAACCTACCTTGTTATCTGCTTTTAATCGACATCTCGCACCACACTCTGCGGATCACAACTCTACGCTTATTGCCTCAGAGCCAACATCGCGCGCTCCAGGTTTCTCGTTGCTGTTGTTTGACAAGGTTTAATTTGTGGCTGCCCTCGTGTCGGGCGCAGGTGTGGGATTTAACGCAAAGGAAGCCGAGCAATGGTGATGCCCAGAACCCTACTATCGTGGCGGGGATTGGCTGTCGTTTTGCTGTTCGTTGTTTTGGGGGGAGCGTGCGCGCATTCACCGCAAGAGGAGCTGGCCAAAGCCAGAGCCCAATTTGCCGATCTGGAACAATCCGGAGCTGCTCATTACGTCCCGGAAGACATTCAGGCCATCCGAAGTTTACTGCAACATGCCGAATTGCGGATTCGCACCAACCAGTTCATGCTGGCGGAACAGGAAATTCAGAAAAGTTTGCTGCTCATCTATCAGGCCTCGCAGACGTTTCGCGAACGAAAGGCCAACGCGGAAAAGGAATCATCGCAACTGATTGCCCGGTTTTCCGATGACCTGCGATACTGTCTCGAACATCTTAAGGCCATGCCCCGTCTCACCTATGTCGATCAAAACCGGTTTGACATTGTGCGATTTCGGCTGAAGGGCCTGCGCAAACGGCTGAAATTGTTCCGCGAGTATTACGGTGCCAGACAGTACCTGGCCATTTTGAAAGAAGCGCCGGAAGTGCAGCAGCAGTTTGCCTTTGTCAAGCAGCTTATTGAGCAGAGCCTGCAGCAAAAAACCACTGTGACCCGCGCCGAGTACAGGCAGCCGGTACAGCGCGAAAGCCGGACGGAAGACACGAACGGCGGTTCGCTCCTGGCCGAGCGGTGACTTGAAGCCAGCCTCTCGCTCTGCAGCAATTCCGGCATCTCTCACCACAATAATGCCGCAAATTCAGGGCGGGTTTTTCAAAATTGCGCCGCCTATTTTTCGTTTGTATGGTTTTGGCGTGGATCATAGCATTCTGTTTGCGCAAAATTCTTGTAACTATTCAGCGAATGGTGAAAGACTCATTAGGAAGAAAAGCGAATCTCTCGCAGTGGCGCTGAGGTCGCTGAGGTCTAATTTTGAGGATTTTGAAATAGCGAATTCATCTTTTCAAGGTTTTAGGGAGGCCATCCGCGTCAATCCGTGTGCATCCGCGGCTCCCCGAAAATCAGTGCCAATCTATGGTTTTTTAGAGTCGACATCCAAATTCATTGGCAAGGCGTTTCTTTCCTATTCAAGATGGCAGTGCCCGATTTATGCTGAATAGTTACAAATTCCTACCGCCTGTTTTTCCCCACCGTTCGATGTTTCCCATTTTGCCGTCAGCAGATTTTGCCAGAATCTCTGCGTGGTTTATGTTGAGCGGTTCATGTATTTCTGGTGACCGGCCGAATTATTACCTTTTTTCTTGGTAAAACGTTCAGAAGCCGTTATATTTACATTTGATTTTAATAAAACATCGATCGAATCGGTTTACGGCAAACGCGTATCGAGAGAGGACCTCACCCATGAAGGACGCACGCACCCCTTACGACGAGCTTCTGGCAAGCGCCCGAGAAAGGGAGCAGGAGCATATCTTCGCTTACTGGGATCGCCTTTCGGAGCAGCAAAAAGATGCGTTGCTGCAGCAAATTCAGCAGATCGATTTTGACTTGTTGCATGAGCTGTATCAAACCATTGCGGCCAACAAAAAGGCGGCAGACCTGACCTTTGAGCCGGTGCAGCCCATTCCGCTGCCGCGCGCCGAGGCCCAGAAACAGGAAGCGCAGGAAATGGCCGCCGTGGGCGAGCAGATCCTGCGCGAGGGCAAAATCGGCGCGATTCTGGTGGCCGGCGGCCAGGGGACGCGCCTGGGATTCGACGGCCCCAAGGGCATCTTCCCCATCGGTCCGGTGAGCCAGAAGTCGCTGTTTCAGCTGCATGCTGAAAAATTGCTGGCCATCCGGCGGCGGTACGAAACCCGTGTGCCGTGGTACATCATGACCAGTGAAAGCAACCATGCCGCTACCGTGAATTTCTTTGAGGATCATCACTACTTTAGCCTGCCGAAAGAGGATGTGTTTTTCTTCGTCCAGGGTATGATGCCGGCGCTGAATGAACAGGGCAAACTGATCATGGACCGGCCGGACCACGTGTTCATGAGTCCCGACGGCCACGGTGGAATTTTTGCCGCCCTGAAAAACAGCGGCGCCCTGGAAGACATGCGGAACCGCGGCATCGAGTATCTGTTTTATTTTCAGGTGGACAATGTGCTGGTGAAAATTTGCGATCCGGTGTTTTTAGGCTATCACATTCATCAGCAGGCCGACATGTCCGCCAAAGTGGTGTCCAAGCGCGATCCGTTCGAGAAAGTCGGCGTGGTTGGCCGCATCAACGGCAAGCTGGGGGTGATTGAATACAGCGATATGTCCGACGACGACAAGCTGGCGCGCGATGAGCACGGCAACCTGCTCTACAATGCCGGCAGCATCGCCATTCATGTGTTGAGCCGGAATTTCATCGAAAAGATTTGCGGCAATGATATCAACCTGCCGTGGCACATCGCTCATAAAAAAGTGCCGTACATCGATGCGCAGGGGCAAACAATCCAACCGGCCCGGCCGAATGGCTACAAATTTGAACGGTTCATTTTCGATGCACTGAATTATGCCGAGCGGGCGGTGGTGCTGGAAGTGGATCGCGCCGAGGAGTTCAGTCCGGTGAAAAACGCCGATGGTGATGACTCTCCGGCCACGGCCCGGCGCGATATGACCCGGCTGTTCGCCTCGTGGTTGCGGGCGGCGGATTTCCCCCTGCCCGAAAACGTGGATGGCATGCGTCTGGAGATCAGTCCCCTGTTTGCACTGGACCGGGATGAGTTTCTCAACAAAATCGAAGGCAAACTCAGGATTCCCACAGCGTTTTATCTTGAATAGAGCAAACAGCTCATAGTATCTGTTACGGAATGTTATCGGGCTATTGGTTCGGCGCCCTGTCTGGCACCGTCGACAGCCGGAATGACAGGGCAAGGGTTGGATGCTGAATTGTAATACTTACGCACAGGTCCATCGGCCATGAGCGCCATCAAAAAAGAAGATGTCGTGGCGATTCTCGAAGAGATCGGCGTGTTGCTGGAGCTCAAAGGCGAGAATCCGTTTAAGACCCGCGCCTACCACAATGCCGCGCGTATCATTAAGGGGCTAAGCGCGGACCTGCTGGAGCTGGTGCAGTCCGGTGAAATCCGCAACATCAAAGGCATTGGCTCGGCGCTGGCGGAGAAAATCACCGAGCTGGTGACCACTGGCCGGCTTGAGTATTACGAGAACTTGCGCGCGGAGTTTCCGGATAGCCTGCTGGAGCTGCTGCGCATTCCCGGGCTGGGGCCGCGGAAAATCAAGAAGCTGTATGAGGAGCTCGGCATCCAGTCCATTGAGGAGCTGGAAGTGGCCTGCCGGCAGCACCAACTGGCCTCGTTGGAAGGCTTCGGCGCAAGGACGGAAGAGAAAATTCTCGAAGGCATCCAGTTCATTAAACAGTACAGCGATCGGCATCATTATCATGTGGCACTTGCGGTGGGCGAACGGCTTTATGAAGCCGTATCCGGTCATCCGGCGGTGATTCGGGCGCAGCTCGCGGGCAGCCTGCGCCGCTGCAAGGAAACGGTGAAGGACATCGATATCGTGGCCAGCGCCGAGGACAAAGACCGTGACGCGATTATGGACCATTTCACCGGCCTGGATGGGGTGAAATCGGTGGTGGCCAGGGGAAGCACCAAGAGCAGCATCATCACCGAGGAAGGTATCCAGGCCGATTTGCGAATCGTGTCCGACATGCAGTTTCCGTATGCTTTGCATCATTTCACCGGCTCGCGCGAGCACAACACGGCCATGCGGTCGCATGCCAAAAAGCTGGGCATTAAAATGAACGAGTATGGCCTGTTCCGCGAAGATGAATCGTTGATAGCGTGTGCAAACGAAGAGGAGATTTTCGCGGTGCTTGGCATGGACTACATCCCGCCGGAGCTGCGCGAGGATATGGGCGAAATCGAGGCAGCGTTGAACCACCGGTTGCCCGGGCTGGTGGAGAAATCGGATATTCGCGGAATCATTCATGCCCACACCACCGACAGCGACGGCGCCAACAGTCTCGAAGAAATGGTCGAAGCGTGCCGCCATCTGGGCATGCAGTACCTGGGCATTTCGGACCACAGTCAATCGGTGTATTACGCCAATGGCCTGTCGGTGGAGCGGCTGCGGGAGCAGCGCCGCCGCATCGATGAGTTGAATGCAAAGTATCCCGATTTCCGCATCTTTCACGGCACCGAGTGCGACATCCTTTCCGATGGCTCTCTCGATTATCCCGATGACGTTCTGGCCGAGCTGGATTTCGTGATCATTTCTGTGCATCAGAAGTTGAAGATGTCCGAGAAAGAGGCCACCGAGCGCATTGTCAGGGCCATGGCCAATCCGCATGTGACCATCCTCGGCCATCCCACCGGACGATTGCTGTTGAGCCGGGAGGGCTATCCGCTGAATTATGCGGAACTGTTTGCGGCGGCGCGGGAATACGAGGTGATTATCGAAATCAATGCCAATCCGCACCGGTTTGATTTGGACTGGCGCTACGTGCGCGAGGCCAAAGAACGGGGCATCATGCTCAGCGTCAATCCGGACGCGCACAGCACCGCCGGCCTCATGGATACGTTCCTCGGCGTGGGCATTGCTCGCAAAGGCTGGCTCACTGCGGAGGATGTGCTCAATGCTCACTCCGCTGACGAAGTCGAACAAATTTTTGTGAAGAAAAAGGGCCATTCTTGCGTACGATGAAAGAAGAACGCGAATCGGCTGTTCACCGTTGAACCGAAGCGGAGATGATGAATGGCACGGCGCCATGACACTCGAGGCAGACCTTCGACCCTCGGCATCATTTTGATCGTTCTGGGCGTGCTGCTTTTGCTTGATCAGATGGGGGTAATGGATTTTGAGGATTTCGTGCAGACATTCTGGCCGCTGATCCTGATTTTAATCGGCCTGAAGATGATTTTTTTCCCAAAAGAAAAGCCGGTGCAGGAAGAGGGGGTTGTGGCCGGGCCGCCGAGGGCCCGTGTGGCGCAGGTCGAAAGCGAAGAGCACATTGACGAGCAGCGGATTCTGGGCGAGATTCGCCGCAAAATCCAGTCGCAAAATTTCGTCGGCGCGAAATATTCGGTGACGTTCGGGGATATCGATCTCGATTGCCGGGACATGACTCTGAGTCCCGGGCAGCGGACCCTGTTTTTGAGCGTGGTATTCGGGGACATCCGGCTGCAGTTGCCGGAGCGCGTGCCGTATCTGGTGCGCGCCAGCGTGTCTGCGGGTGAAGCGGAAGTGGGCCCGGAACGCGGCAGCGGGCTGTTTATACAGCGCACTCTGAAATCGGCGGATTTTGATAGCGCCACCACGCGGCTGATCATCGTGGCATCAACCGTTTTTGGAGATATCAAAATATGGTAGATAGATCGAAAGAGACGCTCGAGGAGAAAAAAGCGCGCGTGCAGAAAATCATCGAGCGGCTCAGGCAGGTGTATCCGGAGGCCAAATGCGCGCTGAACTTCAGCGATCCGCTTGAATTGCTGGTGGCCACCATCCTTTCGGCGCAGTGTACCGATGAGCGGGTGAACCAGGTGACGGTGGAGCTGTTTCAGAAATACCGTTCCGCAGAAGATTATGCCAGAGTGGAGCTGGCCGAGCTGGAGGAGGATATCCGGCCGACTGGCTTTTTCCGCAACAAAGCGCGTTCACTCAAAGCACTGGGCCAGATGTTGGTGACAGAACATGGCGGCAAAGTGCCCGATACTATGGAAGCGCTGGTGAAGTTGCCCGGCGTGGGCCGCAAAACCGCCAACGTGGTCCTGGGAAATGCCTATTGTAAAAATGAAGGCATCGTGGTCGATACACATGTCAAGCGGCTGGCTTCGCGTCTGGGGCTAAGTGACAATAGCAATCCGGATAAAATCGAACAGGATTTGATGCGACTGGTGCCGCAAGAGCAGTGGACCCTGTTCGGGCATCTGCTGATCTGGCACGGCCGTTATGTGTGCCAGGCGCGCAAACCCAAATGCGGCGACTGCGTGATTCAGGATTTGTGCCCGTCTGCAGAGTAGTGGACGACGGATTAGCACGCCAGCGAAGGCGGCTTGCCAAAAGTGAGCTTTTAGCCAAATAGTTACGTTCTGGTAACCTCAGGCTCGATGCCTTCGCCAGTCGTTGCAATTTTACCTTTTTTGAAAAAATCATCCCGGCTCACAGCCCAGGCGAGCCGGAACCATTGCGATCCATAGAAACTCAAGCGTGAGAGCAGGCATGAAATTGAGCCATTTTCTGGTGCCAGCCAAAATCCGACAATGGCGGGCCTTGTTACAGGAAAAAGGCTTCAAAGCGGTGTTAAAAGAGGCAGGCTGGAAAGTGATCGCGGCGGTGATCGTGTTTTATCTCATCCGGGACACTTTCCTCTATATCATCCTTCCTTTTCTCATCGCCCGCGGCCTTATCGGAGATTGATCGGCGCTTCCGGCATCGGTGTCAGGGGGATTTTCCCTTTTTTGCTTCGACCTCCGCTTTTCACCCACCGTCGCCATTCCACACAAAGCAGCGCATAAAAGGGCACGTAAATGATCAGCTTGATCAGCAGGTGTTCTTTCCATATCCCCTGCAAAGAGTAATCGTGCAGTACATGGTAGCTTAGCAAAATCGCCACGCTCAGATAAAGGAAAGCCGGCATGGGATACAGCGCCACAAATGGTATGATCCAGGCCAGATACCAGGGATGTACGGTGGTTGCCAGCATCAGGAGTGCAGCGAATACCGCAAACCAGATCCGTGGCAGAACGCCATTGGTTGCATCCGAAAACCGGTCGGCATACACCATGAGTCCGGCGTAAATGGCCAAAAATACGGCTGCGAAAAGCAGTTTGGCCAGCAACAGTGCCAGATCGACACGGTAGCTCGGCCAGGCATCCGGGCCAGTGGGCAGATGCCGAAGCTCAGTATACCACTGCAACATGGCATCCGGTATCATGGCTTTCAGGCTGTGGAAGGCCAGATCAAACAGCGAAGCATTGAAATGCCATTTGCTGGCAAAGATTTTCAGGGCGTGGAAGAGGTTCCCGCCGGCCTCGAGAAAGGGGAGATAGAATACAAGCAGCACACCGCCCAGAATTGCGGTGAAAATCAGTGCCTGCCTCCGGGGCAGCCGCCGCCAGACGAACGGCAGCAGCAAGATGGGAATCAATTTGGTCAGGATTGAGGCCGCCAGCGCTAACGCGGCCCACGGCCACCGGTGGGAGATCATCAAAACCAGAAACAGGAGCAGGAAAAACACGCCGATGATATCCACATGGGCGCTACCGGCAAATTCCAAAATGATGAGCGGATTCCAGGCGTAAATGAGGATATAGGTTAAAGGCCGTCGGTAATGATGCAGCAGCCACAACAACAGCAACAGGCTACCAAGATCGAACGACAACGGCAGGATTTTAAAGGCGTAAATATTCGGTGCAATCCAGTAGCTCAGCAGGAATCCGTACTGCAAAAGTGGAGGATAAATCGAAACCACCGATTTGTGGTTGATCAGGGGATAAATGTAGTCATCCCGCCACGGGACTGACAACTCGGAGTCCGGCTGAAACGCAAAAGGGTTGATGCCCTGATTCATGAGCCGGCCGTCCCAGATGTAGCGGAATGGGTCATCGGTTGTGGCGGGATGGCTCCAGAACAGCCAGAGCCGAAAAAGAACGGCAAAGAGTAGGATGAAAAACAAAGGTGATTTGTTTTGATTGAGGGCTCGCCAGAACGAGTCCGGGCGATCCGTCGGAACCGGCTTTGCAAGGCGGCGGATCGAGATAAAATACACTCCGGCGAGCAGCGCCAGGACGGTAAAGAAAGCATCGATTTTGACGGGAATATTCCCCAGAAAATAAATGGCTGCATATCCGGCTGCAGATAAACCACCCCACCACCCCCATTCAATGGCTGCTTT